>NZ_JBFHJW010000031.1:0-45888 GCF_041595635.1 Labilibaculum sp.
GCCTGTCCTACAGGTTCAATTTTTACTACCCTCTTTTTAACTGATACTGACTTTTTTGCCATAACTTAACAATTATTTAGTCGCTTTTTTCTTGTTAGCAACTGTTTTTCTCTTACCTTTTCTAGTACGTGAGTTGTTTTTGGTTCTCTGACCACGTACTGGCAAACCAATACGGTGACGAATACCACGGTAACAACCAATATCCATCAAACGCTTAATATTCAGTTGATTTAAAGAACGTAATTCTCCCTCAACTTTTAAATTAGCATTAATCGCTTGACGAATACGACCAGACTCATCATCAGTCCAATCCTTTACTTGCTTATCGTGAGAAACTCCTGCTTCGTCTAAAATCTGACGAGCAGCACTTCTACCGATACCGTAGATATAAGTCAAGCTAATTATCCCTCTTTTATTTTGAGGCAAATCAACTCCAACAATTCTAGCCATAAATTAAAATATTTATCTATTACAATAGTTTACAAATTATCCTTGACGTTGCTTGAACTTAGGATTCTTTTTATTAATCACATACAAACGTCCTTTTCTTCTAACGATTTTGCAATCTTCGGAACGTTTCTTTACAGATGCTCTTACTTTCATTATTATTAAATTTAATTTTTGTATCTAAAAGTAATGCGCCCTTTTGTAAGATCATAAGGGGACATTTCCACCTTTACCTTATCACCAGGTAAAATCTTAATGTAGTGCATTCTCATTTTACCGGAAATGTGAGCTGTAATCACATGTCCATTTTCAAGTTCTACACGAAACATTGCATTAGATAATGCCTCGGTAATTGTACCATCTTGTTCTATTGAAGGCTGTTTAGCCATAAGCTCATTAAATTTTATTAGTTTATATCTTCAATAAATTCAAAATTGGATAAGATCTGAGCCTTTCCCTTTCGAACTACCACGGTATGTTCAAAATGTGCTGCAGGTTTTCCGTCAGCAGTAACAATTGCCCATCCATCAGCATCTTGGTAAATATCTCTTTTACCTAGATTCAACATCGGTTCAATTGCCAGGACTAGTCCTTCTCTCAATTTCAATCCACGTCCACTTTTTCCAAAATTTGGAACTTGTGGATCTTCATGAAGATTTCTCCCAATTCCGTGCCCTACCATTTCTCGAACAACAGAAAAAGAATTCTGTTCTGCATGTTTTTGAATGGCAAAACCTATGTCGCCTAAATGATTACCTTCGATAGCTTGTTCTATTCCAAGAAACAATGCTTCTTTAGTAATCTTCAACAGTCGCTGAACCTCAGTGTTAACAGTTCCCACGCTAAAGGTATATGATGAATCGCCATAAAAACCATTCATTAAAACACCGCAATCGCAGGAAACAATATCTCCTTGTTTCAGCTCATAGCTAGATGGAATTCCGTGAACCACTTGTTTGTTTATAGAAACACACAAGGTATTCGGGAATCCATCGTAACCCAGAAACCCTGGTTTACCGCCATTGTCTCTTATGTACTCCTCTGCAATTTTATCCAAGCGTAAAGTTGATACACCAGGGGCAATTTCTCTTGATAAAATACCTAAAGTCTTAGCCACCAGCTCATTGCTTAATTTAAGCAATTCTATCTCCTCTTCGGTTTTGTAAAAAATCACTGCAAAGAAAGCAAAAATATTTTAATAAGCCGCAGCTCCTCCCGGAGTTTTACCTTTTATTCTTCCAGACTTCATCAATCCATCGTAGTGACGCATCAAAAGATGACTTTCAATTTGTTGTAAAGTATCCAATACAACACCTACTAAAATCAATAAAGAAGTACCGCCATAAAAATGTGCAAATTGATTATTCACTCCAGCTATCATAGCAAAGGCAGGCAAAATTGCAACTAGACCTAAAAATATTGATCCTGGCAAAGTAATGCGAGACATAACAGTATCTAAAAAGTCGATAGTCTTTTTTCCAGGCTTTATACCAGGAATAAAACCGCCATTCTTTTTCATATCCTCAGCCATTTGCGTTGGATTAACTGTAATTGCTGTATAAAAATAAGTGAATAATACAATCATTACAAAGAAAAGAGCATTGTACCAAAATCCAGTGAAATTGGATAAAGCTGCTGCTACTCCAGTTAACGCATCGGAACTAGCATAGTTAACAAACGCCATTGGCAAAAACATAATTGCTTGCGCAAAAATGATCGGCATTACACCAGCAGCATTCACTTTTAAAGGAATGTACTGGCGAACCCCACCATATTGTTTGTTTCCTACGATTCTTTTTGCATACTGTACAGGTATCTTTCTGGTTCCCTGAACTAACAAGATTGTAGCTGCAAAAACTAGGAATAAAACAATGATTTCTAAAACCAATAGAATTAGTCCTCCTCCTTGCCCTTCAATTTTTGAAAGTAATTCTGCGAAGAATGAGAATGGTAATCTTGCAATAATACCGATCATGATGATAATTGAAATACCATTACCGATTCCTTTATCGGTAATTTTTTCCCCTAACCACATGATAAACATCGATCCTGCTGCAAGAATCATCACAGATGATACTGTAAATAGAGTGCCTTTAAGAATAAAGGCTGCTTCAGGTAGTTGTGAATGCAAGTTTAATAGATAACCAGGTGCTTGAAGTACAAGTATAATTACTGTTAGATACCTTGTAATTTGATTGATTTTTCGACGACCACTTTCGCCCTCACGTTGCAATTTTTGAAAATATGGAACCGCAATTCCCATTAACTGAATTACAATAGAAGCAGAGATATAAGGCATGATTCCTAATGCGAAGATTGATGCATTCGAAAATGCTCCTCCGGAAAACATATCTAATAATCCCAAAACTCCGTCTTGAGTTTGCGTTTTTAACGCGCCTAACTGTGCAGGGTCTACCCCTGGCAAAACAACCATAGTACCTAAACGATACACTAACACAAGACCGAAAGTTGTTAAGATTCTAGATCTTAAATCTTCAATCTTCCAGATGTTCTTCAATGTTTCTATTAAACCTTTCATATCTAAACTTACAATTTAACAACTGTTCCTTCGGCTGCTTCAATTGCTGCAATAGCCGATTTTGAGAATGCGTGAGCTTTAACTTCTAGCTTCGCAGTAATAGTTCCATTTCCTAAAATCTTAACATTGTCATTTTTTGACATCATACCAGCTGCTATCAAAACTTCTTTGTCGATTGTAGTAATGTTATTCTTTTCTGCTAAGGCTTGTAAAACTTCAACATTAATAGCTTTATATTCTTTTCTATTAATGTTCTTAAATCCAAACTTAGGAACTCTTCGTTGTAAAGGCATTTGACCACCTTCGAAACCAACTTTTTTAGAGTATCCAGATCTTGACTTCGCACCTTTATGTCCTCTGGTTGAAGTACCACCTCTACCAGATCCTTGTCCGCGACCTATTCTTTTCGAATTCTTAACAGATCCTTGTGCGGGTTTTAAGTTACTTAAGTCCATATCTATTTAATACTAAATATTAACAATGATTATTCTTCAACGGAAACAAGGTGTTGCACCTTAACTACCATCCCCTTAATTTGAGGAGTAGCTTCATGTTCAACAGTTGCATTGATCTTGTTTAATCCCAATGCTTCCAAGGTTTTCTTTTGGCGATCAGTGCTTCCAATTTTGCTCTTTACCTGAGTAATTTTAATCTTAGCCATTTCCTTATTTGTTAACCGTTAAACACTTTATCTAATGAAACACCTCTGTGTTCGGCAACGGTATGAGCATCTCTTAATTCAGCTAATGCTCCAATAGTTGCTTTCACAAGGTTATGTGGGTTTGATGAACCTTTTGACTTTGCCAAAACATCAGTTACTCCAACACTCTCTAATACTGCACGCATCGCACCACCAGCTTTTACTCCGGTACCATGAGAAGCAGGCTTAAGGAAAACTTCAGCTCCACCAAATCTTGAAAGTTGTTCATGAGGTATTGTTCCCTTATAAACTGGAACTTTGATCAAGTTTTTCTTCGCTGCGTCAACACCTTTAGAAATAGCTGTAGTTACTTCGTTTGCTTTACCAAGTCCCCAACCTACTAATCCTTTTTCGTCTCCTACCACAACAATTGCAGAAAAACTAAAAGTTCTACCACCTTTTGTTACTTTAGTAACTCGATTAATAGCAACAAGCCTATCTTTAAGATCTGCATCGCTAGTTTTTATATTCTTATTATCTGCCATAATTATTAAAATTTAAGGCCACTATTACGAGCAGCGTCCGCTAAAGATTTAATTCTACCATGGTATAGATAACCATTTCTATCGAATACAACACTAGTAATACCGGCAGCAACAGCTTTTTCAGCAATTGCTTGACCTACTAGCTCAGCTTGTTCAAGCTTAGTTGTTGTTTTCTCAGCGATATCTTTAATCAAAGAGGAAGCAGCAACTATAGTCTTTCCTGATAAATCATCAATAATTTGTACTGAAATCTGCTTGTTAGAGCGAAAAACTGACATTCTAGGTCTTTCAGCAGTTCCAGCAATTGACTTACGAATTCTTCTTTTAATTCTAAGTCTTCTATCTTGCTTAGTTAAAGCCATAATTTACTGTTTTAAGAAATTATTTACCCGCAGATTTACCAGCTTTTCTTCTAAGCTGTTCACCAACAAATTTAACACCTTTACCTTTATATGGCTCAGGTTTTCTGAATGATCTGATTTTAGCAGCAACCTGACCGATAAGTTGTTTGTCACAACTTTCTAATGTAATGATCGGGTTAGCACGCTTTTCTGTTACCGCAGTTACATTCACCTCAGGAGCAATCTCCAAGTGAATAAGGTGAGAGTAACCTAAAGCTAACTCCAAAAGTTGTCCTTTTGAAGTGGCACGGAAACCTACACCAACTAGTTCTTGCTGTAATTTATATCCTTCAGTAACACCAAATACCATGTTGTTCATCAACGAGCGATACAAACCATGCATGGCTTTGTGTCTTTTTTGCTCTGATGGACGTTCCAACACAACTGTATTATCTTCTACAGATACTTTGATGTCAACATCAATTTGTTGAGTTAATTCACCCTTAGGTCCTTTAACAGTTACTGAATTATCTTTATTCACCGTTACGCTTACTCCGGCAGGCAAATCGATAGGTAATTTTCCAATTCGTGACATTTCTATCCTCCTTTATTAATAAACGTAACACATTATTTCGCCACCAACGTTTTTCTGACGAGCTTCCTTATCAGTCATTACTCCCTGAGAAGTAGAGAGAATTGCAATTCCCAAACCGTTTAGTACACGTGGTAATTCAGATGCTCCACAATATTTTCTTAATCCAGGTTTACTAACCCTTTTAAGATTTTTAATTGCAGAAATTTTTGTTTCTGGATTGAATTTCAAGGCAATTTTAATAGTTCCTTGAATGCCATCATCAACAAATTTGTAATTAAGGATATAACCTTTATCCTTAAGAATTTTTGTCATTTCTTTTTTCACGTTAGATGCAGGAATGTCTACCACTTTGTGCTTAGCCATAATCCCATTTCTTAGACGTGTAAGAAAATCTGCTATTGGATCTGTCATTTTAAATAAATTAAATTGATCCCGATTGCTCGGGACAATATTTAACAAAACTTGTTTTTACAAACTAATCTGGTTACCAACTTGCCTTCTTTACACCAGGAATTAATCCAGAAGAAGCCATTTCACGAAAAGTGATACGACTAATACCGAATTGTCTCATGTATCCTTTAGGACGACCAGTTAGTTTACATCTGTTGTGCAATCTTACTGGAGAAGAGTTTTTTGGCAAACGACTAAGAGCGATATAATCGCCTTCCTCTTTAAGTTGAGCTCTCTTTGCTGCGTATTTTGCAACTAGTTTTTGACGCTTTACTTCGCGAGCTTTCATTGATTCTTTAGCCATCGTCTTATTTTTTTAGATTTTTAAATGGTAACCCAAATTCCTTTAATAAAGCAAATGCTTCCTCATCGGTATTCGCAGTTGTAACGAAGGTAATATTCATTCCCATAATTTTGTTTATTTCATCCAAAACAATCTCTGGGAAGATAATTTGCTCTTCGATACCTAAAGTATAGTTTCCTCTACCGTCAAGTTTTCCATTGATACCTTTAAAGTCACGAATACGTGGCAAAGCAACACGAACCAATTTCTCAAGAAATTCGTACATGCGCTCACGACGCAAGGTAACAGTTGTACCAACTGGCATACCTTTACGAAGTTTAAAGTTAGAAATATCTTTCGAAGAAAGAGTTTGAACTGCTTTTTGACCAGTAATTGAAGTCATTTCGTTTACCGAAAATTCTAAAATTTTCTTGTCAGCAATTGCCGAACCAACACCTTGATTAATTACTATCTTCGTTAATTTTGGTGCTTGCATCACAGTTTTGTAGCTGAATTCCTTCATTAAAGTAGGAACAACTTCTTCTGTGTATTGTTTTTTAAGAGTCGGTATATAGCTCATTACTTAATCTCCTCCCCTGACTTTTTAGAGTATCTAACTAATTTATTGTTGTCACCCAAACGTCTACCAATTCTGGTAGCCTTTCCGGTTGAAGCGTCTTTCACATTCAAATTAGAAATGTGAATTCCTGCTTCTTTCTTAACAATACCGCCCTGAGGATTTTCAGCATTAGGTTTAGTATGCTTAGAAATCATATTAGCTCCTTCAACAATTGCTCGTTGCTTTTCTACTAATACTTCTAATACTTTACCTTCCATACCTTTAGATTCCCCTGAGTTTACAATAACGGTATCACCTTTTTTAATATGTAACTTTTTTCGCATTGTTCTAGGTTTTCAAAGATTATAAAACTTCTGGTGCCAGAGAAACGATCTTCATATCAGAATCTCGCAATTCTCTTGCAACAGGTCCAAAAATACGGGTTCCTCTCATTTCACCAGTTGTATTCAATAATACACATGCGTTATCATCGAAGCGAATATAGGATCCGTCTGGTCTTCTAATCTCTTTTTTGGTGCGAACAACAACCGCTTTTGTTACTGTTCCCTTTTTCATGTCGGAACCGGCTATAGCATTTTTTACGGTAACAACGATTTTATCGCCGATAGAAGCATAACGCTTTTTTGTACCGCCCAACACTCGAATACAAAGAACTTCTTTGGCTCCGCTGTTATCAGCTACATTTAGTCTACTTTCTGTTTGTATCATGTTTACTTAGCTCTTTCTATTATTTCAACTAATCTCCAACTCTTGTTTTTACTAATAGGTCGGGTTTCCATGATTTTTACGGTATCACCTTCATTGCAGGTGTTTTCTTCGTCGTGAGCAGTGAATTTCTTCGACTTATTCACAAACTTGCCGTAAATTGGGTGCTTTTCTTTGGTATGCACAACAATAGTTATGGATTTCTCCATTTTATTGCTTACCACAACCCCGATACGTTCTTTTCTAAGATTTCTTTCCATCACTTGTTTACTTTTCAGTTAATTGCCTGTGACGCAACTCAGTTACAAGTCTAGCAATGTTACGTCGGGTTACCTTAATTTGCAAAGGATTTTCCAAAGGTGAAATAGCGTGATTTAGCTTGAATCGAGTTAATGTAGATTTTTCTGAACCTACCCTTTCTACTATTTCCTGTGTTGTTAACTCTTTAATTTCTGAATTCTTCATGATTAATCATTTGAATTTTCAACATAATCACGTCTTACGACAAACTTGGTAGTAACAGGTAACTTTTGAGCTGCTAAGCGCAATGCTTCTTTAGCAACTTCGAAAGGTACTCCTTCGCATTCGAATAACATTCTTCCTGGTGAAACAGGAGCAACGAATCCTTCTGGTGAACCTTTACCTTTACCCATACGAACCTCTGCAGGTTTCTTAGTGATTGGCTTATCTGGAAAAATTCTGATCCAGATTTGACCTTGTCTTTGCATATATCGGGTTACTGCCACACGAGCAGCTTCAATTTGACGACCAGTGATCCACTTAGTTTCAAGTGATTTGATCCCAAAAGATCCAAATGCTAGTTCTGTACCACGACCGGCATTCCCTTTGATTCGTCCCTTTTGTTGTCTCCTAAATTTTGTCCTTTTTGGTTGTAACATCGTACTAATTCTTTAAAATTTAAAGACTACTTCTTTTTTCTTCTATTAAAACCACCTTTTCCTTTTGGACCTCTGCCATCACGTAATCCGGCATTAGGGGTTAAGTCACGTTTACCGTAAACTTCACCTTTACAGATCCAAACTTTGATACCAAGAAGACCGTAAGTTGTTAACGCTTCGGCCAAACAATAATCGATATCAGCTCTTAAGGTATGTAGTGGAGTACGTCCTTCCTTGTACATTTCAGAACGAGCCATTTCAGCTCCATTCAAACGACCAGAAATTTGGATTTTAACTCCCTCTGCACCCATTCTCATAGTAGAAGCAACAGCCATCTTAATTGCACGACGATAGGCGATACGACCTTCGATTTGACGAGCAATATTATTAGCAACGATTACAGCATCCATTTCGGGACGCTTAATTTCAAAGATGTTAATTTGTACTTCTTTGTCAGTAATCTTTTTTAACTCTTCTTTCAATTTGTCAACCTCTTGACCACCTTTTCCGATAATAATACCAGGACGAGCAGTGTTTACAGTGATTGTAATCAACTTTAGAGTTCTCTCGATAATGATTTTAGAAATACTTGCCTTCGCTAAACGAGCATTTAGGTATTTTCTTATTTTGGTATCTTCAACAAGCTTATCGCCGTAGTTTTTTCCGCCAAACCAGTTAGAATCCCATCCTTTGATGATTCCTAGTCTATTTCCAATTGGATTTACTTTTTGTCCCATTCTAACTATTCTTTAGTACTATCGGCTTCAGCTACTTTGCTGCCCAACAATATAGTTACATGATTTGATCTCTTTTTAATTCTATGTGCTCTTCCCTGAGGAGCTGGTCTAAGACGCTTAAGGATTCTCGCTGAATCTACGCTAATTTCTTTAACGTACAATGCGCTTTCCTCAATTCTTTGGCCCTCATTCTTAGCTTGCCAATTGGCAATAGCTGAAAGCAATAGTTTTTCTACGCGATTTGATGCTTCCTTCGGACTGAAACGAAGTACATCTAAAGCTCGGTTCACCTCCATACCTCGTACCATATCGGTAACCAGTCTCATTTTGCGAGGTGAAGTAGGAACATTTTTCAAGCTAGCAAATGCTTTGCTCTTATTTTCCTCCTTTATTTGGTTTGCTCTTATTCTTTTTCTTGCACCCATTTTTACAAATTCAAAATGTTAATTAAAACCAATGACATGCTTATCGTTTTTTCTTATCTGCATGTCCTCTAAAAGTACGAGTTGGTGCAAATTCACCTAATTTATGTCCTACCATGTTTTCAGTAACATAAACAGGAATGAATTTGTTTCCGTTGTGAACGGCGATCGTATGACCTACGAAATCTGGAGAGATCATTGAACGTCTTGACCAGGTTTTAACAACAGTTTTTTTCCCTGATTCGTTTTGTCCCAATACTCGTCTTTCCAGTTTGAAATCGATAAAAGGTCCTTTTTTTAATGAACGACTCATAACAATTTAATTATCAAATTATTTTTTCCTTCTTTCAACAATATACCTATTAGAAGCATTCTTTTTAGCTCTGGTTTTGAAACCTTTAGCTAGAACACCTGTTCTAGAACGTGGATGTCCTCCTGAAGATTTACCTTCACCACCACCCATTGGGTGATCAACTGGATTCATAACCACACCACGAACTCTTGGTCTTCTTCCTAACCATCGAGTACGACCAGCTTTACCACTTCTTTCTAACGCATGGTCAGCATTCGAAACAACTCCAATAGTAGCCTTACAGGTTACAAGAATCATTCGAACCTCACCAGAAGGTAATTTGATAGATGCATATTTGCCTTCTCGTGCTACGAGTTGAGCATATGCACCAGCGCTACGAGCCATTACTGCACCTTGAGAGGGTCTTAATTCAATATTATGAACTATGGTACCTAATGGGATATCAGATAATGGCATTGAATTTCCGATTTCAGGAGCTACTTTATCGCCAGAAAGCAAAGTTTGACCTACTTCCAGTCCGTTTGGTGCGACGATGTAACGCTTCTCACCGTCAGCATACACTAGCAAAGCTATGCGTGCAGTACGGTTTGGATCGTACTCAATCGAAACCACATTGGCTGGAACGCCATCTTTGTCTCTTTTGAAATCAATAACTCGATATCTTCTTTTGTGACCACCACCTATATATCTCATTGTCATCTTACCGGAGTTATTTCTACCACCAGTTTTTTTCATTGGTCTTAACAATGATTTTTCAGGTTTGTCTGTAGTAACCTGCTCAAAGGTATTAAGAATCTTATGTCTTTGACCAGGGGTTACAGGTCTTAATTTACGTACAGCCATTTTCTAATTAAATATTGCTATAAAAATCTATTTTATCACCTTCAACTAAAGTTATGATCGCTTTCTTAAAAGAAGCAGTTCTTCCTTCAATTGCACCAGCCTTAGTAAAACGACTTTTCTTTTTACCTTGATAATTCATGGTATTAACAGCCGCTACTTTAACGTTGTACATTGACTCTACCGCCTTTTTAATTTCGATCTTCTTTGCTCTGCGATCCACAACAAAACCAAAGCAATTTAACTTTTCGCTTTGGGCTGTCATTTTCTCAGTAACGATCGGCTTGATTAAAATTTCCATCTTTTAAACTTAATTTAGTTTAAACATTTCATCGAGCCCTTTTACTGAGCTCTCTACAAATAACAAAGTTGAAGCTTTCATAATATCGTAAGTTGCAAGGTCAGAAACACGTACAACTTCAACATTCTTCAAATTACGAGAAGACAAATATATGTTTTTATTGTCTTCAGTTAGCACTAAAAGTACTTTTTTATCAGATACTTTCAAGTTATTTTGAAGTTCAACAAAACTTTTTGTCTTTATAGCGTCAAAACTGAAATCTTCAATAACCAACAAGCCGTCATTTTTAGCTTTTAATGACAAAGCTGATTTACGTGCTAATTGTTTTAATTTTTTATTCAATTTGAAACTATAGTTTCTTGGACGTGGACCGAATACTCGTCCTCCCCCTCTGAATACAGGCGATTTAATGCTACCCGCACGAGCTGTACCAGTACCTTTTTGCTTCTTAATTTTCTTAGTACTACCTGAGATCTCAGCTCTTTCTTTCGATTTGTGAGTTCCCTGGCGTTGGTTCGCTAAGTATTGCTTAACGTCTAAGTAAATTGCATGATCGTTTGGCTCTATTGCAAAAACCGAGTCATTCAACTCAATTTTTCTGCCCGTATCTTCTCCAGATGTATTTAAAATTGCTAATTCCATTACTTTTCAATAATTACATATGAACCTTTAGACCCTGGAAGAGATCCTTTAACTAATAATAAATTGTTCTCAGGAATTACCTTAAGAACCTGAAGGTTTTCAACCTTCACAGTGTCTCCGCCTGTACGTCCGGCCATTCTCATGCCTTTAAATACTCTGGCTGGATACGATGCAGCACCAATAGAACCAGGAGCACGCAAACGGTTATGTTGACCGTGAGTTTGTCCACCTACTCCGCCAAAACCATGACGTTTCACTACCCCTTGAAATCCTTTACCTTTAGATATTCCTGTTACATCTACAAAAGCAGATTCTTTCATAATATCAACGGTAATAACATCTCCTAATTTGTATTCAGCATCAAAATCGCTGAATTCAACTAGTTTTTTCTTAGGGCTGGTATTTGCCTTTTTAAAGTGCCCATCTAGCGCCTTCGTTGTTCGCTTTTCTTTCTTTTCGTCAAAAGCCAACTGAAGTGCTTCATAACCATCAGTATCAACTGTTTTGATCTGGGTTACAACACATGGACCTGCCTCAATGACAGTGCATGGAATATTTTTTCCCTCGGCACTGTAAACGGAAGTCATTCCGATTTTTTTTCCAATTAATCCTGGCATTTTCTTTATTTTTTTAAAAATAAATCTAACAGTTTATCAAACTTTAATCTCTACTTCTACTCCACTAGGCAACTCTAGTTTCATAAGTGCATCAATTGTATTTGCAGTAGAACTGTAAATATCAATTAAGCGTTTGAAAGAAGAAAGCTGAAACTGCTCTCTTGATTTCTTGTTCACAAAAGTTGAACGAAGAACGGTAAAAATTCTTTTGTGAGTTGGAAGTGGAATAGGACCACTAACCACTGCACCTGTAGCCTTAACTGTCTTTACGATTTTCTCAGCTGAGTTATCAACTAAGTTGTGATCGTAAGATTTCAGTTTTATTCTAATTTTTTGGCTCATATTTTCTAATATTATACGATATAAACTATAGTAATTCAACTTTACCCTTGGCTTTCTCAACCACTTCTTTTGCAATACCTTTTGGCACCTCAGCAAAGTGATCAAATTCCATAGAAGAATTTGCACGACCAGAGGATAAGGTTCTCAAAATAGTAACATATCCGAATTGTTCTGACAATGGAACCATAGCATCAACAACACGAGCACCGTGTTTAGACTCCATGCCTTCAATCTGACCTCTACGCTTATTCAAGTCACCAATAATATCTCCCATATATTCTTCAGGAGTAATAACCTCAATTTTCATGATAGGCTCAAGTAGAACTGGTCCTGCCTTAGCACAAGCTTCTCTGAAACCTTGCTTAGCCGCCAATTCAAAAGAAAGCTGATCTGAATCTACTGGGTGGAAAGATCCGTCAAGCAATTCAATTTTTAATGTATCAACAGTATAACCTGCCAAAACACCATTTTTCATTGCTTCAACAAAGCCTTTCTGTACAGATGGAATAAATTCCTTAGGAATGTTACCCCCCTTAACCTTATCAACAAACTGCAATCCTTCACCTTCAAAATCAGCATCCACAGGAGATAAGTTGAAAATGATATCAGCAAATTTACCACGACCACCAGACTGCTTTTTGAACACTTGACGGTGATTAACAGTACCTGTAATTGCTTCCTTGTAAGCAACCTGAGGTGCTCCCTGATTACATTCTACTTTAAATTCACGTTTCAAACGGTCAATAATGATATCCAAGTGAAGTTCACCCATACCACTAATTACTGTTTGTCCTGATTCTTCGTCAGTCTTAACCTGGAATGTTGGATCTTCCTCAGCCAATTTAGCTAAAGCCATACCCATTTTATCAACATCTTTTTGAGTCAATGGCTCAACAGCAATACCGATAACTGGATCCGGGAAATCCATTGATTCAAGTTCGATAGGAGTTTCTTTTTGACACAATGTATCACCTGTACGAATATCTTTAAATCCTACACATGCACAAATATCTCCTGCTTCCACTCTATCAATTGCATTTTGCTTATTTGAATGCATTTGGTACAAACGAGAAATACGTTCTTTATTACCTGTTCGAACATTATAAACGTAAGAACCAGCATCAATAGAACCCGAATATACACGGGTAAATGCTAAACGACCTACAAATGGATCGGTTGCAATTTTAAATGCCAATGCAGCCAATGGCTCATCTACTGAAGGTTGTCTTGAAACGATTTCATCATTTTCAGGATCTACACCTGTAATAGCTTCAATATCTAGAGGAGATGGCAAGTAAGCAATCATCGCATCCAACAAACGTTGAACACCTTTATTTTTAAATGCAGAACCACACAACATTGGAACGATATGCATACCAATGGTAGCTTTACGTATAACCGCAATCATTTCGTCCTCAGTAATTGAATCTGGATCTTCAAAGAAGCGCTCTAAAAGCTCTTCATCTTGTTCAGCTACAGCTTCAACTAATTTTTCTCTCCACTCTTTTGCATCAGCAACTAAATAATCTGGAATTTCTTCCAAGGTATAATTAGTTCCATTCTCATCATCGTACCAAATAACAGCTTTCATAGCGATCAAATCAACCACACCTTTAAAGCTTTCTTCAGATCCGATAGGAATTTGAATAGGAATAGGATTAGCTCCTAATTTCTCTTTAACCTCACGAACAGCTTTGAAAAAGTCAGCACCAGAACGGTCCATCTTATTCACAAAACCCATACGTGGTACTTTATATTTATCAGCTTGTCTCCAAACTGTTTCAGATTGTGCCTCAACACCACCTACCGCACAGAAACATGCAACAGCACCATCCAAAACACGTAACGAACGTTCTACCTCTACAGTAAAATCAACGTGACCTGGGGTATCAATAATATTAACTTGATATTTATCGCTATTGTAGTTCCAGAAACATGTAGTTGCAGCAGAAGTAATTGTAATACCTCGCTCTTGCTCTTGTTCCATCCAGTCCATTGTAGCAGCACCATCATGCACCTCACCAATTTTGTGAGAAACTCCAGTATAGTACAAAATACGCTCTGTGGTAGTTGTCTTACCGGCATCAATGTGTGCCATAATACCAACATTCCTGGTGAATTTTAAATCTCTTTTTGCCATTTCTTTAAGAATCAGTTAACGATTACTAAAATCTAAAGTGAGCAAAAGCACGGTTAGCTTCGGCCATTCTATGTGTATCTTCTTTTTTCTTGTAAGCTCCACCCTCTTCATTGTAACCGCCAACAATTTCAGCAGCCAATTTTTCAGCCATAGATTTACCAGATCTTTTACGGGCATAAAGTATCATACTTTTAATAGCAATAGACACTTTTCTTTCAGGACGAATCTCTGTAGGAACTTGGAAGGTAGCTCCACCTACGCGTCGGCTTTTCACCTCAACTAATGGAGTAATATTTTCTAAAGCTTTTTTCCAGATCTCCAAAGGAGATTTTTCAAGCTTTTCTGTTTTTGCCTTAACGATATCCAAAGCATCATAAAACACTTTGAAAGAAAGATTTTTCTTTCCATCAACCATTAAGTCATTCACGAATCTTGTCACCAAAACATCATTAAATTTTGGGTCTGGCAATAAAATCCTTTTTTTTGGTCTTGACTTTCTCATTTTTTCTCAGTTTACGAGTTATCCGTTGTAGCTGCCTGGTTCAGTCTTCAAAAATCTCACGATCATTTACTCAACTTAATAGAGAACAACACATAAACATTAACCCATAGTTTTTGAAACTAGAATTAATTACTTTTTAGCTTTTGGTCTCTTAGTACCATACTTAGAACGGCGTTGTTTACGACCTTCTACCCCTGAAGCATCCAGAGCACCACGAACAAGGTGATATCTTACACCTGGAAGATCTTTTACACGACCACCACGAATCAATACGATTGAGTGTTCTTGTAAATTATGTCCTTCTCCTGGAATGTAAGCATTCACTTCTTTTCCGTTAGTCAATCTAACACGAGCTACTTTACGCATAGCCGAGTTAGGCTTCTTAGGTGTAGTCGTATACACACGAACACAAACCCCTCTCCTTTGTGGACAAGAATCCAATGCCGGAGCCTTGCTTTTATCGATAAGCTTGGTTCTTCCTTTTCTAACTAACTGTTGAATTGTAGGCATATTAACAATTACTTTTTAATTAAATATTTTTAACAATTTGGATTGCAAAGGTATCAATATTTTTATAAAAACGGGCATCCATCTGTTTGTTTTTACAAAAACCCCTTGGAATCAGCGCACAAAGGTAGGAAAAGCCTTTAAAAAACACAAGTAATTCTCTTTCAAAAAAATAAGCTGTTAAAGTTTCCTGGGAAAAGCGCCTTGTTTTTCGGCCTAAACAAAAGGATTTCTGACAAAATCACGATCAAATTTTATCTTTCACATCAGTTTCCATCCTCAATTACTGCACTATGCATATTGCATCTAACTTAAAAGTTAACTAATTTACGAAGGCTTATTAATTATTCAGGAAGTTGTTCGAACTTTTACACAGTTAATTTATTTTTTAACCCAAAAAAATACCCTTATGAAAGTGTATCAATCAAACGAAATTAAAAACATCGCCCTCATTGGTAATGCGGGCTCGGGTAAAACTACCTTGGCTGAAGCAATGCTGTTTGAAGGCGGTGTTATTACAAGACGCGGAAACGTGGAAGATAATAACACCGTTTCTGATTACAATCCGGTAGAACATGAGTACAAAAGCTCAGTATTCTCTACTGTTCTTTATACTGAGTGGCTGGGAAAAAAAATTAATTTCATAGATAGTCCTGGAGCTGATGATTTCTCAGGAGGTGTAATTTCAGCTCTTAATGTTGTTGATACAGGCTTAATGTTAATAAATGCTCAGAATGGAGTAGAAGTTGGAACCGAAATAATTGGTCGAAGAGCAGCCTCCTTACACAAACCTCTTATTTTTGTTATTAACCAACTAGATCATGACAAGGCTAATTTTGAATTGTGTATTGAAACAGCTAAAATAAATTTTGGGAATAAAATTACAATTGTGCAATATCCCGTAAACGTTGGCGTAAATTTCAATGCCGTTGTCGATGTACTTAAAATGAAATTGTACCAATGGGGACCCAATGGCGGAGAACCAGAAATCTTAGACATCCCGGACACCGAAATTAACAAAGCCAACCAGCTTCACAACGAACTTGTTGAATCAGCAGCAGAGAATGATGAAGCCTTAATGGAATTATATTTCGACAAAGGAACTTTAACAGAGGACGAGATGCGAGAAGGGATGAAAAAAGGAATGATTGCTTGTGATTTCTTTCCTGTATTTTGCATTTCAGCAAAAAAAGACATGGGAACTCGTCGACTCATGGAATTTATAGGAAACATTGTTCCTTTCGTAACCGAAATGCCTGCCATACCAACAATTAGCGGACGAGAAGCAAAATGTGATCCCAATGCTCCAACCTCCATTTTTGTATTTAAAACATCGATTGAGCCACACATTGGGGAAGTTAGCTACTTTAAAGTTATATCGGGCAGAGTTAAAGAAGGGGACGATTTAATCAATATAAACAACAAAATTAAAGAAAGAGTCTCTCAACTATATATCATTGCAGGAAGAAACAGGGAACGAGTAACAGAACTTCTTGCTGGTGATATAGGAGCAACTGTAAAATTGAAAAACACAAAAAACAATCACACCTTAAACGATAAGGATTGTGATTTTGTATACAAAAGCATTAAATTTCCAGAACCAAAATATAGAACTGCAGTAAGGGCAAAAGACGATTCGGATGATGAAAAGCTCGGTGAATTACTGCATAGAATGCACGAAGAAGATCCCACAATACTTATAGAATACTCTAAAGAACTAAAGCAAATTATTTTACACGGACAGGGAGAATTCCACTTAAACACTTTAAAATGGAGACTGAGCCACAACGACAATATTGAAATCGAATTTTTAAAACCTAAAATACCTTATCGCGAAACCATTACAAAAATTGCACAAGCGGATTACCGCCACAAAAAACAATCAGGTGGTTCAGGACAATTTGGTGAAGTACATATGATAATAGAACCATACACAGAAGGAATGCCAGATCCTGTAATGTATAAAATCAATGGAAAAGAAACAAAAGTTAACTTACGTGGAACCGAAGTTATCGAACTTAATTGGGGTGGAAAATTGGTTTTCTGCAACTGTATAGTAGGAGGAGCTATTGATACTCGTTTTCTTCCTGCCATCCAAAAAGGGATTATGGAGAAAATGGACGAAGGACCACTTACTGGATCCTATGCACGAGACATTCGCGTAGTTGTGTATGATGGTAAGATGCACGCTGTAGATTCCAATGAAATTTCGTTTAGACTTGCTGGCAGGCATGCATTTAGTGCTGCCTTTAAAAATGCTGGCCCTAAAATACTGGAACCAATATATCTTATCGAAATTTTAGCCCCCGAAGATAGAATGGGCGATGTAATGAGTGATCTACAAACACGACGCGCCATGATTATGGGTATGGAAGCCGAAAAAGGATTCCAAAAAATAATTGCCAAAGTTCCCTTAAAAGAAATGAACAAATACTCAACTAAATTAAGTTCGCTTACAGGCGGAAGAGCTCAATTCACTATGAAGTTTGACAGCTACGAAAAAGTACCTAGTGAAATTCAGCATGAGTTACTGGAAAGCTACCAAGAAGAGGCAGCTGAAGTATAAATAAAAAGATAAAGGCCTCTTGCGAGGCCTTTATCGTATCTATAAAACCATCTTTACAACTCAATTACGAATCAGCATAAACGAGCCCTTTTTGGTATATGTCTTTTTTTCCTCTTCCTCTCCTGTTGCTTTAATTACATAAAAATACGTTCCTGGTGTTGCCAATTTCCCATTCACTTTTCCATTCCATCCTTCGTCGGGATTTTGCGAAGAATACACAACTCTTCCCCACCGATTAAAAATGGTGGCTTTAAAACTTTTTAAAGATTGAGATTTTACTTTAAATTCGTCATTCTGACCGTCGCCATTAGGGGTAAAAACATTAGGAACCTGTACTAAAGATGTATCTACTTCAACCGGCTCTATTAGTGTATACTCGTCGATACACGTTTCGGGACCTTTATCAGAAGAAACAATCAACTTCACGTAGTAATATCCAGGATGTTCATAAGTATAGGCAACAGGATCCTCATCTGTTACTATATCATCCACAAGAAGACTGTCCGCTAGTTCGGTTGCATCTTCAATACGATCAAAATCCTGGTAAAGGTACCATTCAAAATCATCAGCATTTACTGATTCATTTTCAAACTCAACCTCCAAAGGAGCTTCTCCATCCATTGGATCAATTGAAAAACCTGCCTCAACCACATAGGTAGATGAAGTAACACTCTCCGAAATAAAACTACAAGAATACGGGTCGGTAACGCGCATGGTATAAGATTTTTCATCCTCAAAAGCCTCATCATCCACAAAACTTTTACTACTTCCATCGTAATTGGATAAGCTTAAATGATCCAGTTCTTCTCCATTTCGCAATAAGGTAAAAGTATACGATCCTTCTGTTGATACATCTAACAGAGTAGCAGAAGGAATATCAAAATATTGCAATTGCAAAGGTGCAAAAGAGGCATAAAAATACAAGCCAACACAATCCATCGAACTGAGTGTTAAAGTAGGCTGTGAATTGCTATTATTCAAAACCCAAGCTTGATCTTCGAAAGAATCAGTACCATTACTTGCCTCAACACGATACAAACCATCCTGCAAGTTTGTCAATAACGATTCTGTAGAGGTATCTAAAGAGGAAACCGAAGTCGAGAAGGATGAAGAGCTAGAATTCCATTTTGTCCAATTAAAGGTCCATCCCGACGAGCCATCGGTAGGAGTAGCTGTAAGCTCACCAACACCTGTCCCAATTTCATCACAAAAAACATAGATTTCGTCCTGAGAAGAGGTAGAATACTGAGTTGTAGTTGTATAACTAGCATTACCTGCAGTTATTTGCGAGAAAAGTGGACTCGATAAGAATACAAATATCACAAAAAGTGATAAGCGAAAAAATTTCTTTGAGTGGAGTAAGCTGAACCGTATTTTCATCTTGCTATTCTGAATAGTTTTATGATATGTCTAGATCTACAATATTAAAAAAATAAAGCCGTTTTTTCTACAATTAAACAATTATCTTTATTGGCAAAACACATGTTATGAGTTAAGTTGCCTATAAAACGAGTTAGTAACAGGTAGTAGAACTCCAAAAGCAAAACATCTGAATATCACCACAATAAATAACAAATTGAAATTTTATTCTAGACTAATTTTGAATAAATGGCCTAAAATTACCTTTCAAATATTAATTTTGAGCTGCAAAATAATTGAAAACTGATTGAAAAAGAATGGAATATTTAAATGAGTTAAATCCGGTACAACGTGAAGCCGTTGAAAATATAAATGGAGCCTCACTAGTTATCGCTGGAGCTGGATCGGGCAAAACCCGTGTTTTAACCTACCGAATTGCACACCTTTTAAATCAGCACATTCCTGCATACTCCATTTTGGCTTTAACCTTTACAAACAAAGCGGCTCGGGAAATGAAAGAGCGAATTGGCAACCTTGTAGGACCACAGCAATCTCAATCGCTATGGATGGGAACTTTTCATTCTATATTCTCGAAAATTCTACGATATGAAGCAGAACACCTAGGTTTTGACTCCAATTTTACCATTTACGATACTCAGGATTCACGAAATTTACTTCGTGCCATTATTCGCGAAATGCAACTAGACGACAAGACCTACAAAGCCAATGAAGTTTTAAATCGTATTTCGTCGGCTAAAAATAATTTGGTAACAGCCAATGCATACGCTCAAAATACCAACATTCAAAAAATTGACTCAAGCAACAGACGCCCACTCATTTTTGAAATCTATAAAAAGTACAGTTTACGATGCAGGCAAGCCAATGCCATGGATTTTGATGATCTGCTATTGCAAACAAATATCCTTTTTAAAACCAAACCCGAAATACTAGCCAAGTATCAAGATAAATTTAAATACATTTTAGTAGATGAGTATCAGGATACCAACTACTCACAATATCTAATTGTTAAAAAACTGGCCGAAAATCATAAGAATGTTTGCGTGGTTGGCGATGATGCTCAAAGCATCTACTCATTTCGTGGAGCGAAAATTGAGAACATTCTAAACTTTAAAAACGATTACCCCAATTACAAGCTATACAAACTAGAGCAAAATTACCGATCGACTCAAAATATTGTGAACGCTGCGAATAGCGTAATCCATAAAAACAAAGAACAAATTCAAAAAAATTCTTTTTCAGAAAATGAGGAAGGTGATAAAATTCGGGTTGTAAAAGCACTCACCGATCACGAAGAGGGTTATATTGTTGCCAACTCAATTTACGAGGAAAGAATGCGAAATCAATTGCAATATCAAGACTTCGCAATTCTATATCGCACCAACGCACAATCGAGGATTTTTGAGGAATCCTTGCGCAAATTAAACCTGCCTTACAAGATTTACGGCGGTCTGTCGTTCTATCAGAGAAAAGAAATTAAAGATTTACTTTCCTATTTCCGCCTGACGGTGAACCCAAACGATGAAGAAGCTATTAAAAGAGTAATTAACTACCCCAAAAGAGGAATTGGCGATACAACCGTTAATAAACTTCAAAATGCAGCAATAGAAAATGGCTCTAGTATTTGGGAGGTAATTGCTGGCCTGCAACAAAGACCTTATGGAATTAATTCGGGAACCATTTCGAAACTAAGCAGATTTGCGACTTTAATTCGTGATTTTCAGCAAAAACAAGCTTCTGAATCGGCGATTGATCTGGCCAATTACGTTGCAAAAAGTACTGGAATTGTGCAGGAACTATATAACGACCGATCGCCAGAAGGAGTTTCCAGACATGAAAACATACAGGAACTTTTAAATGCGATTCAAGAATTTACCCAAAATGCTTTGGAGGAAGGTAAAGAATTACAATTGGCCAATTATTTGGAAGATGTTGCTCTTTTAACTGATCAGGATAGCGACAAGGATGAAGATCGAAACAAAATCACTCTAATGACCATACACTCAGCCAAAGGACTGGAATTTCCACATCTTTACATTGTTGGGCTCGAAGAAGATTTATTCCCCTCGCAAATGGCTACTAGTACCTCCCAAGATCTGGAAGAAGAACGCCGATTATTCTACGTAGCATTAACCCGAGCAGAAACAAAAGTAAACTTATCGTTTGCAAAATCGAGATACAAATGGGGAAACATTAGTTATCCTCGCCCTAGTCGGTTTATTAAGGAAATTGACGATCAGTTTACCGATTTTCAATATGAAAAAGAACCCGATTTCTCGGGAGCACTAGGCAGTAACTACCAGAGCAGTACAGATTCTGAAATTGTAAGCCACCCGAAAAAATTTCAAACAAAACAATCTTTTTCATCCAAACCAAAACTAAAACAACCCATCACTCGTAACAGAATAGGTACAAGTCAAACAAACGATGCTAACTTTACGCCATCTCATCCCGATCAAATTCAATCGGGTATGATTGTCGAGCATCAACGCTTTGGGAAAGGCAAGGTTTTGCAAATAGAAGGAAGCAAACCCAATATAAAAGCAACCGTATTTTTTCAGAATGTTGGACAAAAACAATTACTCCTAAAATTCGCTAAGCTTAAAATTGTTGGATAAAAACCCTAACTATTTGTATTGAAAGAAGAAATCTGTTACATTTGTCATGAGTTCTAAGATTTTCTGCAATTGTTTTAAATATAAAAAACAATTTATTTAAAGTTCTTTTCTACTTCATATCGTAAAATCTATGAAATCTTAGCTTCACAAATTATATAGATAACTATCTTCATTTTTCGTAGAGCCCTTGCGTTACAAATTAGCCATATAGCCCTTCGTATTAAAATGTTTATTACCAGATAAAAAACAAGAACAAAATAAATGGATTATAATTCTAGCAGGAAGCATCTGATTCTTCCTGAATATGGACGAAACGTTCACAAAATGGTAGATTTCGCCCTAACCGTTGAGGACAAAGACGAAAGAAATCGTGTGGCAAAAAGTATTATTGCCATTATGGGGAATATGTATCCTCACCTTCGAGATGTTAGTGATTTTAGACACAAACTTTGGGATCACTTAGCTATTATGTCCGATTTTATTTTAGACATAGACTCTCCTTACGAAGCTCCTACAAAAGAAAAGTTGGCTGAGAAACCCGAGCGACTTCCCTACAGCAATAAAAGAATTAGGTATCGTCACTACGGTAGAACTGTTGAAGCATTAATTGCCAAAGCAATTGAGATTGAAGATCCGAAAGAAAAAGAGGCTCTTCTTTTAATGATTGCCAATCACATGAAGAAATCCTTCCTTAATTGGAACAAAGACAGTGTGCCCGACGAAAAAATATTTAAAGATATTACTGAGTTATCAAAAGGACAACTTGAAATTCCGGAGCGATTCAAACTAACCGAAGTTAGAGAAAGGGAATACACACAGAAAAACAAAAAAAAGAAAAATCCCCGTTCAGATCGGAATGATAAAAACGATCATCGAAAATACAACAAACCAAGATCATAAATATAAAAACCGGTTCCCAACCGGTTTTTTTTATGCTGAAACCAATCTTACTTTCTCCATCTTACATGTTTTTTATAATTATCTTTAAGACCGAATACAACAAAACATATAACCCATGAGTACTTTTGAGATTATTGGTGGCAAATCGTTACAAGGAGAGTTAATTCCTCAAGGAGCAAAAAATGAAGCTCTTCAGATTTTATGTGCCACTCTTTTAACCAAAGAAAAGGTAAGCATTCATAATATCCCTAACATTCTTGATGTTAATAAATTAATCGAATTACTTTCAGAACTTGGAGTGCATGTCACACAAGAAGCTAAAAATTCCTACTCTTTTCAGGCAAAAAATATAAATTTAGATTACCTAAACTCTCCAGAATTTGCAAGTAAAGGATCCTCCTTACGAGGCTCAATCATGATAATTGGTCCCCTTTTAGCTCGTTTTGGCAAAGGATATATTCCACGACCTGGCGGCGATAAAATAGGACGAAGACGTTTGGACACACACTTCCTAGGCTTTCAAAAACTAGGTGCGAAATTCAACTTTAATCCAGGTGAAAATTTCTATCGCGTAGAAGCAGAACATTTAAAAGGAACCTATTTATTACTCGATGAAGCATCGGTAACCGGAACTGCCAATATTATTATGACCGCGGTTATGGCCGAAGGAACCACTACAATTTACAATGCTGCCTGCGAACCTTACATACAGCAATTGTGTAAAATGCTGATTTCGATGGGCGCAAAAATTAGTGGTGTAGGCTCCAATCTCTTGATTGTTGACGGTGTTGAAAGCTTGCATGGCTGCGAACATAGAATTCTTCCCGACATGATTGAAATTGGCAGTTTCATCGGCTTAGCGGTAATGACAAAATCGGAAATAACCATAAAAGACGTTGCCTACAACGAATTGGGAATGATTCCTAGTGCATTTAAACGACTGGGAATTAAAATGGAATTGAGAGGCGATGATATTTACATTCCGAAACAGAAGAACTACCAAATTGAAACCTTTATAGATGGATCGATTCTTACCATTGCCGATGCTCCCTGGCCTGGACTTACCCCCGATTTACTAAGCATTTTTTTGGTGGTAGCAACCCAAGCCAAAGGAAGTGTACTCATTCATCAAAAAATGTTTGAAAGTCGTTTGTTCTTTACAGATAAATTAATTGATATGGGTGCACAAATTATTCTATGTGATCCACACAGAGCAACTGTTATTGGTTTAAACAACGAACAGAAATTGCGGCCAACCACAATGGTTTCTCCAGATATTCGAGCAGGAGTTGCCCTTTTAATCGCAGCTCTTTCGGCTGAGGGGAAAAGTACTATTCACAATATAGACCAGATTGACAGAGGTTACGAAAACATTGACCTAAGACTGAATGCAATTGGTGCAAACATCAAAAGAATAAGCAATTAACTATTTATTAACACCTTAAACAAAGATATCTACTTAATTTAGTAGCATCAAAATAGTTAATAACAGATAAAACATTGAATTATGAAAAAAATAAAAGTAGCATTGATATTCTTCTCTTTTCTTCTATCAGTATCAGCTTTTGCCAGCACCGCAAATCCCGCTGAAGGAAAAGAACCAAACGAAGGCTTCGAGGTTGGAGACAGATTACCAAATATTATTGCAAAATCGATTGAAGGAAAAGATTTAAAACTAAGTTCGCTAGAAGGCAAATTAGTTCTGGTTGATTTTTGGGCTTCTTGGTGTCCTCCTTGTAGAGCCGAAAACCCACATATTGTTGAAACATACAATAAATATAAGAATGCCGAGTTTAAGAATGGAAACGGATTTACCGTTTACAGTTTTTCTTTAGATACCAAACAAGCCAATTGGAAAGCTGCCATCGCCAAAGACAAACTTGCCTGGAAATACCACGTTAGTGAATTGAAAGGATGGCATTCACCAATTTCCAACAAATTTGGAATACGATCCATTCCCTCTAATTTCTTAATTGACGGAAATGGCGTGATTCTTGCCAAAAACTTAAGAGGTGAAAAATTGGAATTGGTTCTTCAATACTATAAAAACAAGTAGTAATGCACTTAAAATAATTTTAAAGCTGACTTATGCATCGCATTAGTCGGCTTTTTCTTTTATCTTTAAAAAAGATTCTATTTCTGTAAGCTGATAACCAAAATCAGTAAGCCAATCAATAGCCTTATCTTTATCTTGAAATATCTTTGTCTTCACAGATATATTTTTCAAATAAAAAGAAAACAAATAAGCTTGAATAATCTGAAGAAACTTAGGTTGCATAATTATGGCGATACATTCTACATTTATTCTGCTCGAAAGCTTTAGAATAGCGTTATTAACTTGCTTAGAAACAGAAGGCTCAGGTAAAATCAACTCAGTTAAATCGCACAAGGCAGCAAAACGATCATGCGAATATTCCTCAATCACCTCATCAACGGTTTTTTCAAAAAAATCGGCACCAGATTCATCCTGTATCCCTGTGACTTTTAAATAGGCTACATTTTGATACAAACGGATACAAAACTCATTGTTATCAATTACTACTTCCATTCTAATTTCATTTAGCATATAAATATAGTAAAGTTTATGTTATTTAAAGCAATTAACTATGGTCTAATAAATTCCATTGCGAAGTATTTATTTATACCTCAAATGATTGAAATAATAATAAAATGGAAATAATTACACTTACAAATTCTATCTTTGTGCCAATTTGGCGGAATCTAGTACATTGGCAAACTATTTGTAATTTAAAGCCCGTTAAAAAAATCCGAACGATATAAATCATTGAAAAATGACGAAAGATAAAAGCAAATCAAAAAAAGAAAAATTGGAAGAAAAGGATATTGAAGCTACTGAAAACCAGAAAGTAGAAGAAAGCCACGAAAAGGAAAATTCGAAGGCTGAAGAAAAGCAAGAAAGCAAAAAAAACAAGAAATCTGCTAAAGAAAGTAAAGCCGATGAATTGGAAGAGTTAGGACTTAAACTTCAGGACATTAGTGACAAATATGTACGTTTGTCAGCTGAATTTGACAACTACCGCAAAAGAACCTTGAAAGAGAAGATGGAATTGACCAAATCGGCAGGAGAAAAGATTTTAGTGAATATTCTTCCTGTTATGGACAATTTCGAACGTGCTTTACAATCTATTGATTCGACCAAAGATATTGATGCCATAAAAGAAGGTGTTCATTTAATTTATTCTAATTTTAAAGATTTTGTTGCGCAAAATGGGGTAAAAGAAATTGAAGCGGTAGACCAACTATTTGATACCGACATCCACGAAGCAATTACAAAAATACCCGCTCCCACTGAGGAACAAAAAGGAAAAGTTGTAGACTGCGTTGAAAAAGGATATTTCCTAAACGACAAAGTTATTCGTTTTGCCAAAGTTGTTGTTGGAGAATAAGTAATTCTAAATCTAAGCTGAGAAAAAGATGTCGAAAAGAGATTATTATGAAGTTTTAGGAGTTTCCAAGTCAGCCTCGGAAGCCGAATTAAAAAAAGCATATCGTAAAAAAGCAATTCAGTTTCACCCTGATAAAAATCCGGATAATAAAGAAGCTGAAGAAAGTTTTAAAGAAGCTGCTGAAGCCTACGAGGTTTTAAGCAATCCAGAAAAACGTCAACGATACGACCAATATGGTCATGCCGGAGTTGGTGGAGCAGCCGGCGGCGGTTTTGGCGGTGGCGGAATGAACATGGAAGATATCTTCTCTCATTTTGGCGATATTTTTGGCGGCGGAGGCGGCGGATCCTTCTTTGGTGGCGGTTTTGGCGGCGGTGGTCGTAGCTCACAAAGAGTAAACCGCGGCAGCAACCTCAGAGTAAAGGTAAAATTAACCTTAAAGGAAATTTCGGAAGGTGTTGAGAAGAAAATAAAAGTAAAAAAACAAGTTGAATGTAAATCCTGTAATGGCTCTGGAGCTAAAGATGGATCTTCTTTTTCAACCTGTTCAACTTGTAACGGATCAGGACAAGTTACCCGTATTCAGAATACCATTCTAGGACAGATGCAAACAGCATCAACTTGTCCGACTTGTGGTGGCGAAGGAAAAATCATTACTAATAAATGTACCAGTTGTGCTGGAGAAGGCATTGTTCGCGACGAAGAAGTAATTACCATTAATATTCCTGCTGGCGTAGCCGAAGGAATGCAGCTATCGGTTAGCGGTAGAGGTAATGCAGCTCGTCGTGGAGGGGTTAATGGCGATTTGCTAATTTTGGTTCATGAGGAAGAACATCCCGATTTGATTCGTGATGAAAACGATCTTTTATACAACCTATTCATTAGCATACCTGATTCTATTTTAGGAACAGCAGTTGAAATTCCTACGATTGAAAGTAAAGTAAAAGTGAAAATTGATGCAGGTACACAGCCTGGAAAAATTCTTCGATTACGTGGTAAAGGTTTACCAGATATTAACGGGTATGGTAGAGGCGACTTACTCGTTAAAATTAATGTTTGGGTACCAAGCAGTGTCTCTAAGGAGGAGAAGAAAAATCTGGAAAAAATGCAAAGTTCAGAAAACTTTACACCTCAGCCTAGTGCTCATGAAAAAAGCTTTTTCAAAAAAGTGAGAAACTTTTTCGATTAGTACAAAAATATAGTAGTAAGAATCCTCGGAAATATCCGGGGATTTTTTTTGATCCCTTACATCCTAAAAAATCTCAACATAAACAAGTTCTTATCATATTACATCAATTTTATATCCATCAACTTCTCAAAATTGCTTACTTTAGTTTCTAGTTGAAAATCTAGTGTTACCAAACCTAACTATACATGGCATTTTTCGAAACAAAAAACGTTGTTAAACAATACGCCGAACACAAAGCTTTAAACAAAGTAAGTATCTCGGTTCCAAAAGGAAGTATTTTTGGCCTACTTGGTCCTAATGGCGCAGGAAAAACGACCTTAATCAGAATTATAAATCAAATAACCGGTCCAGATTCTGGCGAAGTTTTTTTTGATGGTAAACCTTTACTGCCCAAGGATATTAAACGCATCGGCTACCTTCCCGAAGAAAGGGGATTGTACAAAAAAATGAAAGTTGGTGAACAAGCAGTTTATTTGGCTCAGTTAAAAGGAATGAGTCAAAAAGAAGCAACTAAAAAATTAAAAATTTGGTTCGATAAATTCGACATTTTACAATGGTGGGATAAGAAAGTAGAAGAGCTTTCGAAGGGAATGCAGCAAAAAATTCAATTTGTAGTTACCATTCTTCATGAACCTGAACT
Source organism: Labilibaculum sp. (assembly GCF_041595635.1). Lineage (GTDB taxonomy): Bacteria > Bacteroidota > Bacteroidia > Bacteroidales > Marinifilaceae > Labilibaculum. The sequence goes on from NZ_JBFHJW010000031.1 coordinate 28,085, forward strand.
GCTCATATTCGATGAACCTTTTAGTGGTTTTGATCCCATTAATACCAATCTATTAAAAAAAGAAATATTAGAACTTCGCGATAAAGGTGCAACCATTATCTTCTCAACTCACAACATGGGTTCTGTAGAAGAAATTTGCGATCACATTGCCTTGATCAATAAATCCGAAAAAATTCTTGATGGTCCTGTTGATCTGATCAAAAAAAGATATCGTACCAATACCTATCAAATAAACTATACTGGAGAATTCGATCAACTAGAAAAAATCTTAAAATCAGATATTAAAATCATCGAAAAAGTAAAAGGCATAGAATTTAACACCCTAAAAATAAAATTAAACAACGGCATTACATCCAATGAATTGCTGGAACAACTTCTTCCCTATTTGAATATCATTTCCTTTAATGAAATTGTGCCAAGCATGAATGACATCTTTATAAGAGTGGTGAATGAAAACAAAAAGATCTAACCAAAAAAAAACAAAAAATGAACAAAATTTTCATCATTATAAAAAGAGAATACCTCTCACGAGTTAAAAAACGATCTTTTCTAATATTAACCTTTTTAACACCCGTTTTAATTGCCGGTATTTATGCATTCATGATTTGGATGATGCTGAAAGATGATACCGAAAAAAGAACCATTGCCGTAATCAACGAGTCGCAATTAATAGAACCCGTAAAAAGCAAGGATTTCACGACTTTCGAATACCTGAACAATACAAGCTTCGAGCAAGCAAAATCGGAAATGGAAGAAAAGGGATACTATGCAATTTTAGTAATTCCTACCGACATTTTAGAACGTCAAATGGCCGAATTATTTTCTTACAAACAGGTTACCATAGAAGTAAAATCGGAAGCAGGCAATCAGATTCGTACTCACATCGAAAAAATCAAACGTTCAAAAATTATCGCTCAGGCTAACATGCCCGATTTGGAGGAGAAACTAGCTGCAACAGAAACACCAATTTCCATGAAAACCATTAAGTTTGGTGACGATGGCGAAATAAAACAAAGTTCAACCGAAATTGCTATGATTATAGGTTTTATCTCTAGTTTTATCATCTATATGTTTATTTTCATGTATGGCGTACAGGTTATGCGCGGTGTTATTGAAGAAAAAAGCAATCGAATTGTAGAAGTCATTATCTCTTCGGTAAAACCATTTCAACTAATGATGGGAAAAATTGTTGGAGTAGCTATGGTCGGCCTCACTCAATTTATTATGTGGATCATTTTATCGGGTATTATCATCGTAGTTGGAACTGCTATCGTTCTACCTGGTGTCGATATGGATTCGCTTCAACAGGCTCAAAACCTTTCTCAACTTCCACAAGGTGCAAACTCCTTGAATGCTGATCAATTAAAAATGGCTCAAAACTTACTGGGAACATTCGACATGGCCTATATTGCAAGTATTTTGGGTGCTTTTGTCTTCTTTTTCCTTGGCGGATATTTATTGTACTCCGCTTTATTTGCTGCTGTGGGTAGTGCTGTTGATAACGAAACCGAGACCCAACAATTCATGATCCCAATTACGATTCCATTAATTATGGCGATGTACATTGGCTTTGCTGTAGCGAAAAATCCAGAGGGAAGTCTTGCCTTTTGGGCTTCTATTATTCCATTAACCTCGCCAATTGTTATGCTGGTTCGAATTCCCTACGGAGTTCCCCTTTGGGAATTAATTTTGTCTATGTCACTTCTAATTGGCTCCTTTATTCTTGTTACCTGGATTGCGGCAAAAATATACCGAACAGGTATTTTAATGTATGGGAAAAAAGTCTCGTACAAAGAAATTTGGAAATGGTTACGTTATCATAACTAGTAATAAAAACCGTAAACATCTCATTTATTGATGCATTTTCCGCAGCATAAAGCTGCAATATTATTTTATTGGAAAACGAAAGTTTAAAAAAAACTCATCTTCGAAATATCCAAATCAAAAATAGCAAAACGAGAACAAAGTTTTTTGTATCTTCGGTTTTTAATTGGGGCCTATGAAATAGTCACAATTAAGCAATTAGAACATTAAGATCAGACAATTAACTCAACCAAATAGTAGTTCATGCGAATTTCTGTAATAGATTTAGGTACCAATACATTTAACTTGCTCGTTGCCGAGTGGGACGAGGATGGAATTCCTAAAATTCTGAATCGTTCAAAATACCCAACCAAAATAGGAAAAGGCGGAATCAACAAAAATATAATTACCGAAGAGGCAATAGCAAGAGCGCAAAATGCCTTCGAAACAATAACAGAAATCTCCAAGAATTTAGAAGTATCTAAAACGCTGGCATTTGCTACCTCGGGAATTCGCTCGGCAGAAAATGGACCCGCTTTTGTGAAAATGCTGGAAGAAAAATACAATATTAATATTGAAATTATTTCTGGAGAACGTGAAGCTGATTTAATTTTTAAAGGAACGAAGAAATCCATTGAATTAAACCACGAAACAGTTGCCATACTCGACATTGGAGGAGGAAGTAATGAGATTATTATTGCCAATAACGAAAAGGTTTTCTGGAAAAAAAGTTACCCTCTAGGTATGACTCGGTTATTGGAGAAATTTAATCCTTCAGATCCTATCAAAAAAAATTTAGTGAAAGAAATTGAGGAATATTTAAAATCGCAAATGACTGATTTATTCGAAGCTTTGGATATTCATTCGGTAAAAACCCTCATCGGATCATCAGGATCTTTCGATACTTTTAAGCAGATTTTACTCGCTAAAATCCCTGAAAGTAATGGTTTTCCGACAACACATTTTGAAATTAAACTAAAAGATTTTTTTCACCTTCATCAAGTCTTTTTAGCATCTAATATGCAGGAAAGAGAACAAATGCCAGGAATGGATCCTGTTCGTGTAGAACTAATTGTTGTAGCAAGTATTTTTATCAATTTTTTAATAAAAGAATCGGGAATTAGTAAATTGTTCCAATCATCCTTTGCATTAAAAGAAGGTGCTCTTTTTGAATACCTAGAAAAAAACACACATACTCCGAACAAAGCACAAACTGTAGAATCTAAAAATTAAGTATGTCCAAAATTCTAATCATCGACGACGAAAGAAGCATTCGCAACACCCTAAAAGAGATCTTAACTTACGAGGATTATGAAATAAGTTTGGCCGAAGATGGCATCGAAGGAATAGAATCAATAAAGTCAGATGAATTTGATGTTGTTTTGTGCGACATTAAAATGCCTAAAATGGATGGCATTGAAGTGCTTGAAAAAATGCATGAATTGGCTTTAGATACGCCCGTTATCATGATTTCTGGACATGGAAATATTGATACTGCTGTAGAATCAATTAAAAAAGGAGCCTTCGATTTTATTGAAAAGCCACTGGATTTGAATCGCATTTTAATTACGATTCGAAATGCCATGGATAAATCAAAACTAATTACCGAAACTAAAGTTCTCAAAAGAAAGGTCAGTAAAAAATACCAAATGATTGGAGCTTCTAGCGCCTTAGAATCGGTAAATGATATGATTGACAAAGTTGCTCCAACCGATGCGAGAGTTTTAATTACCGGCCCCAATGGAACAGGAAAAGAACTTGTTGCTCACCGCATTCACGAACAGAGCAAGCGATCCAAGAGCCCTTTTATTGAAGTAAACTGTGCTGCCATTCCTTCCGAACTGATTGAAAGTGAACTTTTTGGTCACGAAAAAGGTTCTTTTACTTCAGCCATAAAACAAAGAAAAGGAAAATTTGAGTTGGCTGATGGTGGAACTCTTTTCTTGGATGAAATTGGTGATATGAGTCTCTCTGCGCAAGCGAAAGTTTTGCGTGCTTTACAGGAAAATAGAATTACTCGCGTGGGTGGCGATAAAGAAATTAAAATTAATGTGCGCGTGATTGCTGCCACCAACAAGAACCTTGCCCATGAGATTGAGAACAATAATTTTCGGGAAGATCTTTACCATCGCCTTAGTGTAATCTTAATTTCGGTTCCTCCTTTAAACGATAGAACCGAAGATATTCCCATGTTGGCCAAACATTTTATAGAAAGTATTTGTGGTGAAATGGGTATTCCTCAAAAAAGCATTGAAGATGATGCTGTAAAGGAATTGCAAAAAATCAATTATACAGGAAATATTCGCGAATTCAGAAATATTATTGAAAGACTGATCATTCTGGGCCAGGAAAGCATTTCGGTACAGGATGTGAAATCCTATACCAAATCTTCCAGCTGATTATGAGAATCGAATCTGATTTTATAGGACAAAGGGAACTGCCAGAAGATGCTCTTTGGGGAATTCATTCTCTTCGAGCTCAAGAAAACTTCCCAGATAAAACACCCTTTCACAAAGAATGGTATATGGCCATTGGTGTAGTAAAACAGGCCTGTTATCAAACTTACACAAGATTTTTAGGAGCCATTCATCACAAATTTCCCAATAAAAAATTTCCTTTCCATTTACTTGATAAACAATTAATTGACGAACTAGAAAAGGTTGCTATTGAGGTTAAGAATGGAAAGCATTTTGAGCATTTCATTATTCCAGCAATACAGGGCGGAGCTGGCACAAGCATCAATATGAATGTGAATGAAATTATTTCGAATCGAGCCCTTCAAAAAATAGGGAAACAGCTTGGTTCTTATCAGCATATCGATCCTTTTGAACACGCTAATGTCTTTCAATCAACCAACGATGTAATTCCAACATCTCTAAAAATAGCAGCCATAAGTTTGCTGCAAGAACTAGAAGAAGCCATCAATACTCTGCGCTTAGACGTTGAAAAAACGGAAAGTAAATACCGGAATGTATTACGACAAGGCTACACTCAAATGCAAGCTGCAGTTCCCTCCTCTTACGACAAACTTTTCAGCACCTACAATAATGCACTTTCGAGAGATTGGTGGCGTGTATCGAAATGTTTTGAACGATTAAAAGAAGTTAATTTGGGTGGCGGTGCCATTGGTACTGGATTATCAATTCCTCGATTTTTCATCATGGAAGTGGTTCCTAATCTTCAAAAATTAACTGGCTTACCTATTACGCGCGCCGAAAACCTATCGGATGCCACGGCTAATCAGGATTGTTTTGTAGAAGTTCATGCTACTCTTAAAGCCCACGCTGTGAACCTCGAAAAAATGATTTCCGATATGCGCTTGCTAGGCTCCGATCTTTTTCAAAATAAAGAAGTACACCTTCCTCAAAAACAGGTAGGCAGTTCCATTATGCCAGGCAAAATTAATCCAGTAATTCCTGAATTTGTAATTAGTGCGGCTCATAAAATCTATGCAAATGATGTAATGATAAGCAGTTTAGCGGCTCAAGGATGTTTGGAACTAAATGCTTACTTGCCATCCATTGGTCATGCCATACTCGATAGCATTAAATTACTCATTGCTGCCAATAAAAGTATCAGTGAAAATTTATTTAGAGAATTAACAATTCATCCAAAATCTATTGAAGTAAGCCTACTTAAAAATCCATCGGTTGCTACCGCTTTATCACCTTATATTGGCTATCATCAAGCTGCTCATTTGGCTCTTGAAATGAAAAAAAATAATTGCTCTATTCTTGAAGCCAACCAAAAACTAAATTTTGTGACTGAAGAATTGCTAGATCAACTCCTTCAGCCCAAAGAATTACTAAAAATGGGATTCCGAATCGAGGAAACGCTATAACGATTGAAGAAATGGGAAGAGAAAGACGTGCACATATTGGAATTTTTGGACGAAGAAATAATGGAAAAAGTACGCTCATCAATTTTCTGGCCGCACAAGAGATTGCCATCGTCTCGGAAATTGCAGGCACAACAACTGATCCTGTCAAAAAATCATTCGAGATCACTGGCTTTGGTCCAGTTATTCTAATTGATACCGCTGGTATTGACGATACTGGCGAATTGGGAACAAAGCGCATCGCCAAGACCAACCAAGTAATCAAAACCATTGATCTAGCTATTTTGGTAATTACTAAAAACACTTTTGCTGATTTTGAATTAGCGCTCATTGCTAAATTTAAACAGTACGATGTTCCTTTTATTACCATTCACAACAAAGAAGATTTAGAAGTGTTGCAAAAAAGCACTGCGAATTTGGCTCAAAAAAATGGATCGAAAGACATTTTGACTTTTTCGAATCAGAAAGCCAATATCGAAACTATTATTGCGAGTATTAAGAAACAAATTCCCGAGTCAGCCTTCACTACACCTTCCCTTTTGGGTGATTTAATTTCTTACGGAGATATTGTTCTTTTAATTACACCCATCGATATTGAAGCCCCTGAAGGTAGATTGATCTTACCGCAGGTTCAAGCTATCAGAGACATTCTGGATAACGATGCAGTTTGTATTGTTTTAAAAGAACGTGAACTAGATGCTTTTTTGCGCAAAACAGGAATCAAACCCAAATTGGTAGTCACCGACAGTCAAGTATTTTTAAAAGCAGGAGCTTCTATTCCTGAAAATATTGCCTTAACCAGCTTTAGCATTATGCTAGCTCACTTTAAAGGAAATTTTAATGCCTACTTAAAAGGAACTCCCCAAATTGGAAAACTACAGGATGGCGACAAAATATTACTGCTAGAAAGTTGCAGTCACCACACTTCCTGCGACGACATAGGTAGAGTGAAAATTCCACGATGGATTTCTAACTTTACTGGAAAACAATTGGAATTTGTTGTGATTGCGGGTTTGGATGAGATTCCTGGCAAAATATCCGACTATGCCCTTTTGATACAATGCGGTGCTTGCATGATAACTCAAAAACAGCTCACCAACCGACTACAAGCTGCAATTGATGCAGGTATACCAGTCTCTAATTATGGAATGACAATTGCCTATGTGCAAGGAATTTTTAATCGAGCAGTTGCTCCTTTTGCAAAATTAGAGGATCACAAAACAGATTATCTATAATGATTTTTAACCCATAAATTCATTTACCTAAGTTAAACTATAGAAAATGAAAAATTTAGTCATTGCATCTCTGTTCGTTATATTGAACACTATTAGCGTCTATTCGCAAACTAAGCAATTCATTCTTACTGGAACAATCGAAGGAATTCAGGACCAAAGTCTGTTTCTTTATCAGGAAACTGGCGAAGATGTGATTTTAATTGATTCCACGATTACAGAAAATGGAAGCTTCCGTTTTAGCGGTAAAAGCAATCAAGCCTTTGTAGCACAACTAGCACTGAATAAAAATCAAAGAGCTAAAATTTTCATCTCTCCATCGGAAATGAACCTCAGAGCCCACAAAAATGATTTTACTTCTGATTTCTTACTTAAAAAATTAAGTGGATCGAAAGCCCAGGACCGTTACGAAAATTTTCAGGAACTACTAGAAAAAAACAATCAGGAAAAACAAAAACTGTCCCAAGATCTTAAACTTCCAGAGGTAATTGCAGATGCCAACACCCAAAAGATTTTGCAAGCAAAATATCAGAAAAAGGAACTTTTTAAAAAGGAATATTTTCACAACTATGCTTCCTCCCCTGTTGTTGCTTACTTAATTTTTCAAGACTATTATAGTGGCGATTGCAAGGAACAGGAACTAAAGACCTACTTACAAACTCTAAAACAAGCCAATCCCAATGGTTTGTACGTCCAAAACCTTAGCAAGAGAGTGGAAACTATCGATAAAATCTTTACACAAAAAGAGTTCCCCAGATTCAGCGCCACAAGCATAAAGGGTAAATTCTTTGATTCTAACAAACGCATAGCACCTTATCAACTTTACTACATCTGGAGGGCATGGACACCCGATAAAAACGAAGCTCACTATCAAACATTAGACAAACTGCAAGCTTTTTGCCATGAAAACAATATAGAATTAGTAAGTGTGATTCGAAATTCCTCTTTCAATAAAATACCTATCGAAGGAAAACAAAAGTGGAAAATGTGGCATCCTAACATTAGTTCAGAACATCGATACGTAGAAATTGAAAGTGTGGACAATAGCGTTCAGCTGATTCAATATCTTGATAGAAGGCTTCATGTTATTCTTGTAAATCGAAAGGGAGAAATTCTTTCTCATGAGAACACTGCCAATGCGAACCAACTTCTTGCTGATTTAACAAAACACTTTTCAACACTCTAAGTAGAATATTCTGCCCGTGAATACTTACCTTTACACAATCGAAAAATTAGAAGGAAACAGTCTGCCAAATGGTTCGATTATCTGCAAAAAGAAAGTTTTAGCTCTTTCACCAATTTTATCCGCAATAAATCATCCAATTGGGTATCCCTTTGTTCTTCCTTTCGTAATCATTCGTTCTTTTGAGATTATGTATCCAATGAACATCTCTAATGCAATCTCATTCCAGCGAATTAGGTAAATGGCCAACGGAAGCCTTTTAAGGAAACTTATTGACAAAGAAATATTCTCTATCTAAATTCATAAAAAAGAACCGAATTGTAAACAATGACTGATTTTATAACTGCAACAGATGATCTGGGAAATAAGATTCGTATTCCTATCCCAGCCAAACGAATTATCTCCCTGGTTCCTTCAACCACCGAATTTCTATTCGATTTGGGAAAAGGAGAACAACTTATTTCAAGAACCAGATTTTGCAAATACCCCAAGGATCTCATCGCAAAACTTCCCAATATAGGCGGACCTAAAAACTTGTATCTTGATAAAATTAATTTACTTAACCCCGATCTTATATTAGCCAACGAGGAGGAGAATAGTAAGGCACAAATTGAAGTCTTGCAGCAAGAATATCCTGTTTATGTTTGCAAGATTCGCAATTTTGAAGATGCGCTTGAAAACATCCTGAAAACAGGTAAAATTTTAGGAACCGAACCCAAAGCTTATCGGCTAACCAATGAAATAAGATCGGCTTTTTCAAAAATACCAAAACCCCAAAAAACAGCCAAGATCCTTTATCTGATTTGGAAAGATCCGTATATGGCTGTTGGGAAAAACACCTTTATTAATTCGATGATTGAGAAATGTGGATTTACCAATGCTATAGAAGCCGAAGATTCCAGATATCCACAACTAAGCCAGAAAGAAATTGTTCATCTCAATCCTAATATGATTTTTCTATCCTCGGAACCTTTTCCTTTTCAACAAAAACACATACAAGAAATCCAAACTCTTCTTCCAAACACGAAAATAGAACTTGTTGATGGAGAGATGTTTTCATGGTATGAATCTCATCTATTGAAGGCAGCTCCCTATATTGAGGATCTGATCGAAAAAATTAACTCCAACCCAGAATAAAGATCATTACAAATATTCTACTATTTTTGCTTAGTACTAAAAAACTATTGAATGGAACGCATTGCCATATTCCCTGGATCTTTTGATCCGTTTACCATTGGTCACGAATCGATTGTAACAAGAGCTTTACCATTATTTGATAAAATCATTATCGCCATAGGATATAATTCCGAGAAGCAACAGTTCTTCCCAATCGAGAAACGAATTCAATGGATCCAAGAAGCTTTTGCAAACAATCCAAAAATTGAAGTAGAAGCCTTTACAGGATTAACCGTTAAATATTGCAAGACTAAGAATGCAAAATTTATTTTACGAGGACTAAGAACCGCTGCCGATTTTGAATACGAAAGAGCCATTGCTCAAATCAATAAGAAAATGGTTTACGATTTGGAATCAATATTTCTTTTAACCACTCCTGAACATACTCCCATTACCTCTACAATAGTACGAGATATTATCCGACATGACGGAAATGCTTTGCAATTTTTACCTAAAGTAAAAGATCCTGACGCTTACAAACACAATCAGTAGTATTATGTCAAAATCCATCAAAATTCTCATTACTATTTCAGTTCTAACTGCGGCCTGGATGCTTCTAGCACCACAGTATTTAAGAACCAGTCTGATTTATTGGTTCGCCAACATAGACGATTACACCATATTTGAGAATCGCGAAGTATTGGTGGAAAATGGGGAAAAATGGCCGCAAAACGAAAACTACAACCATTATCAACTCGATTCAATCGACCGAAACTATTTAGAAGACCACCAAACCGTAGCTTATCTGGTAATTCAAAATGGGGAAATTTTGTACGAAGAATATTGGGACGATTACGGAAAAGAGTCGCTTTCGAATATTTTTTCTGCAACCAAAAGCATTGTTAGTTTACTCATTGGAATTGCCATCGATCAGGGAAAAATAAATTCCATTAATGATCCAATAGGAAAGTATCTTCCTGAATTTTCGAAGGATGACCGAGGCATGATCACCATAAAGAACTTACTAAGCATGAGTTCGGGATTGGATTGGGACGAAGCTTATAGCAGTCCTTTTTCCATTACAACCAAAGCCTACTATGGCAAAAACCTGAGAAAGGTTTCCACCAATCAACAATTGATTGAAACTCCAGGAGTTCGATTCCGTTACCAAAGTGGCAACACCCAATTACTTGCTTTTATTGTAGAAGCAGCCACTGGAGAAACTGTATCGAAATATGCCGAACAAATGCTTTGGAAACCCATGCATGCCACTCAAAAAGCTTTGTGGAGCGAAGATAAAAAAGAAGGTGACGAAAAGGCTTTTTGCTGCTTTACCAGTAATGCTAGAGATTTGGCTCGTTTCGGACAGCTCATATTGAATAAAGGACAATGGGAGAATAAACAGTTGGTTTCTGAAGATTACATTTTAGAGGCAACAAGACCTGCTTCGGAACTATTGAATGAAGAAAAAACTGCTCCTCTGAACTTTTATGGTTATCAATTTTGGGTACTGCCTTATCAAGGAATCAATATCCCATACATGCGAGGTCATTTGGGACAATACATCTATAGTATTCGTGAAAAAAATGCAGTAGTAGTTCGGTTAGGAAAACAAAAAGATAAAATACACAAAGGTCCAATTACGATTGATATTCCTCGATACATCGATATTGCCTCGAAAATTATAAAATAAACATCTTAAGTATTCGCCAAAATGAGAACTATTCTATTCCTACTGATATCATTAATTTCTATTTCTGAATGTGTAGCCAGTTCTGTTCGAATCTATGGCAAGAATAAAACTTATGCCGGAACGAAAATAGAAATTCGATACCACAGCAATGTATTTACCTATGCTGAAAAAGAAATTAGTGAGTTTGAAGTGAAAGAAGATGGAAGCTTCTCGGTGGAATTTGATTTGGATCAGGTTCAATTGGTCTTTCTACCTTTAAACATTTACAAAGGCTATTTATATGTTGAGCCTGGCAAAGAATACGAGATAAAACTTCCCCCTAAAATGGAGCTAAGTCCTAGTCAAAAATTGAATCCTTTTTTTGAACAGGAAGAGCTACTTATTGGTGTTGCGAATACTAGCTCTGACGATTTAAATATTGTAATTCGCAACCTGGACGATCGCATTGAATCATTCATTAGTAAGGACTTTCACAGGATATACCGTAAAAAAGAACAATCGGTGGGTATTGATTTTTCTGATGCCCTGAAAAAAGAATACGCAAGGGTAAAAAACGATTATTTTCAGGACTATCTGACTTACCGTTTGGGATTTTTGGAATACCTTGCCTATCCACAATCTTTCACTAAAATAGAAAAGACATATTTCGAAAATAAAGAACTGAAACTGAACAATTCAGCTTTTACAAGTCTCTATAAAAAACAATATGGAAATTTTCTAACGGGTTATTTCAGTCAGATGGAAAGTTCTGAACTTTCAAAAGCCCTCAAATCGGAAAATACTTACCGTGATATTTACGAATTGATGCGAAACTATCCAGCTTACCAAAACATTGAATTCAGAGAGCTAATTATTGCCACTTCGGTTTTTGATGCCTTCAACAGAAAGTTTTATGGTCGAAAAAAATCTATTGAAATTTTAAAGGATTTACAAGAACACAGCAGTAGTGATTACAACAGAGCATTGTGCGACAGCTATCTGCATAAAATTACCCACTTACAGGTCAATTATCCCGCTCCTAATTTTTCTATTGGCGATTATCAATTGGCTAATTACAAAGGCAAATACCTATACCTGAATTTCTGCAATACCGAAAGCTATCCATGCTTGCAAGATTTTAAGGAAATCAAAAAACTAAAACACCAGTTTGGTGAGAACATCGAATTTTTGAGCATTGCTTGCGATTGGGATGCAAGTAAATTTGAAGAATTCACCTCAAAGCATAAACTCGATTGGCCCATTATACCTATCGGCTCTCAAAAACGACTATTAAAAGAATACAATGTAAAAGCCTTTCCCACCTATATCCTTATCAATCCAGAAGGAAAGATCATCAAAGCACCTGCACAGGGTCCAAAAGAAAATATTCAATTGGAATTTATTAAAATTTCAAGAGAGGTAAGTCGAAAAGCCTATCTAAAATAGACTATAATTTCCACCACACTTGTGGTGGAAATCAATCGTATCAGGTCTAAGCAATTTTTTCTTTTTTCAACTTCAATTTTAAATTTACAGGAGTAATATTTCTTAAATTATCAGATACCGGACATCTATCCTCTATTGCCTCTAGCCATTTTGAAAGTTGTTCTGTACTGGCATCGCAGTCTGGCTGAATAGACACTTCGATACCTTTATAACCTGCCCTATCATCGAATGAAGTTCCCATAAGACGATTAGGATTTAAATTTCCTGCCATCTTTATTTTAACAGATCGTAATTCAATACTCATTTCCCTGGCAATTACATGCGCCATTACATTGATACAACCACAAAAAGCAGCAAGAACATATTCAACAGGATTAGCTCCTTCATTTGTGCCACCTAAATCTGCAGGTTCGTCAATAATAAGTTCAAAACCTCTTGCTTTCACAACCGTTTTAGTTGCATTTTCGCTATGTGCGTTTACTCTAAATTTTAAATCTGCCATTTTATTTATTTTTTTTTATTTAAACCTATTTATCACCTAAAAATGCCTCATATTCGGCAAGGATAAAACTATTAGAGGTGGTAAAGAATCACTATATTTGGTGGAATTTACCATCATATAAAGAAGTATCTCAGAACCATTTAATTTCCTACAATGAATTTTGAATATCAAACCGAAAGATATCAATCGGTCCAAGAGCCAATTAGAGCAATAGACTGTTTCAAAGCCTTAACTTCTGACCAGAAAACGAGAGTGGAAAATTCCACCACAATACTTCAATTCACCAAAGGAGAAACTATCCTAAAACAGGGTTTTGTTGCTTCTCATATCCTATATATAGAAAAAGGTCTGGCAAAACTCGATGTAACCAATGATTCTAAAATTTCAACTGTAAAACTATTGGGTGATGGTTCATTTATAGGTATAGTGTGCAGTTTTGCCTGCACGAACATTGATTTTTCGGCTGTTGCCCTAGAAGATACAAGCATAAAAATGATCAATATGGATGTATTTGTGAACCTAATAAAAGAAAACGGGGAATTTGCTTTCAAGCTAATTCGTCACATGTCTTCCAATACGAATAGTATTGTTCACCGTACAAGTCGCTTGTTCAACAAAAATGTGGGAGGTTCTCTTTCCTTAATATTACTCGAATTAAGTGAAGTATATCAAAGCAAGGAATTTACCCTACCAGTTACGAGAATTGGTCTAGCTTCCTTAGCAGGATGTTCAAAAGAAAGCACGATAAATACACTTGCAAAATTTCATGCCGATGAAATTATCGAAGTAAAAGACAAACACATCAAAATTCTAAAACCAGAAAGTTTAAAACTGATTGTTAAGAATGGATAAGTATGAATAGAGTTTATCAGAACACCTTCATCACATCCAAAATGGAAGCATAGGTATTTGCAATAAAAACAGGTAATTCATCAGGTGAAAACCATTTTGCCACCTGAATATCTTCTTCGGTTTGGGGCACCAATTGTTCCAAGCCTGAGTAGCTCATTTCATACCAATAGGTTCTTTTTAAAACATGCTTGCCTTTCATCCAATAGGTATGGTAAGTAGAACTTAGCTCCTTCTCAATTTTTAAATGACTCACGCCACACTCTTCTTCCACCTCTCGAAGTGCAGCCTCACGCACCGACTCACCTTTTTCTACTTTCCCTTTGGGCAAATCCCACTTTTCCAACCGATAAATACCCAATATTTGTCTTTCGTTGTTGAATACTTTCCCTCCGGCAGCCTCAATATATTTAAAACAGGAAGCAAAATGTTTAAATAGAAGCTCCACATCCTCGGCTACAATAAAAATAGCCTCTCTATTTTCTTCTTTATCAAACTGAAGCACAAGTCCCTCTAGCGATTCATCTTTGGTCCAGGCATAAATCATCCCTTGAAAATTCACACTTTCATTTTCTTCTCCTAAAAAAAGGGTTCGATCTTTAAAAAATACTTTATACATTTGCGCTAGATTTTAAATACTTGGAAGCTATTCAACTGAATTCCCGTTTTTTGAATTCATTTTACAAACCAAAAATCCATTGAAAGAATGCAAAATACTGCTAAGCAAGTCGCTGAATATTTGTTGCAAATAAAAGCAATTAAACTAGAACCAACAAACCCATTTACCTGGGCTTCGGGCTGGAAATCGCCAATTTATTGTGATAACCGCAAAACACTTTCTTTCCCAGAAGTGAGAACTTACATTAAGAAAGCTTTTGCTGAAGCAGTTTTGGTCAAATATCCCGATGTGGAAGTTATTGCTGGTGTAGCGACAGGAGCTATTGCCTTGGGTGCTTTGGTGGCCGAAGAAATGAATTTACCTATGGTTTACATTCGTTCATCAGCAAAAGCTCACGGCATGACAAATCTAATTGAAGGTGAGATAAAAGCAGGACAAAAAGTTGTAGTTATTGAGGATTTAATTTCGACTGGTGGTAGCAGCTTAAAAGCTGTTGAAGCTCTTCGCGAAGCCAAGTGCGAAGTTTTAGGAATGCTAGCAATTTTTACTTATGGCTTTCAAACAGCAAGCGATAACTTCACAAAAGCAAACTGCAAGCTAGATACACTTAGCAATTACAACGTGATGATTGATCGTGCTCAGGAAATTGGCTACGTAAAAGCCGAAGATGTTGATCAGTTGAAAGAATGGAGAAAAGATCCAGCCAACTGGAGAAAATAGTCGCCCATTTTTTAATAAAATATAATCGCAATAAGAGAGTATTCTACCTACGAGTACCCTCTTTTGCATGCTTAAAGAAGGAAGAAATAAATGTCGACAACAAAAATTATAAGTGAAGTAAAAAAGACTCCTCACCAGGTTGGTGATGTGTATTCTTTCTTTTCGGATTTCAGAAAAATTGCCAAAGTATTCGAATTGGCAGCTAATAATCCTCAAATTCAGGAACAAATTGAAGCTCAGGCCAAGAAAAAAGTCAACTTTAAAGACTATATCGAGCATTGGGAAGCTACCGAGGACAACTGCACTTTCGTAATTAAAGGGTTTGGAGAAGCTGGATTACAATTCGTCGAGAAAGAGGAAAACAAAGTTCTTAAAATGACCGGATACGGAAGAAGTCCTTTCGAATTCTACATTTGGATACAGCTAATTGAAAAGGATGCTTACGATACTCGAATCCGTTTAACAGTGCATGCAGAGCTAAATGCCATGATGAAAATGATGCTGAAAAAGAAATTGGAAAAAGGAATTGATCAATTGGCTGAAGGGCTAACTCAAATACCTTATTCTATGCTCCAAAATATTGACTAGAGAAGATGCACTCTCTCAAAAGCTGTTGAAATATTTCAGCAGCTTTTTTGTGTCTATATATTTTTTAGATAGCTTTGTGTTTAATGAGTCTAAATAACAAACATAAACTTGTAGCTTGGTTTTTATCGATCGCATTTTTACTGCCTATCCTGATAAAAAACCATCATATGATGTTCCCAAATCACGAACATCATTGCTCTAGCTGTTCACATCATTCTGCCGAAGTTGTGAATGTTTGTGCTATTCAAGACTTTGACTACTTCTTTTTTACACCTGCAAATATTGTATGCACTCCACCCCTTGTAAGCTTTTTATTGCAAGAACAAGAAGTAGAATCGGTTCAAAAATCTTACCGAGAATCAGATTTTTCCTACAGCCTTAGGGCACCACCAAGTAAGACAAGTTAAATAAGCAGTACCGATACAAAAATCGGTTTGCCTTGTATGGATACGTTTCAAAAAACATATCCTAACTATTTATGGACCTATAATTAAAGTAATCATTAGAATTCTTGTCATATCATGACCAAATATATTTTGGCAATACTACTGTCATTGCCCCAATTCTCGTACGGCTTAGGCGAAATAAAAAACAATAAATTAAGCGGAACCATAACCGATGCCGAAAATGGAATGCAAATGCCCGGCGTGAGTATTTTTATACCCGAACTTCAGAAAGGAAGCGTGAGCCAAAGTGATGGTTCCTACCTACTCGAGAACTTACCTAAGGGAAAAATAACCATTCAATTTTCCTTTATTGGCTACGAAAGCAAAATAGAAATCATCAACATTAGCAAGGAATATTCAGAACTAAATATTGCCATGCAATTTACTTCCGTAACCACTCAGGATGTAGTCGTTTCTGGAGGTTTCCCATCAGCTCAGCACGAAAATTCCATTAAAATATCCCTTCTCTCGAAACAGGAACTGGAATTGCTCGCCACTCCTTCTCTAGGAGAAAAGTTAGCAAGCATTCCGGGTGTTGATGTAATCTCTAGAAGTCCGGGAATTAGTACTCCTGTAATTCGGGGTTTATCTTTAAACAACATTCTTTTTCTGAATAATGGAGTACGATTGGAAAACTTTCAGTTCTCGAGCGATCATCCCTTTTTGGTGAGCGATCAGGGTGCCGATCGTATTGAAGTAATCAAAGGTCCAGCCTCCTTGCTTTACGGATCAGATGCCATGGGTGGCGTAATTAATATCCTACGCGAAAAACCAGCTCCTTCAAACACGCTACAGGCGGATGCTTCTAGTCAGTACCACAGTGTAAGCGAAGGCTTAGCTACCAATGTAGGCGTTAAAGCATCATACAAAAACTGGTTTTGGATGCTACGCGCCAATCAACAATCTCATAAGGATTATAAGGATGGATCTGGCGAATATGTGCCCAATAGTCGCTTCAACTCAAAAGGCTTACAGTTGGGTTTAGGCTTGGTAAAGAACATTGGAAGCTTTAAAATTTACTATGACTATCTACGTCCTAAATTAGGCTTGACCAACGCAACATCAATCGACCTTGTGAATACCGATAATCGAAAAAATTATTACTGGTACCAGAATTTAAGTCAGCATTTAATTTCCTTGCGTAATCGTTTATTCCTAGACAACTACAAATTGGAAATGAATGCCGCCTATCAGTTCAACCAAAGAAGATTGAATGGCAATCCTGAATCGGAGAACTTCCGATTGGTGGATATGAATCTGAATACCTTTACTTACGACAGCAAATTGTACTTTCCAAGTTCTGAAAGCAATCAGTTCCTAGTGGGAATTCAAGGAATGCATCAATCAAATACCAACCACGAAGCACCCAACAGAATCATTCCAGATGCACAAATTGATGATTTCTCGGTATTTACTCTTTTCAAAAAAGAGTTGAATAATATTGGCCTGCAACTTGGTGTACGATATGATCATCGCTCCTTATATGTGCCCGAACAGGAATCAGCAGGTCATTCACATGAAGAAAGCGAAGAGGAAGAAGATGATGATCATGACGAGGAAACAATTCACATCAACCGAACATTCGATAATTTGAATGCTTCCCTGGGTGCTACCTTTCACCTCTCCGAAAATTTATTCCTTCGAAGTAATTTTGCAAGCGGATATCGAGCTCCTAATTTGGCAGAGCTAACGCAAGACGGTCTACACAATGATCGCTACGAAGAAGGAGATCCGAATCTAGATCCACAAAAAAGTCTCGAATCCGATTTAGGAATTCATTATCATGCTCA
>NZ_JBFHJW010000032.1:0-45385 GCF_041595635.1 Labilibaculum sp.
CCGAAACAGGGCAGCTCGACATCGACAAAGCAGGTGGGGCCCCATAGGAGCAGAAAGCGTTAAGAACAGAATTCCGGGAGTGAGGCACGAGGGAATATGATTCTGTTTAGCTTTCAAAGCGTGATGGGTCACCGATTGTCGAGGTCTTGATTTTTCTTTCCTTTTTATCAAGCAAAAGGAAAAGCCCCTCCGGCTCGAGGAGAAGGAAGAAACAGAAGTCAAAAGGTCTAATAGTCGAAGAGTCCAATAGTCGAAGAGTCAAAAAAGAGTTCTGCAAAATAGAGACAGATTGCCACGTCGTGCCTCCTCGCTACTGAGCTTTCGAGATCTCCGAAGGTCATGACAGCAATAGAGGAGAGGCGAAAGGGCGAAAAAAAGGATAAAGGTTAAAGTCTAAAGGTTAAAAAGTTCAAAAGTCAAAAGTCCGTAGGATGATGATTACGTATGGTTGAACCCCAAACCCCTAAAGGGCTTAAAAAAATATAAACCACAAATTCCACAAATTTTCACAAATTAAATATTCCTTGAGAAGTGTGCTCTCAACGCACAATATTGATTCAATGGGGTTCGGAATTTAGTCCGGAGACCGGGACCCATTTAGTGAAAAAGGCGTGAAACAAAAGACTGTCTGAGCGAAGCGAGTTTCTTTTGTTTAGTCTTTGAGCTTTAATGGGTGGTTGAGGACGCCACCGAGGATTTTTTGCTTACTTTTTCATCGGAAAAAGCTAAGAGCCCCTCCGGCTCGAGGAGAAGGAAGAAACAGAAGTCAAAAGGTCCAATAGTCGAAGAGTCAAAAAAGAGTTCTGCAAAATAGAGACAGATTGCCACGTCGTTCCTCCTCGCTACCGAGCTTGCGAGATCTCCGGAGCTCATGACTGCATACGAAAGAAAATACCAGTAAGCACAAAGTACAAGATTAAAAACCCTTATGAAATTATGATTAAACAACGAGAAACAACACTGGAGAAATTCAGTATTGCATCACAAAGCCTTATTACGGTAGGCTGTTTTCTGGTAGCCTGGTGGTTCTGCGAGCAGTTCATTAAGCCTGTTGGAGGCAATCTGAAAGAATACAAAGTTGTTCTTATTTTGATTCTCCCCATTTGGTTTTTTCTACTCGATCAGTTTGGTTTGGGGCGATTGGTTCGTGTGAAGATGTACTCGGCTTTGGTGGTAGAATACATTACGGTGGTTGTTATAGGCGTGGGCTTACTGCTAGTCTGCATGGGTATGTTGGATTTCAATTCCATTTCCCGATCGGTTTTGGCTCTGTTTTTTTTGGTTAACCTATTCACCTTACTGATTTACAAGCTGCTTGCGTACCGGATCATGAAAATTTTTCGCGGTAAGGGATACAATACCCGTACGGTGATGATCATTGCCGATAAAGATTCCTACTATTTGATTGATCGATTGGTGAACACAGCCGACTGGGGCTATAGAATATGGGCTATTATGTCGGACAGCGATTACATCAAGGCCAAATACGAGAAAAAATACACGGTGCTTCCCGAATCCGAGAACATGGCCGATTTGGTAGATGGAAAATCCATCGATGAGGTGATGTATTGCAAGGGGACTTTGAATCAGGAGGAAATCAAAAAGATGATTTATACCTGTGCCGAAGTGGGAGTGGTTTTTCGTATGCAGTCGGAATTTTTGAGTGTGCTGAGTTTGCGCTCCCGGCTTTCCTATTTCAATCAGATGCCTTTTCTTACGGTACAGAATACGCCGGGGAATTATCTGGCCTTAAAAATTAAAATATTTTTTGACTACCTGGTGGCTTCAATCATTTTACTTTTGATCTCGCCAGTGATGCTGCTTATTGCCACTTTGATCAAGCTGGATGATGGTGGTCCCATCTTTTTTGCCCAAAAGCGGGTGGGACAAAATGGTCGTCGTTTTCCCTGTTTAAAGTTTCGGACCATGGTGACCAATGCCGAAGCCTTAAAGGCAAGCTTGATGGAGCAAAATGAGCAGGAGGGACCGGTTTTTAAAATCAGGAAAGATCCCCGTGTCACCAGGATTGGTAATTTTCTTCGCAAAACCTCTCTCGATGAGTTGCCCCAATTCATGAATGTGCTTCGTGGGGAAATGTCCATCGTAGGACCTCGTCCGCCTGTTCCTGCGGAGGTAGCACAATACGAACGCTGGCAACGTCGCCGTTTGAGCATGAAACCGGGTATCACCTGCATATGGCAAGTATCGGGTCGCAACAACATTCCTTTTGAGCAGTGGATGAAAATGGATTTGCAGTACATCGATTCCTGGTCGCTAAAACTAGACTTCATCCTCTTTCTAAAAACCATTAAGGTGATGATTACCGGGGATGGACAGTAGGGGATAGGGCGATAAGCGAAAAGGCGAAAGGTGAGCGAGTCTAAGAGTCGAAAGGTCAGGGTGGAAATGCTCACTGTTGCCCGTCATCCCGAGGAAAGCGCAGCGACGAAGGATTTGCAAATAACAATTTGGAATTGATAATACCGACACAGATTGCAGAAAAAAATGAAAATCATGGATCAAAAAAACAAGCTTATTCTATCTTTGTTCCGAAGCAGAAAACATACTTTTTGTTTGTTGTACAAAATTTGACTACTACTAAGCCCTATTTTAATAAAAACACATATTTTTATTCGCTACCCAATGAAAAAACAATTTCTACTTATAGTACTACTTATTGGCGGTTTACTGATTACTTCCTGTAAAACGAGTGAAGATTTGGTGTATCTGAACGATACTCATGATCAGGAAGAGCTGGAAGGCCTTCCCGGCAAGTTAGTGGAGTACACCATTAAAACCAACGACAATTTGTATGTGGATATCCAATCGATGGATGCAGAGGTAAATGCCATGTTCAATCCTTCGTATGGAACGGGAATGCAGTCGGGAACGCAGCAAAATTACGGACAATTATCGGGACAGTATTTAAATGGTTTTTTGGTTGATTTGGCTGGAGAAATTAGTTTGCCCATTATTGGAAAAGTGGCTTTGGCGGGTAAAAGCCTGAAAGAGGCGCAAGAAATAATTCAGGAGAAAGCCGATGAGTACATCAGGAATGCTACGGTAAAAGTAAAGTTGCTTAGCTTTAAGGTGACTATTTTGGGGGAAGTGAAAATGCCGGGTGTGTACTACAACTACAACAACAAAATGACGGTTTTGGATGGCATTAGCATGGCCAGCGGGGTGACCGATTACGGTAGAATTCAGAAAATACTGGTGATGCGACCTACCGATAGTGGCAGTAAGACCTTCCGTTTGGATCTCAGTACAAAAGACTTTCTTGCTTCCGAGGCCTTTTTCCTTCAGCCCAACGATGTGGTGTACGTGGAACCCGATAAATACAAGAATGTGAAACTCAATTCGTCCGTTTACTCTTTGGTTTTGTCTACTTTATCGACCATTGTATTGATTTTAAATTTGATTTACTAAAGGACGATTGGGCGAATGCCGAAGTATCGGGACCCGCAGAGCTGGAGAAGGTAAGAATTCAAATGAATTAATAATGAATAATTAAGAATTCAAAAGCGATACAGGGCAGTCCGACAGGAATAGAAGCAGGAGATGCTGAAACAAGTTCAGCATGACGAATGCCAGCGGTAGGATTCGCATCAGGAAAAAAAGCTCATCACCGTATGTCATGACCTTCGGAGATCTCGCAAGCTTGGTACTGAGGGTAGTGCAGCGACGAAGGATCTGCTTATTAATTATGAATACAGAATTAGGTTCTGCAAGCTAACAACAGATTGCCACAGTCGCCTTAGGCTCTTTCGCAATGACAGCAATAGAGGAGAGGGGAAAGGATGATTGGGCGAATGCCGAAGTGTCGGGACCCGCAGAGCTGGAGAAGGTAAGAATTCAAATGAATTAATAATTAATAATTCAAAAGCCGATACAGGGCAGTCCGACAGGAATAGAAGCAGGAGATGCTGAAACAAGTTCAGCATGACGAATGCCGAAGTGTCGGGATCAGCAGAGCTGGAGGAATAAAGTTAAAAAAAGGATCTCTGGAGAAGAGATCAAAAAAATATAGATTATTGATTGTCGATTTACAGAATCGCAATAGGTAAAAAGAAAATTAACACCAGGTTTATGCAAAATATGAATGAAATGATGGAGTATTTCGAAATGGAAGAGGGAACCAATGTAAAGGAGTTTCTTTTTCGTTTGCTTTCGAAATGGTACTGGTTCGTCTTGTTTGGCTTTTTGGGCCTTTCGGGAGGATATTTGATCAGTAAATTTTCACCACCCACCTATAAAATTGGCAGTACCGTTTTGGTGCAGGAAGACTCGAAAGGCATGGGTCTGGATCAGTTGTTTGAGGGTTTCGATTTGGGCAGTAAAACCAATATCGAGAATCACATTCTGATGTTAAAATCCTACACTTTGAATCGTCAGGCACTTGAAAATTTGCATCGCGAAATTTCCTGGTTCTACCCAAAAGTAATTACGGATGTTGGCTTGTATGGGAACTATCCCTATGAGTTAGAGAAGTATTCACTCGATAAAAATCTAATTGGCGTTCCTGTTTACATTGTGCCCCTGGATGAGCAGCATTATCAGGTGAAAGTGAGGGGAGACTTTATGATTCACGGTGCCAGCTTGGAGTTGGATATGACGGCTAAGGGGACTTATGGTCTGCCTTTTGAAAATGATTACTTCTCATTCACTCTAAATCGGAATCTTGGTTTTTCTGTGCCTTTAGAGGAAAGCTACTATTTTGTTTTCAATGATTTAAAAGGACTTGCAAAATCCTATTCATCCAAGTTAGAAGTAAATTTGGCTTCTAAAAAGGCCGATGGAATCAGCTTGAGTATTCAGGGGAATAATTCGGCACGCGAAGTTGATTATCTGAATGAACTGATTCGTGTGTACATGGATTATGGTTTGTCGGAAAAGAACAGAACTTCTAAGAATACCGTTCGTTTTATCGATCTGCAATTGGGACAGATTGTTGATTCATTGAGTTTGGCGGGGCAGAATTTTTCTGATTTCCGTTCCCAAAATGGCATTATCGATTTGGGACAGGAATCGGGTTTAGTGGTGGAGAAGTTGGAGAAGTTGGAATCGGAGAAAGCCCTGGCCGAACGACGTTTGGATTATTACCGCAACCTGAAAGCTTACATGGGCGATGCAGAACAAATGAAATTGATTGCTTCCCCTTCGGTAGTTGGCATTGTAGATGCCGGACTGAATGCACAGGTGCTTAAATTGGCCGAATTGTACTCCCGAAAGTCAAGTCTTACCTTTATTGCCAGGGAGAAAAACCCAAGTGTTTTGATGGTGAATAACGAAATTGCCAATACGCTGGCTTCTCTGGATGAAAATTTAAAGAACCTGCTTAGTAATTCCGAGGTAGAGCTGAAGAGTTTGTCCAGGCGATTGGACCAAATAAATGCAGAATTGGCAAGCCTGCCCAAAACAGAGCAGAAGCTGATCAATATCAAGCGTCGTTTCGACTTAAACAACGAATTGTACACTTTTCTTTTGCAGAAACGTGCCGAGGCAGCTATTACAATGGCTTCCAATGTATCCGATGCTCAGGTGCTCGATCCGGCCAGTATCGATACCAGCGTAAAAGTAGGACCGAAAACCACAATCAATTTGCTAATAGGATTGATATTGGGCTTGGCCATTCCCTTTTTGCTGATTGTTGTTGGCGACTATTTTAATGATACCATTCAGTCGAAAGACGATATTGAGAAGGACAGTAAGTTGCCAGTGATGGCTGAGATTTCCCGTAACAGCTACGACAGTGAGATTCCCGTTGTTTTGCATCCACGCTCGGGCATTGCAGAATCCTTTCGGGGATTGCGAACCAACTTGCAGTACCTGTTTTCTGAGACAAAGGGATGCAAGGTATTGAGCGTTCACTCCATGCTTCCCGGGGAAGGAAAAACCTTTACCTCCATCAATCTGTCTAGTATTCTTGCTATGGATAATAAAAAGGTTTTGCTCCTGGGATGTGATCTTCGAAAACCTCGTTTGCATACCATATTTGGCGTAGACAATAAAATTGGTTTGTCGACCTACCTAATTCGAAAGAACGATTATAGGTCTATTATTCAGCCTACCAATTTGCAGAATATGTTTTTTGTGAATGCAGGGCCTGTTCCACCCAATCCTTCGGAGTTGCTGGGAAATAGAGAGATGGCTAAATTTATAGAAGAGGCGAAAAAAGAATTCGATTACATAGTAATGGATAATGCGCCCGTAACTTTGGTAACCGATGGAATTTTAACGGGTAAACATGCCGATGCCAATTTATTTGTTTTGCGACAGGGTTTTTCAAGTAAAGATCAGATTAAATTCATCAATCAGTTGAACGATAGCAAAAATCTGAACCAAATAGGAGTGGTGCTGAACGATACTGTATTTACCAGTTATCGATTTAACACTTATGGAAAGTTTGGCTACGGAAATTCCTATGGAAGCTATGCTTATGGTAACTGTTACTACGAGGATGATCGTCCGCAGCAAAATTGGAAGCAAAAGCTTTTTTCAAAATTTTCTAAAAATTAACCAACAGGTTCAAGGATTTGTCATAACGACTTTTAGTTTACTTACTTTTTACCTTTACTTATGATTATTGCAGTAGATTTCGACGGTACCATAGTAGAACATAAATACCCCAACATAGGAAGGGAAATTCCCTTTGCCATTACCAGCCTAAAAATGTTGCAGGAGAATGGGCACAGAATTATTCTCTGGACCTACCGGGCTGGCAAGGAACTCGAAGAGGCAGTTCAGTTTTGCTCTTCTCACGGGCTGGAATTTTATGCGGTGAACAAAAATTACCCCGAGGAAGTCTTCGACGAGAGCATCAGTCGGAAAATAAAAGCCGACATGTATATTGATGATATGAATTATGGAGGTTTGCCCGATTGGGGTGAGATTTACGCTCAGATAGGGGCGGGAAATGAAGTGAAAACAAGTCGGAAAATAAGCCTTAGCCGATGGTTGCGATCCTAAAATGATGAACTTACCAAAAGAATGCCTCTTGCCGAAATTGCAGGAGGCATTTTTGTTTTCCCTAAACTTGCATTGTCTTTTAGTGGGACAAAATATTTTTTAGCAAGGCTTTTTTTCCTCTTCGCCCTAGAGCTTACGGATATTTCTTTTACTTTAGATTTTCGATTTTAACACCTCTTTTTATGATAGGAACAATAGTAAATGTAGTGGCCATTCTTGTGGGGGGCAGTCTGGGGCTTTTATTCCGGACCAAAATTCCCGAACGAATGTTTAAAATTGTATTTCAGGCCATTGGAATATTTACCTTGTATTTGGGCCTTAGCATGGCGCTTAAAGCCAGCGAATTGTTGCTGATGGTATTTAGTTTGGTGCTGGGAGCTCTCCTGGGAGAATTCCTGCGCTTAGAGGAAAGAGTCGACAATGGTAGCCAATTCATCAAAAGAAAAATTGGCAGCTCCGATGCTCATTTTTCTACGGCTTTTGTGAGTTCCTTCATGCTATTTTGTTTGGGTGCCATGACCATTTTGGGAAGCATGGAAGAGGGAATGGGAAAAGAGCCTACTCTGCTGCTAACCAAATCGATGATGGATGGTTTTTCGTCGGTAGCATTAGCTGCGGTAATGGGTGTTGGCGTACTCTTTTCGGTCATTCCATTGCTGATTTATCAGGGAGGACTAACGCTTTTGGCGGCTTTGTTTGGCGGCTTGATTCCCGAGGCAATCATCACCGAAATAGCTGGTGTAGGTGGTGTATTAATCATTGGATTGGGCTTGAATATTCTCGAAATAAAAAAAATAAAGGTTTTAAATATGTTGCCTGCCCTGGTGGTTGAGGCTTTGTTGTGTTACCTCTTTGTAAGTTAGCATTTCAATGTCAATTTATTTGGCATTCTATCGAAGTTTTGATGGAATGGCAAGGGTAAGGATAGCAGATCTTTTTGTAGATTTGTAAATAGGAAAATAGCAAAGGCAATCAAAATAGATACGATTTGGAAGAAAAAGTAAAAGTCGCTCTCGTTCAATTGTTCGAAGAATGGGCAGACGATAAAGTTATTGAAACGGAAATTTTACCTCAATCGGGTTCCTACCGCGAATACATCCGTTTGGTGGGCGAAAAAAGAACGGTGATTGGTGCTTACAATGCCGATAAAAAGGAGAATAAGGCCTTTCTTACTTTTAGCAAGCATTTTGCTTCCAAAGGTTTATCGGTGCCCGAAATATATGCCGAGAAGGAGGAAGAGGACATCTACCTTCTGCAGGACTTGGGCAATACTACTTTGTTCGATTACATTCTTCACCTGCGAATTGGGGAAGGATTCGCTAACGATTTGGTTCTGATCTATAAAAAGATCATTTCGCAATTGGTTCGCTTTCAGCTCGAAGGGGAAAACGGATTGGATTATTCGGTTTGTTATCCACGTGATAGTTTCGATAAGCAATCGATGATTTGGGATTTGCACTACTTTAAGTACTACTTTTTAAAACTGGCAAAAATTCCTTTCGATGAGCAGTTGCTCGAAAATGATTTTCAGAAATTCTCGGATTACCTTCTGGATGCACCTCGCGACTATTTTCTGTACCGCGATTTTCAGTCCCGAAACATCATGCTGGTAAATGGAGAACCTTGGTTCATCGATTATCAGGGCGGACGAAAAGGAGCTCTTCAGTACGATTTGGCTTCTCTGCTTTACGATGCCAAAGCCGATCTACCTCAACAGGTACGCGATGATTTATTGGACTTCTATTTGCAGGAAATTCAGAAAGTGCAGAAAGTAGATGCCAAGGCTTTTACTTCCTTTTTTCAGGGCTATGTGATGATTCGAATCATGCAGGCAATGGGCGCTTACGGATTTAGAGGCTTTTACGAACGCAAAGAACATTTTTTAAAGTCAATTCCTTTCGCCCTTCGCAATTTGGAAATCATTCTGCAACGAATAGATCTCCCCATAGAGGTGCCCGAACTGGTGAAAGCCCTGCGCTCGGTAATCGCTTCCGAATTTCTGAAAGAAGTGGGAAAAGACGACAAAGCGAAGTTGCACATCGAAATTAACAGCTTCTCGTACCGACGTGGCATTCCTCTGGATAAAACAACCAATGGCGGTGGTTTTGTTTTCGATTGCCGAGCCATTCATAACCCGGGAAGATATCAGGAATATGTGGAAATGACTGGGAAAGATCAGCCTGTAATCGATTTTTTTAAGGAGAAAAGCGAAATGGATGAGTTTCTAGCTTCGGTTTATCATATCGTTGACATGAGTGTTGACAAATACATCAGTCGGAATTTTGCCAACTTACAGGTTAGCTTTGGTTGCACAGGTGGCAGGCATCGTTCTGTATTTTCGGCCGAGAGTCTGGCAAAACATTTGAAAGAAAAATTTGATGTGAACATCAGCTTGCGACACATCGAAAGAGAAATTGAAGGGAGTTAGTATGAGTAAGAAACGTTGTAAATTATCCGCTCAGGATTATGCTGATAAAATTTGCAAGACAGAAAATTTTGTCTGCCAAAAATGCAACAGGGTAGCTAAAAAAGGAAAGAAACTTTGCAAGCCGACGAAAAAAAGTCAGTAACTGCAAGCTTTTGTACCTGTAAATGATTCATTACTAATTTGTAATTCCTAATTGAATAAGATGTTGAATGCAATGATATTCGCGGCGGGTTTGGGTACTCGTCTTAAGCCATACACCAACTCCAAGCCAAAAGCTCTGGTCGAATTGGCAGGGAAACCACTTTTAGAGCATGCCATTGTAAAATTAAAAGAGGTAGGGGTTGATCGAATTGTGATTAATGTGCACCATTTTGCCGATTTAATCGAGGAATTTCTTCGTGAGAAGCACAATTTTGGTCTTGATATTCGAATTTCCGACGAAAGGGAAGAGCTACTCGATACGGGTGGAGGCCTGAAAAAAGCCTGCGATTTGTTTATTCCCCATGCACCGGTTTTAATCTATAATGTAGATGTGCTCACCTCCATGAATTTGATGGATTTGCTGGCTTACCACAAGAAATCGGCTGCCCTTGTGAGTATGGTCATGCGAAAGCGCGAAAGCAGTCGGTATTTGTACTTTAATCAGGAAAATCAGTTGACTGGCTGGAAAAATTGCAAAACCGGAGAAAGTAAATTGGCCCGCCAAGATATGAATCAATCGGAGCCTATGGCTTTTAGTGGCATTCATTTGATGGATTATCGCTTGTTTTCTCTGATTGCTGAGGAAGGAAAATTCTCCATCATCGATTTGTATTTGCGATTGGCCAAAAGTGAAAAAATCCTCGCATACACTGATGATTCGGAAATGTGGTTTGATTTGGGGAAACCCGAACAGCTACTGAAAGCTGAGGAAGTAATTAAAAACTAAGGAACTAAAATATAGGCTGAGGCCATTTTTCTCTTCAAAATAAAAACACTTATAAACATGAATTTAAAACCAGTTATTTTTGCAGCTGTTCGGGTGGTGCTTTACGCCATTCCTGTTGTTGCTTCAGCATTAATCATTAAAAGCGATGCAGGTGCACTTGCCAGTGATGGATTAAAATTTGGCGAGGGTTCTCTCACCGAATACATGCAGGAGTTCTATCTTCTTTTAACAAGTTTAATTTTTCTGTTGGCCGGATTTACTTCTAAATCGCACAAGGCCATTTCCTATTTAATGGGTGGAGGAGCTCTGGTGGCTCTGGTTCGTGAGTTGGATGCTTATTTCGATCTGATTTATCACGGTGCCTGGTTTCCTGTGGCTATGTTGCTTCTGGTACTTACTGTAATTTTAGTGATTAGGAAGAAAACACAGATTTGGGAAAATCTGGAAGAGTTCTTTACCACACCAGCTTTTGGAACCTTTATTGCTGGATTTTTAATGGTATTTGTTTTCTCTCGTTTGTTTGGAACCAAAAAAGTATGGATGGCTTTGTTTGAGGTCGATCAGTTGGAGGGAATGCAAAGATGGGTGAAGAATGCAGTGGAAGAAGGAAGCGAACTGTTCGGCTATACCTTGCTATTTATTGCGGCCGTAGAATTTTTTGTTTACGTTTCGCGTAAACTTAAAAAGTAAGTTTGTAGTAAAACAAAAATAAAAGAGGCAATCCCAGAAGTTCAACTGACCTTAAGGATTGCCTTTTTTTTGAGATTATTTAGTCGATTACACCCGAACCAATCAATTCTCCTTCCTGGTACCAGGCAGCAAATTGTCCGGCAACTACCGCACGCTGTGGCTCATCAAAATGAATGTAAAGTCCTTCCTCTTTGAAATAGATTGTTCCTTTTTGCAAGGGCTGTCGGTAGCGAATGCGAATGTCGTATCTTCTCTCACAATTCTCGCTGGGACGAAGGTCTTCACGAATAAAGTGAATGTCCTTTGTGGGGATGAATAAGGCTTGTCGCATGAGCAAAGGATGTTCGTGTCCCATTCCTACATACACAATGTTTTCTACAACATCGGTTCCTATTACGAAAAGGGGTTCGGCTTTTCCACCAACATCTAAGCCTTTGCGCTGACCTACGGTAAAAAAGTGGGCTCCATTGTGGGTTCCTACTTCTTTTCCCATTTGGGCGGTGAAATGGTATGGCTGGGAGATGTCTTCCAAAGCAGTCGACTGAGGAATGATTTCCGAGGCTTTGTGAGCTAGAATCTCGATGATCTTACCTTTCTTTGCTTTCAGTTTTTGCTGTAAAAATACGGGTAAATCTACTTTGCCAACAAAGCAAATTCCCTGCGAATCTTTCTTTTCTGCAGAGGCTAATTTAGCCGCCCGGGCAATATCTCTTACCTCAGGTTTTTCGATGTGACCGATTGGGAACATGGCTTTGGATAGTTGTTCCTGCGAAAGCTGACATAAAAAGTAGCTCTGGTCTTTGTTGTTGTCGGCTCCGGCAATTAAACGGTAAATTTCCTTGCCATCTTTCACAATGGTTTCCTTTTGGCAGTAATGTCCGGTGGCTACATAATCGGCACCCAGCTCCAATGCTTTCTTTAAGAAAACATCAAATTTTATTTCGCGATTGCAGAGCACATCCGGATTGGGCGTTTTGCCTTTCTCGTATTCTGCAAACATATAATCGATTACCTGTGCGCGGTATTCGGTGCTCAAATCCACAAAGTGAAAGGGGATATCTAATTTTTTGGCTACCATTTGTGCAAATAGTACATCTTCATCAAAGGGACATTCTTCGGATTTTAACCCAACTGTATCGTTCCAATTCTGCATAAAAAGAGCTTCCACTTCATAGCCCTGCTCTTTTAATAAATAGGCAGCAACACTAGAATCTACTCCACCCGATAATCCGATTACAACTTTTTTCTTCATCAGTAATAATTCCTTGTTTTTCAAGATGCAAAAGTATTCAAATTTTGGCTTAGTGCCAATTGTCCCTGACGAAATGCCTATAATTTAACAGTTAAACTTACTTATGTATTTTTTTTGAATTGAAAAATGACTTAACTTAGACTGAATTAATACAGGAATTACTAAGCTGTTATTTTTTAATTAGCCTAAAATTTAAAGAAATGAAGAAAATTATTTTTACACTTTTGTTGATGTGCACAACGATATTTGTATTTGCACAGCAAAAACAGGATACATCCTACTGGAAAAAGGGGGGGATGGCTGCCATAAGCTTCTCGCAAACATCGCTTACCAATTGGTCGGGTGGTGGTGAAAATGCCATTGCTACCAATGCTCAGATGAACCTATTCTCCAATTACAACAAGGGAAAGAATAGTTGGGAAAATACCCTAAGTATGGAATACGGATTGGTGAAGCAGGGCGATGAGGGAGTGCGAAAAAGCATCGATAAGATTGATTTTACCACCAAATATGGTCATAAAAATGGTGGTAATTGGTATTACAGTGCTTTGTTCGATTTTAAAACCCAGTTTGCAAAAGGCTACAATTACTCAAGTACCGACGGGGTTGATGATGTTAAAGTATCCAATTTTCTGGCTCCAGCTTACATCACCCTTTCTTTGGGTATGGATTACAAACCCAACGACATGTTTTCGGCCTACTTGTCGCCCCTGACTTCTAAAATGACCATTGTGAATGACGATGATTTATCGGATGCAGGTGCTTTTGGAGTTGATGCAGGCGATAAGTTTAGGGGTGAGTTTGGTGCCTTTACAAAAATGAGTTTCAAGAAGGATGTAGCTGAAAATGTAAATTTGAAAACGAATTTGAATTTGTTCACCAATTACTCCGATAATTTTGGAAATATCGATGTGCTTTGGGAAGTGTTAGTGAGCATGAAAGTGAATGATTTCTTGACTGCTAGTGTGAACACATCCTTGGTTTACGATGATGATGTAGATTACATAGATGACGACGGAACCAATAAAGGACCCAAAATTCAGTTCAAAGAAATTATTGGCATTGGCTTTGCTTACAAATTTTAAGAAGGTCTTTTCAATCGTAAGATCGTTTTATTTATAAAATAGAAGCGGAAAAATCGCAGTGATTTTTCCGCTTTTTTTGTCTGTAAACAATGCCTGTTTCTTCTTTTTATTTCTGCTTTGTTGATTGCTTTTGTTACGTATCAATCATTGCCTTTTTCACTGGCAGGTGGATTTTACGAAAGAAAGGGACAAGCCGTGAAGGCGTCCCTAACTATTTACTTTTGAAGTTTCACTTATAATTTAATCAACTTTTTCGTGATGATTTCGTCACCATCTTCAATGGAGATAAAATAGATGCCAGCTGGCAAATGAGAAACATTAATTTCATTTTCTTCCTCTTCAAGAGTTAGGTAGTCGACTGTTTTTCCTGTCATGGAACTAATTCTCACATACGATTTAATGTTGCCCTGAATGTAAAAAGTAACAAAGTCTTTGGCCGGATTAGGATATAACTTCAACTCTTCGATTGGAGGTGTTTGACTGAGCTCTACTCCCAAAGCTGAGTTTTTACTTGCCAATAAAGAAGCTGTATTACTTATGTTTACGGTGTAATCTTCTACTTCTCCTAGGCTGAATATTTCACAGCCCGATTTTACGGCTCTTCTGTGTTTTAGCATTACCCTCATTCTGGTTTGCCCAATTGTTGCACTTGTAGGAATGGTGATGTTGGACGTGTAAATTCCTGAGTTGGCAGAATATCCAGAAACAACAATTTCACTGCTGGCAAATTCTCCATCTCTATTAAAATCGATGTAGATTCTCCAGTTGGTGGTGTAGGTTCTCGATTGGTAGGCCATGGAGAAGTTAAGATTGTAATTTTCTCCAGGCTGTACGCTGGCAATCTGGCTTGTGTAATCGCCATAACCACCATCATCCCCCGAAGTGTTGCTCATATCTGATAGCTCAACCAGGTCGATGTACTCGTAGCGTGTTGATCTTCCGTAGGAATCGCAGTAATCAGGTGTGCTTGCTTCGGCTAAGGTAGTTAGCGATTGAATGGAAGTATAAGCACTGGAACCACTGCTATTTCGAGCTAAAACCTGATATTCGTAGGTGGTTTCGGCTGTTGCAAAGGTATACTCGAAACTGGTTGCACTGCTGGTGTAAAGTTCCCAGTTGCCACCCAATTCTCTGATTTCAATATCATAGCTTTCCGCGAATTCCATGCCATCCCAGCTTAAATTAAAGGAACTTGTGGTGATATTGGAGGCCATTAAAGAGGTAGGTGTTTCGGGTACAGGAATGGCTTCGGTGGTCAGACTTCCGATACTGGAATAGTCTCCGGAACCAATTTCGTTATTGGATCGTACTCTGAATTCGTAGCTAGTAGAAGCGAATGCATTGCTATAGTCGTAGCTGATTAAACCCGTGGAAATTGTAGACCAGTCTCCTCCTTCTTCCCGAATGTCAAGATCATAATCATCTGCTTCTGCCACTACATCCCAGCTAATGGTAAAGGAGTTGTAGGTAATGTTGGAAGCAATTATATTGCTGGGAGCTTCGGGTGTTGTGGGAGCCTCTAATGTAGTTGCGCTCACAATCCCGGAGTAATCGCTGGAACCAATGCTATTATTGGCTCTTACCTGAAATTCGTAGGTGGTTTCGGCAATTAAATCAGAGTAATCGTAAGTTGTGGTACTCAAATTAATGAGTGTCCAACTTCCTCCTACTGGTCGCACATTCAGGTCGTAATCTTCGGCATCAGTCACGGCATCCCAGCTAATGCTTAGGGAGTTGTAGGTGATGTTTGATGCTTGCAGATTACTTGGAACTGCCGGAGCTGTAGGAGCAGCCAATGTTGTAGCGCTTACAATCTCGGAGTAATCGCTGGAACCGATGCTATTATTGGCTCTTACCTGAAATTCGTAGGTGGTTTCGGCATTCAATCCTGTGTAATCGTAAGTTGTCGTCGAAATTGTGTTAATAAAGGTCCAGTCTCCGCCTTGGGGTCTCACACTTAGATCATAGTTATCGGCATCAGTCACGGCATCCCAACTAATGGTAAAGGAGTTGTAGGTGACATTTGAAGCCATTAAATTGTTCGGTGTATCGGGTGCTGTGGGCGCTGCTTCGGTAAGTACGGAAGCAATTGCTGAGTAGCTGCTCGATCCGGCTTCGTTGTTGGCCCTTACCTGAAATTCGTAGGTAGTTGCTGCACTTGCCCCGGAATAATCATAGCTAATTTCGCTGGTGTTTATGCTTTCCCAATCGCCATCTTGTTCGCGAATTTGAAGGTCGTAGCTTGTTGCTGTACTCACTGCATTCCACTCGATGGTAAAACTGCTTTGGGTTACATTACTTGCTGTTAATCCCGATGGTACTGAAGGTAGGTTATCATCGGTAAGTGCGGCATAGGCATTTAATCTTCCACTGCCCAGTTTTCCTTCGTAACGAGAGTTGTTCAAATCATCAATAGGATCAGCATTGGTGGTTAGTTTCGTCCACAATTCGGTAGGGGTAATGTTGCCGGCATATTTAGAGACCACCAAAGCGGCTACTCCTGAAACATGAGGACAGGCCATGGAAGTTCCCTGAAATACACCATAGGTATCATCGGGGAATGTACTTAGAACTGCGGTAGGATCGTAATTGGTTGTTTCCAGTTCGCCACCTGGAGCTGAAATATCCACCCAGGTTCCGTAATTGGAGTAGTAGGACAAAACATCGTTTTTATTAGTAGCTGCTACGGCAAGAACGCTGCTGTAGTAGGCAGGGTAATATCTGCTTTGAGAGCTGTCGTTTCCGGCGGCAAAAATAACGATACCACCATCCATAACTGCATTTTCACCTCCTGCATTGGCAATAAAATAGTCAATACCATCTAAAACGGCCTGATCGTATTGGTAAGGAAAGGAATAACTCCAACTATTTTGGGAAATTACGGCTCCATTGTCGGCTGCATAAGTAAAGGCTTCAGCAAAGCCACCGCTGGAGGCACTAAATACGTTGCATGACATTAATTTAACGCCATCGTTGTTGCCACTCCCCCCTGCGATACCACTCACGCCAATTCCATTGTTGGAAACGGCAGCAACTGTTCCGGCAACATGGGTTCCGTGGTCACCAACGTAAATTGCACCGGTATCGTCGGCAAAGTTGTAGCCATAAATATCGTCGATGTATCCATTGTTGTCATCATCGATTCCGTTTCCGGCAATTTCGCCTGGATTCACCCACATGTTGGCAGCCAAATCAAGGTGGTCAAAATCGATACCTCCATCTTCAATGGCTACAATAACACTTGAATTTCCTGTTTCAACGGTCCAGGCATCGAGCAGGCTAATATCGGCTCCAGGGGT
The DNA here is from genome assembly GCF_041595635.1 of Labilibaculum sp. GTDB lineage: Bacteria > Bacteroidota > Bacteroidia > Bacteroidales > Marinifilaceae > Labilibaculum. The sequence continues at coordinate 16,652 of NZ_JBFHJW010000032.1, forward strand.
TCCTTCGTTTTGGCCCGTATTTTCGTAATGCCATTGATCCACAAAAAGAGGATCGTTGGTTCCACTGGGGAGGGCTGTTGTTACCGGACTGTTCTCTTCATATAAGCTTTTGGCTCCTGTAATTTGCTTGGTTGCATTAAGCCCTTCGGCAACAGAAACCTCAGAGATGTTCTGATAAGATTTTATTAGTTGAGAGACAGCAGTGGAGGAATTGAATTCCAATTCGTACCAAAGATGCAAACCAAATTCTTCATGCTTAGCCTCAAATTTTCCGGCATCACGAAATACGCGTCGCATTTTATGAGCCTTAAATTGTTGGTTTACTTTGTTCAGATTGGGCATGTTGGTTTGAACATATTCTTCTGTACTTTTGCTCGTTAATTTACTTCTGTCGATGAGCATTTGATGCAATTCTTTTACTTTTTCTTTTGATGAGGGAGTAAATTTAATTCGAATAATGCCTTTGTATTTTCCATCCGAGTCTACTTCTCTTTTTTGAGAAAAGGCCGATGGCATAATTAAAATACAACATAGTACAAGCGTAAAAAATCTTTTCATACTGAGTGGTTTAAAGTGAATATTATTGATAGTGAATGAAAAGTTAGGTAAAATAAAAGACGAAGTCAATAAAAGTTTGTTATGATGAATGAGGTCTGTTTTAAGTGCTTTTGCTTTTAATTATTAAGTTAGTTAGCATTGGTTTGTACACTATGGTTTGTTTTTTCTTATAAGCTTTGCTTTGTATTTTTAAATGGGGTGAATTTGTTAGCTTCTATTCCTTGTTTTATCTATCGATTAGGTTAACTAAAAATTATACAGATTGTTAGGTGTATTTGGATTGTTGGTAGGGATTGCTGCGAATTGATTATTTTATTTCAGGAATGATTCCTCAGCAGAATTATTATTACTATTTTCGGGTTAAATTATCGAATAAACAATGTCCGAATTATCCATATATCGAGCTTCAGCGGGGTCGGGAAAAACCTACACCTTAACCAAAGAGTACCTAAATTTGGTGTTTGAAGATCCATTAAATTACAAAAGCATACTTGCCGTAACTTTTACCAATAAGGCTACGGATGAAATGAAATCCCGAATCATCAAAGAGATTTATCTTCTTTCGAAATCGGCTCCTTCTAATTATGTCAGGGATTTGAAGGAGAAATATCATTTGAATGCTCAGGAAGTGGAGGAAAGGGCGCGGGAAATTTTAAATCGCTTGCTGCACGACTACTCTCGTTTTTCGGTGACGACCATCGACAGCTTTTTTCAGAAAGTAGTCCGTTCTTTTACTCGGGAAATTGGTCTGCAAATGGGCTATAATATTGAATTGGATCAGCGAAGAGTATTAAACGAAGTGGCCGACTTGCTATTTTCGGATGTAGATGCAGACCCTCAGTTGCGTACCTGGCTCACCGATTTTGCAGAATCGAAAATCAGAGAAGGGAAAAACTGGAATTTTAAGCAAGAAATTCTGGAGGTAGGGAATGAGGTGTTTAAAGAAGATTTTAAGAACTTTTCGGATCAACTCATTCATAAGCTTTCAGATAAAAAATTCCTGGCTTCCTACCGCAGAACCTTGAAAGAAATAAAGGATGAATTTGAGGCTTTTTTCAGCCATATTGGAGACGATTCCAGAAGGATTATCTCACAACATGCTTTGGATGTTAGTGAGTTTTCCTACGGAAAATCAGGAGTTGCTGGCTATTTGGCAGGATTGGGAAAAGAAGGGAAACTAGAGCCTGGGATTAGAGCCCGATCGGCAGTGGATCATCCTGATAAATGGACCACTGGGAAAGCCAGTTCGACAACAAAACAAGCGGTAACAGAGGCTTTTGGTGCAGGATTGAATGATTTGCTTAAAAAAGCCATCAATCAGTACGATGAGCAGTCGATGTTGTACAAATCTACCGATAAAACACTAAGCTACATTTATACCCTAGGCATACTCACCGATTTGTCGAAGAAGGTGAATGAGTATTCAGAGAGCGAAAATATCTTTCTTCTTTCGGAAGCGAGCCGTTTTCTGAGAAGTATTATTGGTGAGAATGACACGCCTTTTATTTATGAGAAAATTGGGAATGTGTACAAGCATTTCATGATTGATGAGTTTCAGGATACTTCGTCTATGCAATGGGAGAGTTTTCGTCCTTTGGTGAGCAATTCATTAGCCGAAGACAAGCATTCCCTGGTGGTGGGAGATGTGAAACAATCCATTTACAGATGGCGGAATGGCGATTGGAAAATTTTGTCGGAACAATTGGATCAGGACTTTGAAGGTTTTGGGGTTCATGGCATGACATTGAATTACAATTGGCGAAGTTCTAAAAATGTAATAGATTTTAACAATGCAGTTTTTGCCTTGGGGTCGCAGATTTTACAGAACGATTTTAATGCGTCTATTCCTGCCGAAATTGCCGATGCTTTGCAGGATGAACAGCAGAAAATAGCTGGAGCTTACCAGGATGTGTACCAACATTTTCCGGAAGGAAAGGATCGATTTCCTGGATATGTGAATGCTAAATTTATAGAAAAAGACAGCGATTCAGACTGGATTGAGAAGGTATTGGAGGATTTACCGCTACGAATTGAGCACTTTCAGGAAATGGGCTATCAGGCCAGAGACATTTCTATTCTGGTTCGCAACGGGAAAGAGGGTGGACAGGTTGCTGATGCTTTAATGGCTTATCGCGCAAGCGAAATGGCCAAAGAGGGTATTAACTACGATGTGATTTCCAACGATTCGCTTTATTTGAAGAATTCTTCGGTGGTGAATTTTTTGGTTCATCTGCTGAACTTTTTTGTGCATCCCGATGATCAGATTAATTTGGGCTTTCTGAAGCAGGAATATCAGGTTTACCTAAAAGCTTGTGCCTTGGATGATAGCGATGCTTTGTACCACATTTCTAAAAATGAGAATGCTTTCGATGAGCTTTTTCCTCAGGAATTTACGGCAAATGTATCTGAATTAAAGCGACAGGCTTTGTATGATTTGGTTGAAAAACTGATTCAGATCTTTGCACTTAATCGTCGAGCCCAGGATTTTCCTTTTTTAGAGGCTTTTCAGGATCTGGTTCTGGGCTTTACAAAGACTGATGCTCCTGATTTAAATTCTTTCGTAAATTACTGGGAAGAACGCAAAAATAAAGAGGTAATCTCTCTTTCCGATCAACAGGATGCCATTCGAATTATGACCATTCACAAGTCGAAAGGGCTGGAGTTTAAAGTGGTGATTTTACCATTTTGCAATTGGGATTTGGACAATGCCAGGCATACCAATATATTATGGTGTCAGCCAAAGTTGGAAGGTTTTAATTTGCTGGATGTATTGCCAGTGCGTTACGGCAGTGGGCTGAAGGAAACCATTTACTATGAGGAATATTTTAGCGAGAAATTGCATTCCTATATCGATAATCTGAATCTTTTGTACGTTGCCTTAACAAGAGCCGAGGAAGTGTTTATTAGTTATTCGCCGCTTTCGCCTAAAAGAGATTTGAAAAATGTGGCCGATTTACTGCTCATGGCATTTGAAAATTCAGATAATTATTCATCGGATTTTAATGGAAATAAAATTGTTTCCTTGCATGAGTATTGGCAGAAAGAGGAACTTTGTTTTGAACTGGGAGAGCTCAAAATGAGAGCTTCGGAAGGAGAACCACAGGTAAAAGAGAAGCGAAATGAGTATCCGGCTTTTTTGCTTGACGATCGATTGAAATTACGCTCGCATTCTGCTGATTATTTTGATTTCTCGGAGGCAGAATCCGTAGAGACTTTCTCGCCTGTGAGTCGTGGAAATATTTTGCATCAGCTGTTTCAGGTAATTGAATATGGTGATGATGTTGACAAAGCAGTAAGCCTCTTGCAATTTGAAGGCAAGTTGGATAAAATTCAGGCAGAGGAAGTCACCCTCTTTGCCAAAGAATTGCTGAGTGATGACCGGGTTGCTGAGTGGTTTTCGAAAGATTGGACTGTAGTGAATGAACGGGATATTCTTCTTGGAAATGGGAAAGTTCAACGTCCCGACCGAGTGATTTACAAAGGAAAAGAAGCTGTGGTGATTGATTTTAAATTTGGAAAGAAAAAGCGTAAAGAATATAACAAACAGATAGCTGGCTATAAAAAGCTGGTACAAGAGCTTGGTTTTGATAAAGTAAGAGCTTTTGTTCTGTACGGAAAGTTATCTGAAATAGAAGAAGTGTAAAAATGACTAACTTTTGTGTTCATAAAAAACAATATCAATGAAAAATAGTTTAATTCTAATTAGTGTTTTGTTTGTGTTTTCCTCCTGCGATTTCTTCCATAAAAAAGCAAAGGAAGAAGTGGCTGGCAAAGAAGATAAAGTAGTAAACACCTCCAATTCCAAAGGAAAAAATGGAACTGAAAAATATTATTTTGGAACCGGTGAATTAAAATCCATTGTTCATTATAAGGACAATAAAAAGGTGGGCATAAGTGAAACCTTTTATCAGTCGGGCGAAAAACAATACGATATTCCCTATGTTGATGGCATGAAACAAGGTGCTGTAAAGTGGTACTATAAAGATGGTAAAGTATATCGGGAAACCACTTATTTTAAAGGGAAAAAGGATGGGATACAGAAAAAATTTTGGGAGAATGGCCACTTAAAATCAGAACTTTACTATGAAAAAGATATGTTGAGTAGAGACTTAAAAGAGTATACCAAATCCGGAAAAGAAAAAACGGTTCCCAGCATAAAAGTGGAAAAAATAGATCTTTTAAAAAGCAGCGAGGAGTATGTTCTTCGGTTTAGATTGAGTAATGGTCGGAAGAACGTACAGTTTTATCAGGGCAATTTAATTGAGGGGAAATTTTTTCCATCTAAAGGAACAAAGGGCTTTGTTGTGCTCAAAACTGTTGGTGGTGTTGGCGAATTAAGGGTGAGAGTGCCAAAAGGTTTTAATGTTAATAAAAAAATTCCAATTGTAGCCGTGGAAAAAACAGCTTATCAGAATGATAGGTTGCTTAGTACTGTAGTTCCTCTTGTTATTCAAAATTAAAAAATGTTTGAACGCAGGCTTGTAAATTTCTGTGAACGCTTACTGTTTTCTGGAAATTTGAATTTGTCGGTTTTATTTTTGGAGTAATGCACCTACACTGCTCACAAAGTCAGGAATTTGATTCGGCTTGGCCCATTGTAATTCATGCTGAAATAGATCGGTCATGATTTGGCTGACATGAAAACCAAAAGCAACTAAATTGTAGCGTTTCTTTTCGGGAAGATGACACTCTTTCCTGGAAACAAGCTTGCAGGTTTTGCATATTTCACAACTATTGGCGCCAATCAGTTTGCCGTCGGAAGGTTCTCTTTTACGGAGGTAAGTTTGCAGTTCTTCTTTGATAAAGTCGTAAGCTTCCTGGGCCTTATCTTCTGCTTGTGTAAACTGATGAGGAGAAGTGTAAAATAGGTAGATAGTGGCTTTTGAATAATTTTGGGCATAAGTCTCGAAGGAAGGACAGTGAGGAGGACAGGTCCATTTTTTTGCGTAATTGGGGCAGCCATTTTTACAGTAGTCCTTAAATTTATCGGCTTGTAAATAGGGCATGAGTTCTTCTTTTTTTAGCTCAATTTGCTTGTAATGAATTTCTATTTTGTGATTGTTATGTTCTTTTTGGAAATAGCTGCTTTTGAAATTATTCATGTTCAATTCATTTTGGAAGGCTTAAAATTAATTGTTTTTAGTTTATAAAATAAAGCTGTCTATTAATTTCTAATTGCAAACATAGAAAAAGGAGTTTTCTGCTGATAGTATTTTTGTATCTTCGTACTTTGAATTCAATCCAAAAATTTACTTATGCTCTCATTTGATGCGATCATTGTATTAATCGTGTTGGTTTTTATTCTCATATCCTTTTATAAAGAATGGGTTGGCCCCGCTTTTACCTTCCTGATAGGAGTTGTAGTTCTGGGGATTTGTGGAATATTAACTCCTTCCGAAATCTTAGCCGGATTTGCTAATGATCAGGTATTTGTGATTCTGATGTTGCTGCTTATTGGCGACATTATTCGCGATTTGGGGATTGTTGAAACTCTTTTTGATAAGGTCTTTCAAAAAGCAACTTCCTATCGGCAATTTATGGCTCGCATGATATTTTTGGTAGGTGGTTTTTCAGCTTTTTTAAACAATACACCTTTGGTTGCTGTTATGATGCCTTACGTGCATAACTGGAGCAAACGACACAATATATCCCCATCAAAACTATTAATTCCTTTGTCTTATGCAGCCATTTTAGGAGGATGTATTACCCTTATTGGTACTTCAACCAACTTGATTGTTAACGGTATGGTTATCGATCAGCAAATAATTCCGGCTCTCGATTCTTTGGATATGTTTAGTTTCGCATACGTTGGAATTCCCATGATGTTTATTGGATCTGCTTACCTATTGCTGGTGAGTAAAAAGTTTTTGCCCGCAAAAGAAGATGTTTTGGGTGAATTCTCCGAAAACACTCGAAAATACATTGTGGAAGCTCACGTAAAGTCCAATTCAGATTTAATTGGAAAATCCATTGAAGATGCCGATTTAAGAAATTTGAAGGGTTTATATCTATTCCAGATTAACCGTGGAGACACAAGAATTGCCGCGGTTTCGCCTGATTACCGATTGGCCGAGGGAGATCGTTTGTTGTTTGCCGGAGATACCGAAACCATTGCCGATTTAGTGCTTCCAAACTCAGGATTAACACTGCCTACCGTTGGAATGTTGACTCATAAAAAACACATCGAGGTGGTAGAAATTGTTATTTCGCACAATTCAACATTGATTTCGAAAACGGTGAAAGAGGCCAATTTTCGTGGGCATTTTGATGCTGCGGTGATTGGAATTCACCGAAATGGGGGGCGAGTAAGTGGTAAAATTGGAGAGGTGAAACTTCGTGCGGGCGATGTGCTGCTCCTTTTAGGTGGAGACGATTTTGTGGATCGGGCTTCCATGGTTCAGGATTTTTATTTCATCTCGAAAGTGAAAGAATTTAGAAAGCAGGAAGGTTATAAAATATGGTTACTATTGGGAGGAACGGTATTGGCTGTTATCCTTTCCGCTTTTAAAATTGTGCCTTTGTTTATGACCTTGATTGTGATGATCATTGTTATTTTGGCTATGAAAGTGTCTAATCCTAAAGATATAGCTGCGCGGGTGGATTTTAATTTGGCTTTGATTATTTCTCTGGCATTGGCATTTGGAACTGCCATGATCAAATCTGGTTTAGCTGGTATTATTGCTGATATTTTAATTTCAGTTTTTATTCCTTTGGGACGAGTGGGCGTTTTGTTTGGCATATATTTAATTACTTCGGTGCTTGCAGCCTATATCACCAATAAAGCCGCTGTGGCTATTGTATTTCCAATATCGCTGACAATAGCTTTAAATCTTCACTTAAATCCTGAGCCTTTTGTGCTAGTGGTTGCTTTTGCTGCCGCAGCAAACTTTATGACTCCTATTGGATATCAAACCAACTTAATGGTTTACGGTCCTGGAGGCTATACCTTTAAAGATTTTTTCAAAATAGGATTTCCATTGACCATTATTTACATGCTGGTTACTGTGTTAATTCTATCACTTATTTATTTTTACTAATGCTTATTTTTCCATCCCTAGGGATTGTTATTTGATACACACATGAATTTTACGAAACGAAAAGAATTGCTTTTTACTGCTATTATGGCATCGCTAAAGGCAGGTAAAGAAATTTTAGATGTTTATAATACCGATGATTTTGAAATCCAGATCAAGTCTGACGATAGTCCTTTAACTCTTGCTGACCAGCGAGCCCATCAGTCAATAGTGGCTGTTTTAGATAAGTTAGATGTGCCTGTTTTGAGTGAAGAGGGTGAGAAGTTGACTTACGAAGAACGTAACAAATGGGAATACTGCTGGATTGTAGATCCTTTGGATGGAACCAAGGAATTTATCAAAAGGAATGATGAGTTTACAGTTAACATAGCTTTGGTAGAAAATGGAAAAGCCATCATGGGAATTATTTATGTTCCTGTGTACAAGCAATTGTATTTTTCCGACAAGGAATTGGGTGCATTTCGAATGGATGATATCGAGGACTGGACTGGGGATTTTAATCAATTGTTGGCAGAATCGAAAAGCTTGCCTCTTGCTCAAAACAGAACAAGCATTCGTGTAGTAGCTTCACGTTCGCACATGAATGAGGAAACCAGAGATTTTGTTGCCAAGATAAAAAAAGAGCATGATGAGGTGGAACTGATATCAAAAGGAAGTTCTCTTAAATTGTGTATGATTGCCGAAGGTGAGGCGGAAGTATATCCACGATATGCGCCTACTATGGAGTGGGATATTGCTGCTGGTCATGCAATTGTTTCGGCTGCAGGAGGAAGGGTTTTGCATTTGAACTCTGAGGAAGAAATTTCCTACAATAAAGAAGACCTTCTGAATCCCTGGTTCATTTGTAAGCGATCATAAATAAGTACTTGATAACCAAATAATATTAATGGTATGAAAGAATCAATACTAGCCATATTTTTTTGTCTGTTTTTAGGCAGTTTACAGGCACAAACAAACAAGTTTCCATTGAATCATTCCGATTACGATGCATGGAAGAACCTCAAAAATCAGCAAATTTCCGATGATGGAGAATGGATTTCTTATGAAGTGAATCCACAAAAAGGGGATGGCTTTTTGTATTTGTATGAGGTGAGTACTGGGAAGTTGGATTCTGTTTCGCGTGGCTATAAGGCAGTTTTTTCGCCAGGAAGCGAAGTAGTAAGTTTTTCAATTAAGGCGCAGTACGACACCATTCGCAAGGCTAAACTAAACAAGGTAAAAGAGAAAGATTTGCCTAAAGATTCTTTAGGGATTTGGTCGGTAAAAGAGAATTTAATTCGTAAGTTTTCGGATGTGAAATCATTTAAAATTCCTAAGGAAGAAGGAACTTGGATGGCTTTTTTGCGTGAGATGCCAATGGAAAAACAAGATAGTTTGGCAAATGATAGTTTGCCGATAGTTGATGCGAAAGAAAAAACAAAGGATAAGGATAAGGAGAAAGACAAGAAGGGAGAGTTGGTGATTTTAAATTTTCAGAATGAAAAGGAGTTTCGCTATCAGGATGTATCGGATTATTCGCTATCTGAAAATGGCAATGCTGTAGCTTTTGTTCAGTTAGAAGGCGACAGTGTAAAAAGTTCGAAAGTAAATTGGTTCAGGGGTAAAAATGAAGAGGTTAGCACTGTTTTTAAACAGGTTGGAGAGGCAAAAAAAACAGTTTTGTCAATCAGTGGAGATCAACTTTCTTTTTTGTTCTCGGTTGATACAGTCAAAAATAAAACTTTTGCCCTCTACTATCAGAATGAAAAATGGCTCCAGCCAAAGGTTTTGGTAGATACGCTAAGTAAAGAAATTCAAGCCGATTGGACAGTAAGTGAAAACGGAGATATTTACTTTTCGAAGAATGGGGAGAGTCTGTTTTTTGGCGTGGCTCCCAAACCTGTAAATGAGGCAAAAGATAGTTTGTTGGAGGATGAAAAATATCATTTAGATGTGTGGAGCTGGAAAGATCCTTTGCTGCAACCGCAGCAAAAGGTGAAGGCTGAAAAAGAAAAAAAGAGGAGTTACTTATCGGTTTACAATATTTCGGATAATAGCTTGCTGCAGTTAGCTAGTGAAGATATGCCTGAGATAGAATTGTATGATCATGGGAATTCAAAATTGGCACTAGGTTCTTCAATGCTCCCTTATGAGCAATTGCAATCGTGGGACGATTGGTACACCGATTATTATGTAGTGGATACCAAATCGGGAAAGAGAGATTTGATTTTGAAAAAGAGAAATTCGAAAGTGAGCATCTCTCCAGCACAAAAATATGTATTGTGGTACGAAACACAGGATAGTACTTGGTACACCTATCAGATGGCGAGCGGTAAAAAATTGGCTATAAGTAAAAAGCTGAGGACTAAATTTTACAATGAAATTCACGATACTCCCAGCGATCCAAATCCATACGGAATTGTTGGTTGGACAAAAGGAGATGAGTCGGTGATCGTAAAAGATCGATATGATTTCTGGAAGCTTGATCCAGCTGGACTGAAAGGAGCTGAAAACATCACCAATAGTTTCGGAAGACGAAATAAGTTGCGATTCGATTATGTGAAATTAGATGAGGATGAGTTATTTGTGGATTTGAAAAAACCATTGCTACTAAGTGCTTTTGGAGAGTTTACAAAGAAAGCAGGTTTTTTTGCCCTCGAAGAAGATGAACAAGTAAAGGAATTGGTACTGGATAATGTTCGCTATTCCGATCCTGTAAAAGCGAAAAAGGCGAATCGCTTGATGTGGACGAGATCTACTTTTAAGGAGTATCCTAATTTATGGACTAGTTCGATGCGAATGGCAGAGCAGAAACAAGTATCCGATGCAAATCCTCAGCAGAAAAATTATTTGTGGGGAGATGTTGAATTGGTAAAATGGACCTCGGGAGATGGCGAAGAATTGCAGGGGTTGCTTTACAAACCAGAGAATTTTGATCCCAATAAGAAGTATCCAATGTTGGTTTACTTTTACGAAAGAAGCTCCGATAATCTGTATCGTCATTATGTGCCTCAGCCCAATTGGTCGATTATTAATCCGACTTATTGCGTGAGCAACAATTACCTGGTTTTTATGCCAGATATCACCTATCCTAAAGTGGGCTATCCGGGAGAATCGGCCTACAGTTCTGTGGTAACAGGTACATTGAGCCTTGCGGATCGTTACTCTTTTATTGATAAGGAAAATATGGCCTTGCAGGGACAAAGTTGGGGTGGTTATCAAATTGCTTATTTGGTAACGCGAACCAATTTATTTAAATGTGCCATGGCTGGAGCTCCGGTGTCGAATATGACTTCGGCTTATGGTGGTATTCGCTGGGGATCGGGTATGAGTAGGATGTTTCAGTACGAGCATACGCAAAGTCGTATTGGTGGAACTCTTTGGAACAGTACTTTGCAGTACATTGAAAATTCACCTGTGTTTTTCGCCCCAAAAATTGAAACTCCTTTGCTAATGATGCACAACGATAAGGATGGTGCAGTGCCCTGGTATCAGGGAATTGAGTTGTTTGTGGCGATGCGCCGTTTGCAGAAACCGTGCTGGCTATTGTCCTATAACGATGAGGATCATAACTTGAAAAAACGTCCCAACCGTATGGATTTATCCATTCGAACCATGCAGTTTTTCGACTACTATTTAAAAGGAAAAGCTGCTCCTGAATGGATGATTGATGGGATTCCTGCGGTGAAAAAAGGAATTACTGATGCGTACGACTTAAAGGAGTAAAATATTTAATGAACAAAAAAAATGCATTCTGTATCAGAATGCATTTTTTTGTAGGTAACTGTTACTATACAGTTTAACTGAAATAGCATTGGGGAATAAAGTGGAACAAAATGCTGCACTTTTTACAGGAGTGCACTGCAAAAGTATATTACATGATAAAAGCAGTGAAAGTCTGATATATTCTTACTTTTTATCTGTTGGAAATTTAATGAAATAGGTACCAGATTTGAGTGGTAAAAAAGGTCACTATAAATCCTAAAGCAATGGGTAAGAAAGTAGATACCAATGTCCATTTGGTGCTTTTAGTTTCTTTGTAAATGGTCATTATGGTTGTAGAACATGGGTTGTGCAGTAGGCTAAATAGCATCAAGTTAATTGCTGTGAGCAGAGTCCATCCACCTGCATTTAGAATATTGGCTGTATCGGCAACCGAATCCAATTCGAACATCACACCAGTTCCAGCTCCTACACCTGCAATTTTAGTGCTTAAAACAGTGAGCATTAGTATGGTTGGTATTACAATCTCATTTGCTGGTATTGCTATGATATACGCCAATAGAATGACTCCATTTAAACCGAAGACCAATGCAAAAGGATTGGACCATTGAATAAAATACTCGGCCAAACTTAAATCACCAATATGAATATTTGCTACCAGCCAAATGACTACACCTGCCGGAACTGCAAAGAAAAGGGCACGCCAGAGAACAATTAGTGTTCTGTCGATTAAGGAAGTGTATAAGGTTTGCCAGATATGTGGAGGACGATAGGGAGGCAGTTCCAAACTAAAGGATGAAGCTTCCCCTTTTAAGACTGTTTTACTTAAACCCCAGGAGACTAGTAAACTAAATACGATACCCAGTACGGCTACAGAGACGACAGCACCGGCTGAAACAAGGCCAGCCATTTGTGCAGGAACCAAGCTGCCAATAAAGATTGAAGCAATAAGAATTTGAGTTGGCCAACGTCCATTGCACAATGAAAAATTATTTGTGATGATGGCAATTAATCTCTCCCTTGGACTGTCGATTACTCTTGCAGCAACAACTCCAGCGGCATTACAGCCAAATCCCATGCTCATGGTGAGTGCTTGTTTGCCGTGAGCACCAGCTTTGCGGAACAAATTATCCATATTAAAGGCTACTCGTGGCAGATATCCTAAGTCTTCGAGTAAGGTAAAAATAGGGAAGAAGATGGCCATGGGAGGCAACATCACCGCAATGACCCAAGCCATAGATAAGTAGGCGCCATCAATGAGTACACCATCGAGCCACCAAGGCATGTTTATGGATGCGGCCAAACCTTTTAGCAAAGGATGGCAAGTGTCAATTAATAGTTCTGCCAATAAACCGGAAGGATAATTGGCTCCGGCCACGGTTAACCAGAAAACCATAGCAAGCAAAAGAAACATCAGCGGAAAGCCGAGCCATTTACTGGTTACAATTTTATCTACTTTTAAGTCGAAACTGTAGGCCTCTTGTTCTCCTAATTGTTTGACTGTTTTTTTAGCGATTCGGGAAGCATCTTCATAGATGGATTCAATGATTGAATCGTGAAAGTCGGTACCTAATTCCCATCGAGCCGAATTGACAGCGGCTATGATTTCTTCGCCTTTCGAATGTGTTGATTTTTTTTCCATTTTGTACTCCCTAATTTTGAATGTCTAAATCTTCCTCGTGTAAATTTCCAATTTCTCCAGAACGAACAGCTTCGATGATGCTATTATCGCCTTCGAGCATGCGAATGGCCACCCAATTTACATTGGGAAGTTCAGGATATATTTCCAGAATTTTTGCAGATAGACTTTCAATGGCTTGATTGAGTTTTTTAGAGCGACTCTTTATTTTTGGAGGTTTGCAAATGTATTTGCCACTCGCCACTTCTTCGATAGCCTGCAATAGTTCGTCCATTCCTTGTTTACTACGCGCCGAAGCAGGAATCACAGGAACGCCTAATTCTTTGGAGAGTGTTCGGATATCAATTTCGAGATTGTTTCGTTTGGCTTCATCCATTAAATTAACGCATAAAACAGCTCTATCGGTTAATTCAAGAATCTGCAATACCAAATTAAGGTTGCGTTCCAAACGGGTTGCATCCACAACAATAACGGTAACGTCGGGCCGTCCGAAAAGAATAAAGTCGCGAGCTACTTCTTCGTCGGTACTTGTGGATAGTAAGGAGTAGGTGCCGGGAAGGTCTACAACTTTATAATTTTTTTCGTTGTAAGTGAATCCACCTTCGGCTCTAGAAACTGTTTTCCCTGGCCAGTTGCCAGTGTGTTGACGTAGTCCGGTAAGATTATTAAAAACGGTACTTTTCCCTGTGTTGGGGTTTCCAGCCATGGTAATTACATAATCGATATTCTCCAGATTTAAGCCTAATTTTACTAGGTTTGCCTTGTTGTGGGCCGGACAATTGGCACAATTATTTGTAGGGTTCATGTTTTTAATTTTTGCGATTGATGAATACCTGTTCGGCATGTTGCTTTCTAATTCCAATGGTTGTTCCCATTACTCTGTATCCAACCGGATCGCCCGAAGCACTTCTCATTACAGCGGTAATAGAACTTCCTGGAATAATCCCAAAGTCCATTAATCGTCTGCGTTGTTGTCCTCTGCAATTAGGCGAAATACCAATTACTTCGGCGTATTCTCCAATTTTTAAAGAGGATAGCAATTCGTGTTTTTGGCTTTGAATTGCTTCGTTTTCTATTTTCTCAATTGTAATGTATCCGGCAAAAAGAGGCGTTAGATGGCATTCTTCTCCATCGGCAGAAAAAGTAATTTTCTTATCGTTAACATCGCTTACATATACTTGCATGCCTGGATATAAACCCAATACCATTAATTGTTCGTAAATGCTTTTGGGTTCATCTTCTAAATGAGTAATGCGTCCCATTTCTCCTTTTTTCATGGAACTTAAATTGATTCCATTGGCTTTGGGTAAAAACCCTTCCGGAGTAGGAATAGGGTCGCCATGTGGATCGAATACGGGATTCCCCATTTTTTCAGCTATTTTTTCAGCTTCTTCCTCACTAACCAGGTGCTCTATACGACAAGCTTCCGTATGCCAATCGGCGGGAGCAATGCTTGTTTCGTCGGCCATATAGCGTTCTAAAATTCGGTGAGTTCGCACAATTCTCAATGCGTACGAACGTCCTTCATTGGTTAATGAAACAGTTTGATTGTTTAGAACTACTAATTCTAAGGAGGTTAGACGATCGATCAATTGTCCTGCTGCATCCATAGCAATATTCAAACGACCAGCAATACCGTTCACATCGCAATTGTTTTTGTTGTATTCACAGTCAAAAATAAATTTTAAAGCATCTTCTAGTAATGCTCTTTTATTATTACTACTGAATTTTGTTAGCAAAGCCAGTCCACCTTTTTGAGGCCAAAATAACCAGATGCATGCGACGATAAAAATCAGTCCCATGAACAGTGTAGTTACTGCGTGTATTTGTAGAATAGTTAATATCATTGTATTTTAATTGATTATAAAATATGCTTATGTAACAAGAAAGTGGGTACAATCTCTTTAGTTACTTCATGAGAAGCTCAAAAGTATAAGGCTTTTTTTTAAATAGAGAATTAAAAAAGGATTATTTATCATTTGATGATTTTTAAATTCAAATGAAATAGCTACAAAAAGATTCGGGTAGAAGTAAGATGGTACCTCAGGAGAATTTGAATTATTTTTTATTATAAATTTTTCAAAACATAACTTCACGAAGTTTCTAAAACAAAAATCTGAGTCACTTAAAAAATAGATAGTAAGGAGTTTTTTTAATGTAAGGCGAGGTGCTTTCTAAAAAACAATAGGATTCTATTGGCACTCAAAAAGAAACACCTCTTATTCCGAATGGATAAGAGGTGCTCGAATTAGTGTTTGTTGGTGTGTAATGTTATTTGTAATTCTCTTGCGAGATTAATAATATGCGTTTTATTCTCCGTATTAATTACTTGCAAAGTAAGAGTTTTTCCGTATTACTTCATATTATATTTTAATAATTAAGTAATTTTATCTTTAAATTAACGTTATTTTAGTGATTTTTGCTTATAATATTTCGGCATACTTATTAAAAAAGTAATTTTTTCTGATATGGAAGATATAGACCAAACAGACAGAACGATACTGAGGATTCTTCAGAGAGATTCGAAGAAAACAGCAAAGGAGATTGCTGCCATGTTAAACTTGACTACTTCGCCAGTCTATGAAAGAATCAGGCGACTTGAAAAGCAGGGATTCATCAAAAAATACGTGGCCATCCTTGATAAAAAAAGACTTGGGCAATCTGTAACAGCCATTTGTCAGGTTTCCATGCGATATCACAATGAAGCTTTTATCGATGAATTTGTGGCACAGATTCAAGAATTACAGGAGGTGCAAGAGTGTTATCATGTAGCCGGACAGGTTGATTTTATTCTTAAAATTCATGTTCGGGATCTGGAAGAATATCACGATTTTGTGCGTTTCAAATTATCCAAAATAAAAAATATTGGTGTGTTAAATAGTACTTTCGTGATCAAAGAGATTAAGCATTCTTCTGAATATTTTATTTAATAGGGCAAGTATTTCGTCATTAAAAATAATGGCAGTTAAGCTAAGTTTATAGATAAAAAACCTGACCCTGGTGATCGGCTTTTACAATTACAATTTGTAGATACTATTTTTCTGTTTGCTTCTCGCAGCATTCTTTAGAAGAATTTCCGGTACAAACAGGCTTTGGTTGTAGTATCAATAAATGAGGTTCAAAAAGAGTAACAATTTTTTTGAACGCATCATTTTAAATTTTGGTTTTCATCTTTGTTATATGCATCTAGAACGACAAGCATTCCATGAGGATATTTGGCCACGGAAAGTAAGTTATTAGTTGGGTATAAAATGCTTACTAATTAAGTATTTAATGTTATTTATAATTAATTCTATCTACTTATTTATTAACTTGGGCTTAGGCATTTTTTTCTAAAATTGATATTACTATGTCTGATAGCAAGCACGATATGTCACCTGATGAATTTGAAAGAAAACTTTTGAAATGTAGAGAGAGGATTGCGCAATTGGAAAGCTCATTGGCACGGATAAAAAAGGAGAGAGATGATTTTTCAATGTCGATTACTGAAAGAGGGTCTATGTTGAGTGCTAATTTGCTTTTTAATTCAACAAGTCAGGGAATTATAGAAAGAAATAAAGAGGGGAGAATTACCTACAGCAACCTGGCGGCTTCGAACATATTAGGTGTTGATAAAGAATACTTGCTGAATATTGAAAGCTTTGAGCCACGACTGCATAACCTGATGCCCGATGGTTCGTTGATGACCAAAGAAAGGCATCCTGCAAAAATTGCACTGACAACAGGTAAAGAAGTTACCAATTCGGTTTTAGGAGTTTATAATCCCCAAAAAAGGACCTACATCTGGATTTCCATGACAGCAACACCTTTGTTGAATCCGAAAACGGGCAAAACTGAAAAAGTTTTTACCATGTTTGAAGACATCACTGAAAAGTTAAATTTCGACAAAAATATAAAGGAAGTTCAGGCAAAATCGAAAGCTTTATTGGAGACCATTCCCGACCTAATTCTTAGAATATCACGTACCGGTAAAATCATTGATTTTCATGGAGAGGAAAAACCATTGTTTCAAGATAAAGTTTGTATTCTGGATGTTGATATCCGGAAAGTATTCGATGCTAAATTAACGAAATTATTTCTCCATGCCATGGAGAAGGCATTGGATACTGGGGAAATTCAGATTTTTAATTATCAACTAAGACTTCAAAGCAGAAAGGTTTTGTATTTTGAATTCCGGATTAGTAGTAGCGGAGAGAGGGAGATTACTGCTATGGTTAGAGATGTGAGCGAGCAGAAAAGTTTGCAACACAAATCCGAAGAAGTAAACAGACGCCTATCAACCCTTATGGGAAACCTAACAGGTATGGTTTACCGATGTTTGGCCGATGAGTTGTGGACTATGTTATATGTTAGCCCTGGAGGATTTAATGTAACAGGCTATTCGCATGAGGAGTTAAACTACAACAATAGTGTTGCTTATGTAGATTTGATTCATCCTGATGATCGTGATTATATAACTAAAATGGTGAAAGAGGCTAGTGATATTAATCAACGATTTAGTGTTGAATATAGAATTATATGTAAAGATGGAAGCCTTAAATGGGTGTATGAACAGGGAATTACCATTAAGGATGATAAAAATAGAGACTTGTTTATTGAAGGTTATATAATTGATATTACGGATCGAAAGCTCGCAGAGCATAAGCTTATACAGAGTGAGAGTAAATTCCGGATTCTGTTTAACTCTTTTAATGAAGCTATTTTTGTTTATCCATGGAGTAAATCTGGACTTCAAAAGTTTGTAGAGGTAAACGATACAGCTATAGAACGTTACGGTTATTCTCGAGAGGAATTTTCAGAGCTTACTCCCTGGGATTTAAGTTTGATGCAGGAGAATAGCGAAATAAACCTAAATAAAATTTTGGAAAGTTTGCATAATACGGGTAGTGCTTATTTTGAGACACAGAATGTTAGCAAATCGGGAAGAGTATTTCCGGTTGTTATCAATGCAAACCTTATAGAGTTTAATGGCGAAGAATTTGTTCAGTCTATAGTTCGTGATGTTAGCTATAGAAAAATAGCAGAGGCCAAATTAAAGCACAAAACAGAAATTGAACGGCTAATTATTGGAATTTCTGCCGATTTTATTCGTTCTTCCCTTAAAGATGTGGATCGTTTAATTAATGGAGCCCTAAAAAGCATTGGCGAATTCACTAAGGTAGATCGTTCCTATGTGTTTTTGTTTGATGCAAGTGGTTTTGCCAACAATACCAACGAATGGTGTCGCGATGGAGTATCTTCTCAAATGACCGATTCTAAAAATATACCAATTGAACAATTTAAGTGGTGGGTGAAAAAGTTTCATCAACGCAAACATATTTATTTACAAGCGGCTCAACTTTCCTCCCCTAAAATCAGAAATAAGCTTGGTAATTTTCATGATGACCTTAAATCTATATTGGTTTTGCCTGTTTTGTCGCATGATTCCTTATTAGGTTTTGTGGGGTTCGATTCGGTTTTCGAACTTAAAGAATGGGATTTAGAAGATATCAATTTATTGTATGCTTTTACAGATGTTTTAGCAGGAGTAATTAGCAGACGTAATTTTGAGCGGCAACTGATTTTTGCCAAAGAAAAGGCCGAAGAAAGCGATCAGTTGAAATCAACTTTTCTGGCGTCTATGTCGCATGAGCTGAGAACTCCATTAAATGCAATCATTGGTTTTAGTAGTTTGGTAAAACCAGATTCTTCCATGGAAAAAGTAGTGAAATGGAATGGGATTGTTCAGTCGAGTGGAAAATATCTACTCAGAATTATTGAATCAATATTTGATGTATCTCTTCTACAGGCTCGAGAAGCGAAGGTGTTGAAGGAAGAGATTTCTCTTCGTGAATTGTTTTTAACTCTTCAGCAATATGTAAAATCAGAATTAAAAAAGAGCAATAAATCAAATTTAACCACTCGATTAAGATGCAGTCCGAATAATGAGAATTTATCCATTACTACTGATAAAACAAAATTGATACAATTGCTCACCAACCTTTTGAATAATGCGGTAAAATATACAGAATCGGGCATGATTACTTATGGTTATGAAATTGAAGATTCGGATATTATTTTTTATGTTTCAGATACTGGAATTGGAATTTTACCAGAACATCAGGAGATTATTTTTGAAATTTTTCGGCAAGTAGAGGAAGCTGTGTATGGTGTGCAATCGGGTGTTGGTTTGGGTTTGGCTATTTGCAAGGAAATTTCGCATTTATTGGAAGGAGAATTGTGGCTTACTTCGGAAAAAGACAAAGGCACAAATTTCTTTTTTAAACTAAAGAAAGTAGTTCATCTTCCGGAAAAGGTAAGTGCAAGTAAAACGGAGGAGCTAATACCACCTGTTTTGGCAGGAAATACAATTTTAGTGGTTGAAGATATTGAATTCAATTATTTGTTGATAGAGGAAATTTTAATGCCCATGCAAGTGCGCGTAATTTGGGCTAAGAATGGTCTCGAAGCAGTGCATTTTGTAGAGAGAAATACCAAGGTAGATCTTATTTTAATGGACATAAAAATGCCAATGATGAATGGTTATAAGGCTACAGAGCAAATTCTTAAAATGAAACCAAATATTCCTATTGTAGCACAAACAGCTTATGCTATGCGCGAAGATCAGAAACAGATATTCGCTTCAGGCTGCAAGGGGTATATCTCCAAGCCAATTCATAGAGCCGAATTGTATAAGCTTATTTCTCAGTTTTTAAAGCCTAAGGCAATACCGAAAAAGGAATAAAACAGGAATCTTGTAGTTTGAAAATTTTAAAATAAATCAATTCATTTTTTTTTATTTATGAGAAAGAAATACATGTAGTTGCTGCGGAAGATAATGAGTAATTGTAGTTTGTATTTTGAGAATTCATTATTTTTAAACAGATTTGTGCCATCTTAAAAAAAATCCACAATTGTGAAGTATATAGCTGTTTTTTCCCTTCTTGTTTTGTCCTTTTTATCTGCCTGTAATTCCTGTTCTTCAAAATCTGATTCTCAGAACCAAACTACTAATCAGGCCGAACTATCTAAGCATCAAAAAATCGTTTATCAACCAATATTAGTTTCCGATTCTCTTTCGGCAAAGGTGAATGAACAATCAGGTTTGGTTTACTACCAAGATTTGTTCTGGGTGAACAATGATAGCGATTGTGAAGCAAAATTGTATGCATACAACAGAAAGGGACAATTGAAGCAGGAGGTAGCGATTACTAATGCCGTAAATATTGACTGGGAGGAAGTAACCGATGATTCTCTTTATCTATACGTAGGAGATTTTGGAAATAATTTAGGAGAACGCAAAGATCTTCGTGTTTTGTGTGTGAAAAAGGAAGATATCAAAAAGGAAGCTTTTACCGAAGTGAAAGCCGACTTTATTAGTATTGAATGGGCCGATCAGAAAGATTTTGGCTTAGGGTGGAAAAATCATAATTTCGATTGTGAAGCTTTTTTCGCATATGGTGATTCATTGTATTTTTTTACAAAAAATTGGGTTGATCTTAAAACCAGAATGTACGTTTCTCCTAAAATACCAGGGCATTATAAATTACATGTAAAAGCTGAATTCAATGTAGATTTTATGGTTACAGGTGCCGATATCAGCTCTGATGGAAAAATTATGGCTCTTGTTGGTTATAAAAATTACCTAACCTATTCCGTTCTGTTCTCCGACTACAAAGGGACTGACTTTTTTGAGGGAAAAGCCACCCGTATCGATTTGAGTCCTTTAGGAGGTGCTCAAACCGAAGGAATTGTTTTTGCAGAAAACGATTCTTTGTATTTGTCTTCGGAGGAGACCCGCCAAGCACAATCGCTTTATAAAATGGAGTGGAGACAATGGTTTCCCAACACAAAATAAGTTAGTGATTTTGTGTTGCAGATAGAATTTAGTTGAATTGATATTCGTTCCTTAACAAACAGTTTCCGTACGAAGTGAGTTTCTTACTTGCCTGATTATTTTTATTCAATAGTTATGAATGGTGAAATTTTGTGAGCTTAGATTATTCTCTGTCCAGGCTCTAATTCGGTAATTAGTGCAGCTCTCTGATTGAAAGGCCATCAGGCAATGGTAATTTTAATTGATCCAGACTTAAACTATCCGAACAAAATCATCCTTGAGTAAATAGATTGTTTTACAAATATGTAAGTCTAGATAGGCTATTTTTAAAGGATATCTTTATAATGGAAGTAGGCTAATTAAATTTAAGTAGTAATATATAGTATTCAAATAGTAATCTTTACTTGTTAAAATGTAAATAATAATTTACATTTGTTTTGTTCATGAATTAAAAGTGAATTGCTATTATTGTTTTGGAAATTTAAACTTAAGTACTATTTATGAAAACTTACTTTCCTAACTATTTTAAAAGAATTGGAATCTTATTCGTGTTTATTGCCATTGTTTTATCATTTATTGGTGGAGCTGATGATTTTCGAAGAGGTTTTAATGAAGGTTATGATGCTAGTAAAACTCAGAGGGATCCAAATTATACTCATGAGCGAGATGAATTTAAACCTTATTTTACTAAAGAAGAAGCTAATGCCTTTACTTATAGTAGTCTGTTTCTTTCTATTGTAGGTTTTGTTCTTTATCTTTTTTCGAAAGAAAAGATCGAAGATGAATTTTATCAATTATTGCGTTCTAAAAGCTTAATACAAGCTCTTTTGTTTACTTGGTTGTTTGTTGGTGTTTTTTATGTTTTTGGGCCAGATTTCAGACCAGAGGGTTTTCATATTTTACAGCTTCATCTTATTTTTTACATTCTTATTTTTATTTATAATAAAAAGTATAGGTACTCGGATTGATATTCAACGATCAAAAGTTCTGAGATTTTTAATTAAGTGAATATGAAAAATCTGATAAAAGTAGAGCGAGCAAAGAAAGATATTACACAGGCAGGATTGGCCGAGAAAATAAAGGTTTCTCGGCAGACTATTAATGCAATAGAAAAGGGAAAGTTTACTCCATCCACACTTTTGGCTCTAAAAATGGCTCGTTTTTTTGAATGTAAGGTCGAAGATATATTTAGTCTGGAAGAAGATGATTAAACACAAAAAGTAGTGCTAAAAGTTATTGTAAATGTAAAGCTTGGTAGAAGTGATTATTACGAGCTATTCTTATTTAAAAATACAAGCAAGTTGATACCACTTTAGTAAATGTAATTAACCTACAAGAAAGAATAGAGAGGTATTTGCTAATTGATGGTCGGAAAAATGTTGTAAATATTTTTGGTTTGGAAGTTGGGTAATTGTTAAGACTTCAATTTTTGTTACTTATTATTCTGAACCATTTGCTCTCCTTATAATTGTATAAAGGAGAGAGGCTTACCGCCAGACTTATTGCCTAGCGGTGGCCAGCTCAATTACTCAATGCATTCTTTTTCTACAACAAATCGGCTTTGAATGCCTTGCTCTTTTTGTAATTTGACTTATGAGTTTGTGGAATTATTAAACATCTCACTTTCAAATTATTGTGGGTGTGTGTGATTTTAAGCCATGGCTTTCCCAAAATATTTTTTTCGCAACCAAAAGGATACTTTAACGAGCATAATTAATGCAGGAACTTCAACTAAGGGACCAATTACTCCAGCAAATGCTTGTCCGGAATTTAGTCCGAATACTGCAATGGCAACTGCAATAGCCAATTCAAAGTTGTTTCCAGCAGCTGTAAATGCCACCGATGCTGTTTTGTCGTATTCAGCACCTGTTGCTTTGGTTACAAAAAAGCCAATGATAAACATGATTGCAAAATAGAAAAGCAAAGGAACAGCAATAATGAGAACGTCCATTGGAATTTCTACGATTAATTCACCTTTAAGCGAGAACATAACTATAATTGTAAATAAAAGAGCAATTAGTGTTATTGGGGAAATTTTTGGAATAAACTTTTTTGTGTACCATTCTTCGCCTTTTAGTTTCACTAAAATTTGTCTGCTCAATAGTCCCATTATAAACGGAATTCCTAAATAAATGGCTACGCTTTCGGCAATTGTACCTATTGAAATATCTACAATAGCACCTTCAAATCCAAAATAGGGAGGAAGGATTGTTATAAAAATCCATGCATAAAAACTATAGGCAAATACTTGAAAAATACTGTTTAGTGCAACCAAACCTGCACCATATTCACTGCTTCCGTCTGCAAGGTCGTTCCATACCAAAACCATTGCAATACATCGAGCCAAACCAATTAAAATTAGTCCAACCATGTATTCAGGATAATCGCGTAAAAATGTAATTGCTAAAATAAACATTAGTACGGGGCCAACTATCCAATTTAAAACAAGGGAAATAGAAAGAATCTTTGTATTTCTGAAAACTTTCGGTAGTAAGGCATAATTTACCTTTGCTAGCGGAGGATACATCATTAATATCAAACCTATTGCAATGGGAATGTTTGTGGTTCCACTACTAAAAGAGTTGATGATATTTGGAAAGCTTGGTATAAAATAACCAAGTCCAACTCCTATAGCCATTGCCACAAATATCCATAAGGTTAGATTTTTATCGAGAAAACTTAATTTTTTTGTTGCCATTTTCATGAGTTGATTTGAGAAAAAATGTAAAACAATTCAGTTGCAATTTGCAGACTTCGTTCTTTGTATTTTTCAGCTTGTTGTGCAGTGTTGTCAAAAGCTTTTGGGTCTTCGAAAGTGATTGGGATGCGTTTTTCGGCGCCGGCAATAAAAGGACAACCTCCATCGGCTTGTGAACAAGTCATAATTGCTGCAAATTCAGATTTTGGATTAAAATCATCATCTAGTGTTTTAGAAAATCCAATTATTGGATGCTCATTATCGGTGTATTTGATGCTGTAAACAGGATTTTCAGTTTTTGAAAGTGCTTTGATTTGAAAGCCTGAATTCTGCAAAGTTTCCGCCACCATAGGAAAAAGAGCTGTTGCTTCTGTTCCTCCTGAATAACAAAATACATTTTTAATGGCAAAATAATTAGCCATTGTTTGTGCCCAAATTTGTCCTAAATGACTTCTTCGTGAATTGTGAGTACAAATAAAGTTGAGTCTTATTTTCTGATCGTTTAAAACTTTCGACTGAATAAAATCAACTAGCGGTTTTAGAACTGCTTTGCGCTCTTCTGAAATAGTTTGAGGGTTTAATCCCTTAATTACTTCTTCTATTTCTGGAAATAGGTTCGATTGTCTTGTCATTATTTTTTGTTAAAAGTTATTATGTGAGTTTTTGTTAGCAACAGTTTCCATTAGGTGTACAGCAACCTACTACATTCAAATCGGCTGGTTTTAAACTTGTTTTATCCAAGGGAATTCCGCATTTTTCTTTTGCTAAACAATCAGTTTGTTTACTGGTGAGTAAGAAATTTTTTCCATCAAAATCAAGTCCAAATTTTCCAATGGTGTCTGCTTGGTATTCTACTTCTATTTCTAGATCCTCTATTTTTAAAATCTTTTCTGAAAGTTTGATGATATTCAATAGTTTTTCTGGATGCAATCTGTGGTCATAATCATTTGCATTCCAAAGTTGAAAGTTTACCACTTCATCGTTTCTTACAGTTCCCCCACAATCAATAAAGTGTTTTGTTATTTTACCTACTTCAGTTACGTGAAAGTGCTTTGGAACTAATTCTCCATTTGGTAATTGAAAACCTATGGATTTCAATTCTTTCAGTACTAATTTCACTTGTGATAATTTCATCTGTTTATTTGTTTATTGCGATAATGCGATTATTAAATTCAAATTTTTTAGCAGCAATCTTCTTTTTGTTTCAGGTCTTGATTTAGAAAATCAGAAATAACGGTTTTCATTTCTGTCCAATTTTCTTTGTGAATGCAATAGCCTACACTAGTTCCTTCTACATTTCCTTTTATCAAACCTAAATGTTTTAGTTCTTTTAAATGTTGTGAAATTGTAGGTTGAGCCAATCCAATTTCATTGACTAAATCTCCGCAAATGCAAGTTTCACTTTTAAATAAGTATTCTAAGATGGACACTCTTGCCGGATGTCCAAAGACTTTTGCAAAAAGTGCAATTTTATTTTGTTTGTCGGTGAATATTTCGGTTTTTGATAGTCCCATTTTTTTTCTTATTAATTCATTGCAATATTACGATTAATATTCAAATTGCCAAAATAATGGAGGAGTATCGAGAAAAAAATCTAATTATTCTATTTCGTTGTTAGCACATTTCTTTCGTTGTGAAATGGTTGCAAAATATTCTATGTCTCTTTATCGGTTGGGAGTGTATGTGAACTAAATTTTGATTTTTTTGAATCATTTGAACTTATTTTGAATATAGCACAATTGTGAATTCGTTGATAAGTTCCTTTGGTATTGGTGATTTGGGGAAGTGTTTTAGCTATCTTCTTTAATAGGTTAATATTTGGTAATTGTTTAACTCACCATTGTTTTGGTCTGCAATTTAAATACGCCAGTGTAATAATCTTAGCATTTGATTTTGAAATCATTAAAAAGCTTGTAGTTTTGCAATCCAATTTGCTGAACAACCAAGTTTTCGGATTGTATCACTGTAAAGAAGACGGAATTGAAGGACAAGTACAAAGAAATATTCGATAAAGGAACAGATTTACCTCTGGTTGAGGATTTCTATACCATACAAGGGGAAGGGTACCATACGGGAAAACCTGCTTATTTTATTCGCATTGGCGGATGTGATATAGGTTGTAGGTGGTGCGATAGTAAAATTTCGTGGAATCCCGATGAGCATCGCTTAATTTCGGTGGAAGAAGTGGTTCGAAAAGCGGTTGAATCGCCTGCTAAGGCAGTTGTTGTAACTGGAGGTGAGCCTTCCTTATACAATCTGGAACCTTTGTGTACTGAGTTGAAGAAGCACAATATCGAGAATTTTCTAGAAACATCTGGAGCTTACGAATTAACCGGAGAGTGGGATTGGATTTGTTTATCGCCAAAACGAAATAAATTACCTGTTCCATCTTCTTATGAAAAAGCAAATGAGTTGAAGGTGATAATTTACGATCTGGAAAAAGATTTAGAATGGGCCGAGGAGCTAGCTAAGAATGTAGGAGATGATTGTTTGTTGTATTTGCAATCGGAATGGAGTAGATATGTACACAATGTAAAGCCGATTGTTGAGTATGTAAAGAACAATCCTAAATGGAATATTTCCCTACAGGCTCATAAATTTATGCGAATTCCCTAGAAATAAATCAAAATAATACACAGAAACTGAATCTTTATCAGGTTCAGTTTTTTTGTGGAATAAAAAAAGACACTCAGAATTTCCGAATGCCTTTTTACTGAATAAAATGGTAGAGTGTGTTGTGGTAGTTTCTTATGCTTAGAAAGAAACTCCAAATACAATAAATAGATTTTCAGCCATTGGGTTAGCAATTAGTGAAGCTGAAAGTGGTAGGGAAAATTTATCGGTAATGGCAACTTCTTTTGAGGCTGTAAATCCCATGTTTACAAAGCCGGCAGTATCACCATAAAATCCTGATTCGCCTTCGTTTTCGTCGGCATCAATTGGAGTAAATCCTGCAAACAGATCGATGGCAACATCATTGTATGTGAATCCGTAACCAAGTTCAATGTAAAGAGAGTTTTGTTGATCGCCATCAGCATCTTGGTCGGCACCCCAGAAATTCATGGCTGCTAAAATGCTAATTGGAAATCCGTCACTCCCATTATAAGCGATAGTAGCTTCCATGATATGTCCGGTAGATTCTTTTTTATAATCAAAATAGCTGTTGTTTACTGCAATACCATCTGTAGGGAAAAAATAATCGGTAACAGTGGCAGTAAATAAATCATCAGCAAAGGTATAGGATGCGTAAAGGTCTGCTTCAGCACCGTCAGAACCATCTTGCGCGTAAGAACCCCAAGCTCCAATCACAAATCCGCCTTTGCTGTATTCTACTCCAGGTTGGATGACAGGACCCGTTGAAAATTGAGTTCCTCTCCATACGTATCTGTTCATAAGATCCGCACCAAAGGAAATTTCACCAGATTCTGATTCTTGTGCAAATAGGTTTCCGCTTACTGCAAGAATACATAGAAGTAGTGCGAAAAATTTTCTTGCTTTTAACATAGTAATAGATTTTAGGTTAATAAATATGGTTAATACTTAATTTTATATAAAGAGTGGTTTCTGTTTCTTTAAAAAAAGGCAAACATACTCCCTTTTAGGAAGGGGGCATGTTTGCTTGAATCAACTAATTTTTATTCTAACCCTAAATATTCATGGGGGCCCGATTCAAAAGTATAAAAAATATTCAATTATGCTATTGAAAATAGGGGCATATGTATAAAAAATGTATGTTTTTTTATGCAAAGGTTTTAAATGAGGGGTGTTTTAGATTGCTGGTTTTTAGCTAGTCTTATTTTTTATTGATTATAAATTAGGAACTTTTTATTGAATGCTTATTTTATGTCTTAATAAAAATCAGGATATTCGTACAGTTAAATCAAATTCAATAAATATAAATAATGGAACAATCAATTAAAGGAACTCAAACAGAGAAGAATTTGTTGAAATCTTTTGCTGGAGAATCTCAAGCTAGAGGACGATATACTTATTTTGCTAAGCAAGCAAAGAAGGAAGGATATGAGCAAATTGCTGCTTTATTTTTGGAGACAGCTGAGCAGGAAATGCAACATGCAAAACGATTCTTTCGTTTTTTAGAAGGTGGAGAAGTGGAGATCACAGCATCTTATCCTGCTGGTACTATAGCAACAACAGCAGAAAATCTTAAGGCAGCAGCTTGTGGTGAAAATGAGGAATATACCGAATTGTATCCTGAGTTTGCGCGTGTTGCTGAAGAAGAAGGCTTCAAAAAGATAGCATCAGCTTTCAAATTGATTGCTAAAGTGGAGAAAGTGCATGAGGAACGTTATTTGAAGCTATTGAAAAGCCTTGAAGAAGATTCTGTTTTTGAAAAAGAAGAGGAACAAGAGTGGTATTGCCGTAATTGTGGATATGTACATGTAGGGAAAAAAGCTCCTAAAAATTGTCCAGCATGCGAGCATCCTCAGGCTTATTTCGAAATTAAAAGTGAAAATTACTAGTTGAAGCTAGTATTTCAAAATAATAAAAAAGAGGCTCGTAAGAGCCTCTTTTTTATTTGTCTAATAATTTAGGGCGCAATCGCTTGGTTCTTTCGAAAGCTTGTTCTTCCTGCCATTTCGCTATTTTTTTATGATCTCCAGAAAGTAGGATGTCTGGGACTTTCCAACCTCTAAATTCTGCAGGTCGGGTGTAAAGAGGAGGAGAGAGTAAATCATCTTGAAACGAATCAGTTAAGGCAGAAGTCTCGTCGCCCATTGCTCCTGGAATTAAGCGGATTACGCTATCTGCGATTATTGCTGCCGCAAGTTCACCTCCTGTTAGTACAAAATCGCCAATGGATATTTCTTTTGTGATAAAGTGATCTCTAATTCTTTGGTCAATTCCTTTGTAATGTCCGCAAAGAATCATTATGTTTTCTTTTATCGATAAGGTGTTGGCTGTTTTTTGATCGTATTGATCACCGTCAGGACTAGTAAATATAATCTCATCGTAGTTTCTTTGATCTGTTAGTGATTCAATTGCTTTTACGATAGGTTCTAAGCGCATTACCATTCCTGCACCACCACTAAAAGCATAGTCATCTACTTTTTTGTGTTTGTCTTCAGAATAATCACGGATGTTATGAATGTGAATTTCAGCAATGCCATTATTCTTTGCTCGTTGAATAATGGAATGGTTAAGTGGACTTTCCAGTAGCTCTGGAACAACAGTAAGTATATCGATTCTCATTCTAAAAATTTTGCGTAAAAGTATGTAACCCAAACTTGGCTTGCAAGAAAATTAAAAATCAAAGCATGTATTTGTA
>NZ_JBFHJW010000033.1:0-45371 GCF_041595635.1 Labilibaculum sp.
ATTTACAATTGGAATTGCGTGTTAAGCGATGGTTCTTATCGGTATTTTGGTTTGATTCAATACCCGACAAAGCAGGGAATTCAGGTAGAAGTGCTGCACGATTCAGCACAAAATGCGAATATGATGCGCTCAAATTCAGCAGCCGATTGGCCAGGAGCTCTCTACTATCAGATTGTGCCATTTAAAAGGAAAAAAGAAAGCGCTTACCTGCTTTTGGCCTGGGATGGAAATAATATGAGTACTACTAAAAAGATGATTGAAGTTCTCTCTTTTTCGCAATCGGGATTGGCACGTTTTGGTTTGCCTGTGATTGTTTGGAAGGGAAAATTGTTGCATCGTGTAGTGTTCGAATATGCCAAACAGGCTCG
Organism: Labilibaculum sp.; assembly: GCF_041595635.1. Lineage (GTDB taxonomy): Bacteria > Bacteroidota > Bacteroidia > Bacteroidales > Marinifilaceae > Labilibaculum. The sequence goes on from NZ_JBFHJW010000033.1 coordinate 369, forward strand.
AATGAGTCTTCAGTATAAGGAGAAAGAGAAACAGATTGTATTCGATCATTTGGCTCCTTCAAAACCAAACTATCAGAATCAATTTGAATATTACGGTCCCGATTTTTCATACGATGCTTTGCAATATCGGAAAGGGAAATGGGAACTGATTGAAAATATAGATGTTAGAAATTAGAAGAATATGAGTGATAACTTTCAGTATCAAACCGAACAGTTTGCCGATATAAAAATATTGCGCTACCAGGTTCCCGGATTCGAGGAACTGAGTTTGCGCCAGAAAGAATTAATTTATTATTTGGCTGAAGCAGCCCGTTGTGGCCGCGATATTTTGTTCGATCAGAATAGCAAGAATAACCTTCGCATTCGCAGAACTTTAGAGGCAATTGTAAAATCGTACGATGGCGACAGGGAAGCCGAAGAGTTTCAGGCTTTTTTGGTGTATGTGAAGCGTGTGTGGTTTTCCAATGGCATTCATCACCATTACTCCATGGATAAATTCATGCCGGAATTCTCCGAAGAGTATTTTGGAGAGCTCTTGGCCAATTCGAATTACGAGCTCTTGCCTTTACTCGAAGGCGAGAATGTGATTGCTTTGCTTTCCGATTTGGTTCCTGTAATTTTTGATGATAAGGTAGATGCCAAAAGAGTGGTTTTAAATCCAGACATGGATTTGATAGAAGCCTCGGCAAACAACTACTACGAAGGGGTGAACCAAAAGGAAGTGGAAGATTTTTACGCAAAAATAGAAAAAGGAGACCCAGAGCGACCTTTATCGGTTGGCATCAATTCCAAATTGGTGAAGGAAAATGGAAAGATTCAGGAAAAAACATGGAAAGTAGGTGGCATGTATTCTGCGGCCATCGAGAAAATTGTGTTTTGGCTGGAGAAAGCCATTCCGGTTGCCGATAGCGATTTGCAAAGAGAATCTTTAGTGAAATTGGTAGCGTTCTACAAAACGGGCGATCTGAAAACCTTCGATGAATATTCTATTTTATGGGTGAAAGATTTAGATGCTCATATTGATGTGGTGAACGGATTTATTGAAGTGTACGGTGATGCCTTGGCCATGAAGGCCAGTTGGGAAGCCATGGTGAACTTTAAGGATGTGGAAGCTACCAAACGAGCCATCATTATATCTGATAATGCTCAATGGTTCGAAGATCATTCCCCAGTTGATAAGCGTTTCAAAAAGGAGGAAGTAAAGGGTGTGAGTGCCAAGGTAATTACAGTTGCCATGTTAGGGGGAGATTGTCATCCTGCAACGCCAATTGGAGTGAATTTGCCTAATGCGGAGTGGATTCGCAAGGAACATGGAAGCAAATCGGTTACCATCGATAATATTACCCATGCTTACCACCAATCTTCGTTAAAAGGTGGAATGTTAGACGAGTTTGCCTTCACCAAAAAGGAGGTAGAACGAGCAAAAGAACATGGCTTTTTAGGTGGAAATTTGCATACCGATTTGCACGAATGTCTCGGACATGGTTCGGGTCAGCTTTTGCCAGGTGTTGGCATGGATGCCTTAAAAAATTACCATTCTACATTGGAAGAAGCGCGTGCCGATCTATTTGCTTTGTACTATATGATGGATTCGAAAATGGTGGAACTGGGCTTGATGCCAAGTTTGGAGGTTGCCAAAGCAGAATACGACGGATACATTCGCAATGGTCTGATCACTCAGTTAACGCGTATTGAATTGGGCAAGGATATCGAGGAATCGCACATGCGAAACCGTCAGTTAATTGCTAAATGGGTTTTTGAGAAGGGAGAATCCGAAAAGGTAATTGAGAAAGTGCAGCAGGAAGGAAAAACCTATTTTGTAGTGAACGATTACGAGAAATTACGCTCCCTTTTTGGGGAATTACTTGCCGAAGTGCAGCGAATTAAATCGGAGGGTGACTTTGAAGCTGGTAAACATTTGGTGGAAGATTACGCGGTGAAAGTGGATGCAGAATTGCATGCGGAAGTGAAGGAAAGGTTTGAGAAATTGCATTTGGCAGCCTATGCCGGTTTTATCAATCCCGATTACCATCCGGTTTACGAAGGAGAGAAAATTGTAGATGTGAAAATATCTTACCCGACGGACTTTAGCAAGCAGATGCTGGAATATGGCGAGAAGTATTCTTTTCTGCCACATAAAAATTAAGATTTAGGAGGTGAGTTTTCATCTCCTTTTTTTTGTCTTGGAAATGGCAGTACTTATCGAATAAGTGGGAATGTATATCCCCATTTTTTGATCTTTTGCTATTTTTAGGCTCACCTAATTTAGAAGGAAAAAAATGATAAAACGAATTACTTTACTAGCAAGCATGGGGCTTTTCTGCTTCCAGACTTTTGCTCAGGATATGGATTACACCAAAGCCTTGGTGACAAAATTGAGTTCTCCGGAATTTCACGGACGAGGATATGTGAACAAAGGAGATAGCATTGCCGCTGCCTACCTTTCGGCCGAGATGAAAAGTATTGGATTGAAAGGCTTTTCGCACAATTACTATCAGCCCTATACCACTCCAATAAATACCTATCCTGAAAATCCAAGATTGAGTTTGGATGGCAAGGAATTGGAGTCGGCGAGTGAGTATATCGTAAATCCCAATGCGAAAAGTTGCGAGGGAGAATCGGAGATCAGCTGGATTACCAAGGATATCCTGACCGATCAGCGCAAGCTATCGCATTTTATGAGAGAAGATCATTCCAATGCTTTTTTGGCTATCGATTCAACAGGATTGCACAACAAAGAGCTCTACAATTTTGCGCAGGCCATGCTTAAAAAGAATGTGTTCGATGCCAAAGGAATTGTTTTGATTGATGGCAAACTGAAATTTTCAGCCCGCACAAAAACGGTAGACTACACCACTTTTATGCTGAAATCGGAGGTGATTACTCCTGAGGCAAAAAAGATAAGCTACAATATAAAAAGTAAGTTCATAGCCGATTATCACACTCAAAATTTAGTTGGCTATCTTCCTGGAAAGACGGATTCCTGTCTGATTTTTTCGGCCCATTACGATCATTTGGGGCATTTTGGCGATAAGATGTTTCCAGGAGCCAACGACAATGCTAGTGGTGTTGCCATGGTGATGAATTTGGCCAAACATTTTAAATCGCTTAAAAAGAAACCTCATTATACCTTGGTGTTTGCTCTGTTTAGTGGGGAGGAAGCAGGATTGTTGGGATCGACCTACTACAGCGAAAACCCACTGATTCCTTTGGCGAAAACCAAAATGCTGATGAATTTCGATATGGTGGCAACGGGATCGAAAGGGATTTTTGTGATCAACGGGAAAATGGTGCCCGATGAAATGGCTAAATTCAATGCGATTAATAAGGAAAAAGATTATGTCTTTAAAATGTCGGGAACAGGAGAATCAGCCTCTTCGGATCATGCTCCTTTTCACGAGAAAGGGGTGAAAGCTCTCTTCTTTTACACCCATGGCGATAATGCCGATTATCATGAAACTACCGATACGGCCGACAAATTACCCTACACTCAGTTCGAGGGGATCTTTAAATTGGTGAGAGATTATGTCGAAATGAAATAATCTGTACCGTAGAGGAGCAGCATGCCACGTCTCTATGGTAACACAAAATAACCTGTCTAGATTCTAAATCCAGACAGGTTTTATTTTTAATTTCACCTCAAGCTGTGACTCCCACTGAGTCATATGTTTATAGCATAGCAATGCTATAAACCTGTGATCCTGTTGGGGTCGAATCATTACGATATTTCCTACAAATTGAATTTCAATTTCACACCGGTATCACGATGATGGCTTCCATCAAAACTCCAAACCACTTCCACATCCAACAAAAGGAATATCTGCGACAAGCCATAGCCAACTTCCCAATAATTTTTCTTGTCGGCATGCGTTAGGTAGTTGGTAAAAATGTTCTCCTGAATGGCCAGAGAGTTGTTTAGTATTGGCAATCGTTTCAATAGTAAACGATCCGATGTGTATAGCAAATGCCCTTCCAAATAGTCCTCAGTAGTGGAATATTGGTAGTAATCCAAGAGTCGGAAGTTATCCCACGAGCTGCCAATCATTACCCTTGGTTTACTCGTATTAAAATGGCGATAATCGGCAAAAAAGCTTTGCTTGTTCGAAAGGTAGGAGCCCGCTTTCATTTTATATTCCAGTCTGTCGTTAAATCCTGTTTCTATGCCTTGTTTTACAGCCACTTCCAGAAGGGAGTAATCCGTTTCTGAGTCGAAAATATCATTAATTCCCTGTTTGTAGCGCAAAGCAAAAGTGGGCTGATTGTGATAGCGAGTCATTCTTTTTACCCCTTTCGAAATGGTATATCGATGACGCGGAGTGTATTCTAGTTGAGCCATAAACGTGAATGCCTTACTGTCTTTTACGAGAGAAGGATCAATTCCTTCCGGGATATTAGAGCTGTATTCCTTATCGTCAGGATCGAAAATATACCACTTATTGGTATTGTACAATTGCTTTCTGTTGGCATATTCCAAACTTGTGAACAAGCTTAGTCCGTTGCTGATATCCGTTTTCTGCCAAATGCCAGCATAGTTTTTATCGTATAGTTTTAGGTAGTTGTCTTTAAAATAGAGGGAACTCATGGCATTCAGAAATGGATGAATTCCCGTGCTGGCATTAAAATCGACCGCTTCGCTTCCTGCTTTAAAGCCAATCCAGGCACGTTTCATTCCCTTGTATCGATATTTACTTTCCAGGGAGAAATCGAGATGTTTTCTCGAAAAGGCATAGATTAGGTTTGGCTCAATATCAAAGTAATGACCGATTGTATCCTGTTTGGTATATCTGAAAGGTGCATCGAAGGTAAAGCCCTGAACCGTGTTGTAGGATATTTTATCCAAAGCAAAAATGCCAGGAATCGAAAATGTGGAGTTTTCTTCCTTGTAGCGATATGTTTTCCCTAAAAGAAGATGTTTGAACTTAAATTCTCTATTGGCTTTGCGAACGGAATCCTTGTATTCGGGTGTATTGCGAACAATTTCGATAGAATCTTTCTTTTCAAAACTAATTTTCTCGTCTGAGGAAAGGGGAATTGGGCGCATCTCATCCCAATACAAGGAGTCTTTATTTTTGGCATCCTTAGCCATTTTTACTTTCTCAATTTTTATTTCGAGGGGTTCCCTAATTTTCTCGGATCGTTTTTCCTCATTTTCCTTTTCCATTAGTCGGTATAGCCTTCGCATGTCGCCATTGTCCATTTCATTTTTGTCGAGGAGATCCTGAATTTCCTCTTTGCGTTTTTTCTCTTTGGCAGATACAACTTCAGATTCTTCCTGATTGTTTAGTTGTTTGATGTTTTCCGCTTCCTGTATTCTGGCAAGTTCCTGTTGTTTTAAAAAATCATGATTTAAATTCGGGTTCAATGTCACTTTGTAATCTTTAATAGAGGCAACATACATACCATTCAGACCAAATCCCATGCCTTTAAATTCGATATTAAAATCGAAACTTACGGGCATCCAAACATCATCTTTTACAGGAGCATACAGTTGGTGCATGTTCACATCGGTCATGGGCAGGCTTAGTTTCAAATCGGCCGAGTGGATATTCCAGTAGGTTTCGGCAATATTTAAATAGCCACGAAACAGATCTTTTCCTTTGCGTTTTGGGATAATCTTAATTCTGTTGATCGTTCTTCCCTGATCTTCGAAAACAGATTCCAATTGAAACCGATACACACTAAAAGCAGTTTTGTCTAAAGGAGAAATGAAACCATCGTCTCGGGTATTGTAAAGGTTGGCAGTAATAAATTGCATGGGATTTGCCTGTTCATCAAGTCCCGATGTTCGAATCGAGATGACTTCCTCATCTACCTTATCGGGCAATTCGAAATGAATTTTCGAGATATTTTCGGTGACATAAGTTTTGCCTTTTACAATCCCTTCTTCTTCCAATTTCTTTTTAAACAGACCCGGTACACTTGTTACTTTTCCTGATCCTTTTAGGTAAACGGTGTTGTTATATTCGCTAACCTGTTTGGTGTAGTAATCGCCCATAGCAATGGCTTTTCGCATGACAAAATAGGCAGGATCCTCACCGCTGGCCAATACTTTAACTTCGCTTAGCTGATAGGTTTGAGGAGCAAGAGCTACATTTATTTCCAGAGTATTCTCGCTCATATTTACGTTTACTTCCTTGGTCTTAAAACCCAAATATCTGTATTGGAGGTTCCATTCACCAATTGGTAGTTCAAGCTGATATTCTCCGTCGATATTGGAAGTTGTTCCGGTGGCCAATTGTGTGCAGTAGATGTTTGCAAATGGAATAGGCTTGCCTTCGGTATCGGATATGATTCCCGTAATTTGTTTGGCATTACTAAAAAAGGAACAGAAAAGCAGAAGAATACTAAGAGTGTATTTATACATGATTAATTTGTTGTTAGGGATTCTATTTTGTTTTTTAATCCAAAACCTTAGCCCAGCTAATTTTCTGGTAGGATCGTAGGTTCAGGTAAAGCAAAATAATGAGGATAGGAATGGCGATGCTCATGCTATAGGGCAATAAACTCAGGCCATAATGAATGCCACCAATTAATCCTGCCGAAAGCATTAATAGAATTCCTTTTACAAAATTTCCACCTATATCCTGAGTTTCGCGTTCGGCAGTGAAGGGCAGTTGCGGACGTTGCCAGGATTGCACCAAAGAAGTGATTAGGATAATGCACAAAGTGCCATAAATAATATCATCGAGGAGGGAATAGCCCCAAATGAACAGGCATATTGCCGAAATGAATAGCTGAACGGGCAGAAAGTATTTCACCATGCCCGCTTTAAAGGAGCCTTTCAGAATGGTTCCCGGCACTGCCAATGGCAAGGCACGGTAGAACCACGACGATTTTGCCTGATCGCTATAGCAAAGATTTTGTGTGATTGAAAAACTGAGTAGAATGGGCATATAAATGAACCACAGGTATTTTTTGCTGGCTACTAAGGCTTCCATAGTAAATGCTTCCTTCGAATTAAATGCGAATATCAGTAAGAAAATAAAAATGTAACCAAAGGCTGGATAAACGGTTTGCTTGAATTTTCGTTCACGACCACTCATCAGCCATACCATTTTAAAGGCGGTTTTTTCCTCACTATTTCTGCAGAAAAGGCTAATCAGACGGTGGCTGAACTTAATTTTCCCCTTCTTTTCCTCTTTATGTTTTCCCTTTTTGTCGCTGGTTATATCGAGTTGACCTAGGGCATTGTTGAATTTGGGGCCCAGTACTTTTATCACAAAGAATAGGCTAACCAGGGGGACGAAAATCGCCAAAAGAAAAAAGGCAAGCTGAGAGCTATGGTAAGTGCTACTGATGTAGGCATTGATGCTGGAACTCATCCACACCGGAGGAATAAGGTAGGAATACCATTCTATATTCATATGAATATTGCTGAGATCGTACATCTCCATCATTCGGGGTAGCAACTGGTAGGCACCCATAAAAAGAATGGCCATGGCTACCTGAAAGTAGACAATAATGTCTTTCAACTTTTGACCGTTCACCACATTCATCAATCCTAAATAGAAAATATTGGTGAGAAAGAGGGTGAAAAGAGCCGAAAGAATAATGAGCAGGATGAATACAAGTGTGGCCATCACACCATGATTAATGAGGGTTGAGAGGATCATGACCAGCGATAAGGACAGGCTGAGGTGAAGCATGTAAAAGGCAATGTGTAGAATTTTTGCCAGCACTAAAGTTCGGCTGTTCACCGGTCGGGGCATTAGTATGCTATTATCGCGGGTATCCATTAAAACATTGGTAAATTCCGAGATCATCAGCATGGCAATCATTATCATGATAAAGGCAAAAATGATGGTGTAGCTCACTAGAATATCGTCGATAATATAGAGCGTAAGCATTAGAAAACCACCTAGCATTGCATAAACAAAAGTTTGCAACCAAAGCTGATTGCTCGATTCTTTTTTCTTTTTCGATAGGGACAAACTTCTTCGGTTGTCCATGCGGATTTTTATTTTTAGGATGCTGCACAATTGGTCGAAATCGACACCCATGGCGCGTATGATTCCCCGAAAAGGGAGCAGAAGGTGAGCAATCATGATCTTGGGATTTTAGTTTTCGAAGGCGTTAATAATTTGTTCTGCTTTTTCGCTGTGGCCATATGTGCCGGTTAGCTCGGTGAAGAGTTTCTCGAGCGATCCGCTACGATCCTTGCTGTTGAGCTCGGCAAAACTACCATCGGCGGCGACTTTTCCCTGATCGATGAGGATGATTCGATCGGAGATTTTCTCCACTACATCCATAATGTGGGAGCTGTAGAAAATGGTTTTGCCTTCTTTGGCCAGTTGGGTGAGTATCTCCTTAACGATGATTACCGAGTTGGCATCTAATCCCGATAAGGGTTCATCCATGAAAATGATTTTTGGGTTGTGAATGAGTCCCGAAATGATGAGGATCTTTTGGCGCATTCCTTTCGAAAAGGAGTTGAGGCGTTCGTCGGCATGGGCTTTCATGTCGAATAAATCGAGCAGCTTCTCAATTTTTGTGTGGATATCCTGTTTTTCCATTTTGTGCAGTTCGCCTACAAACTGAAGGTATTCCCTTGGCGTTAGCGTATCGTAAAGAGCTGCATTTTCGGGAATGTAGCCAATCTGTTTTTTTATTTCGGTGCTGTTTTTTCGTAAATCGAGACCCAGAATTTTTACTTCTCCTTCAAAATCAGGTAGCAATCCGCATAATATTTTTACGGTAGTTGATTTCCCAGCTCCATTGGGTCCAATGTAGCCAATAATTTGCCCGGGTTTTATGTTTAGATCAATTCCTTTCAAAACTTTATTTTCAGTTCTGCCATTCTGATAGCTTTTTTCGAGCTTTTGAACGGAAATGACCGGACTTTGATTTTCCTGCATTTTTTTTATCTTGAGTGAGTAATGAATTTAAAAGTAGTAAAAGGTTAAATAGGATAGACAAGAAAAGGCTTTTTTTTCGATGTGAAGGCTCGAATGGGGGAGCAAATGAATTTTTTGCAGGTTTACTATTCGTACGGACTGACAGATTTCTGCATTTTTTTCATCTTTCCTGTCTTAATGACAGAAAATTTCTCTTGGCACAGGCTTTGCCTGTTGCCTATCTGTAAAAATGTAATTCAAAATTTAAAAGCGATATAACTATGTCAACAGGAAAAATTGGTGTTACTAGTAATGATCTGTTTCCAATCATTAAGAAATTTTTGTATTCCGATCACGACATCTTTTTGCGTGAGATTGTTTCCAATGCAGTAGATGCAACTCAGAAATTGAAAACTTTGGCTTCAACAGGAGAATTTAAGGGTGATCTTGGAGAGTTGAAAGTTTCTGTAAGTATTAATAAGGAGGCAAAAACCATTACCATTTCAGATAATGGTATCGGGATGACTGAGGAAGAGATTGAAAAATACATCAATCAGATTGCTTTTTCGGGAGCTGAAGAGTTCATGGACAAATACAAAGATCAGGCGAATGCCATTATTGGTCATTTTGGATTGGGTTTCTATTCTTCGTTTATGGTGTCCGATCGAGTAGATATTGTAACACTTTCGTACAAAGAAGGTGCTCAAGCGGTGAAATGGAGCTGTGAGGGAAATCCTGAATTTAGTCTCGAGAATGTTGAAAAAGCCAATCGAGGAACCGATATTGTAATGCACATTTCGGAAGATGGAAAAGAATTTTTGGAAGAAAGCCGTATTCAAGAATTGTTGAATAAATATTGCAAATTCTTGCCTATCGAAATCGCTTTTGGAAAGAAAAAGGATTGGAAAGATGGAAAAGAAGAGATTACTGATGAGGATAATATCATTAACGATACCAATCCGGCATGGACAAAGAAACCTGCTGATTTAAAGGATGAGGATTATAAAGATTTTTATCGTCAGTTGTACCCAATGGGTGAAGATCCATTGTTTCACATTCACCTGAATGTTGATTATCCTTTTAACTTGACTGGTATTTTGTATTTTCCAAAAATCAAAAACAGTGTTGAGGTTCAAAAGAACAAAATTCAATTGTACTGCAATCAAGTGTTTGTTACCGATTCGGTAGAAGGTATTGTTCCTGAATTCTTGACTCTTCTTCATGGAGTGATTGATTCTCCGGATATTCCTTTGAATGTATCTCGTTCGTACTTGCAGAGTGATGGAAATGTAAAGAAAATTGCCAATCATATTTCTAAGAAAGTTGCAGATAGCTTGCATGATATTTTCAAGAACGACCGTGCCGATTTTGAAAAGAAATGGGATGATTTGCGCATGTTTGTGCAGTACGGAATGTTGACCGAAGAGAAATTTTTCGATCGTTCTAAAAAATTCATGTTGTTCAAAAATACCGATGGAAAGTATTTTACAATGGAAGAATATGAAGCTTTAATCAAAGAGAATCAAACCGATAAAGAAAGCAATATAATTAATCTTTATGCGACTGATGTAGATGCTCAATACACTTATATTGAGGCTGCAAAAGCAAAAGGTTACGATGTTTTGGTAATGGATAGTCAGTTGGATAACCATTTGATTAACCACTTGGAACAAAAAACACCAACTACAAAATATGTTCGTGTTGATTCAGACATTATTGATAAGTTGATTCAGAAAGATGAGGTAAAAGTTTCTAAGCTAACTGAAGAGCAAAGAAACGATTTGATTCCTGTTTTTAACGCACACCTGCCAGCTGAGAAAGTAAACTATGTTGTGACTTTCGAATCTTTGGGTGAGGATGCTCAACCTTTATTGATTACTCAATCGGAGTTCATGCGTCGTATGAAAGATATGGCTGCTATGAATGCAGGAATGGCTTTTTATGGTGAAATGCCTGATTCTTACAACTTGGTTGTTAATTCAGATCATGCTTTAATTGCGAACATTTTGAGCGATAAAGATGCCAAAATGGGTGCCAGCCTAGCGGATGTAAATGCGAAGTTGACTCCACTTTTCGAGGAAAGATCTCAGTTAGATGCTTTGAAAGCTGACAAGAAAGAGGAAGAAGTTCCTCAGGAAGAAAAAGATAAAATGGCTGAAGTTCAGAAACAAATTACAGAGGTAAATGCTGAAAAAGAAGCCTTGCTGAAAGGATTTGGTAAAGACAATCAATTGGTAAAACAGTTGATCGATCTTGCATTGCTTGCCAACAATATGTTGAAAGGTGCTGAATTAGCTAAATTTGTAAAACGTAGCGTTGATATGATCAAGTAATTGATTGTAGATTAAATAATATGAAAACAGCCGTTCCCTAGGGGCGGCTGTTTTTTGTAATTAGATGCAGCAGTTCGCAGAAGGCTGACTGCTGTTCACGTTATTTCTTCGATCTCTTTTTGCGATTTCGTTTCTTGTTCTCGATGGCTTTTTGTCGACCTTTTGATCCCGATGGAGTTTTCATATTTTTGGCAGATTTCTGATGGAAAGCACCACTTTTCAAATCCAGGCGAATGGTATTTTTAATTTTGATGTTTCGGGTTTGGATTTTTTCATCTTCAAGTAATTGGCTTGTAAATACAACATCTACAGGAACTTCACCAATTGTAATTGGCTTTTTAATTAAAGCTTCCACCTTTTCCATCAATTCTTCTTCGCCCTTGTTCACAAAGCTAATTGCAGTTCCTTCTCGTTCGGCACGTCCGGTACGACCTACACGGTGAACGTATTCCACGTAATCTGTAGGAATATCGAAGTTAATTACATGGCTAATGTTTTCGATATCGATACCACGAGCAGCCACATCTGAAGCTACCAAAACTCTCGATTTACCTTCTTTGAAATCGTTTAGAGCTTTAATTCTGGTATTTTGCGCCTTGTTCGAGTGAATTACACTCAAATCTTCGCCCAAAAACTCTTCCAAGCGACCTACAATTCGATCTGCATTTTTCTTGGTTTCGGTAAAAATCATCACTTTTTTGAACTCTTCTTTATCTTCCAAAAGCTGTTTAAGAAGTGCAACTTTACTCAATATATTTGGAACCTGATATTGAATTTGGTGAATGTTTTCAACGGTTGATGCCTGAGGAGCTACTTCAATTCGTTCAGGATTAATTAAAAAATCGTCGGCCAATTGAGCGATGGTATCTGAGAAAGTTGCCGAGAATAAAAGGTTCTGATGAACATCAGGCAAAATCTCAAAAATGGCTTTTAGCTGAGGCATAAACCCCAAGTCCATCATCTTATCGGCTTCATCCACCACTAAGGTTTTAATTAGGGTAAATTTCAGGATTCGTGTCATGTAAATATCCATCAAACGACCTGGCGTAGCTACAATAATATCAATTCCCTCGTACAATTTCTCTTTTTGAGTATTGATATTTACTCCACCATATACGCCAACGGTACGAAGGTTGATATATGGAGTTAAGAGTTCAATGGTTTCAACCACCTGTAAAACTAATTCACGAGTAGGAACAACAATTAAAGCTCTGGGATCGTTTCCTTTTGCATAATTCAGTTTCATTAAAATTGGCATCATGTAGGCCAGAGTTTTTCCAGTTCCGGTTTGAGCAATCCCAATTACATCTTTACCTGCACGAATAGGGGAAAATACCTTCTTTTGTATTTCTGTTGGTTTTTCGAATCCCGCCTCGTCAAGCGCCATTCTAATTTGTTTGCTTATTTTGATGTCGTCGAATGAAATCATTGCTATGGTATTTGAAAATTTGTGCAAAAATAGACAAATAAACCGACATTAATGTGCTTTCGCAACTTATCGCTTCTGTTTGTCTGAATAAGAGCTCTTTTTTCTTAGTTCCACAATTGTTGAACTTCTTGTTTAAGAGCAGAAATTGCTGTTGCAATAGCAGGTTTTTGTTGTTGCATGTTTGATTCGATGATGGCCTGGCACAAGGAAATTGCGGAGTCCTTTGGTGCGATTTGTGCTGCCTCTGTATTGATCAATCGGATGATGCTTTCTTTTGCATTTTTCACTTGCATCCATGATTCATCGCTTACATACAATTGCTGAGTCTGATTGTGTTCAAATTCTGTACGAACTGCCAGAAGTAATTTTTGTTGCAATTGCAGGTTGTTTAATCCTGTTTGATTTTCTCTGAGTACTAGAGATTCTGGATGAATTCGCTCTAAAAAGAGAATTAAGCGTTCACAAGCCTGCAGTCGGACAGGCGTAGTTTGTTTCTGATTTTTTAATACAATCTGATGTCTTAGTTTGCGTTCTTCTTGTTTTAAAAATGCTTTTATCAGTAGATAAGCTGTGGCAAACACCACAAGAGAGGGTAGGATATATTTGCCGATTTCAAAAAGGTCTTTCATTTTGTCTTTACTTTTTCTAATTTTTGTTTTTTCCCACTTTCTATGTAGTATAAAACTGTATCTTTACACACTGAAGTGATACTTCAAAGATATAGAAATCGCACCTTTTATTTTGTTTGTCAGGGGGAAATAACAAACACAAAAGTATTAAGCAATTTACTAAATCCCTAAATTATTTTAGAATGTTGAAAGTTTCGGATCGTATTGCAGGAATGGAAGTGTCTCCAACCCTTGCTATGTCACAAAAAAGTAGAGAAATGAAAGCTCAGGGAATTGATGTTATCAATCTGAGCGTTGGAGAACCAGATTTTGATACTCCTGATCACATTAAGAAAGCAGGACAGAAGGCGATTGATGATAATTATTCTCATTATTCACCTGTTCCTGGTTATATCGAGTTGCGTCAGGCAGTGGTTAATAAGTTAAAACGCGAAAATAATTTGGATTACACAGCCGATCAGATTGTTGTCTCTAATGGAGCCAAACAGTCCATCGCTAATGTAATTATGAGTATCATTAACAAAGGCGATGAAGTAATTATTCCTTCTCCTTATTGGGTAAGTTACAGCGAGATTGTAAAATTGGCTCAAGGTGTTAATGTATTTGTATATGCTCCTATCGAGCAGGATTTTAAAATTACACCGGAACAATTAGAAGCAGCCATTACTCCAAAAACAAAGGCATTCTTATTTAGTTCTCCGAGTAATCCAACAGGAAGTTTGTATTCTAAAGAGGAGTTAAGAGCTTTAGCAGATGTTTTTGTTAAGTATCCTGATATTGTTATTCTTTCGGATGAAATATACGAGCACATTAATTACGTGGGAGCTCACGAAAGTATTGCTCAGTTTACTGATATTTTCGATCGTGTTGTTGTGATCAATGGAGTTTCCAAAGGATATGCCATGACTGGATGGAGAATTGGATACATTGCTGCTCCGCTTTGGTTGGCTAAAGCCTGTAATAAATTGCAGGGACAAATGACTTCTGGAGCTTCATCAATAGCTCAGATTGCTTCTGCAGCTGCCTTGGAAGGTGATCAGTCCACTACAATTGCTTTTAGAGAAGCTTTTCATAAAAGAAGAGATTTGGCTTTGGCTCAATTGCGTCAAGTTCCAGGTTTTGAAACTCGTGAACCGAATGGCGCTTTTTACTTGTTTCCTAAAGTATCTCAACTTTTTGGAAAAAGCAATGGCAAAATAAACATCAATAGTTCAACAGATTTAAGTTTGTATTTGTTGGAAGAAGCTAATGTAGCTACTGTTACCGGCGAAGCCTTTGGGTCTCCTGAATGTTTGCGGTTGTCGTATGCTACCAGTGAAGAACAAATGGCAGAAGCCATCAAAAGAATAAAAATAGCGGTTGAGAAGTTGAAATAAGCTTCCTATTTGCTGATAATATAGAGCCATCTCGTTGATTCGGGATGGCTATTTTTGTGTTTGCACTGCCGGTAGATCTGTTTGTAAATTGATGTGGCAAGAGAGGAAATCCTTTTTTTTAGGAAACAAAAAAAACTCCCCCGAATAGGAGGAGTTGATTTATAGAAGAGAAATTCTTTCCTACTTGTATAATTCTTTCAAGCGGTTTGCCATTCCTTCTGCCAAAGCTTCGCACTGATCGAAATCTTCACCATTAGGAGCACAAAGAGCTTCCGGAGTCGCCTCGATGCTTTCCCATTTAATGGCTTCAGCAAATTTATTCAAGCGCTTAAGGCCTCCGCCACCCCACGATTTGGAACCGAACACACCTAAAACGTGATCTTTAATTCCCATGTGTTCAATTTCATTAATTAGCGTTTCCATGGTAGGAAAAACATCGCCATTGTAGGCACAAGAACCTAAAATAAGGCCGCGGAATTTAAAAATATCATTAATAATATAGGAAGGGTGTGTTTTCGATGAATCGTGAATACGAATTTTTTTGATGCCTTTTTTCACCAATTGGCGAGCAATATTGTCAGCCATTTTTTCGGTGTTTCCATACATCGAAGAGTAAACAATTACACAACCTTCGTCGGTTTGGTATTGACTCCATTTGTTGTATTTGGCAATAATATCGGCTACATGACTTCTCCAAATTGGACCATGAGTGGCACAAATCATTTTGATATCCAATCCGCTTAATTTTTTCAAGGCATTTTGAGTTGGGCGACCATATTTACCCACTATATTTGAATAGTAACGGCTAATTTCGTCATCTAAATAGTCCAAATCCACTTCATCATCAAAAATACCACCATCTAAAGTACCAAAAGCACCAAAAGCATCTCCTGAGAATAGAGTTCCATGAGTCGATTCAAAGGTTACCATGGTTTCGGGCCAGTGCAACATAGGTACCATATAGAAATTCAATTGATGTTCGCCCAAATTAATTTGATCAGCTTCTTTAACTTCCAGCAAGTTGTTTTTAATGCCATAAAAACGTTCCAACATTGGGAAGGTTTTTTTGTTGCCTACAATTTTCATGTCTGGATAACGCTCTACCAAAGAACGAATAGAACCAGAATGATCGGGCTCCATGTGATTAATAATCAGGTAATCTGCTTTTCGATCTCCCAACACTTCTTCAATGTTATCAAGGTATTCATCCATTGTTCCTTTCTCAACAGTATCCAAAATGGCTACTTTTTCGTCGAGAATAACATAGGAGTTATATGCTACACCTTTAGGCAAAGGCCAGTAATTTTCAAATAGTTGTGTTCTTCGGTCGTTTGTTCCTACCCAAAAAATTTTATCAGTAATATTGTTTCTGTTGTGCATTCTTATGGATTTTATCGGTTTTGGATGATCAAATCTTTCTATTTTTTTGCAAGAGTGCTGATCGATATCTTATTAGCCGATCGGAACAGGTATTATTCTTCAATCAAAAAGTTAGAAAGTATTGTTTCAGCTGACAAAAATAAGAATTAATTTTTTTTGGAAATACTTAAAGAGCATCTTCTTTTAAAAAACTATCCTATTGTTGCAAAAGTTTGATGAGTTGCGGTTTATTTAGGATTTCAATTTCTCGTCGATTAGTTGCAATGAGTCCTTCCTGTTCTAATTCTTTTAAACTTCGAGCAAAAGAGGGACGAGTAACCCCAAAGAAGTGTGCCATTTCGACTTGTGATTTTGGGAGGGTGATCTTTGTTTTATCCGGGGCAGCTAATTTTAGGATGTAATTGGCCAATTTGCCTTTAATGGTTTTAAAGTTTAAGAACATCAGTTTATTGGCTAAAAACTGGCTTCGGTTCGAAATGGAATTTAGGTAATTGGTAAGGAATGTTTTGTTTTTCTGAAAGAGATCAATCACAGAATTCTTAGCTAAATAAAATACTTCAACTTCTTCGTTGGCCGTTACATTTACTGGAAATTGATTTCTCTGTCCAAACAAAAACGCAGATGCTATTGGGTAAGGAGCCATAATATCTTCAATTTTAATGCTTTTTCCTGATGGATCGAGCATTTCGCCTTTCACGCTTCCTTTCAAAACAATCATTAGGTTTTCGCAGGTATCCTCACGAAAAGCAAGCATATCCCCTTTTGAGAATTTTTTGATCTGATATTGAGCTTCGTTCAGCAATTCTTCCATTTCGTTAGGACTAATTCCTCTGAAAACTGGCGATTGTGAGAGTTGTTGGTATAGCATTTTCCTTGAGTTCGGGTGTAAATAAGTCTCAATAATAAAAGTTTCCCTGCAATTTACAAAGAACAGAAGAGGAATTTGTCTGATTTACTGCTGAGAGATAAAAAAATGAGATTCAATTTAGTCTTCATTCCGCATAGAGCTAGAGCATTTTTAGTAGATTTCTTTTAAAACTAATGATCGAAATGGTGGTGAGTATAGCCCCAATACCAAGCAGTACGAGCATTTTAGGATAAATTTCTGATAAAGGAAGTTGTCTCCAGAAAATATCGAAGAAACCTTCTATTGCCCAATAGTTTACAGAAATAATAGCTAGCTTGTGCATGATCTCAGGCATAAAGATCAGAGGCATCATGCTACCACCAAGAGCTGAAATTACCAGGATGACCAAGGTTGATAAACTTTCTACCTGTTTTCTACTTTTGCAGATCGAAGCCATAAATATTCCAAAGCTTGAACATGCAATTGCCGAAGCAAGAATCATTAGAACCAAGGCCGGAAGGTTCATAAAAATATCTAATCCTAAAACAAGCCACGAATAAAGGAACATCACCGAGAGCTGCAATATAGCCATAAACAGTGTGGACATCATTTTACCATAGAGAATGCTCGAGGGAGAGATGGGAGCGACCAGTAGTCGACGAAAGGTTCCGTCTTCTTTTTCCTTAAGTAAAGAAGCACCACTCCCCGATACGCTAAATAAAAGCATCATGATTGCAACTCCAGCGATGGCTTGAACCAAGCCTAGATTGCCGTTTTTCTCTTCGCTTACAATTGCAGTCATGGGTAGGTTTGAGTTTTCTTCCATAGTTTCAGAATCTTCTGATTGTTCAAAATCGTTAAACTGCTCTTCAACTTGCGATTGAATATCCAGAAGTTCAGCATCTGCTAGATCTGGATTTTTTTCCCTGATCCAGCTATTTACTTTTCCTTTGATTCCTTTTTTCATGGTAATGCCAAACAGATTCGACCACAATGCTTGTTGCAGCAAACCCATCTCAATTTCTTTGGCTTCATCGTAAAAAAGTTCCATGGGTGCTTTAATTCCTGCTTCTACCGAATCTTGAAATCCTTTGTATAGAACTAGAACGGAACTGTTTTTTCCTCTTTTAACCATATCGCTAGCTTCCTCGTAATTTGTGGCGACCAATTGCATACCTTCCAGATCGTTTAAGGTAGTGAATACTTCATGTGAAAGTTCTGTATTGTCCTGATCTGAAAAAAGAAGTGTGATGGGACGGGATTTTTCTGACTTTCCGATTCCTCCATACATCAAGGCAAAAATTGTAATCAATACTATAGGCAGCAATAGTGAAAGTAAAACTGCAGTGCGGTCTTTAAAATATTGGCGAATACCTTTAAATGCTATTGTAAACATATTTTTGAAATTTATAGTCGAATAGAAATTGTAAAATTTATTATGTTTATAAATTATTTAATCGCGCAGAGATTTTCCGGTTAACTCGAGAAAGATACTTTCAAGACTCAAACTTTTTACCTGAAGATTCTCCAGTTGTAAATTTGCATTGGTACACATTTGAATCAGTTTTGGGAGATCGGTATTGACTTGCGAAGTGGATAGCACCATCTGATTTTCCTGGATTAATAATTGGCCATGAAACACTTTGTTGAAGTTTTGGAGGTCTTCCTTTTGAGTATTGCTAAAATTCAGATGAATTTCCTCTTTGATTTTTGATGTTTTTTTAAGTTGATCTAGACTTCCTTCAGCAATAATTCTTCCTTCATCAATAATGCCTATTCTGTCGCAAAGACGCTCGGCTTCCTCCATATAATGAGTGGTGTAAATCATAGTTAAACCTCTTGAGTGCAGTTCTTGAATTACCTCGAAAATTAGGTTTCTGCTTTGTGGATCAATACCGACAGTTGGCTCATCCATAAAAACAATTTTGGGATCGTGCAGAAGAGCTGCGGCAATATTAATTCTTCTTTTCATACCTCCCGAATAGGTTTTTATTTTGTCTTTTTTTCGATCCCACAAGCCTAGAAACTTTAATAGTTCTTCTGTTTTTGAATGCAGTTCTTTGCCCTTTATTCCATATAGTTTTCCCCAAAAGTTCAAGTTTTCAATTGCAGTAAGGTCGTCATATAATGCGATTTCCTGAGGAACAAGGCCAATCATTTTTTTGCATTCTTTGAGGTTTTGGTAGAGTGATTTTTCCTGATAGAGAATTTCTCCGCTGTCGGGTTTCAAAAGTGAGCTTAAAATATTAATTGTTGTGGTTTTTCCTGCTCCATTAGGTCCCAAAAGACCATAGAGTTCTCCTTCTTTTATGGAAAGGGACACATTTGTAAGAGCTATTATATTTTGATAAGATTTACTTAGATTATTCGCAATAAGCATAAATAGAGTTGTTTTTAATTTGTGCAACACTAAAAATACATTTATTTTATGACAAATAAAATACGGATTTTGCAGTGAAATTAGCGAAGTAGTGCAACGTTGCCTTTTTTATTTATTTTTTTTCCATCGAGAAAAGTAACTTCAAGTAGGTAAACGTAAACATCCATACCTTGCAGCTTGCCTTTGAAAGAACCATCCCAACCATTATTAATATTGGAGGATTCGAAAATTTTCTGCCCTAATCGATTGTAAATAATTAAAGTGGCTTCTTTTACATTTTCCCCACGAATAAATAATTTGTCGTTGTGTCCATCTCCATTGGGAGAGAAAGCATTAGGTAAACCAAAGGAAGGATAGTTTTTACGGAAGCTAACTGTTATGGTATCACTTGCAGAACAATTCGAATTGTTGCTTACTTTTACCCAGTACTCACCCTCTTTTTTAACAGTAATGTTTTGAGTAATATCCCCGGTAACCCATTTATAATGGCAGTTTGGAGCACCTGCATTTAAAATAATTTTTTTATTTTCGAAACTTTCTAAGTTTTGTCCTAAATTAACCATAGGAGTAGGTAAGATTGTAATTTTAACACAATCCGATTCGGTATTGCCATTTGAATCGGTTATTTCTAAACAGTAATTGCCTTTTTCTGAAACATGTATTCTCTCGGATGATTTTCCAAGTCCCAGCCAATTGTATCTTAGGGGATACAAAGGATTTCCTTCTAGCAAGGGCTGTAGTTCTATGGAATCCCCCGAGCAGATAGATTGATCTTCGCCCAGGAAAAATTCGAATTTTTGTCCATTTTTATATTCAATGAACAGACTGTCCTTGTTGGAACACGCAAATTCATCCGATACTTCAACGCTATACATACCGCCAGAATCAACCTCAATAATTTGATTGGTTTCTCCTGTATTCCAAAGGAAATTAGCATCTTTATTTCCAGCATCTAAAGAAGTACTTTCTCCTTCCCAAAGAGTTAAATCTTTGCCCAAGTCAACAATGGGATTTGAATGATAAAAAACATTTGTATTTGCTGATTGTGTGAACCCATCAGGATCCGTAACGGTTACCTCATATTCACCAGCTTCGGAGACGATTATTGATGATACTGTTGAGGAATCATTCCATTCATATTTGTAGTTTTGATCGATAGAGAGACTAGGTTTTAAAATTAATTTTTCGTTTCCACACATGTGAATGATTTCTGGCAAATTGATTTCAAACAAGTCCGATTTTAGTTTTGCTGAAAAAAATTTGCTGGAACTGCAGCTGTTTCTCGATGTTACAGTTATGGAATAGTTGCCTGATTGACTTATTTCCAATTCTGAATCCGTAGAACCATCTGACCATAAATAGCTAGCACCTTCTTCATAAGCATCAATAATTGGGTTTTCATCCTCCACAACCAAGTAATCTTCTATGTTTATAATGGGAGATAATTTAGTTTGCACTTCCACATTTCTTGTGACTGTTTGATTGTCATTTAAATCGGTTACTGTTAGCTCGTAAATTCCAGCCTGATCTACAGTAATGTCTTTCGTATTTTCTCCAGTACTCCAAGAATATGAATAATCAGAGACCAAATCAATGCTTGGTTCAAGTGAAATGCTATCTCCTTCGCAAATGGAAATGCTGTCTTCAAAATAAATCTGAAAACTATCTACGGTTTCAACTCCTGCAAAGATTGTGTCGCTATTACAGCCAAATGGGTCTGTCTCAATCAATTTAAAATAGCTGATAACTTCCTCTTCTGACCATTTAATTTTAAAATCTATTTCCTGATTGTTATCTACTATTTTACATTCCGTTTCTAATAGAGTCGCATTCTCGGGAATAGATAGAGAATAGCCGGAATATTTGCCAATTTCTGCAGTATAGGTTTGGGTAGAATTGGTTTTTACCAAGGATGAATAATCACTAATTTCTGGACTTGCCAATGCTAAGATTTGTAGAGTTAAAGATTGGAATTTTTCAGGAATAATAATGGGTGTAAGGTCTTCGATCCAGGCATTTATAAATTTAATAGTGTAATATTGTGAGCTGCCAGAATTATTTTCTAGGTATAGCGATAATTTGTATTCGGAAAGTTCAATGGCATTGCCATCGTTCATAGTGATGGCTGGTCCTTCGTTTATGGAATAACTAGCAAACCAATTTTTATCTTCGGGTCCCTCAAGTAGAAGTTGTATTTCCTGATTGCTTAAGGTTCTACCATTGTTGGCGGAGCAATACATAATGGAATAATCAGGATTAATTTGAAGTGTATCATTTTGGGAAAATACATGGCTCGCGCAACACAGTATAGATAAAACAAAAAGTATTTTAGTAAGTATAAGCTTGTGTTGGCGTTTCATTCGAATCATATTTTCGATGGCTGTTTATTCTGAAAAAAATGTTTTTACTGATTTTAAATCTGTAATCTAAATGATGAATAAAATTTACATTAATCTATGCAAAATAACAATTAATCACTTATAGTCGCATGTTTGTCATGATTTTTACGCTTTTGCTTCTTCTTTTGTTTACTTTTTTATGAATTAAATTTCAGATGTGTAACATCGGTTACAGTTTCCTTTTTTGTAGCTATCTATATTTGTATCAGAAAATCACCTAAAATCTGTTTAAAAGATGGAGAATAAATATTTTAAGACCACTGATAGTTTGCTTGACATTTGTACTCAGTATCCAGAGACAATCAAAATTTTTGTTGCCAATGGGTTCAAGCAATTGGAGGACGAGGCGAAAAGAGCAGTCTTTGGTAAATCTCTTTCCTTAGATTTAGCTTTGAAGATGAAAAAGTTGAATGTGGATACTTTTTCTGCATTACTTGTGGAAGGAATTGATCTGAATAGAAATCAGGTAGATGGTGATTTAAACCAGAATTTCAAAAAACAAAATGCCGATTCTATTCACGTACAGGGTCTATTGCCTTGTCCGGTTCGAATTCCTTTGGTAGAAGGAATTGATGTTTTTATTGAAGAATATGAAAAGGAGCACAAAAACGAGATTGTATACGATCTAAAAGCCGCTTCCATGGGATTGGATTGGTTGATTGATGATGTGATCAATCAGGAGAATACTGATCATTTGGCTGATATCTTTATTTCTGCAGGTTTCGATCTGTTTTTCGATGATAAATTGATGGGGAAATTTAAGAAACAGGGGATTTTTAAAGACAGCACTGGTTTTGACCGTTTGAACAAAGATTTTGATAATGATGAAATTTGCTTGAAAGATCCACAAGGACATTATTCCATGATTGGAGTGGTTCCTGCTGTATTTTTGGTGAACAAAGATGAATTGGGCGATAGGCCTGTTCCAAAAACCTGGGCAGATATTTTTAAGCCAGAATTTAAGCGCAGCGTGAGTTTGCCCATTAGCGATTTCGATTTGTTCAATTCCATGTTGCTTCACATCTATAAAGCTTATGGAGAAGAAGGAGTAAGAGGCTTGGGAACTTGTTTGCTTGAGAGCATGCATCCATCGCAAATGGTGAAATCGCATACCAAAAAAAATCAGAAGCCAGCCATTACTATTATGCCATATTTTTTTACCAAGATGGTGAAGGTAGGTGGACCCATGATTGCTGTTTGGCCCGAAGATGGAGCTATTATTAGTCCCATCTTCATGCTAACAAAGAAAGATAAATTGGAGAAAACTCAGCCGGTAATCGATTTCTTTGCTTCCAAAGGAGTAGGTGAAATTCTTTCGCACCAAGGTTTGTTTCCGAGTATCAATCCTGAAGTAGAGAACAAATTACCCGAAGAAAATAAATTTATGTGGTTGGGCTGGGATTACATCAACAAGAATGACATTGGCGCATTGATTCGCAAATGCGATGGCATCTTTAAAAAAGCTATTCAGGATGAATCTTTTGCAAATTTGGGACCTTTGAATTATACTCCAGAAAATTAACTGCTAGCAATTTTCCTTGTTTTGAGAGGAGATCTTATTAGGATAGCGGGTTGAAATGCAAACCCGAAAATATGAATTAAGAATGTAAAGTATACCAGATATGAACTTAGTTACAGTTTCAGGACCTCCATCATCAGGAAAAACAGCGGTGATATTGAAAACAATCGATTCTTTGCAGAAACGTGGATTGGAAGTGGGGGTTGTAAAATTCGACTGTTTATACACCGATGATGATATTTTGTATGAAAAAGCAGGGGTGAAAGTGAAAAAAGGATTGTCTGGTTCTCTTTGTCCCGATCATTATTTTGTGAGTAATATCGAAGAAGTAACACAATGGGGAATTAAAGAGGGCTTGGATTTGTTGATCACTGAAAGTGCAGGTTTGTGTAATCGTTGTTCTCCTTATGTTAAAAGTATTACAGCGGTTTGCGTAATCGATAATTTGAGTGGAATTAATACACCAAAAAAAATTGGTCCGATGTTGAAATCGGCTGATATTGTGATTATTACCAAGGGAGATATTGTTTCGCAGGCCGAAAGAGAAGTTTTTGCATCACGAGTGAATCAGGTAAATCCTGGTGCCAGCATTATGCACGTGAATGGATTAACCGGACAGGGAGCATATGAGCTAAGTACTTTACTTTATGATGAAAAAACGGAAGTGAAGACTTTGGTCGGGAAAAAACTACGATTCTCAATGCCATCTGCTCTTTGTTCCTATTGCTTGGGCGAAACAAGAATTGGCGAAAGTTATCAGATGGGAAATGTTCGCAAGATTGATATGGAAGATAAAAATGGGAAGAAGTAAGCATTAGTTTGTATACTTTCGCTTATCGGAACTGTCCCTAAAAGGGAAGACTTTGATTCGAATATATAAATGTAAAATTAGGACTTTTACTATTTTAAGGGAAACCCGACAGGAGAATAGGGTTTAATAGTTTTAAATTAACAAGATGGTCACAATTCAAGATATACAAGAAAAAACAATTGCTGATTTGTTTGAGCAATATCCTTTTCTTCCCGGATTTTTCGAAGAAAATACTTTGGAGGTAAACGGACAAATAAATGAGAAGTTAGAAGATTACCTTTCTTTTTTGGATGATGAGGAAGAGCAAGAGAATCGGGCAATTAATAAGGATCAGCTTTTGGAATCTATGAGCGTTTATATTTCGCAGATGTTGGAATTCTTGGGGGAAGATGAGGATGATGGCGTGCACAGTATTAGTATATTGCCAGGAACCAACAAATCGGGAGAAGCAGAACAGTTTGGTGAGTTAAAAATTAGTAAAAGTGAGATTGTTTGTATTGTTGGCCCTACCGGATCGGGAAAAAGCAGATTGCTTGCAGACATTGAATGGGTAGCACAAAAAGATACACCTACTTCGCGAACTATTTTGGTGAATGAAGAAATGGGCGATAAAAAATGGCGGGTGAGTTCTGGGCATAAATTAGTGGCTCAGCTGTCGCAGAATATGAATTTTGTGATGGATCTAACGGTATATGAATTCATCGAATTGCATGCCGAAAGTCGTCTGGTAGAAGATGTAGAAGATGTGATTTTGAAGATTTTTAATCAGGCAAATGAATTGGCGGGAGAAAAATTTGAATTGACAACCCCCATAACCAGCTTGAGTGGCGGTCAGTCGCGAGCTTTAATGATTGCCGATACTGCAATTTTAAGTAAGTCGCCTATTATTTTGATTGATGAGATTGAAAATGCCGGTATCGATCGGAAAAAAGCCCTCGATTTGTTAATAGGGGAAGAAAAAATTGTTTTGATGGCTACTCACGATCCTATTTTGGCACTAATGGGTGATAAGCGAATTGTGATTAAGAACGGTGGTATTCACAAAGTGATTGAAACCAGTGAGGAAGAGAGAAAGCTATTGGTTGATTTGGAACGTATGGATGCAGTGGTTCAGAACATGAGAACCAGATTGCGTCAAGGAGAAATCATTCAGAAGGAAGACATTGGCTTCTAATATTGAATTAGGAATTATTAAGTAAGAATAAAAATAAGATCAGGTTTTGAAATGGGATGAATTCTAAGATCTCCAGTTTTAAACCTAATATAAAAGGAGGATATAATTATGCACGACGGATGCGCAGGAAGTTTCGAAAACGGAAAACAAGTAGTTGATAAAGTAAGAATGATGGGTTTTGCTCAGCAATTAATGCCAATGCCTTTGGATATTGAATGCCATGGTTGCAAGGAAACATTTACTATGGAAGAATTTGAAGGACATTGCCCGAAATGCGACATGGTACACGGAGTAACTCCTTGCCATGCTTTCGATCCGAATAACGTTATGGCTGCGGGGGTAGGATACTAAATCGTTTTGGAGGAAGAGATTGAAAAGGGTACGTGTTTGCGTACCCTTTTTTGCTTGTTATTTTTTATCTTCATTTCGGAACTTTTTTAGAATGTGTTCCATCTGTTTGCCAGCAGCTTCTCGTCCGCCTAAGCCAAAGGAAAGGGCAACAGCAATAGCAATAGCACCTAGTATCAATCCAAAGGCAAGGTTGATAATATCGTTGGCGATACCCATTGATCGAAGTCCAATGGCAAGAAAAAGAATCATGGTTGCAAATTGGGCAATTCCGGCAATTCCTTTAGTTCCTTCCGATTCGGAAAGAGCTTTGTAAACAAGTTTAGCCACAAAATTACCAATGGCCAGAATAACCAATCCAAAGAAAATTTGTCCGGTAAGTGCCATTAATGTGCTTAGAATATCTACTATGGCAGTAAACTCCATAATCTCGAGAGAGGAAATTATTCCGGCAAACATGATAAAGAAAAACACGATGCTACCAATCAATTTAGAAAGGGAGCTGTTTTCTCCTAGAATATTTTGAAAACCCATTTTTTCGGATAGTTTATCGAACCCCAGGTTTTCTAAAAGGCTTTTTAGAATAGGAACTAAAAATTTTGCAACAATATAGAACACTGCCAACACAATAATTCCACCAATTATTTTTGGAATGGCCAGCAAGAAAGTTTGAAGCATTTTTGTTGCTGGGGCCGAAATAACCTCCATTTTCAGTGTATCCAAAGCTACAATCAGTATGGGAATAAATATAAAGAGGAAAAGAATTTGTTTGATGATGTTTACTAAATCAATATCTTGAGTAAAGCCCATTTTTAGGGTCGCTTTTTCGATGGAATTGGCTACCAAACCAATTAGTTCAGAGACGATTTTGGCTATTACATAGCCGGCAAATGCAATGATAATGGCTCCAATCAGGTTGGGAACAAAACTAAGAAAATCGTTAAGCATCATGTTTAAAGGAGCAAGCGCTTCTTTCACTCCCATGATATTTAGAACCAGAAGAACAATGTAAAGCATTACCAGATAGTACACGAGTTTACTGAGCCCGCGTTCCAGTTTTAATTTATTTTCTCCTTCTTTGTTTACCTTTTCATCTAGTTTCATTTTGTGTAGAAGAGAATAAATCGCCCGCTTAATGAGCAATGCGATAAACCAGCCGATTATAAGTACAAGTAGGGCACCCAATACGCCGGGTAGCAGATTCCCCATTTTTTCCATTAAGGGCTCTAGTAAATTTCCAATGTATTCCATAAGATTCTATTTTGGTGTTAATAATTAGTTGAGTTTATAAATCAATAAGTAAATAAGAGAGAGTATTGTTTATCCTAAAACTCACGATGTAAAGTGAACAGGAAAGAAACTAGAGCGCGCTAAAAGGCAAAAGAGAAAGAATAGGTCTGAAATAAACATGAATTAAACCTATTCTTTTAAAGTAAGTTACGGAATATAATTCTTCATGTCAATAGGTAGTCGATAAGTGTTTTAATTGGATATATGTTGTCTTTTGTTATCGAAATAGCTATTGCTAATGAGCTCCTATGGCTACATTCTATGATTTTTGATTGGATTTTAGGTTCTAGGTATTCGAGATAGGAAGGCTTATTTTTTACAAAGCTTTTCGAGTTCGTTTTCTCAATTTAGCAATTTTGTCAGTGTAGTAAATTTTCAGCTCATCAACAAATAGAAGAGGATTGGTGTATTCGGTGAGCACTTTGTAGCAGTGTTTGTTTTTGGCAATAAGGAGTAGCTTGCTTACTCGCTCTTTTTCTTTTCTCAGATAAGCATCTGTTAAGCCCGAAATAGGAGCAACTATATTTTTGCAGGACACATTATTCATAGCATTGCCGCTGATAATGTGGCGATGAAATAATTGTAATTCCAATAAATTTCCCGATTGATAAATATCTATTAGTTTGCTGCATAATTCGGTCGAAAGATCAATTTTTTCTTCTTCCAATGAAAATTTGTCGGGATGTATTTGCAGCATGGCTTCGCGATACAAGCGTTTGATTTCTTTTTTCTCTTCAGGACTTTGAGTCGTCTTTGGTTTGGATATAAGAGGTTTAATTCCAACAGGTTCTTTGTAGTTTTTTCCGCGTTGTTTTTGTTCTTTTCGTTTTGCTTTTTTTGCTTGTTGTAACTTTTTGTAAAGTATACTAAGCTCTTGCATTTCAATTATTTCCTTGATCAAATGCGAACGAATTAAGGCTTCAAAAGCATTTGTTTTTTGCTTAATCAGCTCCAATTCCTTTTGCAGGGATTCTATTTCTGCTTTTAAATTACCTCCTATGTGCTTGTCCACCTTAAAGTTGTGGGCTGGTTTTTCTGTCATAACTGAAAAATACTTCTCCACAAAGTTCGTCATTTTTTAGAGCAAAAGAAACTCGTTTTGTGGGTTGATTGCTCCGTTGGGTTTTAAAAATATTTTTCGATGCTAGATGCATAGTATGAATGGAAGCTTTTGGGAGTGGGCATACTGGATTGATTTGCATTTAAATTTTTATCTTCAAGCTCACAAAAAGTAAGATCAGTAGAAATGGATAAGGAAAAGATCATAGAACAAAGCATAGAATTTGTAAAGAAAACACTTGCCAATGCCGAAGGCGGGCACGATTGGTTTCATATTTATAGGGTGTGGAAATCGGCCAAACATTTGGCTATAAGCGAAGATGTAGACCTGTTTGTGGTAGAGTTAGGTGCTTTGTTTCACGATATTGCTGACTCTAAATTTCACAATGGCGATGAGGAAGTAGGACCACGCTTGGCTCAAGAATTTTTATCTTCACTAGCTGTGGATGGGGAAACAATCCAGCATGTTGTGAACATTATCAGGAACATTTCTTTTAAAGGAGGAAAGGAAGAACAGAAATTTAAATCTCCAGAGCTGGATGTGGTGCAGGATGCCGATCGTATGGATGCTATTGGAGCCATTGGTATTGCTCGAACCTTTAATTATGGAGGACATAAAAATAGAGCCATTTATGATCCTAGCATTCCTGCTGATTTAAATATGAGCAAAGAGGAATACAAAAACAGTACGGCTCCAACCATCAATCATTTCTACGAAAAATTACTCTTGCTAAAAGATCGGATGAATACTGAAGCAGGAAAAGCCATGGCCGAAAAGCGCCATGCATTTATGCTTCTTTACCTTGCGGAATTTTATGAGGAATGGGAGGGAAAGTAGGTAATGGTTTCAATAAGTTTTATTTTATCAGTAACTATTTGTTGTAATTGTATCAACAATTCAGTGCAAGCGAAGAATTGGAATGACTAGAATCTGCATTTCTGAAAAAATGAATGTAATTTTGCAACTTTAGTAAAGAAAATAACCATTGAACTAATATCCACCGATAAATTGAAAGTAAGCTATGGTAAAGAAAATTTTACTGTTGGGTTCGGGAGAACTGGGAAAAGAATTTGTTATTGCGGCTCAGCGTTTGGGACAAAATATAGTTGCCGTTGACAGTTACGAGGGAGCGCCTGCCATGCAGGTAGCCGATGCATTCGAGGTGATTAATATGCTGGATGGTGAGGCTCTTGATATAATTGTTGCAAAGCATCAGCCAGATATAATTGTGCCGGAAATAGAGGCCATTCGTACCGAGCGTTTTTACGATTACGAGAAGCAAGGTATTCAGGTAGTTCCAAGTGCAAAGGCAGCGAATTTCACCATGGATCGAAGAGCTATTCGCGATTTGGCGGCTAAAGATTTGGGCATTCGAACTGCAAAATATTTGTATGCGGGCTCTTTGGAGGAGATGTATTCAGTGGTTGAGGAAGTGGGAATGCCATGTGTAGTGAAACCTTTAATGTCTTCATCGGGGAAAGGTCAGTCGGTAATTAAATGTCAGGATGATATTGCAAAGGCATGGGACATTGCCGGATCGAAAGGTCGTGGCGATTCTGGAGATGTAATTGTTGAAGCCTTTGTGAAATTTACTTCGGAAATTACTTTGCTTACAGTGACACAAAAAAATGGGCCGACTTTATTTTGTCCTGCAATTGGTCATGTTCAGGAGCGTGGCGATTACCAACAAAGCTGGCAGCCAGCCGTAGTTTCTGATGCTGATATTAAAGTTGCTCAGGATATGGCAGCAAAGGTAACAGCTTCTTTAACCGGAGCCGGATTATGGGGAGTTGAGTTCTTTATTTGTGAAGATGGAGTTGTGTTTTCAGAATTATCTCCTCGTCCGCACGATACAGGAATGGTTACCCTTGCAGGAACGCAGAACTTTAGTGAGTTTGAGTTGCATTGTCGTGCCGTGTTAGGCTTACCAATTTCTGAAATTACCTTGGAAAGAGTAGGAGCAAGTGCTGTTATTCTTGCCAATCACGAAGGAACAAATCCTTACTTTGTAGGTCTTGAAAAAGCTGCAGCATATCCAAAATCAGATTTGCGTTTGTTTGGGAAACCTACCAGTCGCGAGTATCGAAGAATGGGCGTTACTTTAGCATACAATACAGTTGGTACAAATGTTTTTAATTGTGTTGATCAGGCCAAAGAAATGGCTGCTCAGGTTACGGTAAAAAATAAATAAGTGCTTTTTTAAAGATATACAAAAGGATGCCTGAGTGATTGGGCATCCTTTTATTTTACCAGCTGCGGGGTACAGGAATTTAATTTTGTACCAACAGCTAACAGTTATTTTTTATCGAACACATACCAGTAGGAAGTTCCCACAAACAAAGCTCCTCCTACAATATTGCCAAGAGTTGCTGGAATAAGATTTTTTACAATAAAATCCATCCATGTAATATCTGATCCATGAAAGATAGCAACAGGAATAAAGAACATATTGGCTACACAGTGTTCAAATCCCATGGCAACAAAGGCCATAACAGGAAACCAAATTCCTAAAATTTTACCTGCAATATCTTTGGCGGCATAGGCCAGCCACATGGCTAAGGCAACCATCCAGTTACACGCAACACCTTTCAAAAAGGTTTTGTAGAATGGATTAGAGGTTTTTGCAATGGCGATGTTAATGGCAGAATCCACCGAAGGAGAATTTAGTAATGTTCCAGTAAGGTAAACCAGAAAGTAAGCAACGATTATTGATCCGATAAAATTTCCGATGTAAACAATTCCCCAATTTTTTAAGGGTACTTTTATCGACATGCGTTTCGAAAGAAGGGAAGGAATAAAGTAGGCAGTATTTCCTGTGAATAGTTCTGCACCTGCAACGGCACAAAGAATTAAACCCAAAGGAAAAACAGCACCAAAAAAGAATTTTTGTAAGCCCGGGTTGGAAGCCGCTAAACCGGGCATTGCACCACCTACTACCAGGGCCAATAAACTTCCCATTGCAATATATCCACCAGCAAGCAGCGCTAAAACGAATACTTTTTTTGGAGCGGTCTTTGCTTTTGTCTCTGCAGTATGGTTTACTATTGCAACGGTTTCTTTTGGAGAATTGAATCCTTGTTGACTTACAGCAATCGGTTCTTTATTCTCAACATCAATAGTATCGGTTGGTTTTCGAAATAACATTTCTATTCAGGTAATAATGAGCAACTATCAATTAGTAATTTCTAATTATAAATTGTTAATTAATTTATGATGACTTCTTTGAAATACTGAGAGAAAATTTCTTTGGCAGTCTCTAATTGTTCAAGCGTATTTTCAGGAACACCTTCTAGTTTGTATTCCATTTTTAGATGTTCGTATTTGTGAACTCCTAATGTGTGATAGGGTTGAATCTCTAATTTCTCAATGTTCCCGTATTCCTGAAAGTGTTTGCCCATTTCGTGCAGGAAGTCCGGTTGATCGGAATAGCCAGGAACTAAAACGTAACGCATCCATACTTTTATATTTTTCTCGCGAAGGTGTTCAGCGAACTTTAATGTTGTATCGTTACGTTTACCGGTAATTTTTTTATGCCAATCGGGGTTGATGTGCTTGATATCAAGAAGAACCAAATCGGTATGTTCCAGTAATTCTTTTACATCATTCGAAAGAACATTCCCATTGCTATCGATGCAGGTGTTAAAACCTTCCTCTTTCAGTTGCTTAAAAAGTATTTTGAGTTCGCCAGCTTGCCAAAGGGGTTCTCCACCCGAAATGGTAATGCCACCAATTTTACCAAAGAATGGACGTTGGTTACGAGCTTTACGCATGATCTCGCCAAGAGGTGTTGGTGTACCGCCTTTAAAACTTATGGTGTCTGGATTTGCACAGTATAAACATTTAAATGCGCAACCTTGCAAAAATACTACCAGACGAATGCCTGGTCCATCGTAAGTTCCTAATGATTCGAAAGAATGAACGTTTAACATACTTGTGTACTAAATAGGTGAAATCAGATTAAGTGAATGAGTAGTAAAAAAATAGGTCGCTGGCCTTACATCAGCGACCTTATTCTTAATTACTCATTGATAATTAAAAAGAATTGTCTGTTCTTTTCTACATTTTCTCGAAGAAACTACGAGAGATTACCTCTAGTTGTTGCTCACGAGTTAAACGAACAAAGTTTACTGCATATCCCGATACACGGATAGTAAGCTGTGGGTATTCCTCAGGATGCTCCATTGCATCTTCTAACATGGCACGATCCAGAACATTAACATTTAGGTGGTGAGCTCCTTTTGTAAAGTAAGCATCCATCATGGTAACCAAATTTTCCTGACGGGTTTCTGCAGTTGCCCCTAATGATTTAGGAACAATTGAGAAAGTGTTAGAGATACCATCCAAAGAATCTTCGTAGTTAATTTTAGCTACAGAATTCAGAGAAGCTATTGCACCATTCTTATCACGTCCGTGCATTGGATTAGCTCCAGGAGCGAAAGGTACACCAGCAGCTCTGCCATCAGGAGTCGCACCAGTTTTCAGACCATAAACAACATTAGATGTAATGGTTAGAATAGACATGGTTGGTTCAGCATTCTTATAGGTATGAAGCTCTTTTAATAAAGCATTAAACATGGCTGGAATTTCAACAGCAAAACAATCTACTGCATCATCATCATTTCCATAGAATGGAAAATCACCTTCGATTTTGAAATCACAAGTTAAGCCATCTTCATTACGAATAGCAATTACTTTATCAGCATTTTTGATTGCAGATAATGAATCGGCAACAATAGAAAGACCGGCGATACCGTAAGCAAGGTTGACAGCAGGATTTGTATCTACCAAGGCCATTTGAGATTTTTCGTAGTAATACTT
The DNA here is from genome assembly GCF_041595635.1 of Labilibaculum sp. Classification (GTDB taxonomy): domain Bacteria; phylum Bacteroidota; class Bacteroidia; order Bacteroidales; family Marinifilaceae; genus Labilibaculum. The sequence continues at coordinate 32,996 of NZ_JBFHJW010000033.1, forward strand.
ATCGTGCATGTAGTGGATGATGTTCATAGAATCGTTGTAAACACGAGCCATCTCTCTCATCGCAATTTTATAGTTTGCCATTACCTCGTCGAAGTTTAGCACATCGCTGGTTAAAGCTGGAATTCCTTTGATCAATTGAGTTCCTGTTTTTTCACAATGTCCGCCATTTAATGCTAAAAGAAGCGTTTTAGCCAAGTTACAACGTGCACCAAAGAACTGAATTTGTTTTCCAATTTCCTGGTACGAAACACAACAAGCAATACCGTAATCATCCGATTTACGAGTATCTGTCATTAACTGATCGTTTTCGTACTGTATAGAAGAAGTATCGATAGAAACCTGAGCACAGAATTTTTTGAACCCTTCAGGCAAAGTATCCGACCAAAGAACAGTCATGTTTGGCTCAGGAGAAGCTCCAAGAGTGTATAATGTATTTAGGAAACGGAAAGAAGTTTTTGTAACCTTAGTTCTTTCGTCAAGGGTGTTACCACCAATAGATTCAGTTACCCAAGTGGGATCCCCAGCAAAAATCTCATCGTAAGCATTCATACGCAAGTGACGAACCATACGCAATTTCATTATGAATTGATCCAACATTTCTTGTGCAAATTCCTCTGTGATAATTCCTGCCTCTAAATCTCTGTTGATATATGCATCAAGGAAGGTAGAAACGTTACCCAATGACATTGCAGCTCCATCTTGCTCTTTTACTGCAGCAAGGTATCCCATATAAACCCACTGGATAGCTTCCTGTGCTGTTTCAGCCGGACGATTCAACTCTAAATCGTATTTATTTCCCAACTTTATAATTTGAGTTAAAGCTTTGATTTGCTCTGAGACTTCTTCGCGAAGACGAATTAAGTGATCAGTCATGCTTCCTGTTAAACCCGATAAATCTTCTTTTTTAGCTTCAATCAAACGATCGATGCCGTATAAGGCAACACGACGGTAATCGCCAATAATTCTACCACGAGCGTAGTTGTCTGGTAATCCGGTAAGGAAACCTAAGGAGCGGAACTTGCGAATTTCTGCTGTGTAGGCATCAAAAACACCATCGTTATGAGTTTTTGCATAGTTATGGAAAATATCTTTAACACGATCCGATACCTCAAGACCTTGCTCGGTACATGCTTTTTCTACAACAGCAATGCCACCATAAGGTTTCATTGCTCGGCGAAGTAATTCATCAGCTTGTAAACCAACAATTAACTCTAATGACTTGTCGATATATCCAGCTCCGTGAGACGCAATTGTTGATACTGTTTCGGTGTCAATAGAGCGGATTCCATTGTTTGCACGTTCTTCTTTAACTGCTTCTTTGCAGATATCCCACAGTTTTTTTGTGCGTTCTGTTGCTTCTGTTAAAAATGAAGCATCTCCTGTATAAGAAGTTAAATTGTTACTAACGAAATTTCTTACGTTAATTGTTTTTTGCCATTCACCGGCTTTAAATTGCTTTCTTTTCATTCTTGTACTGAATTTGACTATGCTTGAATGGAACAAACTATTTGACGGAATTTGTTCGCCTTATATTTTGATCTGTTAAGAGTTTTTAGATATTTTTTTTTTGACTAAAATAAAAAGACAAAAAACTCTTTTTTTATTGAAAGTGCAAAGAAACGTTTTTCTATTTTTACTCACAATACCTACTAATAGTGATTGATAGAGATGCCTATCAGAAAATGATGGAAAGTTCTAGGTTTAATAAAGCTTTGGTGAAAGTCTGAAATGTGTTAAAAAACATGTAATTTAGAATGGATATGCTAAAAGCTCTTAATTGATGTAAGATGGAAACAATTTAGAAAATGGGATGTGGGGAAAAGGGCTGCAAGTTTGTAATTGTTTATCTTTGTAAATAAAATTTTATTTGAGATGGGAAAGGAAAGCGAAGATACTAAGGTGATTAACTACGATGGTAATGAATACAAATGTTCTTTGGCTTTTGCGCTTCGCTTGATTGGAGATAAATATAAGTCGTTGATATTGTTCCATCTAAAGGATGGAGGAATGCGTTCGGGAGAATTACAAAAGTCAATTGAGGGACTTTCCAATCGTATGTTTACTTTTTCTATTAGAGCTCTGGAAAAAGATGGCTTGGTTAAACGTGAAGTTTATCCTGAGGTGCCACCAAAGGTTGTTTATGAGCTAAGTCCTTTAGCAAAAACAATTATCCCCATCATCCTTGAGTTGGATAAATGGGGACAAAGTTTTGCTAAAGAGAATCACTTATATGCTCCTGGAGAGTAGTGAAGCTCGTAGGAGTGAGAATATATTTCAAAAACATTTCCAAATGGATCTTCAACGTAACACATTCTGTACGGTTTTTCTCCTGGATAATATTCTCTGATTGGCATGCGTTGTTTGCCACCATGTTCTACAATTTTTGCCACCAATCCTTCTACATCAGGATCCTGAATTGAGAAGTGGAACAATCCGGATTTGAAAGGTTCAAATCGTGGTTTGTTTTCTTTGCTTTCTTTGAATTCAAACAATTCAATTCCTATTCGATCTCCAGTAGAAAGGTGGGCAATGCGAAAAGTTCCCCATCCTTCGCCAAATACATCAATACACATTTTCCCAATTGCGGTTTCATTTTCTTCTACAATCTCGGTAGGTGGCATAATGATATAAAAACCCATTACTTCGGTGTAAAATTCAACTGCTTTGTCCAAATCTGGAACAGTAATTCCAATATGTGAAAAGGCTTTTGGGTACTCTTTTGTTTCTGATTTCATGTCCTTATTTTTTGCATTAACAACAAATGATACTAGCAGTAAGCTTGCTGTTAAAAGTGAAAAAAATGTTTTGTTATATTTCATATTCTAATTGTTATTACGGTACAAGAATAGTTGAATTATAACTCTCAATCAATACCTTACATACGTGAAACTAGAGAACATAGATGTGTTAATTGCTGAGAGATAGATTGTTTTGGCTTTGTTAATTATTTGTTAAAATTTTTAGTGCAAAAAAACGGCCAATTGTGTGTATTGACCGTTTGTATTTGATATCGATTTTTGTTCTCAGAGGATGTTATCGAATAAAGTTGGTATAGGTTTTTTTCTCTAATTCCGGAGCTTCTACTTTTCCTTTGCCATTTTCTATTAATTGCATAAGGTAAGCCATGTTTTTACCTAAAACTCTCATGATTTGAACTCCTTCTTCATCCTGTAAAACGTCACCAGGTGTGGTTCCATGAATTACGTTCCAATAATTCGAACTTGGAATCATCATTTCGGAGTAGTTCAAATAATTATTTAATTCGTTAAAGGTGGGTAAGCCTCCCGAACGACGAACGGCTACTACCGAAGCGCCAACTTTGTGGTGAAACAAGTTTCCGTTTGCACCACTTACATAAAATGCACGATCGAGAAATGATTTCATGCTTGCACTTAAAGAAGCGTAATGAACAGGAGAACCAAGCAAAATACCATCGGCCTCTTTCATCTTCTGAATCCAAAGGTTGACATCGTCATTTTTGATGATGCATTTTTCGTCTTTATTTTTGGCACACATCCCACAAGCGGTGCAGGCTTTTACATTCTTATTGCCAACACTTATAATTTCTGTTTCAATTCCTTTTTCTTCCAATTGTTCACAAACTAATTTTAGTGCGTGATAGGTATTCCCTTCTTTTTTAGGACTTCCGTTAAATGCGACTACTTTCATTTTTCTTGATTTTGTTGTTTTAAATTTAGATGAATATCAATTGTTTTTAGACATCAGCATACAAAGATAAATAGGAATTATTTACAATGTTTTACTAAAATAATGATGGAATCATCCAAAATAGTTCTTTTTGAACTTATTTAATAAGTAATTACCATATTGTTATTTTTTTAGTAAACTAATTCGATTTACTTGTGAACCTTCTGATTGAATTCCTCGTGCATATTTTACTGCAGGCTTTCCAAATATCATTACATAACCTATGGTATGATTTTCAGGGATTCCGATCAGCTTTCGCAAGCTCGGGTCTATGTCGTTAATGGCCCATTTAATCATCCCATTCCAAAGGGTTCCTATGCCATGGGTGGTGGCCAAAAGCTCGAAGTAGGATAGGGTAATCAAGCAATCAGCTTCGGGAGATGATCCTTTTGAAGGCGCTGAGGCAATGAGCAAGTGTGGTGCATCTCTAAAAATGATGTCTTTGCCATTTTTAGCCCATATTCTCTGCATTACAGATAGAAGGTTGTATTTTTTTGCAAGGCTTCCGTTTTCTTTAGCCGTTAAAATAGCTTCGTATACTTTTTCTCTGAAAAGAGAAAGATCAGAAGAATTATCGATTACAGAAAGCAAAACGGCATTTTCGTTATGTCCTGTGGGAGCATAAAATGCGGTATCCAAGAGTTCCTGAATCAATGTTTTATCCAAATTTTCCTTTTTGTATTTTCGTATGGATCGTCTTGTTTTTATTAATCTACTGATAGCTTCGGGGGATGGCATTTCTGCTTTTGTAGAGACACTATTTTCGGGTTTTTTGCCTAATATTGAAAGTGCTGTAGTCGGACAAATGGCCAAGCAATGCTGGCATTTTAGGCAGTTTTTTTCCTTTTCTTCCCGAATTATCGGTTTTGGATTCATTTCTATAATTCCTACTGGACAATCTGATGCACACAGGCCGCATTCAATGCATTTCTCTTCTTCTATCTTAAAATCTAACATCTCTTTCTCTTGAATAAGCTTGTTTTAAATCGCAAAGATATAGTTTCTGCGGAATTTATCGAGAGAAAGCATAATTGTCAGAGCCTGATTTTAATTGCTGGTATGTTCGCACTATCAATTTTCTAAGTTTCGAGGATAGTTTGTATTTAATGGATTTAGTTTAAGCAATTTCAAAGCCATTGTAGGTTTCAAACTTCCAGATTTCAACGATATTTTTAATGGGAAATTCGTAAGGTTTGTAGTTGCGGTTCGAGGAGACCAAAAGAAGCGTTTGGTTTTTTACCAATTGTTTGTACACCACTTTAAATACAATGCCATCATCCTGAGTTACAACTATGCAGGGCGTTCCATCTTTTATCAGTTCCCAGTTCTGAATAAAGGAAGCCGTTACCCAAGCTCCTTCGGGAATAGGAAGCATCGAATCTCCTTTAATTTGAAAGCTGCGGTAGGTTTTATCTTTCGGCAAAAAAGGCAGCGAGAATTTGGGCAGCGAGCCAATAAATTCCAAATCTCCATAGCTGTTGGTGTAGCCAGCCTGAGCTTTTAAGGGAACCATTTCAATATTTTCTTCTCCCTTGCGATCGACAGAAATCGTGAGCAGGCGTAATTTTTTCCCTGTTACATCAATATCGAATCCATCTTCTATCTGCGAAAGCTGAAATTCTGAGAGTTCCTGTAGGTTATACCTGATCAATGCATCGATAGATACAGCAAAGTACTCGGCGAATTTAATCAAGACCCGAAATGGAGGCTGAACACTTTTTTCATATCCTGCCAAAGTGGTTCTTGTAATGCCCAGTTGCTCTGATAAATCGGCTTGGGATTTCTTCCTGCGCTGACGAAGGAATTTGATATTTTTTGCAAAAAACATAGCTTCTTTTTTTCAAAGATAGGAATAATAGACTAGATTATAGACGAAATATTGACGAAAATATCGACATGGAATGAGAAGAACGATAGTGCATATGGATTTGGATACTTTTTTTGTGTCTTGTGAACGGTTGTTGGACAGTCGCTTGAATAATAGGCCAGTGCTAATTGGTGGAGCATCCGATCGAGGTGTTGTGGCAGCCTGTAGTTACGAGGCGCGCGTGTATGGTATTCATTCTGCCATGCCAATGAAAATGGCTCGGCTATTGTGTCCAGATGCCGTTGTGATTAGAGGGGATAGCGGAACCTACAGCAAGTTTTCGAATATGGTAACCGAAATTGTAAAGGAACGTTCGCCTATTTTCGAAAAATCATCCATCGATGAGTTTTACATTGACATTAGCGGAATGGATCGTTTTGTACAGACTAGTTATTTGTGGTCGAAAGAATTGCGGGAAACTATTTTGAAGGAAACGCATTTGCCCATTTCATTCGGATTGTCTACGAGCAAAACAGTCTCGAAAGTAGGAACGGGTGAAGCCAAACCTAATAATTGCATCGAAATTCCCGAGGGAAAGGAAATGCCTTTTCTGGCACCACTTTCCATCAAGAAAATTCCCATGGTAGGCGACAAAACTTATCATAAGCTGCGAAGCATGGGCGTAGAGAAAATTCAAACCGTTCAGGAAATGCCCATGGAACTAATGGAGGGAGTGTTGGGAAAAAATGGAGGCGTAATTTGGAAGAAAGCGCAGGGAATTGACAATACTCCGGTTGTTGGTTGGAGCGAAAGAAAATCCATCTCAAGTGAGCGGACTTTTGAGAAAGATACCACCGATGTGGCAAAATTGCGCAGTTTACTGGTGGCGATGGCTGAAAATTTATCTTATCAGCTGCGAAAAGAAAATAAACTAACGGCTTGTGTGTCGCTGAAAGTTCGCTATTCCGATTTTCAAACCTATACCAAACAGAAGCGAATTCCTTACACATCTTTAGATCATACGCTAATTGCAGTGGTGCTCGACTTGTTCGACAAGGTGTACGAGCGCCGAGTGCTGATACGATTGATTGGTGTCCGTTTTAGCAATCTGGTGGGTGGAACCTATCAAATTCGCCTTTTCGAAGACTCCGAAAAACTAATCAAGTTGTATCAGGCCATGGATTATGTGCGTAATCGTTATGGACAAAATGCAGTGAAACGTGCCATTGCCATGGGATCGAAAAATATTGGAGGCATGAATCCTTTTAACGGACAAGCACCAATTATTCCAGCACACCGAAGACAAAACAATTGGTAATTAAAAATGAAGAATTGTCAATTAAGAGGTGTGAAGTTAGTGTTGATGAATTTTCCTTTTTGGGGTAAGGGTTAGCCTACTTTTTACTTTTCAGGCTCTCACTTCTTTTGTTTTCGATTGTCGAAATTAATTTTTAATTGTTTACAGAATATGTTGTTGAATTGCCACAGCTACTACAGCTTTAAATACGGAACACTTTCCACCGAAGAGCTTTTACAAGAAGTTGTTTTGGGAGGCTTCACGACTATTGCCTTAGCGGATATCAATAATACTGCGGCAAGTCTCGATTTTGTGCGTCGATGCGAGGAATTTGGTATTCGACCTGTGGTGGGCGTTGATTTTCGAAATGGAGTAAAACAAGAATATATTGCCATTGCTAAAAATACAGATGGATTTTGCGAGATCAATGAGTTTTTAACAGCACATTTGCATGAAAAAAAAGCGTTTGAGGCAAAAGCACCTAATTTTAAACAGGCTTATGTTGTTTATCCTTTCTCTTCGCAAGTTTGCGATTTAAAGGAGTATGAATACTTAGGGGTGAGTCCTCAGGACTTGACTCGTTTGCCATTTACTGCATGGAAAAATAATCAGGAGAAGTTGGTGGTTTTGCAAACTGCGAGCTTTCGGAACAAGCGCGATTACAACATTCATCGCTTACTACGTGCCATCGATAAAAATAGCTTGCTAAGCAAACTCGAAAAACACGAGCAGGCCAATTTTGAGGATAGATACCGAATCAGAAGTGAACTTTTAGAGATTTACAAGGAATATCCGAAGATTATAGAGAATACAGAAAAGCTTTTAGCTACTTGTAGCATGGAATTTGAATTTGGCAGCAATAAAAATAAAAAGCGTTTTACGAGTTCCGAGGAAGAGGATTTTGCCTTACTAAAACAAGAGGCTTTTGCCGGATTAACTTATCGCTACAAGCAAGTAACCGATGAGGTTTTAGATCGCTTGAACAAAGAGTTGAAAGTAATTCGAGAATTGAATTTTTGTTCCTATTTTCTGATCAATTGGGATTTGGTAAAATATGCCATGAGCATGGGATATTACCACGTAGGACGAGGAAGTGGCGCTAATAGTTTGGTGGCTTATCTTTTGAGAATAACCAATGTCGATCCGGTTGATCTAGATCTTTACTTTGAGCGTTTTATTAATCCTTTTCGCAGTTCTCCTCCCGATTTTGATATCGATTTTTCCTGGACCGACCGTAATGATGTGACTCGCTATCTGTTTGATAAATATGGTTGGGATCGTGTGGCTTTGCTGGGGACTTTTATCACTTTTAATCATAAATCTGCCTTTCGCGAAATAGGTAAAGTGTTTGGTTTGCCTGATGAGGAAATTACTCGCTTGCAAAAAAATCCCAATCCCAATCAGGCCGATGAGTATGGAAAATGGGTGATTCGTTACAGTCAGTATATCGCTGGTTTTCCAAGTCATGGCAGCATCCATTCCAGTGGGATTTTAATATCCGATAAGCCCATAAGCAACTATTCAGCGACAGAGCTTTTGCCCAAAGGTTTTCCATCTACTCAGTTCGATATGTACATTGCCGAAGATTTGGGCTTGCACAAGTTCGATATTCTGAGTCAGCGTGGTTTGGGAAAAATTAAGGATACGCTTGCCATTATCAAGCAAAATCATGGCATCGATATCGACATTCACAACACAAAATTGTTTATGGAAGACGTGCGGGTAAAGCGCATGCTGAAGAAGGGAGAAGCCATTGGTTGTTTTTATGTGGAATCGCCGGCTATGCGCATGTTACTGACCAAACTAAAAGCCGAAGATTACAAGCGATTGGTGGCGGCTAGTTCCATTATCCGACCCGGAGTCGCACAAAGTGGAATGATGCGGGAATACATCATCCGTTTTCAGGATGAAAGCAAAAGAGAGCAGGCTCGGCGTGAAATTCCTGCTTTGTATCAAATTCTGGAGGAAACCTATGGCGTGATGGTTTATCAGGAAGATGTGATTAAGGTAGCACATTATTTTGCTGGTTTATCGCTCGATGAGGCCGATATTTTGCGTCGGGGAATGTCCTGGAAATTTAAACAGCGCAACGAATTTAGTAAGGTAAAGGACAAGTTTTTTTTCAATTGCAAGCAAAAAGGTTATGCTAATGCTATTGTGCAGGATATTTGGCGACAGATAGAGAGTTTTGCCAATTATGCTTTTGCCAAAGGTCACTCTGCCAGCTATGCGGTAGAAAGTTTTCAGGCTTTGTACTTAAAAGCCTACTATCCTTTGGAATACATGGTGGCTACTCTGAACAATGGTGGTGGCTTTTATTCGCCGCAACTCTATCTGCACGATGCGCTTATGCACGGAGCTGTGGTGGAAGCTCCTTGTGTGAATGGTAGTTTTTGGGTGAATATTATTGATAAAAAAAGCATTTGGTTGGGCTTTTATCTTCTGCGCGATTTGGAGCAGGGAACAGGCAAAGGTCTGATTCGTGAGCGAAGGGAAAATGGAGCTTTTAGCAGTTTGAGGGATTTCATCAAGCGATTTCCTATTAGTTTGGAACAGTTGATTATTTTAATTCGAGTAGGAGCTTTCCGTTTTACAGGGAAAGGTAAAAAAGAATTGCTTTGGGATGCGCATTATTTAATGGGGTATAGTAAAAAGACCCAACCTGAAAAAACATTGTTTCAAACTGAAGTAAAGGAATTTAAATTGCCTGAATTGTGGAAACATCATTTAGAGGACGCTTTTGATGAGATTGAGCTTTTGGGTTTATCCATACGCTCGCCTTTCGAATTGGTGAAAGATGAATTGCCTTCAGATTTAAAAGCTTGCCATTTGCCTAGGCTCATTAATCGATACGTTCGTATTGTGGCTTATCTGATTCATCGAAAACCAACAAAAACAAATAATGGTAAAATCATGTATTTTGGAACCTGGATCGATCTGGATGGTCATTGGGTGGATACTGTTCATTTTCCACCTGTAGCCAAAGAATATCCCTTTCGGGGACCTGGTTGCTATTGCATAGAAGGAAAAGTTACTGAAGAATACGGATTTGTAAGCATTGAAGTGAATAAACTAGAGCGAATGTCGAATGTAAGCCTCGAGGATATGACTGAATAATTAGGAGCTAAGAATTAATAATGATGAATTTACGAAACTCTATAAGTGGTTTTTATTTTTGACTGCAGTGTTAAACCATTTGACTTTTCTAAACTTTTTGACTTTTTCGGATCAACTCCTTATTAATCGCTTTGACCAACGCAGGTCCTTCGTAAATAAAGCCTGTGTAAATCTGAATCAAGGAAGCGCCTGCCTCTAATTTTTCTAAAGCATCTTCCTTACTCAGGATTCCGCCTACACCAATAATTGGAATTTTTCCTGCCGATTTTTCGTGTATGTAACGAATTACTTGCGTGGACTTTTCTCGCAATGGCTGTCCACTTAGGCCTCCGTCTCCCACTTGTTCAACTTTGCTTTTCGGATAGCTTAGTCCTCTTCGGGAGATGGTGGTGTTGGTGGCAACAATACCATCAATTTTAGTTGTCTGCACAATTTCGATGATATCATCTAGTTGAGAATGGTTTACGTCGGGGGCAATTTTTAAAAGAACAGGCTTTGTTTTTTCTTTGCTTCTGTTCAAATCCATAATCTCATTCAGAAGTTTTTGCAGTGGCTTTTTTCCTTGCAATTCACGAAGATTAGGAGTGTTGGGAGAACTTACATTCACCACAAAATAATCTACATAAGGATACAAAGCATCAAAACATTTGATGTAATCATCAGTAGCTTGTTCGTTGGGTGTATTTTTGTTCTTGCCAATGTTTCCTCCAATAATAATATTGCTTTTTTTCTTTCGCAAGCGTTTCACAGCATCTTCAACTCCGTGGTTGTTAAATCCCATACGATTCAATAAAGCTTTATCATTAACAAAACGGAATAATCGTGGTTTTGGGTTTCCTGGTTGAGCTTTTGGGGTTAGTGTGCCAATTTCGATAAAGCCAAAGCCCATGTTTCCCAGGAAATCAAATGCTTCGGCATCTTTATCTAAGCCAGCGGCTAAACCTACCGGATTCGGAAATTTTAGTCCAAAAAGCTCTCTTTCTAAGGATGCATCTTTCAGGCTAAACTGAGCCGAAACAAGAGACCGAATAAGGCCGATATTCTGAAACAAACGGAAGCAGGTAAAGGTAAAGTGATGAATGCGTTCCGGAGAAAATTGAAGAAGAATGGGCCGAATGGCAAATTTGTATAAACTCATTGCTTTAAATTTTATACAAAGATAGAAGGATTTTTAAAAGTAAAAGAGTGTTTTATCTTTATTTGTGCAGCTTTTTACGTAGTGTTTTTGTGCTTATTATAAGTGAAAGTTTATTTGTAGGTGTGTTTTCTCAATGCTTGTAAAAAAATGCTGTTGTAAATAGTTGTGAAAGGGGATCCATTGTCAATATAAGTTTTCATGTGGTAATTATTTTGTTAGTTTCGTATTTGCTTTTAAGAAATTCATACAAAAGAATTGACTACCTGAGAAAGTAAGGCTATTTAGTTTGATATTAGCTCGTGAATTTGGAATAAACATATTAATGAATTTTACTATTTTTGAGAATAGATATGTTGAAACAGGCAGAAAGCTGCTGCAGGATAACAAACAAAAAGGAGGCGAGTGGAGTTTTGGTGAAATAGGATACTTCCGCTTGTAGAATAAAAAGTAAAACTATGCTTGACTTAAAAGAGATAAATTTGAATCGTTTTCAGTTGCATGTACTGCTTAACGAAGAGGAGGCAGAAGCTTACCGATACATTGTGCAGGAAGGAACCTACTGTGTGCATTGTAAAGATGTTTGTGTGGAAGGTGTTGATGTGAAGGAAAACATTCTAAATGGAACGAATGATATTCTGATTCGAGGGAATTGCATAAAATGCAAAGGGAATGTGAGCCGATTTATTGAATATGGCGAATTTGAAGATTTTGTGGAGCGAGCCAATTCTTTTCGCAAGGCAATTGGAGAGTAGGTGAAAATAGAGAATGTAAAATAGATGAACCTAAAGGACAGAGAAGCTTTTAGTTTTTTTGTGATTTAGATTTTAGTAGGGATAATAGGCAGATATTCCGATTGAACATTGCTCATAGATCGGAACATATTGGTTCTGATCCGCGAATCATCTCCTGCGATACGTTCAATCATCTTACTTGTCTCTTTGCGTTTAGTGACATCTTCGTGTGGACAAGATTTTTTTTCTGGTACAAACTTTCTAATTCTACTATATTCCTGCATATCAGAATTTTTCAATAAAATTAATGGGCGAATTAGAATAATCTTGCCTTGAAACATACTTAACTTGGCTGGCATACTGCAAATAGCCCCTTGATGCATCATGTTCATTAGAAGAGTTTCAATGGCATCATCCATATGATGTCCCAAAGCAAGCTTATTGCATTTAAATTCATCAGTCATTTTAAATAAGCTAGTCCGTCTATGCCACGAACATCTGAAACAAGCTGGCTTTTTGCCCGGTCTTTCAAAATCAACATTTATATCTCGATAAATCAGTTCCACATCCAAGCGTTC
>NZ_JBFHJW010000034.1:0-45022 GCF_041595635.1 Labilibaculum sp.
ATTTGTCACTCTTAGCCTAAAACATCTGAATAGCGACAAAATCAAAAAACGCTTTCCATTTATTTATGAAAATTGTGCCAAATCGGGTGTTGATATGAGCATTGAAGTTCCTGTTGCTCCTGCTGCTCATTATATGGTAGGCGGAATAAAAACCGGGTTGGATGGAGAAACCAATATCAAAAATTTATATGCTTGTGGCGAAATTGCTTCAACAGGAGTCATGGGAGCCAATCGACTTGCTTCCAACTCTCTAATTGAATGTCTGGTTTTTGGCAAAAGAGCAATCGATCACGCTAGACAATCTAAGCCAAATGACAACAAAAATAAACTAAATAAAACCAGTATGTATACCAATACAAATCTGGAATCTTTGTTTATTCAATACAAAAACACTCTTGCTGATGAAATGAATGCGAAAGTGGGGATCATTCGAAATAAGAAGGAACTCACAGAGATCATCACCCATTTGGAATCAATCGAACATACTTTTCCATTCGAAGAATGCGAATATTACAGCCTTCGTTTGCAAAACTTAATGAAAGTTTGCTATCTACTTACAAAAGCAGCACTATCAAGACAAGAAAGCCGAGGAGGGCATTTTCGAGAAGATTTCCCCAAACAAGAGTCCAAATTCCTTACCCACTCCATTCAACAAATCAATAAAGAAATTTGTTTTATTCCGATAAACAACTGATTTATAGACAATAAAAATAACAGCTATGACAGAAGCCACATTTAACATGCAAGAAGTTGAACTCATCATCAATCATGCTTTTCAGGAAGACATTGGTGCTGGCGATATCACCACCAATCAACTTGTTCCTGAAAATACAATCGCCACAGCTCGTATGACCGCCAAAGACGATGGCATTATAGCTGGTTTACCCATTGCAGAAATCGTATTTAGAAAGTTAGATGAACAAGTACAATGGAACCCAAGAGTAACAGATGGTGATCGTGTTGCCAAAGGAGATGTGATTGTAGAAATAAAAGGAAGTTATAGAGCTCTGCTAACAGGAGAAAGACTCGCCTTGAATTTATTGCAAAGAATGTCGGGAATTGCCAGCGAAACTGCAAAATATGTGCACGAAGTAAAAGGCAGCAAAGTGAAAATTCTGGATACACGAAAAACCGTTCCAGGCTTAAGAACATTCGATAAATACGCCGTTAAAATGGGCGGAGGAACCAATCATCGTATTGGCTTGTATGATATGGTAATGATTAAAGACAATCACATTAAAATTGCAGGAAGCATTGGTACTGCAGTAGAACAAATTCGCAAAACCATTCCTTCTCATATAAAAGTAGAGGTTGAAACTACAAATTTAAAGGAGGTAAAAGAGGCCGTTACTGCCGGAGCTGATATCATTATGCTTGATAATATGAGCAATGAAATGATGACTAAAGCTGTTGAACTCATTCAGGGAAAATGCTTGATTGAAGCATCGGGAAATATGAATCTAGAACGAATTTCTGGTGTTGCTAAAACAGGAGTTGATTTCATTTCCATAGGAGCTCTAACCCATTCAGTTGTTGCTCTTGATATCAGTCAAAACATTCTTTCGTAATCCTGTAGAGTCGAATCTCACGCAGAATACAAAATTACACAACATAATCAATGAATTATTTGAAGCTTCCAATTTATTGGAAGCTTTTTCATACAAATACCTAAACAAGAAAAAAATCAAACAAAACACAGGTTACCACAAGGTTATTAAGAATGCATTTCCTTTTTCAATCCAATAAAAAGTAGTACATTTGGCAACTTAATTCAAAACAACAATACACACATTACATAACATAAATATTATCAATTAGAAACATCCATCATATCAACCAACAAAAAAAGAATTTTAACCCATATGCACTTCCCCTTCAAAGTCATAACTCTTCTTCTTATATTATTATCAAATAATCTATTTGCAAATCAATCCATTAAGAATTTAAGAGCTGAATTACATACCTGTTCTGATCCTTCCAAATTTCAACTTTGCATAGATTTATCGAAAGAATATCAAAAAATAAATTCAGACAGTTCCCTCTACTTTGCCAAAGAAGCCCTTCGAATCTCCACCCAAAAGAAAAATAACATACAAATTATTGAATCTCTTCTAGAAGTTTCAGATAGTTATCAGGATCAAAACCAAATAAAAAAAGCAAGAGAAATTTTAGGTAAAGCAAAACGTATAGCCAACAAAATTAATGATCCCCTATCGCTCTGTAAAATTCACATCCACTTTGGATTCTACTACTATATTACCAACTATTTAGACAGTTCTCTCTACCATTATCAGAAAGCACTGGAAATAAGCCAATCTCTACAGGAAGAAAGCCAACAAATATCTTCACTCATTGGAATTGGTGTAATTAATTGGGAGCGTGGCGAATTAGATTTAGCCTTACAGAATTATTTGAATGCATACAGAATATCTGAAAACAGTAAAGATTTCAGTTCACAAATTACTCTTTTAATCAATATTGGAAATATTTATGCAGACGAAGACCAGAATGAAAAATCAATATTGTACTATAAGCAAGCCATGGAACTGGCTAAAAATTCAAACCGAATCAGTCGGCTAGCTTCAATATATAATAATATTGCGGTTGTTTATCAGGATAATGAGGATTATCAAAAAGCATTGGAATACTATGAAAAGAGTTTGAATATTAACAGAAAAATAAACAACGAGCAAGGCATTGCGTTAAATTTGAACAATATTGGCGATACTCAACTCCTTATGGGCAATGCTACAAAAGCCATTGAGCACCTTCAGGAAGCCATAGCTATCAACCGAAAATTAAATTTAGAAACAGAAATTATTTACAATACCGAAACCTTAGCTAAAATTTATCTTCGTACAAAAAAATACGCCAAAGCTTACTCCAATTTAAAGGAAGGTATTCAATTATCAGATAAGCTAAAAATATCAGGAAAAAAGTGTGATTTACTTTTGTTGCTGGGAAAATATTATCACCAAATCGGCAATAATACCAAGGCTTACTCCACCCTCATCGAACACAATGATCTCATCGAAACTCTTCATGCCCAATCTCGTTCTGAAAAAATTGCACAGCTACAAACTAAATTCGAATCAGATAAAAAAGAAAAAGAGAATGAGATACTAAGAGTAAAAAATCAATTCACTCAAAAGCAACTAGAAGAGGAACAATTAAGAACTACTTCTCTTTTTATATTCTCCTTTCTTGCCTTGTTGGTAATTGTCCTAATTATCATTCTATTTCGCTCCAAAGTAAAGGTTAATACTCACATTAAAGAAATCAATGAAAAACTAGAAGAATCAAACCGAAAGCTACAAATTACAAATGCTACCAAAGACAAATTCTTCTCCATTATTGCGCATGATCTTCGTTCTCCATTTAATGCTATTTTGGGTCTTAATAATTTAATAAAAGATGAACTAGAAAATTCTCGAGATTTGGACTTGATTCAAAACTATAATAATATGGCTAATGAATCGGCTCAAGGTTTATTTTCCTTACTCGAGAATCTTCTTCAATGGGCAAAAAGTCAGCAAGGAAAATTGGAATTCCACCCCTCACAATTCGATTTATATGAGATCATAGAAACCAACCTGAAAATTTTCAAATCGAAAACAATAGACAAATCAGTTCAATTAAACTCTCAAGTAGCACAGAACACTTTTGTTTACGGGGATCGAAATATGATTGATTCGCTTGTTAGAAACTTAATTAGCAATGCACTTAAGTACACTCTTAAAGGAGGAAATATTCTCATTTCTTCCAAACTTGAAAACAATCAGGTTTACCTTTCAGTGAAAGATAGTGGAATAGGCATTAGTAAGGAGAATCAAAAAAAATTATTCCAATTGGATAGTAACTTTACTACCACGGGCACCAACGATGAAAACGGTAGCGGTTTGGGACTTCTTTTGTGCAAAGAATTTATTGACAAAAATGGAGGCCAAATTTGGGTTGAAAGTGAAAAGAATAAGGGAAGTAAATTTGTTTTTACCCTACCCAGGACAAAAGAAATCTAAAAATTAATTTCTAACCTTAATAATTTTTTCACGTTCAATAATAAGAAGCTTATATTTGCAGCCTTAAACACATTTATATGGAATTGTTTAGCATTATTTTTCTCGCTCTTGGTTTGTCTGTAGATTCCTTTGCTGCTTCGCTTTGTAGTGGATTGGCAATTAAAAAAATCCGATTTTTTCAAGCTGTAAAAATCGCCTTCTTTCTCGCTCTTTTCCAAGGAGGCATGCCAATTATTGGCTGGTTTACTGGCTGGGAATTAAAAGATTTAATTAAGGATTACGATCATTGGATTGCTTTTATTTTACTGGCAGGTTTAGGTAGTAAAATGATTTATGAAAGCATACACTGCAAAGAAAAAGACTCTGCTTTTAACCCACTAAAATTAAGTGTTTTAATAGGAATTTCCATCGCAACCAGTATCGATGCATTGGTAATTGGATTAAGCTTAGCTTTACTTCATATCGTAATTTGGTTTCCCGCTCTAATTATTGGGGTAGTCACCTTTATCGTATCAATGCTCGGCATGTTACTTGGCAAAAAAATTGGCAGTAAAACCAGTAAGAAATTTGAAATTTTTGGTGGAATTGTACTTATTGCTATTGGTTTACGAATTCTCATTGAACATTTATTTTTTCTGGATTAAAGGCTCCCGTTCGCTTTTAATTCACTTAAAAGAAGACTCATTGCTTTTACTCCTTTTGTTATTGCTGGAGCAGAAATTGTGGCTCCTGAAATTCCATCAATATCTGTTCCAAATTCCATTTCCTCACCTCTACCTTTTCCGATAAACTGCTTCAACCAGTTTTTAGACATAATCTCACCTCCGTAGGACGATCGATAAATCAATACCACTACTTTTTGAATCTCAAGCTTCTTATTGAATAGAACCATATAATCAAAAAAGTCATTTTTCCCTTTTGACGAAGCAAAGCAGGCATAACCTTCCACATCCTCTTGTTTCTTTAAAAGACTTAATCGAACATTACTAATTCCCTGATACCTGAAAAAATCAAGCTTAACTACCTTCAAATCATCCAACAACAAATTCTGATGTGGAAAACTTGCTTCAACGGCTTTATCTATTTTTTTCTGTACCGACTTAGAAAAACCCTCTGCATTGGCCCGTAAACTTCCAGCTGAAAATATTAGTATTACCAGTAGTTGAAAAACTATACGATCTCTTTTCATCAACAATTCTCCTTGCTTTAGAAACTTCAAAGCAAAGGGAAATCCCAACTTGCCTTGAAGTTCAATTATTTAAATAGCATTTAATTTAGAACCAAACACCTACTCCAAAATTCACATAATTCTTTTTCTCATCATTAGCATCTTTTGAGGTTTGATAATCAGCTTTTACAACGGCTCCTTTTGCCAAATGGTAGCTTACACCAAAGAATACTTCTTCCCGATCATAGGCTTTGTTTACAGTCGTATTTCCATCCACTTTGTGCTGAGTATTGTAATTTTCGTAGCGAACAAAGGGAACCAAAGCCTGCTCTTTACCATGCAATAAATCATATCCTGTTTCCAGATAATAACCTTGCATTTGTTTGCCAAGATCCTGCCCCGTTTTATCATTGTATTCAGCCACATCATTGATAAACGAATGGATGTACTGAGCTTTCACTTGCAAAGCATTCAACTGGTAACGAAGATCCATTCCAAGCATGCTTATCCCAACACGAGTTGAATCTGCAACCGCCACAGCAAAATCATCATTTTTATCCAATCCATCGAACTCTGATGATTGAGTTTTTCCAAAATATCCAGCCATTCCAATATTTAATCCTTTCACTCCATAGTAATCAACTTTAGCAGATAAAGAAGGAGATGTAAAAGAAGATTCGGCCCCTTTCTGACGCCCCTTTCGAAGGCCACTTGAACCGCCAAGTAATCCACCATCATCATATCCGTTGAAGCCATTCATTACATACACCTGATATTTTAAAGGAAGAGACGATACTCGTCCGCTAACTCCAACTCCAATTTCGCGCCATGTAGTAGGAACAATGCTATTATCAACACTCGGACGCTCAACACCATTAAAGGTTGTTGGCTCGTGGTATTCGTTTACAATACCCATTGGCACCAACATTAAACCTGCTCTCAAACTTGCATTCGCACGAACATTATAGTTTAAAAATGCCTGCTCAACGTATAATTCTTTTACATGTTCATATTCAATTTCAGTTACAAATGAAGTTTTATCATTAAATTGATAACCAAAAAATAAAACCATTCGATGAACATCCATCTTTCCATTGTAACGAGTATTCCCGCTAACTTGTTGATTGTAATGAATCTCTCCGTATCCACCAATACTTAACTTCTCATCTTTTACTCGTTCTAAAATCGTTGTCCCAATACTTTTATGCTCCTGAGTCTCCTGGGCATTAATGCTATAAAAAGCAGTAATCATGGCCACAAATAGTAATCCTTTTTTCATCAGTTTAATAATTAGATTGTCATTAGTACAGCTCACAAATCAAGCAATATTTCGACTGCTAAATTAGACTAAGACTGAATAAAGAGAAATACCAACATCTAGGTATTTTTAGACCCTCAGCTCTTTTATTACAAGTACTCCTATCTACTTATCCGAATATTTTAATAATTTTGAATCCATTATGACTCTATTAGCAGAGCTTTTAATCAAGAGAAACAAATCTACCATGGAATATATCAACCAATTTTTTATCGATTTTATTGAAATTCTAAACGAAATGTCTCCCTATTTGATGCTTGGCTTTTTATTTGCAGGTATTCTAAAAGTAGCTTTCCCTCAACGTTTCATCGATAAGTATTTGGGTCAAAAAAATGGCAAATCTGTACTCTATGCTTCACTACTTGGCATTCCTCTTCCACTTTGTTCATGTGGTGTAATTCCAACAGGAATTTCCTTTTATAAGAGTGGTGCATCGAAAGGATCCTCTGTTTCATTTCTGATTTCTACTCCGCAAACAGGTGTAGATTCCATTTTGGTCACCTATTCCTTATTGGGTTTACCTTTTGCTATTATTCGACCATTTATTGCTCTAATAACAGGATATTTTGGAGGTTTACTCGCCAATAAATTCGATACCAATGAAAGCTCAAATCCTGAAATTGTAACAGATTCGTGTTGTTCCACAACGAATGAATCCAATTGCGGTTGCGGAGGGGACTGTGAGTCGAAAAATCCGAAGAAAAAATCGGCTATATATACTATGTTCAAATATGCTTTTGTCGATTTTCTTCAGGACATATCCAAATGGTTAATTATTGGCCTTCTGCTGGCAGCTTTCATTTCCGTTCTAATTCCAGATGACTTTTTCTCTAGTTATATTGGCAATGATTTTCTTGGCATGTTGGTTATATTAGTCGCATCTATTCCTTTGTACATTTGCGCCACCTCATCGGTACCTGTAGCTGCTATTTTAATGATGAAAGGAATATCTCCGGGAGCTGCATTGGTGTTTCTAATGGCAGGGCCTGCAACCAATGCTGCAACCATTACTGTTTTGAATAAGGTGATGGGCAAAAAAACCATGTGGTCGTACTTATTGTCTATTATTGCAGGAGCTTTACTTTTCGGTCTACTTATCGATAATGTTTTTCCAAGAGAATGGTTTGCTATGGGAGCTTTGCACAATCATATGGGCGCCCACGAAGGACATTGGATGCTTCCCAAGTGGCTGCAATGGGCGAGCAGTATTTCATTGGTTTTACTTATTTTAAATGGTTACTTTCAAAAATACATTTCAGCCAAAAAGAACTCTAGCACAGATGAAGAAGTTAGTAACGAAAAAGTGCTTGTGGTTAATGGTATGAGCTGTAATCATTGCAAAAACAGTGTAGAAAAACACATTGGTGCCCTTGCAAATATTAGCTTGGCTGAAGTGAATCTAGAACAAAAACGCCTACGACTAATTGGTCATGAGATCGACCTTAATTTGATTCAAAAAGAGATAGAAAGTCTTGGCTTTGAATTTGGTGGTGAAGCAAAAAAATAAAATTTCTCTGCCAAAAATGCCGTTTTCAAAGGAGTACTTTCCTAAAATAGATCGAAAAATGCAGTTTTCTACTCAAAATTGTTTACTTAATCTCAAAAGCAGCCCATTTTCGCCACTTGTTCTTCAACAGAATTGGCGTTTTTCACCCATTCCTTAACTTCTTTGATCTTCACTCAAACATCACTCTGCGCTCAGGAGACTAAGATACTAGTAATGTGATGCATTACATGACAAATCCATTTCACATCTTATGATTAACACATACAAACATCTTTATATTTAAGTACTTGAAAACTTCAGAATTTTGATTACATTTAAATGCTGTACAACATATTTGTGCTGTGTATTATCCTTATTTGAAAGATATTTTACTATCTATAAAATGAATTAGTCAATTAAATACAAAGTCTTTACAGACTTTTAAATCAAGATCAAAATATGAGTAAGAAAATTTCAAAAGTCCTTGTCGCAAACCGGGGAGAAATTGCTCTGCGTGTTATGCGATCATGCCGGGAATTAGGAATTCTTTCTGTTGCTGTGTACTCCGATGTTGATCGAACATCAATGCATGTTCGATACGCCGACCAGGCAATTCATATCGGGCCAGCAACATCAGCCGAAAGTTATTTGAATATTGATAAAATTATTGCAGCAGCAAAGCGCGTAAAAGCAGATGCTATTCATCCAGGTTATGGCTTTTTAAGCGAAAATGCTGAATTCTCAAAACGCTGTCAGAAAGAAGGAATTATTTTCATAGGACCTACTCCCGAAGTAATTGCCTGTATGGGCGACAAAATTACAGCCAGACAAACCATGATCAAAAGTGGTGTTCCGGTAGTGCCAGGAACCAAAGAGAATCTGAAGGATGAAAAAAAGATTCTTAAACTCGTTCGGGAAATTGGTCTGCCCGTAATGATTAAAGCCTCAGCAGGTGGTGGTGGAAAAGGAATGCGAATGGTTGACAAAGAAGAGAATATTTTAGAAGGACTCAGAGCTGCCAAATCTGAAGCTATGGCTTCCTTTGGTGACGATGCTGTTTATCTGGAAAAATACATCTCCTCACCTCATCATATCGAATTTCAAATTTTAGGCGATCAACATGGAAATGTAATTCATCTTTGCGAAAGAGAATGCTCGGTTCAACGTCGTCATCAAAAAGTTGTGGAAGAAACACCTTCCCCTCTAATGACTCCTGAGTTACGAACAAAAATGGGTGAACATGCTGTCGCTGCAGCCAAAGCTGTGAACTATTATGGAGCGGGAACCATTGAATTTCTAGTTGATAATGATCACAACTACTATTTTCTGGAAATGAACACCCGCTTACAAGTTGAACACCCTATAACCGAAAGAGTTACAGGATACGATCTTGTGAAACAACAAATTTTAATCGCCGAAGGAAAAAAACTTGAAATTAAGCAGGAAGATGTTTTTCAGTTTGGTCACGCAATCGAGTGCAGAATATATGCCGAAGACACCGACAACAACTTTATGCCTAGCCCTGGAGTTATTACGCACATTACAGAACCCATGGGATTGGGCGTGAGAACCGATGGCTATGTATACGAAGGTTACAAAATCCCCATTCATTACGACCCTATGATCTCGAAACTAATCATTTGGGCACGAACACGAGATGAAGCTATTGAAAGAATGAGGCGAGCACTTTTTGAATACAAAATTACTGGGGTAAAAACATCCATAAAATACCTCGAGAGAATTATGGATTGTCCAGATTTTAGAAAGGGAAAGTATGATACTCACTTTATTCAAAACAACGAGAAATTTTTACTAGCTCCTGATGAAACAAAAGAGTCCTTTGAAGACCTAGCCATAGTCGCAGCTTTTCTAGATTATCATCAAAAGATAAAAGATTGCCAGGACTACGGTAATTCTTCTTTACAAAGTAAGTGGAAAGAATTTGGACGTCGAAGAGGAATGTATAGAACCAGTAAAAATTAAAAGAGAAACAAAATGGCAATTGAAATAAAATTAGGTGATCGTTTAGCGAAAGTTGAGCTGCTTGCCAAAGATAAAAACCAGATTAAGATAATGGTAGATGCCAAAGAGTACGATCTGGACATGATACAGGTAGAAAATGGCATTTACTCTGTAATGTACAAAGGCCGTTCCTACAATGTAGAATTAATTGAAACCAGCTCTCCAAAGAAATATTCAGTTAATACTTTCTATCATTCTTACGATGCCGAAATTATTGATGCTGAAAGCAAATACAAGCAAGCAAGAAATTCTGGAGATATGGAAACTACTGAGAGTACAATTACATCGCCTATGCCAGGAAAAATTGTAAAGATTCCTGTAAAATTAGGCAGCAAGGTCAAAAAAGGAGACACCGTTATTATTGTATCAGCCATGAAAATGGAAAGTGAATACAAAGCCATGAAAGATGGAGTAATCAAAGAAATATTTGTTCATGAAGATGATACCATCGATGGAAATCAGCCTTTGGTATTTATCGACTAAATACCTCCAGAGTTATCAATTAACGATTATGAGTTAAGCAAAAATCACTTATCCATAATTCATCATTCAACGTTATAAGTAGAAAAACATGTTGACACTTGAAGATAAAATCAAAAAGTTTGAAGAATTAAACAAAGCTGCTGAAATTGGTGGTGGTAAAGATCGAATTGCAAAGCACCATGCTGGAGGTAAAAAAACAGCTCGCGAAAGAATTCTGGACCTCCTAGATCCCGAAACGTTCGTAGAGGTAGACAAGATGGTATCGCATAGGTCGACCGATTTTGGCATGGAAAAAAACAAAATACTAGGCGACGGCGTAGTTTGTGGTTACGGCAAAATTGATGGTCGCTTGATGTATGTGTTTGCCCAAGACTTTACCGTTTTTGGAGGATCCTTAAGCCGAGCCAATGCCGATAAAATTGTAAAAGTCACCAAATTAGCCATGAAAATGGGCGCTCCCATTATCGGACTGAACGATTCGGGTGGAGCTCGAATTCAGGAAGGGGTACAAAGCTTAGCTGGTTATGCTGATATTTTCTATCAAAATGTAAAAGGTTCCGGAGTGATTCCTCAAATATCAGCCATTATGGGCCCTTGCGCTGGCGGTGCTGTATACTCGCCTGCTCTTACCGACTTTATCATGATGGTAAAAGACAGCAGTTATATGTTTGTAACAGGTCCCGACGTAATTAAAACCGTTACTCACGAAGAAGTGAGCAAAGAAGAATTAGGCGGAGCACTTACTCACAATTCGAAAAGTGGTGTTGCACACTTTACCGCTGATAACGACGAGCAGGCGATGATGATGTTGCGCGAGTTAATTGGCTTTTTACCCTCCAACAACATGGAAGACGCACCTCAAAAACCTTGTACCGACAACATCCATCGCGAGGATGAGAAACTACAAACAATGGTGCCTGTTGATCCAAACAAACCTTATAATTGTAAGGATATAATTGAAACTGTAGTTGACGATCACAATTTTTTCGAGGTTATGCCGCTATATGCTCAAAATATCTGCATTGGCTTTGCTCGAATGGCAGGGAAAACGGTTGGCATTGTGGCTAATAATCCTGCTTTTATGGCCGGAGTTTTAGACATTAACAGCTCAATGAAAGCTGCTCGTTTTGTGCGTTTTTGCGATGCTTTCAACATTCCTTTAATCACTTTCGTAGATGTACCCGGTTTTCTGCCAGGGACTGCACAAGAATTTGGTGGAATTATTAAACACGGAGCAAAATTACTATACGCTTTTGCGGAAGCGACAGTAGCAAAAATTACCTTAATTACACGAAAAGCCTATGGTGGAGCCTACGACGTTATGTCCTCAAAACACATCGGTGCCGATATCAACTACTCCTATCCTACAGGTGAAATTGCTGTGATGGGCGCCGAAGGAGCTGTTAATATCATGCACAAAGGACTCAGTGAATCGGAACGAACAGCTGCTATTGACGATTATCGTGATAAATTTGCAAATCCTTACAAAGCTGCAGAATTGGGCTATATCGATGAAGTTATTCTTCCAAAGCAAACACGTTACAAACTCATCCAGGCTTTGGATATGTGCACCAATAAAAGCGAGCAAAATCCACCAAAAAAACATGGTAATATTCCCTTGTAAAAAATTCGTTTCTCCAGCAAAAGCACAATAATATTTATTGTGCTTTTTCTTTCTACTAAAAATAACTGAAATCAAACTTTCACACACTCCTACCAATAGCGCAAACGTTATTGGTCACCACCGAAAACATTTTAAACACCTCAATTCATGAACTACATAAATTAATCTTAAAAAGGAAAGACAATGTGAAGTTCAATTAAGTTATAATTTCGTAATTTAGTTGAAGATTAACCAATTAACCCAGTAGACATGCAACAAAAAGATGAGAAACTTAGAGACATTTGTCAAGAAGCATTGACTTGTTTGAATAAACCAGGAAACGCCGCCTACGATGAAATTAAAGCAAAATTAGCATACGTAATTGGCAGCTATAACTACGATAAAAATCCCGTTGGTTTATACGAAATAGGAGCTTTAGCCCTTAGTGCTCTAGAAGAAATTAGTGCCGAAAAACCTCGGAAAGTTAAAAAAACACTCTTAAAAAACTTAAAAGAAAGCTTACTACAGGAAGTAGAAGCATAGTTATCATTTTACCATGCCACACAAAGAGCTTGTTCCTTATGAAAACAAGCTCTTTCTTTTTTATAGGCCTTTAAATAAGTCCCTTGTTACCGCATTTTTTTATATCGCGCACCTACATTTACACCAACTCCACACGATAAATTTTTGTGGTTTTATCGGTAATTTTAAATCGATCGTCCATGCGATAGCCCACGATCCAAACAATTCTATTTCCCGAAACAAGCAACCATGTATCCTGTTTGTCCTGAATAGAAAACTTTTGATCGATAAAAAAATCAGAAATTTTCTTTCGTCCCTTCATTCCAATAGGATGAAACGAATCACCTTTCTTCCATTTTCTCAATTTCAATGGAAACTTTAATTGATTGGCATCCAAACATGCAATATTCGAACGAGTAGGAAATCTAAAAGCTGGAGTTCTATCCAAAAAGGAAATCTTCAACTCAATAGGTTGCCCCATTTTAGTCTCTTCCTCCGAAATTAAATACTCATGTTTATTACTTTTCCTTCTTTCAGATAAAATCAGATATTCCCTATCACGAAGCAACTGATGGCTTGACGAATAAAAAAGCTTTCCAGAAATGCCATGGATGGATTCTGCAATCTTACGAACATCTCTATGATGAAACCCATAAGGCGATAAGAGCTCGAATAAATGGGAAACTGGAGCAAACAACTCCTTCACCTTAGGAATTGAAATCATAAGCTCATCCTCTCGATTAAGCACCAAATTCAAACGCTTTTCGTCAATTACGCTATTGTAGATTTGCTCTACTTCCCGAAAACGTTGAACATTTTCAGTCATAGTACTACGAATGGCTGGATTGATTTCCTCCAAAACGGGCATCACTTGATGACGAATTTTATTGCGCACATAATCGGTCTCTGAATTGGTTGAATCTTCCCGAAAATCAAGAGAATTCTCCTTCGCATACTCCAGCAATTCTTTTCGGGTAAACAGCAACAAAGGCCGTACGATTTTCCCCAACTTTGATTTAATACCAGATAAACCATGAATTCCGGTTCCACGAGCCAAATTAATCAGAAGCGTTTCGGCAACATCATCAGCATGATGGCCAACTGCAATGTAGCTGCAGCCAGAAAGCTCTCGTAACTGTTCAAACCAATGATAACGCAATTCACGAGCTGCCATCTCAATAGAAATTTTATTCGCATTGGCATACTCTTTGGTCTCAAAATCCTTGGAATAAAAAGCCAAATTTCGTTCCATTGCTATGCGTTTCACAAATTCATAATCACCATCGGATTCATCGCCTCGCAAATGAAAATTACAATGAGCCACTGCACATTCTACTTCCATAGTACACAATAAATCGAGTAAAACAACAGAGTCGACTCCTCCACTTACTGCAACTAGTAGCTTTTCATCGCGATAAAACAATTTTTCCTCCTCTACAAAATGGATCAACTTACGCAGCATCAAATAAAAATTAGTTGTTAACAATAAACTTTCTCATGAAAGGATGAAATTATGAAATTCCTTGGTCTTTTAGCACTTTCATCATGGCTTTTGTTTTCAACAAGCATTCATCATATTCTTTTTCAGGATCGGATTGCATGGTAATAGCACCACCAACCATAAAAGATAAATATTGTTTTTCCGCATTGTATTGAATGCTTCGAATAACCACATTAAAATCAAAATCACCATCAGGGGTGATGTAACCCACTGCACCAGAATATAAACCTCTCTTAGTTGATTCGTACTTTTCAATCAACTTCATGGCCCTCACTTTGGGTGCTCCTGTCATCGATCCCATGGGAAAAGACTGACGAATCGCCTCTACAAAATGAACATTCTCTCTCAATTCAGAAACAATGGTAGAAATCATTTGATGTACCTGAGGGAAAGAATAGATGCCACACAACTCTTCGACAATAACAGAATTTTTAACTGCTGTTCGAGACAAATCATTACGAACCAAATCTACAATCATAATGTTCTCGGCTCTCTCTTTCGGATCTGCAAACAAATTCTCCTTCATCAACTGATCCTCCTCCTCATTCTTTCCTCTTTTCGCAGTCCCTTTTATAGGCTGTGAAATTAATTTTAGCCCCTGCTTTTTAAGGTATCGTTCCGGACTAGCCGATAACAAATACTTCTCGCCCATCTGATAAAAACAGGAATATGGTGTTGGCGATAGCTGCATCAATTTCCTATAAGTTTGCAGTGGCTGAATAGGAGTATTTTCAGCATAAAATTCCTGACAAAAATTCAGTTCGTAAATATCACCTTTACGAATATGTTCCTTCAATTGCCCTATTGATTGCAAATATTCCTGCTTCGTTATTCTGGATTTGATGTCCAATCCATTCACTTTTTTTTCCTCAGGAACAACTATCTTCTGAATATCTATCACCAGAGAATAGATTTCTTCCTCGTTAAATTCCTCCTCAAAATAGTGCACCAATAAAGTATCATTATCCAATACAAACACCCATCTCGGACGGAAAAAATTCATTTTAGGCATATTCACACCATCCAAATTTTCCGATTTTAAATCCTCAAGTTCATTTTTCAGATCATAGCCGAAATAACCAAACCACCAATCCTTAGCCACATCAACATATTTTCGCAAATAACCAAAACAATCCTCTTGGGGTTCAATAATCTGGAGGGCATCAATTCCAGCAAGCAACTCGTAGGTATTGTACTCCATTTTCGAGTTGGCTTTTTGATTCACATCATGACTATCTAAAATACTCACACATTGGAATTTTTGAGACCAAAAGAGGAATTGCTCTTTGAATTTAGATGTATCAGATATATGTAATGTGATCCTTTTGCGCATGCAACAAATTTAGGGAAAAGATACAAGCAATTCCTTCTCCTAAGGAAGATATGTACATTTATAAAACAGATCAGCAAAAATTCATCATCCAGGATCTGTTCATAAAAGAACAAGTAATTAGTTGATACAACAAAAAGCAGCACAACTGCAACCTTTCTCGTTCTATTTTAAGCAATCGTTCTATATTTTCACAATCACTCTACCTCGACTTTTCTTGGCCAACATCAAATCGATATATTGATCCAAGTCTTCCAATGAAGATTCTATTACCTGTTCCTTATTCTTGTAAACGTTCCATTCTGCTGCCAATTTATCCCAAACTTTCTGACGCAATTCCATAGGACAGTTTTGAGAATCGATACCGATCAAACTAATTCCATTTAAAATAAAAGGATAAACACTCATAGGTAAATCTCCCGATCCAACATTTCCACAACAAGTTACATTTCCCATTGGTTTGCAAGCTTTTAAAAGCGTATGCAAAGTATTTCCACCAATCACATCAATGGCTCCTGCCCACAATGGACGCAGCAAGGGTCTTCCCGATTGATCATCTGTAATATCAGCAGAAATACGACTTGAAGCACCCATCTCGTGCAATTCTTCTTCTCCACCAGTACTCTCATAAGTCGCTGCAATTAGCTCAAAACCCAAACTCGATAGAATGCTAATGGCAATACTACCTACACCTCCTAAAGCACCTGTTACAACTACCGGTCCCATTTTTGGTGTTTGCCCTGCAGCCAACAAACGATACACAGATAAAGCTGCTGTAAATCCAGCGGTACCATAAATCATTGCTTGTTTAAAATCTAATTCTTTAGGCATAGCAACTACCCACGCTTCGGGCACACGAATGTATTCTGCAAAACCACCATCGGTGTTCATGCCCAAATCATAACTAGTCACAATAACTTCATCGCCCACCTTGTATCTTTCACTTGTTGAATATTCTACTATTCCTGCGGCATCGATACCTGGTGTGTGTGGATAATTTCGAGTTACTCCTTTATTTCCTGTAACCGAAAGCGCATCCTTAAAATTTAAGGACGAATACTTCACCTTAATGAGCACATCTCCAGCAGGAAGATCCTCTAGTTTTAGTCTTTCAATCCTTCGAATGAATTTTCCCTCTTCTTCGTAAATACGAAGTGCTTTAAATTCTGCTTTGCGATCCATATCTTATTTTAATTTAATTCTTATCTTGCCACAAAGCTACAAGCATTTTAATTATAAATCAATAACTTACACTTTACACAGCAACTAACATTTTGTTCTGATTTGCTGATTATCAACGACTAAAAACTTTTGTAATTTTGAAAAAAGGAGATTGCCCAATTGATACATTCATCAACCATGTGAAAGGAAAGCGAAAAGCAACCATTATTTTGCATTTGATGCAAGGAACCAAGCGCTATAACGAACTAGTAAAACTTTTACCTGATATCAGCGACCGAATGCTCAGTAAAAACTTAAAAGAATTGGAAGAAGATGCTCTAATCAACCGCAAAGTTTACCCTGAAGTTCCACCAAAAGTAGAATATAGCCTAACTGATTTAGGCAAAGAGATTCACCCAATTTTAAAAGCCATGTTTTTAGGTGGCAAGAGGTTTGAAAGTTTGTTGAAATAAAAAAGGCAACCTCATAGTTGCCTTTTTGTTCTGTATTGTACTTGAACTATCGTTTTGCTATTAACTCTACAATTTTCAGAATCACCTCTACTGATTTTTCCATGGATTCTACGGGAACATATTCAAATCTTCCGTGAAAATTGTGACCTCCTGCAAAAATATTCGGACAAGGAAGGCCCATATACGATAGACGACTTCCATCAGTTCCTCCACGAATAGGAATAATCATTGGCTCAACACCAACCTGTTTCATGGCTTCCTCAGCTATATCAACAATGTATTTTACTGGCTCTATTTTTTCGCGCATGTTAAAATACTGATCCGTTATTTCCAGGCTCACATTTCCTTCACCATATTTTTGACAAAACTTATCGCAAAGATTTTGCAGGAACTGCTTACGCATTTCGTAATTTTTCATATCAAAATCACGAACAATATACTGAAGTTCGGAATTTTCTACACTTCCTGACATTGCTATTAAATGATAAAATCCCTGATATCCTTCCGTTTTTTCTGGCACCTCATCCTTCGGCAAACGAGTCAGAAATTCATTGGCGATAAACATGGAGTTAATCATTTTATCTTTTGCCATTCCTGGATGAACATTGCGTCCTTTGAAGGAAATCTTAGCAAAAGCAGCATTAAAATTTTCATACTCCAACTCTCCTACTTCGCCACCATCTATGGTGTAGGCAAAATCAGCTCCAAACTTCTTCACATTAAAGAAATCCGCTCCTTTGCCAATTTCTTCATCTGGGGTAAATCCGATATGAACAGGACCATGCTTGATTTCTGGATGCTCAATTAAATATTCAACAGCAGTCATAATTTCAGCCACACCAGCTTTATCATCAGCTCCTAAAAGAGTTGTACCATCGGTAGTAATAATTGTTTGCCCTTTGTATTTCTTTAATTCAGGAAAATCAGCCACTTTCATAATAATGTCCTGATCTTTATTCAACACAATATCACCGCCATCATAATCCTCCCAAAATTGAGGTTTTACATGTTTACCGCTAAAATCCGGACTTGTATCCATATGAGAAACAAAACCTACGGTAGGAACTTTACGTTCTATATTTGATGGAAGAACAGCCATAATATAACCATTTTCATCTAGGCTTACATTTTCCAATCCCATTTCCTCCAACTCTCGAGTCAATTCCTGAGCTAAAATCATTTGTCCTGGTGTACTGGGTGTTAATCCAGTCTCTGTATCCGATTCGGTATCGAATTTTACGTATTTAATAAATTTTTCTATTACGGCACTCATATCTGATGATAATTTTTAATTAATGCATAAATAAAAACTTCACAAAACTAATTGTGAAAGCCTTTACAATATTAGTAAATATGATGATTGAAAATGAATAGGATTAAGCTTTTCTTAGTGTAATCCTCAATTATCTACACATCATCTGATTTAAATTGAAAACCTAATCGTTTGCCTGTTGGAATTCGTGAATTCTGAATTTTCTCAAATATCTGCGCTACCGACATGATTTTCACATTATCATAAGGAGGAACCAACAAATCAAAATTTAAGGAGTAGTTTATTGCCGTTTCCACAATGTTACGCAAATGAACCTCATCAGCAGTAGACTGAGACAAATCAGTTTGCAACAAGCCCAATTGTCTTTTTCCTTCAACAATGTAATGCTTTTCACGATTGATAAAAATACGTGCTACCAAATAGCCTAAATCATCGAGACGGGTGTATTTGAACGAATCCGCCAAAAAGTTGTAAATATTAATAACTCCCGAATATGCATTATCAGGATTTTGCTTCACGTAAGTTTGTGCCCATACATTATGATCTCTATCAAATTGAAACACATTAGTATGCAAACTAAAAACTAAGATATCTGCAGCTATTTTTATTTGAAATTCAAATTCACCTCTGTCTTGAAAATTCAATAAAATATCTTTTTGGGCAGCGCCCAATTCAAGATTGTACTCTTTAATTAGTTTTCGCACTACTAAACGTAAATCCTCGAATATTTCTTTTGTATTCTTACAGACTTCCTGTTTTAGTAAAGATTTATCTTTTAAAGTGGCCAGAATTGCAGATTTTGTGTTTAATATGTTCATAAAATTCAGGTTTGTATGATAAAGTAAATATACAAAAAAACAGCCATGGGAATCCCCATGGCTGTTTGAATTAAATGTATTTAACGTTTACATTAATACGATTTCGCAAAAACTACTCTCTGCTTCGAAGGTTTTCCTGTAATCATACAAACACCTTCTTCTCCGTCTCCCTCAAAAGGAATACAACGAATAGTAGCCTTGGTTTCAGTTTGAATTTTCTCTTCGGTTTCTGGAGTTCCATCCCAATGAGCAAGGAAAAATCCGGTTTTACTTTCCAAAAGTTCTTTGAACTCTTCGTATGTATCAACCTTTGTTGTTTTTTCTGCTCTAAAATCCAATGCCTTCTGGAAAATACTAGTTTGAATTTCTTCCATTAAGTTTTCAATCACATCCTCAACTCCATCAATGGAAACAGTTTCTTTGGTTAAGGTATCGCGACGAGCTAATTCGATGGTTCCATTTTCTAAATCGCGAGCCCCAATTGCCAAACGAACAGGTACACCCTTTAATTCGTATTGTGCAAATTTCCATCCTGGCTTGCGATTATCGCTATCGTCGAATTTAACAGAAATGCCTTTTTCTTTTAATTTTTCAACAATAGGATTCACTTTTTCCGTAATTTTCTCCAACTCTTCCGCTTTGCGATAAATTGGAACAATCACTACCTGAATAGGAGCTAATTTTGGAGGTAAGACCAAACCTTGATCATCAGAGTGAGCCATAATTAATGCACCCATTAAACGAGTTGAAACACCCCATGAAGTTGCCCAAACGTAATCCTCTTTACCTTCTTTATTGGTGAATTTCACATCAAAAGCTTTTGCAAAATTCTGACCTAAAAAATGAGATGTTCCTGCTTGCAATGCTTTTCCATCCTGCATTAAAGCCTCGATACAATAGGTATCTAATGCTCCTGCGAAACGTTCCGATTCTGTTTTATGTCCTTTCAATACTGGCACAGCCATCCATTTTTCAGCAAACTCACCATAAATATCAATCATTTGTTTGGTCTCAACCAATGCTTCCTCTTTGGTGGCGTGTGCTGTATGACCTTCCTGCCATAAAAATTCTGCAGTACGCAAGAACAAACGAGTACGCATTTCCCAACGCATAACATTTGCCCATTGGTTGCAAAGAATAGGAAGATCTCGGTAAGATTGAATCCAATTTTTATAAGTATTCCAGATAATGGTTTCGGAAGTAGGACGAATAATTAATTCCTCTTCTAATTTAGCATCCGGATCGACAATAACTCCTTTGCCATTGGGATCGTTTTTCAATCGGTAATGAGTTACCACTGCGCATTCTTTTGCAAAACCTTCTACGTGGTCTGCTTCCTTGCTCAAAAATGATTTTGGAATTAAAAGCGGAAAGTAAGCATTTTGATGACCTGTTTCTTTGAACATTTTGTCCAATTGCGCCTGTATTTTTTCCCAAATGGCATAGCCATAAGGTTTTATAATCATACATCCTCTTACTGCAGAATTTTCTGCTAAATCTGCCTTGATCACCAGATCATTATACCATTGCGAATAGTTTTCGCTTCTACTGGTTAAAACTTTTGCCATTATATGATGTTTTGGTATGGTATTTGCTACTTTTATGGTAGTTAAAATTCTTTACAAAAGTAAAAAATAATCTTAGATAATTCATTATTGGAGGACACACGATGAAAACCTATTTTAAAATTCTAGTAATTACAGCTCTCTTTGCTGCTGGATGCTCCCCTTCTTACATGGGATCAGCAGTTTACGAAGATGATTTGTACTACAACCCCAACGAGGCTCCTTTACTAGTTCAAAAAGTTGAAGCCTATTCCCCGGCTGCTACAAAGAGTAATACCCTAGCTCCAAGTGCAGCAACCGAACTATCAACAAAAACCGAGCCGGAAATTGGATCTGAAGCACTTGATGATCGCAATTTTGAAGCTTTACAACAAAAGTATACAAGCATCCTTAATGACGAATCGATTGAAAATGTAGATACCTTGATTTACGAAGGTGATTCGGGTTACTATTTAGGTGGATTTAATGGATCCGATCGTGATCAGGAAGAAGCGGAACGATTACGTGAAATGTATCCTCAGGGATTTGGCTATTACGACAATAGTGGTTACAATACTGCCATGTACTTAGCAGGAGATTCTGACTGGAATGTTTATGTGGATGGAAATTATGTGTGGTGGACTCCTAGCTGGAGCAATTATCCTTACTACACTAACTATAACTACTCAAGTATTCGTTACGGAAACCTATTTGCATACGGCTATTCCAACTATAATTCTTACTGGGGCATAAATTTTGGCTTCGGAAACAGCTGGTATTGGGATCTATACTACGGTTGGGGATATCCTTTCTATTACAGACACAATAATAGATATTACGGCTACTATGGACATCATCACCATTACAATAACAACGATCGTTTTAGACGAGACACATACTATGGCGATAGAAGATCCAATAGCTACAAAGCAGGAACTGCTGCAAACCCAGCCGTAACATCAACACGTAGATCGGCTATTTCGAGTACCAAAGCAGGAACTACAGCAAACAATACTACAACAAGAAGGAGCATATCTACCAGTGCTGATGATATCAGAAGAAGCAATGCTGCAGCTCGTTATAGCTCAAGCAATCAAAATAGCTACAGTACAAGAAGATCTGTTTTAAGTGGTAATTCTAGTAAAAGTTCAACTTATGGAACTTCTACCAGAAGAAGTTCTTCTCCAAGCTATAGCAAACCACAAAGTAGCACTCGACCTTCGTACAACCGTTCTTCGTATAGTGGAAGTTCAAACTATTCAAAATCGGCTACAAGATCGTCCTACTCTAAAGTTAGAAGTAGCTCGTCGAAACCTAGCTCAAGCTACCGATCAAGCTCTACCAGATCAAAATCAACTTCCACCAATAGTGGAGTAAGAAGATCTGTTAGCTCATCGAAAAGTAGCTCAAGTTCAGCAGTAAGATCAAGTAGAAGTTCCTCTTCATCTGGAAGCTCTTCAAGTAGTTCATCAAGCAGCTCAAGAAGAAGAAGATAATAAATAAATAATCACCGGAGTTTGATTTTCCCATCTCCGGTGATACCCTTTACCTAGCCAACTAATAATTAACAAAAGTGTTTTACCTGATCCATTATTATCCACTCTTTACATCCCAAAGAGCGATTGCAGTATCTATCAGCTTAAATGACACACTTAAAAAATACATTTTATGAAACGGTATACTTTTTTACTCATTCTATCCCTAATAGCAGGGGGTTCCTATTCTCAAAGTGTTGATAATGCACTAAAATATTCAAGTCAGGAATATACAGGAACGGCAAGATCAACAGCCATGGGTGGAGCATTTGGAGCCTTGGGAGGAGACTTTTCGAGTTTAAGTATAAATCCTGCAGGTATTGGTGTTTACCGAAGCTCTGAATTTACGTTCACTCCCTCTGTAGAATATACAAAAGCAGAAAATGGCGGTTATTCTGAAGATAAATACAGTTTCACAATGGGAAATGTTGGCTATGTAGCCAGCTTTATTCAAAAGATGGCTCCTGCAAAAGGATGGCAGAATTTCAACTTTGGAATAGGATACAATCGAGTAGCCAATTTCAACAGAGAAGGCTATGTATTTAACTTGAATTCTGAAACATCATTACTTGACAATTGGGCTTCATACGCATCAGGGACTGCTCCTGGCAGTCTTTACACTTTCGAAGAAAAACTGGCTTACGATACTTATCTTATCAACAATGATGATGAGAACAATTATGTTTCCGCCCTTTACGATGGCGATATCATGGATCAACAGAGACATATAACAGAAAAAGGGTACATTGGAGAATATGTTTTATCCTTTGGTGCTAACTATGCTCACCGATTGTATTTAGGAGCAACTATTGGCATTCAGGATTTGTATCATAAGACAACCAACTCTTATTCTGAGTATTCCCTTGTTGGCAACACAACTTCGCTGAATGAATTCACTTTTACAGAATACACTACAACATCAGGAGTTGGCGTAAACTTTAAACTTGGAGCTATTTATAAAGTCACCAATCAATTTAGAATTGGTGCAGCCATACACACTCCAACTTTTTATAATCTCGATGAAGACTATGATACGGCGATGAGTTCCCAATTTGACCCCAGTATTTCAGCGGCCTTCCCCGAAGATGGAAATGCATATCATTCCTACGAATCGGAATATGTATCGAGAGTGAATTATGATTATGAAACTCCTTTTAGAACCATTTTGAGTGCGGCCTATTTATTTGGTCACAAGGGAGTAATCAGCCTCGATTACGAGATGATTGACTACAGGAATGCAGAATTTGGATTTGATAATAGCGATTCAGATTACGAAATGACATTAAACAAAGCCATTTCAAACAGCTACCGTTCTTCTTCTAATTTAAGAATTGGTGCCGAGTACCGCATGACTCCCAATTTGAGTTTGCGTGGTGGTTTTGCCAGAATTGGTGATACATACAAAGGTGAAACTGATGAAGGCTACAATACCTATTCTGGCGGTTTTGGGTTGAAACAGAACAACTTCTTCTTTGATATGGCCTATCAATACAAAGAGTATAGTGAAGACTATGTACTTTACTCGGGAAGTAGCGATGTAGCTAGTCTAAATAGCACAAACCATCAGGTTAGAATGACTTTTGGCTTTAAATTTTAACACTACTACTATAATATCTAAAAAGAGATTGCTATTGTGGCAATCTCTTTTTTTTGCAAAAAAAAATGGCCAAAACAATTGCTTCAGCCATTCTGTAATTATTGGTTTGTATTTTATAAAATCATACCTGCCGCAACCGTTTCATTGGTTCCTTCATCAATTAAAATAAAACTACCTGTTAAACGATTCTTTTTGTAAGAATCGAAAAATAAAGGTTTCGCTGCTTTAAAAGATACACGTGCAATATCATTTAATCCTACAGAAGCCTCATCAGAAACTTCATCCAAGGTATTTACATTTACTTTGAATTTCACATCGCGGATCATACAACGAGTTTCGTTCGTAGTATGCTTAATGGTATACTTTCCGCGTGGCATCATTGGGCGTTCATTCATCCAGCAAAGCATGGCATCAAATTCCTGACTTACATTTGGTACATTGTTTGCATCCACAATCATATCTCCTCTTGAAATATCGATATCCTCACTCAATCGTAAAGTAACCGACTGTGGTGTAAATGCAACTTCCTGCTCACCATCAAAAGAATCAATAGCTTTAATGCTGGTTTCGATTCCAGAAGGTAATATTTTTACCCGATCGCCAGGCTTGAAAACGCCACTGGCAACTCTACCTGCATATCCTCTATAATCGTGAAACTCATCAGACTGAGGACGAATAACGTACTGAACAGGTAATCTTGAATCGCCATGATTACGATCGTCAACAATTGGCATATTTTCAAGCAAATTCAGCAATGGAGATCCTGAATACCAATCCATCCTAGTTGAAGAATCAACAACATTATCGCCTAACTTTGCCGAGATCGGAATAAAGCAAACATCTTTAATATTTAATTTATCAACGATCTGCTTTTGATAATCAGCCTTAATTTTATCGTAGGTTTCCTGTGAGTAGTCAACCAAATCCATTTTATTGATACACACAATAATATGTGGTATTTGCAATAAATTGGCAATGTAAGAATGACGTAAAGTTTGCTCAATAACGCCGTTACGTGCGTCAACCAAAATTAATGCAGCATTTGCTGTAGACGCACCTGTTACCATGTTTCGAGTATACTGAATATGGCCTGGGGTATCGGCAATAATAAATTTACGCTTTGGTGTTGCGAAATAACGGTAAGCAACATCAATGGTTATTCCCTGCTCGCGTTCGGCACGTAAACCATCGGTAAGTAAAGCCAGATCAACTTCCTCGTCACCTCTTTTTTTACTACTGATTTCAATAGCTTCCATTTGATCCTCAAAAATGGCTTTACTATCGTATAATAATCTTCCAATTAGGGTACTTTTACCATCATCAACACTACCAGCAGTAGTGAATCGCAAAAGTTCCATATCTAAATATCCTGCTGCGTTCTCTGACATATTTATTTAGCTTTTTACTAATAGCAAATAGCCATTAGTTGTAAGTTCAAAATTTTAAGGTGGCCAAATATCTGTACCACAAATCTGTTTTGCTTTTTGCCTGTATTTCTAGAAATAACCTTCTTTTTTACGATCTTCCATAGCCGCCTCTGATCTTTTATCATCAGCTCTGGTTCCACGTTCGGTTGTTCGGGTAGCGGCAACTTCTTCAATAATTTCTTCCAATGAATGAGCTCTAGACTCAACAGCTCCAGTACAAGTAGCATCGCCAATAGTACGAAATCTCACAATACGTTTCTCAATTTTCTCATCTGGACGCATAGGAATACAATCGCTTTTTGCTAAAAGTGTTCCATTACGTTGAAATACTTCACGTTCGTGAGAAAAGTATAGGTTTGGAATTTCAATATTTTCTAGATAGATGTATTGCCACACGTCCATTTCGGTCCAATTCGAAATTGGAAAAACTCTAAAATGTTCTCCCATATTTTTCTTTCCATTGAAAAGGTTCCATAATTCAGGACGTTGGTTTTTCGGATCCCACTGGCCGAACTCATCTCGGTGAGAGAAAAAACGCTCTTTTGCTCTGGCTTTTTCTTCATCGCGACGGCCACCACCCATTGCACAATCTACTTTCATATCCTCAATACCATCTAAAAGAGTTACAGTTTGCAACTTATTTCGACTGGCATTAATTCCTGTTTCCTCAACCACTTTTCCCTGATCAATAGAATCCTGAACGTAACGAACGATAATTCGAGTACCTGTTTTCTCCATCAACATATCTCTAAACTCGATGGTTTCAGGAAAATTATGTCCAGTATCAATATGCATCATCGCAAAAGGAACTTTTGCAGGAGCAAAAGCCTTACGAGCCAAGTGAAACATGATGATAGAATCTTTTCCTCCAGAAAATAACATAACTGGATTTTCAAATTGAGCAGCCACTTCACGAATCACGAAAATAGATTCAGCTTCCAGTTCTCTTAAATGATTAATATTGTATTCCTTCATTCGAAAATATTTTATTTGCGTTCTACTAGACCACCCCTCCGAATAGCCACACCGTAAAGTCTACTTGTTTTCAACTTTACTATCTTTTATTAACTTAGTTAAAATTGCATTTACCACCTTCTCCACCGATTCCTCTGGAGTCATTTCAGAAGTCTTAATTTCTAAAAATGGATTTTCTGGAGCTTCAAAAGGAGCATCGAGTCCGGTAAAGTTTTTTATTTCACCATTACGAGCTTTTTTATACAAACCTTTTACGTCTCTTTTCTCACATTCCTGATAGGATGCATTCACGTATACTTCCAAAAAATCTTCTTCCCCCACAATATTTTTAGCAAGATCCCTAATCTCGATGGTAGGACTTACAAAACAATTGATGGTAATAATTCCACAATTCAAAAACAATTTTGAAACCTCGGCAATTCTTCTGATATTTTCAGTTCGATCTTCATCAGAAAATCCTAAATTTTTATTAATTCCTGTACGGATATTGTCTCCATCCAGAATTTGAGTTAAATAGCCTCTCTTCTGAAGCTCCTTTTCAAGTCCAATTGCAATTGTAGTTTTTCCTGATCCAGAAAGACCTGTCATCCAAATAAGTTTTGAATTTTGATGTAAGAACTGCTCCTTATCTTCCCGTCCTAAAATCCGATCAAATACAGGATGAATATTTGTTGCTTTTGTGGTCATCAAGTTATTTTTGTTTTGATGTTTCTTGTTCTCCTTCTCAAATTTTGAAAAGTACGGGCAAAGGTACATATTATCAGTAGATTTTA
This sequence comes from Labilibaculum sp., assembly GCF_041595635.1. Classification (GTDB taxonomy): domain Bacteria; phylum Bacteroidota; class Bacteroidia; order Bacteroidales; family Marinifilaceae; genus Labilibaculum. The sequence continues at coordinate 27,029 of NZ_JBFHJW010000034.1, forward strand.
AAAATCTACTGATTTCACAATTTACATTTTATCGCAAAAAAAATCCGGATTTTACAATCCGGATTCAAAAGATAATAATACTCTTTTTATTATTCTTTACAATCACAAGGATTAAAACTCTTATTATACTGACGCATAGCCCTATAACTCATACCCATACTTGAAAAACCACCATCGTGGAACAAGTTCTGCATGGTTACCTTACGGGTTAAGTCCGAGAACATAGTAATACAATAGTTCGCACACTCTGCCGCATCAGCATTTCCAAGAGGAGACATACGCTCTGAGAAATCAATCAAAGAATCGAAACCTTTTACACCACTACCTGCAGTTGTCATGGTTGGAGATTGAGAAATGGTATTGATACGCACTCTTTTTTCTCTTCCATAGATATATCCAAAACTTCGAGCGATTGATTCGAGCATAGATTTCGCATCGGCCATATCGTTGTATTCGTACATGGTTCTTTGTGCCGCTGCGTATGACAAGGCAACAACCGATCCCCATTCTGCCATAGCATCAAGCTTTTTAGCCGATTGCAATACTTTGTGAAAAGAGATTGCAGAAATATCTAATGTTTTCTTCAAATACTCATAATTTAATTCGTCGTAAGCAAGCCCTTTTCGAACATTTGGAGACATCCCAATTGAATGAAGTACGAAATCAATTTTTCCACCCAAAATTTCCATTGATTTGGTGAATAACTGTTCCAAATCTTCAGGACTGGTCGCATCAGCTGGAATTACATGAGCATTACATTTTTTAGCCAATTCATCAATTGTACCCATTCGGATAGAAACGGGAGTATTTGTTAATACAATTTCAGCACCTTCTTCCACCGCAAGTTCGGCTACTTTCCAAGCAATAGACATTTCGTTTAATGCTCCAAAAATAATCCCTCGTTTTCCTTTTAATAAATTATAAGACATACTTTGTAAATTTCATTTTTTCAGCCACAAAGATAGCCAAATAAATTAATATCAATCCTACACAGTAGTATTAATTAAGACTGAATAAATTCTTTATTTGTAAAATGTCAGAATTAACTAATTACCTAACAGCACTTTAGCATTCTCAAGTGCAGCCTGAGTAAGGTCAGCACCACTAAGCATTTTAGCTAACTCCTCAATACGACTTTTCTTATCGAGAAGTACAATATTCGAGTAGGTTTCAAGCTCATCATCTGCCTTGTAAACTTTGTAATGATTTTTTCCTTTTCCAGCTATCTGAGGTAGATGAGTAATACTAATTACTTGAATATTTTCTGCCATTTTATTCATCATACTCCCCATTTTGTCGGCAATTTCGCCCGATACTCCTGTATCTATTTCATCGAAAACAATAGATGGTAACGCAGTAGATGATGAAATTAAATACTTGATACTCAACATTAATCGAGACAGCTCACCTCCAGAAGCAACTTTCTGTACCTCTTCTAATTTTCCATTCTTATTGGCACTAAACAAAAAGCTCAAATAATCATGCCCTAAATACTGAAAATCTTCTCTAATACGAGTTTCGATTTTAAAATTCGCATTAGGTATTCCCAACTGAATCAATTGCGCCACAATGGTTTTTTCAATGGCAGGAATCACCTTAACTCTACTATTTGTAAGTTTCTCAGCCGATTTTCTTACAATACCTTCCTGCATTTTTAATTGCTTCTTCAAGCCGTCAATAAAATCATCTCCTAAGCTGATTTTTTCCACTTTTTGCTTCAATTCTTCTCGAATTTGAATCAATTCTTCGGCTGAATTCACATGATGCTTCTGCTGCAAGGCATAAATACCATCTAATTTTTGATTTAAAAACTCAATTCTGTTAGCATCAAATTCAATGGTTTCATTGCTTCGATCTAATTCCTGAGCCAGATCTTGCAACTCAATGTAGCTACTCTCTAATCTCTCGAAGAAACTAGCCGCATTGGGGTATACATTTTGGATTTGTATCATTGAGTTGATAGCCTCTTTCATCAGAGTAAGAATAGACGATTCCCCTTCAGAAAAATTCATGTATGTCTTGTATAAACCCGACTTGATTTCCTCGGCATGACTTAAGGTTTCCAATTCGGCTTCCATTTCTTTTTGTTCGCCTTCAACCAATTGAGCCTCGACTAATTGTTCCAACTGAAATTCAAAATAATCCAAATCTGCCTTTTCTTTGGCAGCCAATTCTTCCTGTTTTCTTAATTCTTGCTTTAACTTTTGAAATTGATCGTAATCGTTTTGATATTTTTTAAGGAGGTCGACATTTTTAGCATAAGTATCAACAATACCTACCTGATATTCAAAACTACCAACTACTATATTTTGATTCTGACTATGAACGTCAATCAAGCGAAGACCAAGTTCCTTTAGGATTTTAACACTTGTTGGTGAATCATTTACAAAAGCACGGCTTTTCCCATTGGGGAAAATTTCTCTCCTCAATATTGTTTCTTCTTCATAATCGAGTTCATTGTCTTGAAAAAATGCCTTCAAATTGTATTTTGAAATAGAAAATGAACATTCTATGATGCATTTTTGCTCCTTATCTTTTAATACGTTCATCTCGGCCCGTTGACCAAGCACTAAAGATAAAGCTCCTAAGAGAATAGATTTACCAGAACCCGTTTCTCCAGTTATCACGGAAAAACCATTCGAAAATTCAATGTCCAGCTTAGTAATTAAAGCATAATTCTGAATGGAAATAGATTGAATCATAAGAGTCTAAAAAATAATCGTATACACCTGATGAGATAAAATAATGAGATGGTATTGTTCGGCACTAGTCTAACATAGTATTGTATTTTGAAATATTAGCAGGATCAATTTCACTAACAATAGTATAAACACGTTTTTTTTCTTCGCTAAAAGATTCCGAAAAGATATTCACCAATTCTTCTGCTTTGGCATCAAAAAATACCTGAAGAATATAGGAACCTGGTTTGGAACGATAAGCAGTTTGAAGCAACTTTAGGCTTTCGGCTATTGTAGATCTAGATTCTGTTAATCGATCGGCCATATTATCCAAGCCTAAGCGGTGATATCGATACAAACATTCGCGAACCGAGCTATATGAACTATTCTGAAAATTCTCAATCAACCAATATCTATTTTTCTTACTTTCATAAGACTTCCATCCGCTTACGCTGGAATTCTGCATCTTATTTACAATGGCTTCTGCTTTCGAAAAATAAGGGCTTCCACCTTCCATTGAATAAGTGTCATAATCTAAACCAATAATCATGTATGCATAATAGGATAACAAAGCAGCTAAGCCTTCAGGAGTAGTGGCTTCATTATAGTCAATGGATTGATATTCTACATATTCAAATTGAATATCATCATCTTTAAAGTTCAATAAAACAGTATTGTAGGAAGAATTATATACAGGACGACTCACTTGAATTTGAGCAGACCCAGAGTACTCATTCGAAGAAACTTTAGAAGTTAGATTGATAATTATTGAGCATTCAATCCGCTCGTCGTAGGCATATACGTGATCGGTCCATCGAGTGGAATTCATAAACTCGTACACTGCACTTTGAAGTGTTCGGAACACTTGCTTATTTGTACCCTGAATTTGTTGACTCGAAATTTGCACATTACATTTCAACTCCTGAGAAAATAAGGAAATTGAAAAAATAGATGCAAAAAATAGTAGAAAGAGTTTTCGCATGGTTGACTTTCAAAAATTAACACTTAAAGTTAAAAATTAAAACGGAAGAGATAGCATATTTATTCTTCATAATAAGCAATCAATTCATTCACAATATCAACAGCAACCTCAGCCTTGCTTTTCAAGGCAAACTTTTTACACTCACCATACTTGCTAAAAATTGTAATTTTATTTGTATTGTGTTGAAAACCGGCTCCTTTATCGTTTAAAGAATTAAGAACAATAAAGTCAAGATTTTTCTTTTCCAATTTTCCCTTTGCATTTAACTCTTCATCATTAGTTTCTAAAGCAAAACCAACCAAAAACTGGTTCTCTCTTTTTAATTTACCTAATGAAGCAGCAATATCTTTTGTTGGAGTTAGTTCAACCGAATAGTTTTCCTTTCCTCTTTTTACTTTCTTTTTATCGATATGTAATGGAGTAAAATCGGCAACGGCAGCTGTCATAATTCCACCATCGCAAGATGGAAACTGTTCTTGTGCTGCCACATACATCTCCTGAGCAGAAATCACATCGATGCGTTTAATATTAGAATTTTCTATTTGTAAACTCGTAGGTCCACTAATCAGAACAACTTGAGCCCCTTGATTGGCCAATTCCTCAGCAATGGAAAAACCCATCTTACCAGATGAAAAATTACCAATAAATCGAACAGGGTCAATTTGTTCATAAGTTGGTCCTGCTGTCAGCAATATCCGTTTACCGCTTAGTTTTTTTTTTTAGATTCGAAAAAATCAACGACTTTCTTCACAATGATCTCGGGCTCTTCCATTCGGCCCTTTCCATAAAGACCACTTGCCAACTCTCCACTTGAAGGCTCTATAAATAAATCACCATAAGATCGTAGAATTTCCATATTTCGTAAGGTGGCTGGATGTTTAAACATATCCAAATCCATTGCTGGAGCGTGCATCACCGGGCATTTAGCCGAAAGATAAGTTGTCAGTAGTAAGTTATCACAAATACCGTGAGCCATTTTAGCCATTGTGTTGGCGGTAGTAGGTGCTACAAGTAGCAAATCTGCCCAAATTCCCAAATCTACATGACTATTCCAACTGCCATCATCATGCTTAAAAAAATCAGACAAAACTGTATTCTTAGACAGTGTAGCCATGGTAACCGGAGATATAAATTCCTTTGCATAAGTAGTCATAATTACTTTTACATTAGCCCCTTCTTTCACTAGCAAACGAACTAAAGAAGCAGCTTTATAGGCCGCTATACTTGCAGTTACACCAAGAATGATATTTTTATCTTTTAACATAATTTCGTTTTAAAATAAAAAGTTCCCTCTGTAACAAAGGGAACTAATAGACTATCTTATAACTAATCGATTGTTTTTGTCTCTTTCGCAGGATTTCTGTAATAGATTTCTCCATTAATAAATTCCTCAACTGCGATTAATGATGGCTTTGGCAATCTCTCGTAATATTTAGAGATTTCAATCTGCTCGCGATTTTCAAAAACCTCTTCCAAGTTATCTGTATAAGAAGCAAACTCCTGCAATTTCTTATTCAGTTCACTTTTCAGTTCAACAGCAATTTGATTAGAACGCTTCCCCATAATCACTACAGATTCATACACATTACCCACTTCTTCACTTAATTCAGTCATGTTACGGGTAATTGTAGAACTTGCTGCATTTGTTTTTTTGTAATCCATACTATAAAAGAATTAGATCTATTTTAAATATTCGTATTAAACTTACTCAAGTATGATTCGATATCTTCAATCATTTTTTCAGTACGTTTCTGGTACTTACTTTCAGGGAATTCATCAACAAAAGAATAATATTCTTCTTTTGCTAGATTGTATCTCTCTCTTTGCTTATCAGCAATACTATTATATGCCAACTGGTAACGTGACTCTAAAAGCATAAACATTAAATCTTCACGATAGGAAGAACCTGGATAATCTTTAATACTATTTTGAAGAGATATTATGGCCGCAGGAAAACGTTCTCTATCGTAATAATTTCTCGCACTTAGGTAAGATTTATACACCAATTTATCCTGCATTTCATCAATATAATCATTACATCTCGGAATTCTTGTAGAATTAGGGTAACGGTTGACATATAACTGAAATGCATCTATCGCATCTTGTGTTGATGTTTGGTCTAATCTAGGCTTTGGAGATTCTAAATAATAACAATAAGCACTCATATACAAACTCTCTTCAGAGTAAGGACTATCTGGAAAAGTCTTAAGGAAATTTCTGAAATAATAACCCGCAGAAATGTAATCTCCAGATCCATAAGAACAGTAAGAGATATAATAGCTAATTGTTTCAGCCTTACTTGTACCTCGATAAATTGGTAACAACTCCTCAAATAGAGTAGCCGCTTTCACATATTCTTCACTATTATAGTACTCAATAGCCTTCTTATATCTCAATGGATTATCATTGCTTTTTAAAAGCTTTTGATAATCGCTACAACCACCTAAAACAAAGGCGAAAAGTAAAAAAAGATAAACAATTTTCCTCATAGATATAACCTCTCTGTTTTTTTGCATTTTGCAAAGATATAGTTTTCATGCGAAATATTGAATACTTTCCAAGCTTATTATACAATTCTTTATAATTTATTGCTAGAATTCTAAAAAACATTACTTTTGCACAATTGCAATAAAAACATTACAAAAAAGTATATACTGTGGATATATTTGACAAAGTTACATCGAAAAAAGGAAATCTAGGGCAATACGCTAAGCAAGCTCATGGATATTTCGCATTTCCTAAACTGGAAGGGGAAATTGGTTCAAGAATGAAATTTCGTGGAAAAGAAGTTTTAACATGGAGTTTGAATAACTACATCGGATTAGCCAATCACCCTGAAGTTAGAAAAGAAGATGCTGAAGCAACTGAAAGATGGGGATTAGCTTACCCAATGGGAGCTCGTATGATGTCCGGTCAAACAAGTCGTCACGAAGAGTTAGAAGCTCAATTGGCCGATTTTGTGGGAAAACCAGATGCCTTCCTTTTGAATTTTGGCTACCAAGGAATGGTGTCTATTATTGATTCTATGGTAGGTCGTCATGATGTGATTGTTTACGATTCTGAATCGCATGCATGTATCATGGATGGTTTAAGACTTCATGTTGGGAAACGGTTCGTTTACCCTCACAACGACATGGAAAACCTTAAAAAAGAATTAGAAAGAGCAAGCAAATGGACTGAAAAAACAGGAGGAGGAATCCTTGTAATTACTGAAGGTGTATTTGGAATGGCTGGTGACCTTGGTAAATTGGATGAAATTTGTGCTCTTAAAGATGATTTCAATTTCCGTTTACTTGTTGATGATGCACACGGCTTTGGTGTGATGGGAAAAACTGGTGCAGGAACAATTGAGCATTTCGGCGTTGAAGATAAAGTAGATTTGCATTTCAGTACTTTTGCAAAAGCTATGGCTGGTATTGGTGCTTTTATCGCTTGTAGCGAAGAAGTTGGCACTTACCTAAGATACACAATGAGATCACAAATTTTTGCAAAATCATTGCCAATGCCGATGGTTGAAGGATCTCTTAAACGCCTAGAGCTATTAAAAAACTCACCAGAATTGCGTGAGAATCTTTGGTCTGTTACCAAAGCATTACAAGCGGGATTAACAGAAGCAGGATTAAATATTGGTGTAACAGAATCACCAGTTACTCCGGTTTATCTTTCGGGTAGTGTTGCCGAAGGAACCCAAGTAACTATGGATTTAAGAGAAAATTACAACATTTTCTGTTCTATCGTGGTTTATCCTGTAATTCCGAAAGGACAACTACTGCTTAGATTGATTCCAACAGCAACTCACACCTTAGAAGATGTTGAATACACTGTTAACGCCTTTAAAGAAGTTGCCAAAAAATTAAGTGATGGAAAATACAGCAACGAAAAATTTGCAGATATTTTCAATCAATAGTATTTTTTAATACTCATAAAACGGCATCTATTTGGATGCCGTTTTTTTTATGCACAAAAAAATACCCGACTATCGCTAGTCGGGTTTTCTATATTATCAGATTGCAATACTTATTCTCTTTCTGCTAAAAAACGTTCGGCATCCATCGCAGCCATACAACCTGAACCTGCTGAAGTAATTGCCTGACGGTAATGAGGATCTTTTAAATCGCCTGCAGCAAACACTCCTGGAACATTTGTTTTAGTAGAATCTGCTTCAGTTAAAATATAACCTTGCTCATCGGTTTTAACGTAATCGCTAAACACTTTTGAATTTGGAGTATGCCCAATGGCTACAAAATAACCATCTATTTTAATATCAACTTCTTCCTCATCTGTTTCGCCCATTCTTTTAATCAGCTTCACTCCCTGCACAACTCCTTCACCATACAACTCTTTGGTATTGTGTTCAAAAAGAATTTCAATATTTTCCGTTTTAGCTACACGATCTTGCATTGCTTTTGAGGCTCTTAAATAAGGCTTACGAACAATTAAATACACTTTCTTGGCTAAACCAGCAAGGTAAGTAGCTTCCTCGGCAGCAGTGTCACCACCACCTACAACGGCAACATCCATACCTCTGTAAAAGAAACCATCGCAAGTAGCACATGCCGACACCCCAGATCCCATGTATTTTTCTTCAGTAGGAAAACCTAGATATTTAGCAGTCGCTCCTGTTGCTAAAATAACAGACTCGGCTTCGATCATTTTCTTCTCATCAACTACAACTTTGTATGGATATTCTGAGAAATCAACAGAAGTAACAAGTCCCCAACGACAATCTGTTCCAAATCGCTCTGCTTGCTTCTTTAAATCAGCCATCATTGCTGGGCCAGTTACCCCATCTGGATAGCCTGGAAAATTGTCAACCTCTGTAGTCGTTGTTAACTGTCCTCCGGGCTGCATTCCTTCAATTACCACTGGACTTAAATTCGCCCTTGCCGCATAAATAGCGGCAGTATATCCTGCGGGACCAGACCCAACAATCAGACACTTAACCTTTTCCACATCTCCCTCGGGAACTAAAGGATTTGTCTCTCCCAAATTCATTGACTTAAATTCCATATATGTTTACTTATTCTGTTTCTAAATAATATTTTCGTGAAACAAATCTACAAAATATCCAGATAACTGCAAGTGTGTTTATGGATAGAAAAAATAGATGCAATCATCAATTTACTCGAATCTTTCGGCCCTTTATTTTTGTCAATTCTGTAAGTTCAATTATATTTGTCCTCGCAATATCGGGGCGTAGCTCAGCCAGGTTTAGAGTACACGTCTGGGGGGCGTGGGGTCGGAAGTTCGAATCTTCTCGCCCCGACAAAGCAAATCAATTGAATACTAAGCGGTTACACCTCCTGTAACCGCTTTTATTTTGCTTTATTTTCATTTAAATATTGCGATTTAAGATGCTTTTTGTAGCTTTAAAAGTATAGAAACTTGCAAAAAACTTGCAAAAAAATTACCCAATATGGCTACTGCAAAATTGATCTTAGACAACCGAAAAGCGAAGAACGACGGGACTTTCCCGATAAAGTTAGCAATTTCTCACAAAACTAAAACTTCCTACATACGTGCAAATTTTGCAATTCCTGAGAAATATTGGGACAATGGACGTATAAAAAGAGGCTGTCCTGGAATTGAAAATATAAGAACAGCCAATAACAAACTAGCCTCTATCCTACTCGATGCAGATGATTTTATAGAGGAATTGGAGGAAAGAAGAAGAATAAATATAATGACTGCATCACAAATTGCAGATTACATTAAAAATGGTGGAAAACAGCAACAATGCGTGATAAATTTTCTGGAATACATGGAAAATTACGTTCCTACAATAAAAAATAGCAGTACCCGAGAAAAATACAATACCACTCTTACAAAATTAAAAGAATATATGGGCGAAGATTTACTTTTCTTCGATGATATCACAAAAGCCTGGCTAAACAGATACAAAGAATACAGATTAGCAAATGCAAGTGCAGCCACAACAAATATCGATCTTAGAAATATTCGTTCTGTTTTTAATCGAGCTATCGACTTCGATGAAATAATTGGACAGGAAACCTATCCTTTCAGAAAATTTGAATTTGCCGAAAGCAAGCCCAGAAATTTAAGGTTACCCATTGAAAAAATCAGAAAAATAAGAGATTTCGAAACCGACAACAAATACATTGCCCTGGCTCGCGATTTCTTTATGCTATCGTTTTATTTAATTGGCATGAATAATTCTGACATTTATGATATTCCAGACATTAGCGAAGGACGTATTGAATACGATCGAAATAAAACGCAAAAAACCTACTCCATAAAAGTGGAACCCGAAGCTCAAGAAATAATAGAACGAAGAAAAGGGGAAAATTCACTGTTGATCTATCAGGAGAAATATGCCAATGCCAGGAACCTTACCAAACAAATGAACAAGCACCTTAAAGAAATTGGGAAAGACGAAAGCATTAATGTTCCTGATTTAATGATGTACCACGCCCGACACTCATGGGCAGGCATTGCAGCAAAGAAACCCATTGGAGCAGGAAAACCCGTAATTGCCCAGGCTCTTGGCCATGGAAAAACAACAGTTACCGATACTTATTTCGATTACGATAATGAGCTGGTGGATGATTTGAATAGGAAAGTGCTTGATTTACTAAAAACAATTTAAGTTCGAATTAGGTAACAGAATTTTTCAAAAAAACTCTATACTAATCAATATTTCTCCTTATTTTTTATGAGAAATAAATACACCTATAAAAAACTAAATCAGATCGTATCGACTAAAGCCTTCTAAAATACCATCCAACTTTGTCTCTCCCATATGTTTTGCCAAGAATAATCGATTATCTTTTGAATAACATTTCCCATTAAGCAATCTGAAATGGGCATTCACAAAAGTCTTCAAATCTTCTCTGCTAGAAAAATCCCTATACTTAAACTCATACCCACATTCATTAGAACTAAAGTATTCAACAAAATCATTTCTAAACAGATCTTTAACCTGACTTCTCAATTGAGATATTTCTGTAGAAATACTACTTGTATAGCCTTTTAAAACGTACAGGAAATTCATATCATATTGACGAACAAATAAAGTATCTCTATCGAATAAACGATCCTCCCAGTGGTAAGACTTAACAACCTTATCCTTATCCTTTGGTTTAATATGAGGGTTTTCGAAATCAAGATCAGAGTCTACATAACCATAAATAAAGAAATTTGGTGTTATATTATACCCCTCCGTCACATCATCTCTATACCTCATTCTTGTGGTGTAAGTCTCTCTCTTATTCAACAAATCAATATTGAACTGAACTATATTCTTTGCATAGGTAAATTGTTTATATCTTGACATTTCACCTGCTCCTGAACCAGTCTTATAATACTTTGAATCGCCTATATAAAATATCGTATCATCTCTATCTATTAAAGACGCATGCTCAAACAGATGATCAATAATCTTACCATCCTTATTATTCTTCAAAGATGGAATATCAACACCATCTACTGTCTTATATCGATCATCTATATCATCTGAAAGAAGCTTATCAACCATATCCTCAAAAACAAGATTATAGTTTCTTACAGTAATAAACTCATTTCTCTTCCTCTTTACACTAGCAGTGCTATTATAAGAAAGATATAACTCACATAACTGATAAATTCTTCTAAATAAATCTGAAAAATATCTATGCTTGATGTTTCTTAATCTCTTAAGACCATTAGACTTAACCTTATCAATCTTCTCTATTTTAAAAGACTTATCAATGTCAAAATTAAGTTTATGTTCCTTCTCAAAATGACGTAATATGGAGTAAAAAATAGTCAACAACTCTTCTTCATAATTAATCAGCTTCTTTTTGCTACTCATCATATGATAAACAGGCTGACCTTTCTTATTAATCAATGGAAGTGACTTTTGAATTGTTCTATTCCAATTCACCTTATCTGCCTGATTAGAAACACTATTCATATATCTAAAAAGAATAACCCTCCTATTTTTCTTATGGAAATTTGTAAAAGTAAGAAACAAATCAAGGTACGTATATTCCTTATCTCCAACATTCGTATTCAACTCAAAAATCTCATTCTCTCTCGCAATCCCCTGATCAAACTTTCTCTTCCTATATTCAATCAAGCTATTATAAAAAATGACAAGCAACTGCCTTATCCAGTTATACTCGTCCATATGCTTTATCCCCTTACCAGAAAAACCTTCTACTAATTGAGCCGTTGAATATTTACCTAACATCAAGCCATTTCCAAACATGAAAACCTTAGGAAGAAAATACACCAACTCACTACTATCAATTGAATGATAATACCCTACATGATTTATTCTACCTTCATCACCTTTAGAATCATAAAAACTAGCATCGTCAAGAAAAGATTCTAAAACCATTGTCTTATACCACTCACCTTCAACTAAGACTCTCATATCTAATCAGCATCAGTCGTTGCAACATCTTCCGCTTCTTTCGCATAAGCAACCCCCAATTTATCAAGAATCCCTTCAATCATCTTAAGACCACTAATCTCAATAGGAAATAAGTCTTGATATGTAGTCTTATTCTCAAAGATCGAATCCTCTTCATCCTTAAAAACATCATTCCATAGGTAGAACATAACCTTATGAATAAAATCTTTTAGCTTTATATTCCCCATTGTGCCATCCGATTTCGTTTTAGGTTTTACAAAATAATTTCCTATTTGCTTATCCGCTCCTAAACTAGGATTATCTTTTATCTTATTATTTACTTTTTCAATGAATTGAATCCAATCAAAAGTTCTTCCCTCTTCAATTTCAACTTTAAAACTATAAGACTCATTTTTAGTGCCATCAGAACAAGTATCTCGATATTCAATCGGTACATATATCCAATCCCATCGCCTTTTAAAAGCACTATCCATAGGATATAACGATTGATCAGAAGTATTCATTGTTGCCAAAATTACAAGGTTAGATGGTAATCTCATCTTACCATTCTCTATTCCTCTGGACTCACCCTTAAATTCCTCTACAAGATATTTTTTCAAATCTTCATTGGGAGTAATTTCATATTTACTTAACCCTTCATCATTTCGATCCAACAATTGAAATAGATCACCAAATATTTCAGCGCAATTGCCCCTATTAATCTCATCAATTATCAAATAATAAATATTTGAAGATTCATCATTCCACGCATCCACATATATGTCAGTAAACACTTGTGGCGAAAATTGATACTTAATATCATTTCCAATACTTTGAGGCTTGTAACACCCAACAAAGGAAGAATGGTCATAGTCAGGATGAAATGTTATTTTGCGTTTAAATTTATCGTCTAAATCTTTCGTCAAGAAATCAACAGTATAAGATTTACCAGTACCTGGTGCTCCAAAGTATATTCTATTAAGGGATATTTCACTTTTAATTGAAGATTTTTTATCATCCCAGGCCAAAACTTTAAATGCTTCTAAGCAACCTTCTTTTAATGATATCATGAGAGCAGAGTAGTTTTTATTAGTTTTAAAAATTTGAGAGAACTCATTTATAATATTAACTGGACTTTTTTTAGTGAAAATCTCATTAAAAACATCTTTATCCACATTGCTTTTTTCTAGAGTATAAAAATCATATAGAAAAGATTGGAAATTCATATAAGAAATATAGAAAAGCCCTCTAGGATTTTTGTTTTTGTGGTTTCCAATGAAAAAGACGGAGCCCTTTTCATATACTATGCCTGTCAATGATATTTTCTCATCTATAGCTTTAATTATATCTTTCGCATTACTAAACTCAACCCTAATGCTAATCTTATCAGACTCGATTATTTTAATCGGAAAAGGTGCATCATTTAATATTCTCGTTAGGAAAACATTTTGATTAATATTTAATTCACAAAACATAGCGGCTGTCAAATACCTTAAGTAAGATCGTTCATCAGCATCTAAAGGCATCGGAAATAGTTCAAGAAGTCTTTGTAAGATAAAGTTTAAAGAAATTGGCCTATCATTTAGAGTTGCATTTTGCTGGATTAAACAGAAGCAACATATTGCATTATACCCTTTTTGCAGAATTTGATTACCCTCGTCCTTATCAATTGCTCTTTTAATTAAATAAGATAAGTAGCCGAAATCTGAATGGATTGGAAGATCTTTTCTTAAGTTGTCATACGCAATAGGACTGCGCGTAAGAGGGTAATTTAGAACACCTATGTCATATAATTCTTTTGAACGAGTTGGATTGTCTGAACCATTTGTTCCTAGAATAGCATTTAGATCATTAGTATTTGCTTGGAGCTTTTCAGATAGAAAACCTTCAGTCCAATCAATCCATTTTTCCAAAAGAGTATCTAGATAACTATAAATCATTTTGTTAATATTAGAACATATTCATAATCAATTTTACCACCATTATTATTCCTAGGAATTGAGGTTCTATGATCTTTAATTGGATATTTATAGTATCCATCCCATTTAAATCCAACTTCCTGAGCTAGTTCTGCAATAATTTTATGAGTTGGAATTGAAACACTATTGATAACATTATCTCCAATTATCATATGATACTCTCCATCATCTTTTAATGCACGATAAACTGACAATAAATTCTTAAAAATATCATTAAAATAAGCTAAACTATTATTTGCGACATTTAAATTAGATGTTTTTTTTGTTTTAGGGCAAGAAAAAAGCAATTGATCATAGAATTGACTAAATATTTTGGAAACTACTTCAAAAATTTCTTGTTCTCTTCTTTTTGCATGTCCGACTTGTAATTTTCTCAATTTATCAATATCAGAGTTCACTAATGTCCCTACCCAAGCGCTTTCAATCTTTATTATTTGTGTATAATCAAAAGCATTTAAGTAAGGTGGTGAAGTGATAGCTAAATCTATGATTTGATCAATTGAATTAAAATCAGTCGCATCAAACCCAACCCAATTAATTCTTGTTTCGCTCTCTACGTTATCATTACATTGAGAAATAGCGTTAAAATGAGCATTGTAACTGTATTCAAAAGATTCACCAACGGGCTTTTTTTTCTTCTCATACTTAGAAGAAATATAAGGTTTCGTTGATTGTCTTTCCATTTTAGAAGAAGGCTTAATACAATCAGCAAAAGCAACTTTAAGAAAATTCAAATATTTTTCATTAGCTACATTCTCGTAAATATATGACTTAAGCTTTAAAAGGTCATTAAAAACATTGTCATCAAACCAGTATTCTATATTTTTTAAATCTGGATAATACTTTTTGATTGGAATTTGTTGTTGCCAATTCCTAATTATCTGTTCAAATTTTTCATTCAATTCCTCTTTCTCGACTTTTGAGAAACGAATACTACTAACTTCTGCAATTAATCGAGCAAATGGGTCCATTTCTGCACCATATACCACACAATTCAAATTTGTAGCCTCAACTGCAGTAGTTCCAGATCCCATAAATGGATCCAAAACACTAATTGGCCTTTCTTTTAATTTATGAAGTATAGTTGCTCTAGGAACTAAAAAGACACTCCTTGCAGGATATCTATTATAGATTCTGTTCCCCAATTGTTCAAGCTTTCTTGTGCTAGGAAATATTATAGTACTATCCCAACTAAGTTTATAAGGGTTGAATATCCCATTTATATCAGTTTGGCTTATGTCAGTTTGGTTTATTTCCATTGAAGAATTATTAAGCTTTCTCGTAAAAATTTTTTATCTTTTTCTCTAATTATCTTTAATTGTTGAGACGAAGGTGTTAATGTTCTGTAAGATTCAATACCAACTATTTCGTATCCTAATTGAATTGCTAATTCAGAAATTAGAATATCTGTAGCTATTGGTAGTCCCCCATAAACACTGTTACCTACAACAATTCCAACAATTGCACCACTCTTCAAATTTGGGATTAGTTCACTTAGAACTTTACCCATATCAGAAAAATATCCTACCAGCATTTGTGGAATTTTCTTATCCCACAACTCACACTCACTGAGATGCTTGAATATCTCATTATTAACAAGATTATGCCCATAATCACGATTTCTTGCTTGCCATTTATAATGTACATGACTCACAACTGAACTTTCTCTAAAATTCTTCTGGTCAATTTTTTCTTTAAAAAATCCTCCAAACCACAATTCGACTAGGTAAACTTTACTATAATCAAAACAATTAGCATAAGGCGGTGATGTAATCACAATATCCGCTTTTTTAGGAAGAGAGTATGGATCAAATGAACTCTGTTCGTAAACAACACCTAACGAATTAATCTTAGTGCTATTAATATCATGTAAAAACTCGTTTATTTTTTCAGAAATAATATCCTTTAAAACAGATAAATCTTTTATTTGATTAAAGTTTTTTTTCCTTTTTACTCCATTTCCATCCTTTCGATGCGTTGATACTTTCTCAAGATTTGTTAGTAGTGCAAGGTTAAATAAATTTTTTATTTTAGGTATTTCTAGTGTATCAATCCAATACTGTATTTGCAAAATTGAATCAAGAGTACTTTCATCGAAATAACTATTCACAGTATTATTTACTGGAGGATTGTTTTTTCGATCAAAGTTAATTTTATTAAAGACTTTTAATGTTGACTCCAAATTAGTTATATCATTTGAGTCATAAATAGTATTTTTTATCTTAGAGATATAATTACTTAGAGGATTAATATCATTTGAAAAAGCCGAATAACCAAGTATTGAACTTTCTAAAACGGTTGTCCCAATACCTCCAAATGGATCAAAAACCACAGTTGATTTCAAACTACTAAATCTCTGTATAAAATCAGCAACAAAAATAGGCGAAAAACCTTCCTTGTATGTGAACCAGCGATGTTTTGGACATCCTTTTGCCTGTTTAAAATTTACCGGTGTGTCAAACTGTTTACTATTAATTAATTCAATCGGGTATTCATTTTCAAATCTATTATAATAATCTGTAATTGTATCAACAATATTTATTTCTTCCAAAACCATTTATTCTTCTTAATTTCCGGTATAACTCTTTAACTCTCACAATTGACACATCTACAGTATTAGTATATATCAACCTTTATATCCACTCTTTATAAGACTAAAAAAACTACATATTTTGCTTATTACTTCATTATTTATTAGCTTAATTCTTATTCCTCGTTTTGAGCTAAATATGGAATAAAAATCTCACACTAAAGCCAAAGTATCTTAAGACACAAATATACTTAAGATTGCTTCATATCTCAAAAAACTATGTAATAAACACGATTGTATTTTCACTAAATATAGTCACAGTATGTTATGATATTCTAATTGTATCATGAAATGCTATCTTATTTACCAATTTCATATCACTAGAATAGATTAAATAAACAAAAAACTATTACAAATAAAATAAGACTTTAATTGCTTCACCTTGAAGGAATCTGCAAATCCCTGCCATATCATTATACTCTAATTTTACACCGTTAACTGGATCGGAATATCTAAGCGATTAAAACCGAATCAAATAAGATCATTAACCCGATAACGAAATGAATTAAAATATGGAATGTAAAGTATGCGGAAAGCCAATAATTGGTAAAAGACCTGACAGTAAATATTGCTCTGTAAGTTGTGTTAATACAGCAAAACAGATGAGAGCAACAGAAAGATATCTAAATGAATTAAACGATTTCGATCGCGATAACGAGATAAACACAAAAAAGCCCCAACAAATGCCACAAAACGCCTCAGAAGAATTACGAAGCATCGAAAAAAAGAATTTTAACACCATACTGAACCTAAGAAGCGAGTACGGGGATAAAATCAGAGCCCTGGAAAACACGAATTTAAAACAGGAGTTCACTATTGAAAAATTGAAGGATCAAGTTATCGATTTAAAGGAAAAACACAGCAAAGATATTGCCGATGCCAACACCAGCACAACCAAAGAAACCGTTACTGCCATAACACAAATGCCCGCTATTCAATCGGCTTTAGGTGCTTTTGCAAACAATCTAATTCCCAGTAGTGCAAATGGTTTGGGTAATTTAGCCGATCAGTTAAACATTCAGGAAAGACAGATTATCGATGCAATCCGAAGGATGCAACCCGATGCACAGACATACTTGGCACAAATGCTTTACATCCTCTTTTCAAAACCTCATAATGAACAGATGCAAATATTTAGCTCATTACAGGCTTATATGGCACAGGAAGAAAAAGAGGAAGATGATATTTAAACCAGCTTCAAACACAGATACAGGATAAAAGGAACTTTCAAGAGTTCCTTTTTTTTTATGCCTGATCGGGATATCTGTTTAGCTCATTTTCACTCTCTCAAACTGGTTTTTTATTAAAATCTGCTATCAGTAATCTGCATTAGCAATCACCTTTATTCACTATCAGTCAAAGCTATTGACTGTTAAACTGATATCCTCATATTTGGGATATGAAAACAG
>NZ_JBFHJW010000035.1:0-43624 GCF_041595635.1 Labilibaculum sp.
AATGGTAGGCTCTTGAAATTCTTTTAATGTTTCCAAGGCTCCATCAGTATCTCCAATATTGTTGTAAGATAGTTCTTTACCGTGAATTTTCTTCGCTGAAGTTAAAGTTCCTTCTGTTTCTTGAATTTGACTGTAAAAAGTTGCCTTCTGATGAGGATTTTCACCGTAACGAAGATCTTGCTTTTTCTCGTAAGTTAATGTTAATATTTTAGGAGATGTAACGCCTAATTTTTTATTAAAATAACCCGAAATCAGAGCATCGTAATGAGCTGTATGTTCAAAAACCTTCGCTGCTAAATACTCTTTTGTTTCAGCACTGGTATCGTTCCCCTGTTTTAATTCCTCAATTACTTTTGAGTAATCATCAGGATCGGTAATTACCGAAACAAATTTATAGTTTTTTGCTGCAGCTCGCAACATAGTTGGTCCACCTATATCAATATTTTCAATTATTTCTTCGTGTCCTGCATCAGGCTTCAAAATTGTGTCTTTAAACGGATAAAGATTGCAAACAACAATATCAATTGGATCAATTCCCAACTCATTCATTTGAGCAATATGGGTTTCATTATCTCGAATGGCTAAAATACCGCCTTCCACATTTGGATGCAAAGTTTTCACTCGTCCATCAAAACATTCTGGAAAATTTGTAAGATCAGAAATATCCATCACAGAAATTCCTTCAGCCTTAAACTTGGCAGATGTACCTCCAGTAGAAATAATCTCCCAACCTAAATTGCTTAGCTCTCTGGCAAATTCAACAACATTTGTTTTATCAAACACACTGATCAGCGCTCTCTTCATGATTCTTTTTTTTGGATAATTTTATAAAATGGCATCATTCCATTTTCGTAAAAAAACAGAAATGCTTCAACCAAAGCCTAAGTACTTAATAAACAAAGATTTATGGCAATAGCAAAAACCTCATGCAAAGTTAAGAAAAACCTAAAAAAAACTACGACCTGAAAAAGTTTTTTATTCAACTTTTTCATTTAATCATAATATATCAAGCAATTCATTCACAAATTAGACTTTCAAACCCTTATTTTTCAACTAATAACCTCTACTCCTCTAGCTATTATACTAATCCTAAAAAATAAGCTCCAATCGATAGGTAAATAAAAAGGCCAACGATATCATTCAAAGTAGTTACAAAAGGTCCTGTTGCTAAAGCAGGATCAACTTTAAGTTTATTTAAAGTTAATGGAATTAAGGTTCCAAACAAGGATGCAAAAATAATCACAGAAAACAAAGCTGCAGAAACACTGATGGTTAAGTCCTGTGAGTTACCTGTAATGGTATTCACTATAAAAACAATCCCTGAGCAAATAATTCCGTTAACAAGAGCACCTGTTAATTCACGCATCAGCCGACTAAATGTACTTTCAAATCCCAAAGAATTATTAGCCAAGCCCTGAACAATAATCGCAGCAGACTGAACCCCTACATTTCCTCCCATAGCTGTAATTAGTGGGATGAAAAATGCCATTGCAGGATTAATTCCCAAATCATTCTCGTGCGTTGATATAACAAATGCACTAATTAGTCCGCCCAACATTCCAATCAATAACCAGGGAAGACGAGCACGCGTTTGAATCCAAACCGAGTCATTTGACTCTACATCTTCGGTAAGACCAGATGCCATTTGATAATCTTTTTCGGCTTCATCACGAATCACATCAACAACATCATCGATGGTAATTCGCCCCATTAAGCGTCCTATACTATCAATAACCGGAATCGCTACCAAATCATATTTCTCCATGATACGCGCAACATCCTCATCTTTGGCATCGGTATGAACAGCCATTGCATCGGGAAGGTAAATATTACTGATTCTTGCAGATGTGGAACTCAAAATCATTTTCTTCAAAGAAATGGTTCCTTTTAATATATCATCATCATCTACCACATACACATAGTAGATTTCATCGATATCTTCTGCTTGGCGACTTAACTCTCGCAAACAAGTTAGAACAGTCCAATTTTCATTAACCTTCACCAACTCTTTAGCCATTAATCCCCCGGCCGTATCATCGTCGTAATGAAGCAAGTCAACAATATCACCAGCTTGCTCAATGTCATTTATATGGAAAAGGATTCTTTCTTGTTGTTCATCCGACAATCCTCCAATCACATCGGCAGCATCATCCGAATTCATTCGATCGATAAACTGCTTTGCAATTACTTCAACAGGAAGAGCCTTTAAAAAACGATCTCTATCATCATCCTCCAACTCGGCCAACACATTAGCAGCCGTATCGCCATCGAGAAGCAGATACAAAAACTTAGCCTCTTCAATATCTAGTTCATCGTATATCTCAGCAATGTCAGCAGGGTGCAATTCTTTCATCTGGCTAACTGCCTCCGCCTCATTTTTGTCGTCAATAATTTGTTTTAATTGATCGATGTATTCGCGGGTCAACTCAAATTGCATAACAAAGTATTTTTAGTGTGATTTTATTCTCTTAATTCCGTGTTTATCAATTCTTCAATTTTATTGGTAAGATAAACAAACTGATCAACAGACAATTGCTCTGGCCTTTGTGCCATCAACTCATCATCTAATTTTGCATCGCCCAATACCGATTTTAAAGAATTACGCAAGGTTTTCCGGCGTTGATTAAAACCGGATTTAACGACTCGGAAAAAAAGTCTTTCATCACAAGCCAAATTATCGGTCGTATTTCGAACCATACGAATTACTGCTGATTTGACTTTTGGGGGAGGATCGAATACCGTTTCACTAACCGTAAATAAATATTCGATATTATAAAAAGCCTGCATAAGCACACTTAAAATTCCATATGTTTTATTCCCGGGAACTGCTGCCATTCTTTCAGCAACCTCTTTCTGAATCATGCCAACAACTTCAGGAATTTGATCTCTATAATCTAAAACCTTAAAAAAAATCTGAGAAGAAATATTGTAGGGAAAATTACCAATAATGGCAAATGGCTCGGCAAACAAGCGCGACAGATCATATTTTAAAAAATCATGACCAATAATTCGTCCCGATAACTCAGGGTAATTTTCATTTAAATACGCCACCGATTCCCTATCAATCTCAACCACATGCGTTTCGAAAGCCTTTTCCTTAAGCAAATATTGGGTTAACACACCCATTCCTGGGCCAATTTCGAGCACCTTTGAAACCTCTTCGGCTTTCATACTTGCAACAATTTTTTTGGCAATGTTTTGATCCTTTAAAAAATGCTGTCCTAAATTTTTTTTCGCCCGAACGTATCCCATATCCTTCCAATTAATCCCTTTATATATGCCTCTACTAGTTAACAAACATTAAAAACAGAAGCTTTTCAAAGGAGATTTCAAACATTTACTTATTTTTGTAGCTGATTTACTGCAGGGCAAATTTAGGACTTAATACTTGAATCATTGCTTATCCTTGCCGAAAAATTTAACCAATCTTGGTATTTAGCGTAAATACCGACTCTAAATTTATTAGAATTGAAAAAAAATCTCATCAATATTATCAAATTTTTAATCTTCTTTTCGATTAGCTCCTTTTTATTTTGGTACGTTTATCGCGGTCAAAATACAACAGAGATTCTTTTCACTTTAAAAAACGAAGTTAACTATTATTGGATTTTTCTTTCCTTATTTTGCGGACTCTTAAGCCATATTAGCCGCACAATCCGATGGAACATGCTCATTGAATCATTAGGCAAAAAACCCAGAACTATAAACACTTTTTTGGCAGTAATGGTTGGTTACTTTGCCAACCTGGCACTTCCCCGAATGGGCGAAATTTCCAGATGTGGTTTAATCAGTAAGTACGAAAACATTTCATTCACAAAACTAGTTGGAACTGTTGTTTTGGAAAGAGTTTTAGATATTATGATGCTCATTGTTTTTTTACTGATTGCCTTAAGCACTCAGTTTTCGGTCATATCACATTTTTTTTCAAACAATCCCGAAGTCAGTACGAAGTTATCCAAAATTTTCGCATCTACCAATACCTTATATGTTGTGGCAACAATACTAATAGCAATTTGGTTTCTTCGTAAAAAATTCAAAAACACAAGTATCTTTATAAAAATAGACCAAACCATTTCTAATTTTATGGCAGGGTTTCGCGCTATAAAAGCACTAGATCATAAAATCTATTTCATCCTACACACGGTATTTATTTGGATCATGTACTATTTAATGACCTACATTTGTTTCTTTAGCTTCGGATTTACATCCAACCTTCCTGCCATTGCTGGGTTAACCGTTTTTGTAATGGGAGCCTTTGGAATGGTTGCTCCGGTTCAGGGTGGAATTGGAGCCTGGCATTTTATGGTTATCGGAACACTTTTGGTTTACCTACCAGAAGTTTCAAATATCGAAAACATGTCTAAAAGCTTTGCATTGGTTGTGCATGGTTCACAAACAGCCATGATTATCATTCTAGGTTCCCTATCAGTCATTGCACTTCCTATAGCAAATCGCAAACAAACTAAACTCACTAAGGCATAATATAAAGATGAATATCGAATACAACATTATCGAAGTTACAAATCCTTATTCGATCCGGGAATTCATCAAACTTCCAATAAGGCTTTACAAAAACAAAAAAAATTGGATTCGACCTTTAGATTCGGACATTGAGAAAATTTTTGATCCGAAACAAAATAAAATGTTTACTCATGGGGAATGCATTCGCTGGATTCTTCAAGACCAAAACAAAAACACAATAGGTCGCGTTGCTGCCTTTATCGATTACAAAACAAAAGACGTAAACGAACAACCAACCGGAGGCTTAGGATTTTTCGAATGCATCAACAACAAAAAAGCAGCTTTCACCCTATTCGACCACTGCAAACAATGGCTAAAAGAAAGACAGATAGAGGCTATGGATGGTCCCATTAATTTCGGAGAGAGGCATCAATGGTGGGGACTTCATGTGGCCGGTGATCACAAACCGGTATATTGCATGCCATATCATCTGGATTACTACCAAGAGTTTTTCGAATCTTACGGTTTTCAAATTTTCTTTAAACAGTTCACTTACCGTACTAAATTTGCCCTCGAAAGCTTAAGTGAAATTATAAAATGGAAAGCCAACCGACTTCTTAATAACGACGACTATCAGGTTATTCATTTAACCAAAAAAAATGCTGATAAGCTAATCAACGATTTTGTATACATTTACAACGGAGCCTGGGTAAAAGAAATTCCAGGAATCGACGGAATTTCAAAGCAACAGGCCGAGGAGCTGTTCACCTCCTTAAAACCTATTATGCATGAAAAATTAATGTGGTTCGCCTATTACAAGAACGAACCCATTGGCTTTTTTATCATGATCCCCGATTTAAATGAGCTTTTGCAGCATTTAAATGGTAAAATGAACTTGTATGCCAAACTTCGATTCTTATACTACAAGCACCTACAAAAAAATAAAAATGCTTTGGGTTTGATATTTGGTGTGATTCCCGAATTTCAAAAAAGAGGAATCGAAGCAGCAATGATCTATGAGTTTTCACGATCGGGATTTGATGCTAATTTTCCATTTTTACATTTAGAAATGAATTGGATTGGTGACTTTAACCCCCGCATGAGTCATTTAATGGAACACATTGGTGCAAAAGTCTATAAAACTCATTATACGTATCGAAAACTATTCGACGAAAACAAAGAATTCAAACGCTCAGAAATTATTAAATAAAAAGGCTACCCAAACCGAGTAGCCTACCTATTCTATTTTTAATATTCTTTACAATCCATTTTCGGAGTGATATAATATTCGCATTAATCGAATATCGGACTCGCTGTAATCTTCTTCTCCCAATTCCTCCAGCGCCAACTCAATATTATCTGTCTCGGCTTCATCAAAATATTCAAGAATTTCCTCCTGACGATCCTCATCAATTGTCTCTTCTACATAGTAGTCTAAACTTAATTTTGTTCCGGAATACACAATAGCCTCCATTTCGCTGAGTAAATCAGGGAAGTCCATACCTTTTGCTTCGGCAATATCCTCCAAATCCATTTTACGATCGACACTTTGAATGATGTAAACCTTAAATTTAGATTTATCAACCACCGAACGAACAACCATATCTTGTGGTCTTTCAATATCGTTTTCCTCTACATGCTGACTAATTAGTTTTACAAAGTCCTTTCCAAATCGCCTTGCTTTTCCAGCACCAACACCTTGTATATGCGATAATTCATCAATGGTGACCGGATAATTAATCGCCATTTCCTCAAGAGAAGGATCTTGAAACACAACGTAAGGAGGCACCTCTTTTTTCTTCGCAACTTTCTTTCTTAAATCTTTCAGCATTTGCAGCAAAGATTCATCTACCACAGCAGTACTAGCCGCTTTTTCAGCTTCTAAATCAACCTCGTTGTAATCGTGATCATCAGTCAACATAAAAGGCTTTGGATTTTCTAAAAATTCAAGTCCCTCTGGTAGAAATTTAATAACTCCATATTGCTCAATATCTTTCTCTATAAAAGAGTGAATCAAAGCCCTTCGGAACACCATATTCCAGAAGTGCTGATCACGATCACTACCAGAACCATACAATTCCAGTTCATCATGTCGGTACGATTTAATAGAGGAATTCGATACGCCGGTAAGAATATTTACCATATGGTCGATCTTAAAACGCTCCTTAACATCTTTAACCAACTGCAATGCTTTAACTACAAATTCTTCCCCCCGAAATTCCTTTTTAGGATGCAAACAATTATCGCAATGACCACAATTGCCATCATCAACCTTTTCGCCAAAATAATGCAGCAAAATAGTGCGACGACAAATT
Organism: Labilibaculum sp.; assembly: GCF_041595635.1. Taxonomy (GTDB): domain Bacteria; phylum Bacteroidota; class Bacteroidia; order Bacteroidales; family Marinifilaceae; genus Labilibaculum. The sequence goes on from NZ_JBFHJW010000035.1 coordinate 6,777, forward strand.
GCCGTTTCAGCAAAAGAAACCGTTTCTAACAATAGCTGTCTGCCTATTTCCTGCTCGGCAACTGGTTTTCCCTGCATAAACTTTTCGAGCTTTTGAATATCCTTATAGCTATAAAAAGTAAGACACTTCCCTTCACCTCCATCTCTCCCAGCTCTTCCTGTTTCCTGATAGTAACCTTCTAAACTTTTTGGTATATCGTAATGAATCACAAAACGAACATCAGGCTTATCAATTCCCATTCCAAATGCAATTGTAGCCACAACAACATCTACATCTTCCATCAGAAATTTATCTTGATTTCCCGAACGAGTTGCTGAATCCATTCCCGCATGATAGGGAACAGCCTTAATTCCATTTACCTGAAGCGTTTCAGCCAATTCCTCAACCTTTTTACGACTCAAGCAATAGATAATCCCTGATTTTCCCGAATTTTCACGAATAAATTTGATGATATCTCTGGTTGCGTTCACTTTAGGACGCACCTCGTAGTATAAATTTGGCCGATTAAATGAAGATTTAAAGACCAAAGCATCCAACATACCTAAATTCTTTTGAATATCGTGCTGAACTTTCGGGGTTGCTGTTGCGGTAAGTGCAATAATTGGAGCCGATCCAATTTCGTTTACTATGGATCGTATTTTCCTATATTCCGGTCTAAAATCGTGCCCCCATTCTGAAATACAGTGAGCTTCATCAACGGCATAAAAAGAGATTTTAACCTGTTTCAAAAACTCAATATTACTTTCCTTTGTTAAGGATTCTGGCGCAACATAAAGAAGCTTTGTTCGGCCGGTCAAAACATCCTCTTTCACTTTCAGAGTTGCTGATTTAGAAAGAGATGAATTTAGATAATGGGCCACCCCATCATCTTCACCGAAATTTCTCATTGCATCCACCTGATTTTTCATCAAAGCGATCAATGGAGAAATGACGATTGCAGTTCCCTCTAACATTAATGAAGGCAATTGATAACACAATGACTTTCCTCCACCGGTGGGCATTAACACAAATGTGTCCCTACCACTCAAAATATTTTGAATTACTGGTTCTTGATTCCCCTTAAAATTCTCAAATCCAAAATACTTCTTTAAATTACTTGATAATTCAAAGTTTGTTCCCATACTTATAATTGATATGCTTTTCCCAAAAATATACGCAGCCTGCTAAATTAATGTTTTACTTAGTAAGCTAAAATTTTTAAATGGTAAAATTCACTTCACCATTCATTCCCGTGTAACAAATTTCAATACTTTTGTATTTTAAATTTAGAGAAAGACTAGTACAATTCAAAACGGAATTGGCTTTTAACAGATTTTAACTGCGAAATAAAGATTCATTAATTTGAGTTTGATTAGCTTTGCACACACAATAAAACACAGAAGATTTGAAGCCTACATACAATATCAAACAAATTGCAATCAATACAATTGCCGAAGAAGAAAAAACCATTAGTCAGCTAAAAGAGCATATTGATGGAGATTTCGTAAATACTGTTGAATTAATCCTAGAGAGCAAAGGAAGGGTTGTTCTCACAGGAATTGGCAAAAGTGCTAACATCGCCAATAAAATTGTTGCAACCTTAAATTCAACAGGCACACCAGCCTTATTTATGCACGCTGCAGACGCCATTCATGGTGATTTAGGGATGATTCGTCCTGATGATATTATCATTTGCTTATCAAAAAGTGGAAGTACTCCTGAAATCAAAGTTTTGGTACCTCTCATCAAAAACATGGGAAATAAGCTAATTGCAATGGTATCTGGATTAGATTCTTTTCTTGCAAAGGAGGCTGACTTTGTTTTGAAAGCCGTGGTTGAAAAAGAAGCCGATCCTAACAACCTAGCTCCAACAAATTCTACAACGGCCCAACTTGTTATTGGTGATGCCTTAGCAGTTTCTTTACTAGAATGCAGACAATTCACCAGTCAGGATTTCGCCAAATACCATCCTGGAGGAGCTTTAGGAAAAAAATTGTACTTACGAGTTAGTGATCTGTACAAAAACGATTTACCTCCAAAAGTTTTAGAAAATGAACACATCCGTCCTATCATCCTCGAAATATCATCCAAAAGAATGGGAGCTACGGCAGTTGTGAACCAAAAAAATGAACTGCTTGGAATAATCACCGATGGTGATCTTAGACGAATGCTGGAACAAAATGAGGATGTAAGCCAATTGCTTGCTCACAATATCATGTCGCCAATGCCGAAAACAATTTCTCCTGACTCTCTTGCAATTAAAGCCTTTCAATTAATGGAAGCCAATAATATTACACAGCTTGCTGTTGTTCAGAATAAAAAGTATGTAGGAATGGTACATTTACACGACATCCTAAAAGAAGGAATTGTTTAGTCAAAACAAATAGAAAAATAAAGATACATGTCAGATAAGGAAGCAACTACAAACGAAGGCCAAATGAGTTTTCTAGAGCATCTTGAAGAACTAAGATGGCACCTAATGCGTTCCGTAATTGCCGTTATGATTTTTGCAATCGCGGCTTTTATCTTTTACGATTTTATTTTCAATGTTCTTATTCTTGCCCCTAAAAATCCTGACTTTTTTACCAATCGAATGTTTTTCAAACTGTCTGAATTCACAGGTGTAGAATCCTTAAAAATCAACACCCAACCATTCCAGATCATAAACATCAACATGGCTGGGCAATTTGCAACTCACATCAGCGTTTCTTTAGTGATTGGAGTTATTGCCAGCTTTCCCTATATATTTTACGAGTTTTGGAGTTTTCTTAAACCAGCTTTATACGATAATGAGAAAAAACATGCCCGGGGATCTATTTTTTACACCTCCTTTTTATTTGGATTGGGTGTTCTTTTTGGATACTACATAATAACTCCCTTATCGGTACATTTTCTTGGTTCTTATCATATTAGTGATCAAATTCTAAATCAAATAAACCTAACTTCTTATATTTCTTCCATCACTTCAATTGTACTTGCAGGTGGAGTTATTTTTGAACTTCCCGTGTTAATTTTCTTTTTAAGCAAAATAGGCTTGGTATCTCCCGAATTTTTAAAGAAATACCGGAAACATTCTGTGGTTTTAATTCTTATTCTTTCAGCTATCATCACTCCTCCTGATATCTTTAGCCAGATTCTAGTTTGCCTGCCTTTGATGTTACTGTATGAAATTGGCATTAGAATATCCAAAAAAGTTCAAAAAAACCAACAGTCTGATTTAAACTAAGCAGACAAGAAATTATTTACATTTTCAAAAAAACAGAGCCAACAATCAATTCATCACATTGTTACTATTATCATGCAAAATATAAAAAAAGGGTTTTTGTTATTTAGCGTTCTTCTCTTTGGGGCACTCTCTTTAAGCAGTTTGGCACAAACCACAAAAGTAAGAGGCCAAATAATCGATTCGGAAACAAAAGAACCTCTCCCTTTTGTGAATATCTCGTTTAAGGGAACAACCATCGGAACCACATCCGATTTTGATGGGCAGTATTTTCTCGAGACTAGAACTCCTACCGACTCACTCCACATTTCTTTTGTTGGATACAAGCCGCAAATTTTTAAAATTCAGAAAGCGAGTTTTCAGACCGTAAATGTAGAATTAACCTCTGAAGCCTTCAACCTAGACGAAATTGTAATTACCCCTGGAGAAAACCCAGCACACATCCTTCTTCGCAAAATTATCGCAAAAAAAGAGGACAACAATCCATCCCGATTTGATTCTTATCAATACGAATCCTACACAAAAATGGAGATGGACTTGAACAACGTGAAAGATGATTTTAAGAACAAAAAAATCATGAAACAATTTCAGTTTGTCTTTGATTATATGGACACTTCTGTGGTTACAGGAAAACCTTATCTCCCTGTATTCATTACCGAATCTCTTTCGGACTACTATTTTCAGAAAAAACCTAAAATTGAACGAGAAATTATTAAAGCCTCACAAATGTCGGGCATTAACAACAATGCAAGTATCGCTCAGTTTACAGGCCGACTTCATCAGGATGTAAATATCTACGACAATTTCATCGATCTTTTCGAGAAAGGTTTTGTGAGCCCTATTGCCGACGGAGGACTTCGATACTACAAATACTACCTAACCGATAGTGCCTATCGCGATGGAAACTGGTGCTATCACATGTCTTTTAAACCCAAAAGAAAACAGGAGCCAACTTTTATTGGTGATTTTTGGGTAGCCGACACTACCTTTGCCATCCAAACCATGCAAATGCGTATTGCCAAGGATGTAAATTTAAACTGGGTGAAAGATTTGGTGAGTAGCAATGAATTTCAAAAGTTAAATGATACAACCTGGTTCTTAAAAAAGCAGAATCTTTTTGTTGATTTCATGATTAGTGAAAAAGATTCAACCAAGCAAATGGGCTTTTTTGGACGAAAAACCATTTCCTATAAAAACATCAAGTTAAACGAACCCATTCAGGACGAAATCTTAAAACTCGACAACAATGTTATTGTCGAAGAAACAGCACTACAACAACCCAAAGCCTACTGGGATGATGCTCGGCCCTTTATATTGTCAGAAAGAGAATCTGGTATATATTCTATGGTTGATTCCATTCAAAATGTTCCGCTTTACAAAAACATTATTGATATCATCCAAACCTTTGTTACTGGCTATTGGGTAAAAGGAAACTTTGAATATGGTCCTTACTACAAACTCTACAGCTTTAACGAAATTGAGGGAAATCGCTTCATGTTTGGAGGTAGAACATCCAATGCATTCAGCACGAAAGTGATGTTTAACGGACATTTAGCTTACGGCGATAAGGATAATAAATTGAAATATGGACTCGGATTCCTTTACATGATTGATAAACTTCCGAGGGAAACATTTGGATTGCAATACAAACACGACATACAGCAATTGGGAAAAAGTCCCAATGCATTTACCGAAGGAAACATCCTATCATCGCTACTCAAAAGAAATCCGAACAACAAGTTAACCATGGTGAATCAACTTGAAACTCATTACGAAAAAGAATGGTTTCAAGGATTATCGAACACTTTAAAATTTCGATATCGAAAAATTACACCTACCGAATACGTTCCCTTTTATTCGACTAATGATGGATCTGCCGTTACGAACATAAAAACTTCAGAACTCGAACTAAGAACACGATTCACCAAAAACGAACGTGTTCTGATGGGTGAATTCGAACGTGTTCCTCTTGGCGGTCCCTTCCCTATTTTCAACCTCTACCTAACTGCAGGAATGAAAAATGCATTCGGATCGGATTACAACTACCAAAAAATCGACTTGAGCATTGAACACACTCTAGAGTTACCGCCAATTGGTAATCTTTACTTTTTGCTAACTGGAGGAAAGTTATTCGGTAAGGTTCCTTTTCCCCTGCTTCACCTGCACGAAGGGAATGAAACCTATGCGTTCGATCCATACGCGTTTAACATGATGAATTACTATGAGTTTGCCAGTGATCAATACGTAAGTCTATTTTTAGAACATCACTTCAACGGACTCATTCTTAACCGAATTCCATTGTTCAGAAAGCTAAAGTGGAGAACGGTAATTTCCGGGAAAGGCTTAATTGGCTCACTTAGCGATAAAAACAATGGATCCTTAAGCAATACCGAAGTTGAATTATATTTTCCTGACGGATTATCGGATGTTAGCAAGCCATACTTTGAGGCAAGTGTAGGAATCGAAAACATATTTAAATTTATCAGAATCGATGCCATGTGGCGATTGAATCATTTGGAATATAATGAATATCAAGATTTTGAAGAGTTTGGAATTCGAGCCATGTTCCAATTCACTTTTTAACACCCAAACCCAAAAATCTGTTCATGGGGAAACAGGCCGCAAAACTAACTTCTCACAGATCTTTTTTTATATTTGCATCATTCTGATCGTTAAAACTATTAAAGCACGATGATTTTAAGAGCCGAAAATTTAATCAAAAAATACAAAAACCGAACCGTTGTAAAAGATGTATCGGTTGAAGTGAAACAAGGTGAAATTGTTGGATTACTAGGACCAAATGGTGCTGGAAAAACAACCTCTTTTTACATGATTGTTGGATTAATTCAACCCAACGGTGGTAAAATATTCCTCGACGATAGAGAGATAACCAATGAGCCCGTTTACAAACGAGCCCAATTAGGTGTTGGCTACTTGGCACAGGAAGCTTCTGTTTTTCGAAAACTAAGTGTCGAAGACAACATTAAAGCTGTTTTGGAAATGTCTGATTTTTCAAAAGAATATCAAAAACAGCGCTTAGAAGAAATGCTGAATGAGTTTAGCTTGCAAAAAATCAGGAAAAGTCTGGGAATTCAGCTCTCCGGTGGTGAAAGGAGAAGAACCGAAATTGCTCGTGCCTTATCCATCAAACCAAAATTCATCCTTTTAGATGAACCCTTTGCCGGAGTTGATCCAATTGCAGTGGAAGACATACAGGATATCGTACGCCACCTAAAAGATAAAAACATTGGAATACTTATTACAGATCACAACGTACAAGAAACCCTTTCTATTACCGAAAGAGCTTACCTTTTATTCGAAGGCAATATCCTAAAATCAGGAACTGCAGAAGAATTAGCTGCCGACGAAGATGTACGTAGAGTTTATTTAGGAAAAAATTTCGAACTCCGAAAACCGGTAAAATAGCTGATTTTTAAGTAGATTCATTCCATTCTCTGAGGCAATTCAAATCTAAGGGTGTTTTTTCCTAAAAAAAACTTCATTTTTTTTTGAAAAGCTATTGCAAATAATAAAAAACAGCTCTATATTTGCACCGCAATTAACCCGCGGATGTGGCGTAATTGGTAGCCGCGCTAGACTTAGGATCTAGTGCCGAGAGGCGTGGGGGTTCGAGTCCCTTCATCCGCACAACTAAAAAGAATAACCTTAAACCGCCCGTACTTTACGATACAAATATGTATCGATCGTGAGGCGGTTTTTTTTCAATTATAAAGGTTTTATCTATAATAGCTAAAAAATGAACATTACAAAAACCAATATTGATGATTTAAACGCTGTAATCAAATTACAGATCGTTAAGGAGGATTATGAGAGCCGAGTAAATGATATTTTGAAAAACTATCGTAAAAAAGCAAATATCAATGGTTTCCGCGCAGGTAAAGTACCTATGGGAGTGATTAAAAAAATGTACGGAACTCCTGTTTTAGCTGATGAAATCAATAAAATTCTTAGCGAGGAATTGATGAAGTACATTCGTGAAAATGATTTAAATATCATGGGCGAACCTCTTCCAAACGAAACCGATCAGAAAGCAATCAACTGGGAAAAAGATACTGAATTCGAATTTTCATTCGATATTGGTTTATCTCCTGAATACACGCTTAACCTAAGCAAAAAAGATAAAATCAACTTCCACAAAATTATTGTTGATGAAAAAATGATCGAGAACGGTGTTGAAATGCACGCTCGTCGTTTCGGATCAAACAATCCTGCTGAAAAAGTTGAAGAAAAAGAACTTTTAAAAGGAAACTTTGCTCAAGTTGACGCAGAAGGTCAGGTTGTTGAAGGTGGAATTGCTAGCGAAAATGTAGCCATGTCTCTTGAGTACATGAAAGACGAAGACGCTAAGAAAAAATTCGTTGGAGCGAAAAAAGATGATGTTGTTGTATTCAACCCTACTAAGGCATTTGAAAACAAAACTGACATCTCTTCAATGCTAAACATCTCAAAAGAAGAAGTTGAGACTTTAGATTCTGATTTTCAATTCACCATTACTGAGATTACTAAATTTGTGAATGCAGAATTGAATCAGGAATTATTCGACAAAGTATTTGGCGAAGGAACTGTTTCTTCTGAAGAAGAATTCAAAGCAAAAATCAAGGAAGATATCGAGAAACAATTGGAGAACGATAGCGACTACAAATTCTTGATCGATGCCAAAGCAAAATTGGTTAAAAAATCAAAAATTGTACTTCCAGAAACTTTCTTGAAACGTTGGATTGTTGCTACAAACAAAGAAATGACTGCTGAGCAAGTTGAAACAGATTTCGCAAACTATTCTGATGAATTCAAATGGCAACTAATCAAAAATAGATTAATCCAAGAGAATGACCTAAAAGTAAGTCAGGAAGAAGTGATGGAATTTGCTAAAAAGCAGGCTTTAATGCAATTCCAACAATACGGAATGATGGATGTCCCTGAGGAATATCTAGAAAACTATGCGAAGCAAATGATGGAAAATCAGGACGAGCAAAGAAAAATTTACGAACGTAAAGCCGACGACAAAGTAGTTGAATTCCTTAAAGGAAAAGTAAAACTTGAAGAAATCGAAATTTCTACAGAAGACTTCAATAAACTTTTTGAGTAAATCAACACACTTCGATATAATAGTAAAACCACGCTTTTAAAAAGCGTGGTTTTCTTTTTAAGACCAAAGTTCCGATTTTGTTAAGCTATTCTTTTCAAATGGAGAAAATTTAATTAATTTAGGTCTACAAAAAAATAAAAATACTTCGCTATGGTACCAAAAGACGAATTCAATAAATTTGCTACGAAGCACATGGGCATCAGCAGCCTAAATTTAGATAGATACACATCAATTAGCAATAGCTATATTTCTCCAACCATTATCGAGGAAAGACAGTTAAATGTGGCCTCAATGGATGTATTCTCAAGACTGATGATGGATAGAATCATCTTTTTGGGGATTCCAATTGATGATTACGTTGCCAATATAATTATGGCACAACTACTCTTTTTAGAATCAACAGATCCAACAAAAGACATACAGATCTACTTTAACACTCCTGGAGGTTCGGTGCATGCAGGATTGGGAATATACGATACCATGCAATACATCAAATGCGATGTGGCAACAATTTGTACCGGTATGGCTGCATCAATGGGTGCTGTGTTACTTACTGCTGGAACCAAAGGGAAACGTTCAGCTCTTAAACATTCACGTGTGATGATTCACCAACCAATGGGTGGCGCACAAGGACAAGCTTCGGACATTGAAATTACCGCTCGCGAAATTCTTAAGCTTAAGAAAGAATTGTATACCATTATTGCCGATCATTCAGGAAATACTTACGAAAAAGTGGAGAAAAACTCCGATCGTGATTATTGGATGACTGCCGCAGAAGCAAAGGAGTACGGAATGATTGATGAAGTACTTATGAGAGAGCAATAGACAAACCAAATAGAAATCAGAATAGTAAAATGCAGAGTTAAGCTTAAAATTCTTAACTTTGCATTTTTAGTATAACAAATTAACAAACATGGATAAATGCTCGTTTTGTGGGAGAGAAAAAAAGGATACCAATCTTCTAATTGCCGGAATTAGTGGTCACATTTGTGATAGCTGTATCGAACAAGCCTATACAATTGTACAGGAAGAATTGAAGAACAGTACCGATCTCAACCTAAAAGAGATTCAATTACTAAAACCAACAGAGATTAAAACATTTCTTGACCAGTATGTTATCGGTCAGGATGATGCAAAAAAATACCTTGCTGTTGCTGTTTACAACCATTACAAAAGATTACTTCAGGAAAAAGACGAGGAAGATATTGAAATTGAAAAATCGAATATTATTCTTGTGGGTGAAACTGGTACCGGAAAAACATTACTAGCTAGAACAATTGCGCGAATGCTTCATGTTCCTTTTACCATTGTTGATGCTACCGTTTTAACTGAAGCAGGTTATGTAGGTGAAGATATTGAATCAATTTTAACAAGGCTTCTTCAAGCATCGGATTATGATATTGCTGCAGCCGAAAAAGGAATTGTATTTATTGATGAAATAGATAAAATTGCTAGAAAAAGTGATAATCCTTCCATCACTAGAGATGTTTCGGGTGAAGGTGTACAACAAGGACTTCTGAAACTATTAGAAGGTGCAGTTGTAAATGTTCCACCACAAGGAGGACGAAAACATCCAGATCAGAAAATGATTCCAGTAAACACCAAAAACATTCTATTTGTTTGTGGTGGCGCTTTTGATGGAATTCAGAGAAAAATTGCTCAACGTTTAAATACCCAGATTGTTGGTTTTAATGCCAATAAGGAGAAAGAACAAATCGACCAGAGTAATCTGTTGCAATACATTGCTCCTCAAGATCTGAAATCATTCGGCTTAATTCCTGAGATTATTGGTCGTTTGCCAGTTCTTACCTATTTGGAACCTTTGAATCGAGATGCTCTTAGAAATATTCTTACCGAACCGAAAAACGCAATCATCAAACAATATACCAAGTTATTTAAGATAGACGATATTGAATTGACTTTTAAGGATAGTGCTTTGGACTATATTGTTGATAAGGCTCTTGAGTTTAAATTAGGAGCTCGTGGATTAAGATCCATTTGTGAAGCTATCATGATTGATGCGATGTTCGAACTGCCAACAAGCGAAAAGAAGAAAATTAGTATCGATAAAAAATACGCAAGTGACAAACTTGAAAAAGTAAACCTCAAGCGATTAAAAGTTGCATAAAGAAAAGGCCGGAATATAAATTCCGGCCTTTGTTTTTATAAGTAAACATGAATTGTTGCTCCTTCAATGGAGACACTCACTTTTGTATCACAATCGTAGTCGGTACTTCCTCCTCCGTAGTCTACTTCTCCTTCACTAACATCTTCTAGTGTAAAAACGGCATCGCCACCTATAATATTCTCACATGAATAAGCATAAGTCAAATCGCTTTCGCTCTCCAGATAAAAGGCAATTCCATCAGATGTTTCTCCACTCATACTCACGGTAAAATCAAAAATATCATCCGTATAATCATCATCATCTTCCTCATCCTCGATAAATGTATAAGTGCCTATTAAACTCGAAACAGAATATACCAGCGAATCATCATCCATAAATTCCGCATCGCTTAAGCTAATGGCAAAATCATCTCCTGCCGTTTCTCCGGTAATCTGAAATTCAATTGTTCCAGTAATCTCGTAATCGCCAGCATAAAAATCACTCAAACGCACATCAAAATCCGTTAAAGCATCATTTAATGGTTCTACCACAACTTCTCCTTCAAAACTGCCTCCATTACTATCGCAATCGGAACTTCCAAAATCTAAAATAATAGAATCGAGAGCTAGAGTCTCTTCATCGCGATAAACCAGAGCATCCAGGCAATCTTCAACATCTTTGGTAATGGTATCGTCCTCAAATTCGAGATTATGCATCACAATTCCATTGATATTCATGGAAAGATCGTTAAAAACATTCTGCAGATTCAAACAGACTTCAACGGGTTCTGCAAATACATCATCAATAACATCCTCAGGGTCAGAACCTGTAGAACAGGAATTTCCTATAAATAGGATACAAATAAAGAGAAGAAAACTTAAACTAATTTTACGCATAAGTGCTATTTTTTTCTTTTGTAATCAATAAATGAGTAAGGATATTCATTTTTTTCATCTGGAAGGCAATCTTGTCTTTTTACTGATTCCCATTCTTTTACATCCAAAACCGGAAAAAAAGTATCTCCTTCGAAATCCTTATGAACTTTTGTGTAGTAAATTTTATTTGCCTTAGCTAAGGCTTCCTGATAAATAGAGCCACCTCCAATAATGAAAACTTCCTCCTGGTCGACAGATTTTTCAAGAGCTTCATCCAATGAATTAACAACCACACAACCCTCTATTTCATAATATTTTTGACGAGTTATTACAATCGACTTACGATTTGGCAGAGGCTTTCCGATGGAATCAAAGGTTTTTCTACCCATAATAATGGTATGTCCGGTTGTTAATGCTTTGAATCGTTTTAAGTCAGCAGATAGTTTCCAAATTAACTGATTATTTTTTCCAATTACTTGATTGCGTGAAACCGCAACAATTACAGATACATTCATAAGCTATAGTTTTAAATGGAAATTGCTCCTTTTATATGAGGATGTGGATCGTAGTTTGTCAAGCTAAAATCCTCGAATTTAAAATCGAAAATATTTTTCACATCGGGATTAATGCTGAAAGTAGGAAGTTCTTTTGGCGTACGAGAAAGTTGCAGTTTCACCTGATCGAGATGATTCAAATAAATATGTGCATCGCCCAATGTATGAACAAATTCCCCTGGCTCCAAATCACAAACTTGCGCCATCATTAAAGTTAAAATAGCATAGGAAGCAATATTAAAAGGAACGCCCAGAAAAATATCGGCACTGCGCTGGTACAACTGACAAGACAATTTACCATTGGCCACATAAAACTGGAACAAAGCGTGACAAGGAGGCAAAGCCATATTTTCAATATCGCCAGCATTCCACGCACTAACAATCAATCTTCGCGAATTAGGATTATTTTTAATATCGTGAACCACTTGTGTTATCTGATCCAAGGATTCGCCATTGCTTTTTGGCCACGATCTCCATTGATATCCATAAACATGACCTAAATCGCCATTTTCATCGGCCCACTCATTCCAAATTCGAACTCCGTTATCCTGAAGATATTTTACATTGGTATCACCATTTAAAAACCATAACAATTCATGAATAATCGATTTTAAATGAAGTTTTTTGGTAGTTAGTAAAGGAAAACCTTTCGATAAATCGAAACGCATCTGATGACCAAATACACTTACCGTTCCGGTTCCTGTACGGTCCTGCTTCTTATTTCCCTCTTCCAGAACTCTTTCTAATAATTGAAGATATTGTTGCATAATAAATTGTCAGAATTTTAATTTTTAAAGTTAAAAACTATTTACAGAATTTCTTAGCCATAGCTCGAAACGGTGCAACCAAACAACAATAACTCCCAACAAAAAGCGAGGAATTATCAGCCAAAAAAGTGGCACTCCAATAGCTGCAAACAGCAAAGGATCTTCCAGTTGCGAATGCGAAACTGCAATGTGATGATTTAATAAATCAGCCTCAGGTTTGGTCATTTTTCCCTTGTCAACCTGTTCAATCATAATTGCAGAACCGTAGGATAAGCCTAAAGTATTAGCCACAATCCATGAAAAAGAAGTGGAATGAGGCAATCCCATAATTAATTGCAAAGGCGCTAACATTCTCGAAAGCCATTTAATCACACCGAAAACCTCAAGAATTCGTTGCAAAATCATCAGTAAACTGATTAAAATAATCACTTTTACACTCAAAAGAAGTGAAGATTTCAACCAAACGATGAACATGATTTGAAAACTTTCCTGCAGAACAATACCACCAGACTGAGTATGCAATGATTCTGCCGGCAAAATCCAATTTAAAAATAATCCAAGTGCAAAACTACTTACTAAACGCAAAAGAATCATTCGAATCACGCTTGAACCTGTTTTTTTCAACACAGCGGTTTCAATTACAAAAGCATGTGAAACCAAACACATAGCCGCTAAAATGGTCACAACTCTTCCTTCCAATTCCAAGCTGCTGATTACTGCAATAGCAGTATAAATATTTGTGAATATACTGGTTAACAGAACAAAGGCTGATTCACCTGGTAAACCCATCAGCTCGAAAGCTGGTGTTAAATATCCCGAAACATAAGCTAATACTCCCGTGTAGTTTAGCAGTAGAACGCCAAAAGATACAGGTATCATAATACTCAAAAGCCATTTAGATGTAGAGAATGCCTTTGGAATGGAATAACCAAACGACTCAATAAACTTATTTTTTACTGATTGCCCCTTGGCCCGTGTTGAATTAGCCTGTGCCATTTAAAACAGAATGAATGAACTACAAAAATACTTTTTTCTATCATTTATTCTCACTCCTCGGGATAATATGCTTGAAATTTCACAAAAGAAATTCAGAAACAAACCATGCTAATACATTAGAATACAAAAAGGTCTCTATTTGATTGCGATAAAAAGAGATCTGCATTGTTTTAAGAATCTATTTTTTTACTTAGTTTTGAGCATTTTGAAAATCATACCGCCTAAGAATTCATTCCTAAATATAATTCTTCCTGTGATTTTTTAAATCGATACTACACAAACAACCAATAATCGATAAAACATAACAAGTACTAACCTAATATTTTAAAATTTTCGTTATGGGTATAAAAAATCGTCTGATATTAATGAATTTCCTGCAATTCTTCATTTGGGGTTCATGGTTGATAACAATTGCTAATTATTGGTTTGGGACCATGCATTGGTCTCCCGAAGAATTTGGAGCTGTATTTTCTACCTTAGGAATTTCATCTTTATTTATGCCAACACTAACGGGAATTATTGCTGATCGTTGGATGAATGCAGAGAAACTATATGGAATACTTCATTTATTGGGTGCTATCGCCATGGCTTACTTGCCTCAAATTAACGACTCTACCCTTTTTATCAGCATAATTCTAGTTGCAATGATTTGTTATATGCCAACCATCGCTTTAATGAATTCCATTTCCTACACCATTCTAAAAAATAATAATTTCGATGTTATTAAAGTATTTCCTCCTATTCGTGTTTGGGGAACCATCGGATTTATTGCCGCCATGTGGGTAACCAATCTTGCCGGATTTAAAGCTTCAGAAAACCAATTTTACATAGCAGCTTTTGTTTCGGTTCTTTTAGCAATTTATTCTTTCACCATGCCAGAGTGTAAACCTCAAGGCAAAAACAACGAGAATAAATCAATAAGCGAAATGCTTGGTTTGAATGCATTTAAGCTATTTAAAAACTATAAAATGGCCTTGTTTTTTATTTTTTCGATGTTTTTAGGAGCCGCTCTGCAGTTAACCAATATGTATGGCGATCGATTCCTTTCTGAATTCGAGAAAATTCCAGAATTTGCCGATTCCTTTGTGGTGCGTTATTCCACCATTATCATGTCCATTTCCCAAATATCCGAAACCTTATTTATTCTAGCTATTCCCTTTTTCTTAAAACGATTTGGAATTAAAAAGGTGATGCTAATTTCGATGATAGCTTGGGTACTGCGTTTTGCCTTGTTTGCATACGGCGACCCTGCAGGAGGATTATGGATGATTATTCTTTCTTGTATTGTTTACGGGATGGCATTCGATTTCTTCAATATTTCTGGCTCGCTATTCGTTGAGACACAATGCGATTCCAGCATGAGATCAAGTGCTCAAGGTTTATTTATGATGATGACCAATGGATTTGGAGCCATATTAGGTTCTTGGCTCAGTGGTATCATTATAGGAAGTTTCTTTACTGATAGCAATGAAAATTTTATGTGGATGGACATTTGGAATACTTTCGCAATTTACTCCTTAGTAATTGCCATTTTCTTTGCCATCCTATTTAAACACAAACACGATCCCAAACTGATCGCTGATTTAAATCACTAGATGATTCCCATGATTACACTAAAATAAGTCTTTAGTAAAAACTTATTTTAGAAAGTAAAATTCATAAAAAAAGAGCAAGTTTTCACTTGCTCTTTTTGCTACTATCATATAGTAATTTTCTACGCTATAGACTCTCCTCTATTCCGAATTTCATCTCGAATTAGAGAAGCTTTTTCATAATCTTCATCCCGAATGGCATCCTCGAGCATACCTGAAAGTTGAGAGAGAGAATAATCACTAAACTGATTTCTTTTACCAGAACCCGTTTCTTCGGTTTCCTGCGGCGAGGCAATTGATTTTTCGTGAGCCTCTCCTTCTATGCTCAATACAATTCCTGCCTTTTCGATAATATCTTCTGTTGTATAAATCGGACATCTAAAACGCAAAGCAATTGCCACAGCGTCGGAAGTTCGAGAATCAATCCTGATTCGATTAGGACCTTTTTCGCAAATTAACTCTGAATAAAATATTCCTTCTTCCAAACGATAAATATTTACTTCTACAATATCCACAGCAAATGCTTCTGCAAAACTTTTAAAAAGATCATGAGTCAAGGGACGCGGTGGTTCCAGCTCCTCCAACTGAATAGCAATTGATTGAGCCTCTACACCTCCTATTATTATTGGAATTCTACGATCTCCATTCTCTTCAGACAACACCAAAGCATAAGCTCCTGTTTGAGTCTGACTATACGATAATCCTAAAACATTGAGTTTTATTTTGCCCATAAAAACATCCCTTTTTTTCCAGCTAACAATAAACAAATATAAGAATTGTTCTAATTACATCATTACAAGCAAGTCAAGACTTACTCTTACAATAAGCGTGAATAGCTGATTTACCCCTACTTACAAAATATTTTTTTTGCAAACTTTCCTTAGTAAGATCCTTCTTACCTTTAAGAAATGAAAGAACTTGTAGATAGTTTCCTAAAGCTTCCACATGAAGATACATATTATCACTAAAGAAATCCAAACCTAAAGATGGAAACTTTAATTCAGATTTAATTTTCAGCTAAAAACAAGTGGAAATACTTTCACTAAGCTAAAAATTAAGCAAAACGATTCATTTATAGCAAGAAAACTTTGTTTATCCCTTATTCTTTTTTATTTTTGCAGTCCGAAATAAAATTCTTCGGGGGTTCACCAAGAGGTAAATTTAGAGTTTAAAATGGCCCACCCCCTGGAACAAACCGTAAAATTAGAAATAATGTACGTAATTGTAGAAATCGCTGGTCAGCAATTCAAAGTAGAAAAAGACCAAAAGATTTTCGTTCACAGACTATCTGCCGAAGAAGGCGGACAGGTTGAATTCCCTAAAGTACTTTTAGTGGATAATAATGGTGAGGTTGTAGTTGGTGCTCCAACAGTTGAAGGAGCTAAAGTAACTGCTAAAGTTATATCTCACATGAGAGGTGATAAGGTAAAAGTATTCAAAAAGAAAAGAAGAAAAGGATACAGAAAACTGAACGGACACCGTCAGGACCTTTCACAAATTCAAATTGAAGAAATTGTTGCTTAATCCTTAAAAATATAACAAAATGGCACATAAAAAAGGAGCCGGTAGTTCTAGAAACGGTAGAGAATCGGAAAGTAAGCGATTAGGAGTTAAAATTTTCGGTGGCCAAGTAGCCAAAGCTGGAAATATCCTTGTTCGTCAAAGAGGAACAAAACACAATCCTGGTGAAAATGTAGGTATGGGTAAAGATCACACTCTTTTCGCACTTATTCCAGGAACTGTAGTTTTCAAAAAGAAAAAAGATCACAAATCTTTTGTTTCTATAGAGCCTTTAGCTGAATAGGTTATTTAGCTTTAAATAATATTATAATCTCCTGCTTTATTTCAGTATAAAGACAGGAGATTTTTTTATTTTTACATCCTGAAAGTTTTAGATATAATCATTTACATACGACACGGATGCTAAGCCTAAAATACATACAGGAAAATAAGGACGAAGCCATTAAGGCATTAAAGATCAAGAATTTCGATGCAACAGAAATCATCGGTAAAATTATTATTCTTGACGAACAAAGAAAAGACACCCAAGTAAAACTAGATTCTACTTTGGCTGAAATGAACGCTTTATCGAAAGAAATTGGACTACTTTTTAAAAGTGGTAAGACTGAAGAGGCTAATTCTGCTAAAGCTCACACGGGAAAACTGAAAGATCTAATTGCCGAATTGACGACAATTCAGAATTCAACCGTTCAAGAATTGACTGAATTATTACTACAAATTCCAAATACTCCACATGCATCGGTTCCTGCTGGAAAAGGTGAAGAAGATAATGTTGTTGAAAAAACCTGTGGAGAATTTCCAACACTTCACGCTAAGGCGATTCCTCACTGGGAATTGGCCAAACAATACAACATTATTGATTTTGAATTAGGAAATAAAATTACTGGAGCAGGTTTTCCTTTGTACAGAGGCAAAGGCGCTATTCTTCAACGAGCTTTAATTAATTTCTTTTTAGATGAAAACCGAAAAGCTGGATACGAAGAAGTTATTCCTCCATTAGTAGTGAACGAAGCTTCAGGATACGGAACAGGTCAATTGCCAGATAAGGAAGGACAAATGTATCATGTTACTGAAGACAACCTTTACTTAATTCCTACTGCCGAAGTTCCTGTCACCAATATTTACCGCGATGTAATCTTAAAAGAAGAAGATTTTCCCGTGAAGAACACCGCTTACTCTGCTTGTTTCAGAAGAGAAGCCGGATCCTACGGAAAAGATGTTCGTGGTTTAAATCGCCTTCACCAATTCGACAAAGTAGAAATCGTACAACTACAACATCCCGATAGGTCATACGAAGCTTTAGAGGGAATGGTAGCTCACGTAGAAAATATCATCATGAAATTAGAACTTCCTTATCGTTTGCTTCGTTTGTGTGGTGGCGATACAAGCTTCACTGCTGCATTAACCTTCGATTTTGAAGTGTTTTCGGCTGCTCAAGACAAATGGTTAGAAGTAAGTTCGGTATCGAATTTTGAAGCTTACCAGGCGAATCGTTTAAAATTACGATTCAAAGGCAAAGACATGAAAAAACCAGAACTAGCTCACACCCTAAATGGAAGTGCTTTGGCATTGCCTAGAATTGTGGCTGCTTTGCTTGAAAACAATCAAACTCCTGAAGGAATTAAAATTCCAAAGGCCTTGATTCCTTACACAGGATTCGAGATCATCAACTAAAAGATATTTACTGAATTTTAAAGCCTGGTTCTCAACAACCGGGCTTTTTTTATATTTTTGAATCTAGTATCATTAAAAAATAATCCTGCTTTGAAAAAATTCATCTTACATATTCTAATTCTGTTTTCTATTTTTGGATCGCAATCAGCCTTTTCGCAAAATAACCTCCAAACAGAAAGTCAGCTGGCCTTTAATTTCTTTCGCGATAAAGAATACAAACCTGCGTCTTCCCTCTTCTTTAATTTGCACAAAATTACCCGATCGAGAACCTATTTTAACTACTACATTGACTGTTTAATTCAGCTGGAAGATTATCAGGAAGCCGAGAGATCCATAAAAAAGGAAATTAAGAAAAATCCAGATGATCAAAGTTTTAAAATCGATTTGGGCTATTTGTACCAAAAAGCAGGTAGAAATGATGAAAACTTGCAACAATACAATGAAGTCTTAGATGACCTCGCTCCCATCAAAAGTGAAATCACTAACACAGCAAATGCCTTTATTCGAAAACGAGAATATGATTTTGCCATTAGAACCTACCAAAAAGGGCGAATTCTGATGCAAGAAGAAAATCTTTTTCATCTCGAAATGGCCAATATATTTTTATCGCAAAGGAATTTTGAAAAAATGGTTACCGAATACCTACTCGCCCTTTCTATAGATTCATCGCAGCTAAATAGCATTCAAAACCATCTGCAATCTGCTCTTTTACAAGATATTGATTCTAGCTTGGATCCCATCCTGAAAAATCAATTGCTACAAAAAATACAAACCGAAACCAGCAATATAACCTACAAAGAATTACTGCAATGGTACTTTATGCAGAAAAAGCAATTTAAAGCAGCCTTTAGACAAGCAAAAGCCATCGATTTAATGGGCAATGAAGATGGCTATCGTCTGATTTATTTGGCTACAGCTGCACGAACAAATGATGACTTTGAAACTGCCCTTCGATGTTACCAACAAATTATTGCAAAAGGGCCAAGCTCACGCAATTATTTGACTGCCCAAATGGGATATTTAGAAACACAATATCTAATTTTTCAAAAACAATCAGCCGATTCAATTTTGGTTTGGACCGAACTCTCAAAAAAATATGAACAGTTCCTCGATCAGAAAAAAGATGTTTCCCTCACCAGCAGTGCTATTATACAATATGCTCATATCAATTCCTTTTATCTGAATCAATCAAGCGAAGCAATTGCTATTCTTAAAAAAGCATTGAACACTGGAGGTCTTCCTCAACAGAAAGAATCGGAACTAAAACTTGAATTGGCAGATATCATGCTCTTTGCAGATGAAAAATGGGATGCAATATTGCTCTATGCTCAGATCGAGAAATCGAATAAAAATAACCCAATTGGCTTTGAAGCAAAATATAAAAAGGCAAAAGTTTCTTACTATATGGGCGAATTGAAATGGGCAAAAGCTCAGCTAGATGCTCTAAAGGGAAGTACCTCTAAACTAATTGCCAACGACGCTCTTGCTCTTTCTCAATTGATAAGCAACAACACAAGTTTAGATACCACTTATACGGCCATGAAAATTTATGCAGAAGCAGAATTTTTAATCTATCAGAAAAAGGATTCTTTAGCCATCAGCAAGTTAGATGAGTTACTAAAAAATCATCCTGGACATTCGCTTACAGATGAAGTTTACTACTTAAAATTTGAAATCTACAGGAAGGGAAATAATACAGAACAGGCTCTTTTGTGCTTGTCAAAAATTATTGAAGAACATCCTTACGAAAGCTTAGCTGCAAAAGCACTATTTAAGCAAGCAGAACTTTACGAAGAAGAGAAAAAGAAAGAAAAAGCAATGGTCAATTTTAAAAAGATCGTGACAGAATATTCCAACAGCATATTCTCGGTGGAAGCTCTCAAAAAATTAAATCAATTAAGAAGGTAAAATTTAAATACCTTTGCCCAAACAAAAAATCGACCTGCAATGATTATTTATAATACCAGTTATCTTATAGAAGATTCTATGGAGACTTCTTTTTGCGAATGGATGAAGAAACAATTCATTCCTTTACTAAAGGAGACACAAACTTTCACGACAAGCTATTTTTGCAAAGTTATGGTAACTACCGAAGATAGGGGAATTACCTATTCACTTCAATTACTGTTTCCTGACAAGGAACAATTTAAAAAATACCACAACAGTTTCGAAGCCCGAATCACGGCTGTTTTTAACGCAAAATACCAAAATAACATTCCTAGTTTTTCCTCTCTACTAAAAGAAGCTTAACCTCTAAAAAATGAACACTCAAAAAAAAGCATACATTTATGCCCTATCGGCAATTATTTGCTGGTCGACCGTTGCCACAGCTTTTAAAATTGCCTTACAGGGCATGGATTTCCTTCACCTTTTATTGATATCCTCGGGAGTAGCCATGCTTTTTTTAGGTAGCTTACTTGCCTTTACATCACAATTTAAAACTGTTTTTGCCGGAAATACTAAGGACTATTTAAAATCTGCTACACTAGGTTTTTTAAATCCTTTTCTTTACTATCTGGTTCTTTTTAAAGCCTATGCAATACTTCCGGCTCAAATTGCATTGAGCCTGAATTACATTTGGCCCATCAGTTTGGTTCTCCTTTCCATTCCTCTTTTACATCAAAAAATTGGCTGGAAAAGTGTTATTTGCATATTGCTAAGTTTTTCGGGTGTAGTAATCATTGCCAATAAAGGATCCTTTTCTTCCATCGAAACTCCCAATACTTTAGGTGTAGTCCTTGCCCTTTCCAGCTCGGTACTTTGGGCTCTTTTTTGGATCTACAATATTCGCGATCAAAGGGAAGAAAAAGTAAAACTCTTTCTCAACTTTGCATTTGGTTTTGTTTATATACTCCTTTTTCTCCTGGTATTTTCGAAATTCAACCTTCCCGATAACAAAAGTTTTTTCGCAGCAGTATACATTGGGCTGATGGAATGCGGTATTGCCTTTATTTTTTGGTTAAAAGCTCTCAAATATACTAGCTCAACCGACAAAATAGGAAATCTGGTGTTTTTGAGTCCATTTCTTTCCTTGCTATTTATTCATCTAATTATCGGAGAATCTATTTACCTTAGCACTTTAGCTGGTCTTGTGCTAATCATTTTCGGCATTATTTTGCAAAAAATCATTCAAAAATCAAATTCAATTGAGTAACGATAGAATCATTATGGGAATCGACCCTGGCACCAACTTAATGGGCTATGGACTAATACGAGTGGTTAACAGAAAACCACAAATTTTAGTTTCAGGTGTTCTCGATCTTAAAAAAATTAGCGATCCCTATCTCAAACTCCAAAAAATTTTCCAACGTACTTTACAGGTCATCGACGAATATAAACCCGATGAATTAGCCATAGAATCCCAATTTTTTGGCAAAAATGTACAATCGATGCTGAAATTAGGTCGAGCACAGGGAGTCGCCATATCTGCAGCATTGCATCGTAATATTCCTATTTTTGAATATGCTCCACGAAAAATTAAGCTGGCCATTACAGGAACAGGAACAGCCTCGAAAGAACAATTAGCAACCATTCTCCAACGATTTTTCAAACTAAAAGATTTTCCTCAAAGTACGGATGAAACAGATGCTCTCGCCATTGCGATGTGTCATTTTTTTCAAGGCAAAACTATAGAAACAAAAAACAAGGCAAGCAATTGGGCAGATTTCGTAAAGAAAAACCCTGATCGGGTAAAATAGATCTACCTTAAACTTTATCGCATAAAAAAAGCCGCTATACAAGTAGCCAATTTTATAAGATGGCATTAATTCTAGTGAAATGCAGCACTAATTTTAGCAGCAATAGCCGCCAAATCATCAGCTGAAACATCTACTTTAGGATTCGCAAAATTTAAATCGCCAATCTTATTAATAGGAACCAAATGAATATGGGTGTGTGGCACATCAAGACCAATCACAGCAACGCCTATTCGTTCACATGGAATGGCAGTCTCAATAGCTTTTGCCACTCGTTTGGCAAAAAGATGCAAGCCACATAAAAGTTCATCATCCAAATCAAAAATATAATCCACTTCTTGTTTGGGGATCACAAGAGTGTGCCCCATTGCCA
This sequence comes from Labilibaculum sp., assembly GCF_041595635.1. GTDB lineage: Bacteria > Bacteroidota > Bacteroidia > Bacteroidales > Marinifilaceae > Labilibaculum. The sequence continues at coordinate 29,240 of NZ_JBFHJW010000035.1, forward strand.
GAGGATTGATATCCAAAAAGGCAAGATATTTTTCATCTTCAGCTACTTTGTGACAAGGAATTTCGCCCTTTACGATTTTTGCGAATATTGAAGCCATAATTTACTATTTAGGAGTAAGTATTGATTTATTTACAATGAAATATCAATAATTTCGAATGGAATTAAACCATTAGGAACCTGTATTTCAACCACATCACCAATCACCTTACCGATCAAGCCTTTAGCAATAGGCGTGTTAATGGATAGTTTTCCTTTTTTAAAATCGGCCTCTGTTTCAGATACTAAAGTGTAAGCCATTACAGCTCCATTTTTTTGATTTTTGATGGTCACTTTAGTCATCATTTGCACTTTCGAAGTATCAATTTTCGTTTCATCAATAATCCGACTATTGGCAACAATACCACGCAATTGTGCAATTTTTGCCTCAAGTAAACCTTGCGCTTCTTTGGCAGCATCGTATTCTGCATTTTCCGACAAATCTCCTTTGTCGATAGCTTCACCAATTTGTTTGGAAATATTCGGACGATCAATCGTCTCTAGTTTTTCCAATTCTGCTCTTAATTTTTTAAGTCCTTCAGCTGTTACATATGAATAACCAGACATAATATCCTCCTATTTAAATTCTTACAATTCTATTCTCGTGATCACTAACGATCTATAAAAACAAAAAGAATTTCGATTATTCGAAACTCTTCCGGATGCAAATATACAAATTCAGTATAAAATTATCCTTTCCTTCATTATTTTATGGGAAAGGATAAAAGTAAACTTTTTTGTGTTAATTATACTTTTTATCTAATATTTCCCTGTAAATTATTGCTTGCCGCCAATCAATTTGGTCTAATTCATTTTCTTCTACCTCCATCCTATCCTCTGTTTTGGCATAAATGGTTTTTAAACCTGCCAGAATAGAATCCTTTTTTGTCTCCCCACGCGCTTCCTCTTTTATTTTCTCTAGTCTAGCATATTCCTCCATCATCGATTCCTCTCGATCAGGCAGGATCTCTTCCTCTGGTTGAACGTATGGTTTGGGTATTTCGCCCCCCAATAAAGTTTCTAAAACGGAATCAAATCCTGATTTTTGATCAATATTTTCTGGCTCTTGAATCTCACCTTCATCAGGAGGATGCACGGCTACCGATGGTTTCTTTTTCTTTAATGCGCCAAAAACAATAAAAATTGCCATCGCAATCAGGTAGATTATATTTCCCCAAGAATCATCCATATAAAGCAATAAAATAGATTAAAACATTTAGTTTTACATGCGCCAAGTAATAAAACAAAATTAGATGCGTTATCTAGAAAAACTAAATCTACAATGAACTCTTACAAATCAAATTTACTAATTTTTTTTCTTTTCCTTCTGTCGGTATTCACTTTTTATTCCTGCACTTACACTTCAGATGAAGATTGTGACATCCCCTACTCTTATGTGAGTGGAACAATTTATCTGAACTACTACAGTGAGTTAAACTCAGTAGGTAATGCTGTTTACTTCGATGAAATTGGAACATCAGATGGATACAACGGCCATGGCTATATTGTTATACGAACTAGTACTTCTGAGTTTGAGGTATATGATGCTTCTTGCACAAATGATAACGACGAAGATGATGACCATCTTGAAATTTATGGCACCTATGTAGAATGCCCTACTTGTGGCAGTAAATTTAGTATTTTAACTGGAGGATGGCCTTTTGATGATTCGGAAGCAACTTGCGGATTAAAAGCTTACTCCGCTACTTACTCATCATCTAAAAACACATTAACCGTTCGAAATTAATTGAAAAAGTAACAACTTATAGATTTTCGATCTAAACTTACTTCACACATCCTAAAGATAATAAAATCAACACACGATCAATATTTATAAAAATCTTTTTATGAAATTATAATAGATAAAACGCTTGTTTCACTGTACAATAATGCATAATTTGATAAGAAATTTACTTCATTAAATTAATTTCTATCCTATGAAAAAAGCATTATTCTTACTTGCATTCGGAGGTTTAATTAATCCATTAAGAAGTTTTGCAAGTGAAGCCGATTTAGTTGTCCCCGACTTAAGGCAAAGTATTTTTACCGGTTTAGGAGGTGTGAATGGTTGGAACCTGCTATTTTATGGTATTGTTGTAATTGCATTGGGATTACTGTTTGGATTGATTCAATTCAACAAAATTAAAAAGCTTCCAGTGCATCATTCCATGGCAAAGGTTTCCAATATTATTTACGAAACCTGTAAAACCTACCTTTTGCAGCAAGGTAAATTTTTAATCATTCTCTTTCTGATTATTGGTGTTGCTATCTCCTACTATTTTATTGGTTTGGCACATGTTTCTATTCCAAAAACCTTACTAATTTTGCTCTGGACTGTTTTGGGAATATTAGGATCCTACGGTGTTGCTTGGTTCGGAATAAGAATTAACACCTATGCCAATAGCCGTACAACATTCGCAGCTCTCAAGCAAAAACCATTCGATGTAATGTCCATACCCTTGCAGGCAGGAATGAGTGTTGGCCTTCTACTTATTTGTGTAGAATTAATCATGATGATTGCCATCTTGCTTTTTATTCCGGGCGAAAGTGCAGGAGCCTGTTTTGTAGGATTTGCCATTGGAGAATCCTTAGGAGCTTCGGCACTGAGAATTGCAGGTGGTATTTTCACTAAAATAGCAGATATCGGAGCTGATTTAATGAAAATTGTATTCAAAATTGGTGAAGATGATCCTAGAAATCCTGGTGTAATTGCTGACTGTACTGGTGATAATGCGGGTGATAGCGTTGGTCCTACTGCCGATGGATTCGAAACTTATGGTGTTACAGGTGTTGCTTTAATAACTTTCATCATCTTAATGTTTGGTGAAACCGGCTTAATACCTAATGTTGGTTTTGCATCGACTTTAATTGTCTGGATTTTTGCCATGCGTATAATGATGATTTTCACCTCTGTATTTGCTTACCTAATCAATCAAATCATCGCAAAAGCAAAATACAGCCAAGCTGATCATTTTAATTTCGAAGCTCCACTAACTTCATTGGTATGGATTACTTCTATCATCTCCATAATGATGACTTACCTTCTCAGTAACATTTTAATCGCCAATCTACCGGAAGGCTTGTGGTGGAAGCTTTCAACCATTATTTCCTGTGGAACATTGGCAGCTGCCATTATTCCAGAACTAACCAAATCCTTTACCAGCTCAAGCTCCCGTCACGTTCAGGAAATAGTAACTGCTTCTCGCGAAGGTGGTGCTTCTCTAACTATTCTTTCAGGAATGGTAGCCGGAAATTTTTCGGCCTTTTGGAAAGGATTGGTCATGATGGCATTAATGGCCATTGCTTTTTACACCGTTAAGGATATTTCTGCCTTTGGAGACTATCCAGGCATATTTGCCTTTGGTTTGGTTGCCTTTGGTTTTCTAGGAATGGGACCTGTTACCATTGCTGTGGATAGCTACGGACCTGTTACCGACAATGCTCAATCAGTATTTGAATTGTCACAAATAGAAAAGATTCCGAACATCAAGGAAGAAATTTATAAGGAATTTGGTTTCGAACCTAATTTTGAAAGCGGAAAACATAACTTAGAAGAAAATGATTCTGCTGGAAACACTTTTAAAGCCACTGCTAAACCCGTTTTAATTGGAACAGCTGTAATTGGTGCTACCACCATGATTTTTGCGATTATTCTCTTACTTAAAGGCACTATTCTTTCCAATGGAGAATCCTTACTAAGAATTCAGTTGACCGATCCTTCGGTTATTCTAGGCTTAATTACTGGCGGAGCTGTTATTTATTGGTTTTCGGGAGCCTCTATACAAGCAGTAACCACAGGAGCATACCGTGCGGTAGAATATATCAAAAAAAATATAAACCTGGAAAAATCGGAAGCCGATTTACAGGACTCTAAAAACGTAGTGAAAATTTGTACGCAATATGCACAAACAGGAATGTGGAACATTTTTGCTGTGATTCTTTGTCTGACCTTGGCATTTGCATTTTTTAGTCCTAACTTCTTTGTTGCTTACCTAATATCCATTGCCATTTTTGGTCTGTTTCAAGCCATGTATATGGCCAATGCCGGTGGTGCTTGGGATAATGCAAAGAAAGTAGTAGAAGTCGACTTGAAAGAAAAAAACACAGCTTTACACGATGCAACAATTATTGGTGATACTGTTGGAGATCCTTACAAAGACACCTCTTCGGTAGCCTTAAATCCGATTATTAAATTCTCCACCTTATTTGGATTACTCGCCGCAGAAATTGCTATAGAGTTAATTGTAAATGCAGATAAGACTGGGGAACCAAATATTGCCCCTTACATAGGAGTCGTTTTTTTAGTAATTGGTTTGATTTTTGTCTACCGATCGTTCTATGGTATGAGAATTCCAAGCAAGAAAAATACAGCTACTTCTCATTCAAGTGCCCAACATAAGGCTCAACTGGGTACGAATCATCAAGAAAAAGTTAGCCACAAAACCACAAGTAAATCCAAAAATTGAAGATAATAACTACCCCGGAGAATCTCTTCGGGGTCTTTTTCTTTATTTTTACTTGTTTATCCCAACAAATTAGTCACCTCGATTTTATCTTTTGCCAACTGTGCTTTTAATTCATCAATGGAGTTAAAAAACTGCTCATCCCGAATGCGTTGATAAAAATGTATGGTAATGTTCTTGTAATAAATGTCTTTATTAAAATCTAAAATATGGACTTCTATGGAGCGATTATCGAGCTGATTGTTTACCGTAGGACGAACGCCAATGTTTAGCATTCCCAGGTAACGCTGATCCTCAACATCTACTTTAACAGCATAAACTCCATCTTTGGGAACAAGCTTATAACTTTCCTGAGGATCGATATTCGCAGTTGGAAATCCAATGGTGTGTCCTAATTTTTTTCCATCAATCACATCTCCTTTGATAAAAAAGCGATACCCCAAATATTTATTTGCCATTTGAATATCACCATCAGCAATCGAATTCCTAATTTTTGTAGAACTTACATTTATGGCATTCATGTTTAAAACTTCCTGGCGCTCAATTTTAAAATCTAGTTGATCGGCAAAAATCTTTAAATCTTCATATTTTCCTTCCCGGTTGTGACCAAAACGATGATCGTAACCAACCACCAGATATTTCATACCCAACTGTTTCACTAAAATCTGTTCTACAAATTCTACGTAAGTTAATTTCGAAAATTCTTTGGTAAAGGGAAAAATCACTAAATGATCGATACCCGCATCCTCGAGCAAAACTTTTTTTTCTTCCAAAGTATTGATCAAGCGCAATCCTGTCTCCTCTGGATTTAAAACCAATCGTGGATGAGGATAAAAAGTAAAAATAACCGTTTCACCTTTCACTTTATTGGCTAACTCCTGCAAACGACGAATTACTTTTCGGTGCCCCAAATGTACACCATCAAAAGTACCAATAGTAACAACAGGATTTATTGCTTTAAAATTTTTTAAATCTGTATATATTTTCATGAGCGATCAGAAATTATTCAATCAAAGTTATTCTCCAGCTCTTTCTCCTTACAACTTATAATTTTTCAAGCCAGTAAAAAGCAGGTAAATTTTGATCTACTGCTGCAAAAATATGAAAATTTCAGGAACTAAGTTCGACTTGGCAATATCGAATTGAATTTAAAAAAACGGATCAAAATAACAAGTCGGATCAAACTTTTTACCTAAGATCACATCAGGTAAAATCAAATTAAACTGGTACGTCGAATAATAATGATTATACAGGAAATTATTAGTAAATTTCCCGTTTAATTTTCGAAAATATTCATGTCAGAATATGATACCTGATCTTTGTAAGAATGTAAAAACATGAAGATCAAACACTAAGTAAATAAATTCGAAAGTTTAGCCTGTAAAAATTCAATAAATTGTAAACCCAAACAAAGAAAACTATTCATATGAAAAAATTTTTATTAGCCCTACCAATTCTTTTATTAGGGGCTTGTAGTCAAAAAGATGTTGTTAAAGTGGAAGGTGAAATTGACAATGCCCAAGGCAAAACAATTTATTTTGACAGATTAAATACTTCAGGAATTGAATCTTTGGATTCACTTAAATTAGACGAAGACGGAACTTTTTCATTTAAAGTAAGCGACAGCCTTCCAGAATTTTATTTGCTTAGATTATCGAATGGTAAGTTAATTACTCTACTGGGAGAGGCCAACGAAAAAATTACAGTTAAGAGTCAAGCTGATGAAATGGGCACTAAATATACTGTTGAAGGATCAAAAGGCTCTTTATTGGTTCAAGAATTAAATAATAAACTGAACGAAACAAAAGCAAAACTTGAAAGCATACGTAAGAATTTAGAGGAGAAGAAAAATGATGCTGACTATTCCAGTATTTCTCAGAATCTATTAGCCGACTATATAGAAACTCTTCAGAGTCAAAGAGATTTCTCCATTGATTTCATCATGAAAAATGCAACTTCATTGGCAAGTTATATGGCTTTGTACCAAAAAATAGACGATAAAACTTTCACATTGAATCAAAATGATGATATCAATTTTGTGAAAATTGTAGCCTCATCGATGAAAGCACTTTATCCCAATCACCAATACACAAAAGCTATTCTGAGAAACTATGAGGAACTTGAGAAACGATTAAACAACCTTAAAATGGCAAAATTAATCGAAGCAAAAGGAAGCAACTTTCCAGACATTATTTTGCCAAACAACCAAGGAGAAGAAATAAAACTAAGCTCTTTGAAAGGAAAATTCATTGTCTTGAGTTATTGGGCTTCACAGGATGCTAATTCGCGCAAGCAAAACCAAACATTAAAAAAAGTATACAACAAATACCACAAAAAAGGATTGGAAATATATCAGATTTCTGTTGATCAGAATGAAAATGCATGGAAAAAGGCAATTGCTCAAGATCAATTGAACTGGATAAATGTTTGTGATTTAGAAACAGGAAGTTTAAAGGCACTTCAACTTTATAATATCCAAAAAGTTCCAGCAAATTACTTAATCGATCAAACAGGTGAAATTGTAGGCAAAAACCTTTACGGATTAGCCTTGGAAGAAAAAGTTGCTGAGTACGTGAAATAAATTTTTCAACTCTCTCAAAATATATGATTGCCTTAAGTTATCGATGATTATTGCTAACTTAAGGCTTTTTAAATATATACAATACAGGTACCAAAGATTAAGCTAAAACTTTCGTACTGCATTTACATTCTGATAATTTCGTTTTTTTAATGAGTAAAAATAAAAAAATATACTTTGCCTCGGATGTGCACCTAGGTGCTCCCTCTTTACAGAACAATCGTGAACGCGAAAAATTATTTGTCAAATGGCTCGATCAGGTAAAAGAGGATGCCGAAGTAATCTACTTAATGGGAGACATATTCGACTTCTGGTTTGAATACAAACGAGCTGTTCCTCGTGGATTTACTCGCTTTTTGGGTAAAATTGCCGAAATTACCGATTCGGGAATTCCTGTTCACTTTTTTACGGGTAATCACGACATTTGGGTTTTCGATTACTTATCTAGTGAAACTGGTGTAATTGTTCATCGCGACATCGTGAAAACAGAACTTAAAGGCAAGAAATTTTTTCTCGCTCACGGCGATGGCTTAGGTCCTTACGACAAAGGCTACAAATTTCTAAAGAAAATTTTTACCAGCTCCTTTTTACAATGGGCCTTTGCTCGAATTCACCCTAACTTTGCAATTTGGCTGGCTCACAAATGGTCGGGACACAGCCGACTTAGCAATGGACAGGTAGAAGCTGCCGCTTTTAGAGGCGTGGACAAAGAATGGTTGGTTTTGTTTGCAAAAGATGAACTTCAAAAAGAACATTTCGACTACTTCGTTTTTGGACACAGGCACTGGCCATCTGATATTGATTTAAATGGAAAAAGTAGATACATTAATACCGGCGATTGGGTAACTCACTTTACCTATGCTGTTTTTGATGGAAATAAAATGGAATTGAAAAATTTCGAAAAACCAACCTCTACTATAAAATAGGCAACTACTGTTAAATACAAAGGCACTTTTTGATAAAAAAAATTAAAAATGAATATCGTATACATCGCTATCGGGATTGTGAAAGGATTAATCATTGGCTGGTTAATTTTTAGAAAAAAGATTACCCATCAGGCAGTTCTTCACCGCGAGGAATTGTTGATACAGGAAAATGCTTTTATCAAAGAAAAAAATGAGCTGACGCACAAACAATCCATGCTCGAAGAACGTGCGTTGAACTTACAATGTGAGAAAGAGGACTGGAACGAAAATTTAGTTGCTGAACGTCAAAAAAATGAAGAACTAACGCGCGCTGTTTCCATATCAGCCACCGAACAAAAGAATTTAGAGGAACGATTGACTTCGCAGAAACAAGAGTTGGAAGATCTGCAAAAGAAATTCACTACTGAATTTGAAAATATTGCTACCAAAATTCTCAAGGAAAACACCAAAGAATTCACCTCATCGAATCAGAAAAACATGAGTGATATTATGGGGCCTATCAAGGAAAAGTTGGTGCTGTTTGAGAAGAAAGTGGAAGAAACCTACGATCGTGAACTGCGCGATAAAATCAGTTTAAAGGAAGAAGTGAAAAAATTGTATGAGCTGAATTCTAAAATTAGCGATGAAGCCAACAACCTTACTAAAGCCTTAAAAGGCGATGTGAAAAAGCAAGGAAACTGGGGCGAAGTGGTTCTGGAACGAATTTTAGAACGATCGGGACTGACCAAAGGAGAAGAATACGAACGTGAAGTGGTGATGCAAAATGGTGAAGGTAAAAGCATTCGACCGGATGTGATCATCTATCTTCCGGATGAAAAACATGTTATTGTAGATTCGAAAGTTTCCTTGATTGCCTATGAGCGATATGTGAATTCAATGGGTGATGCAGATGCCGAAAAATTTCAGAAAGAACATATTCTGTCGATGAAAGCACATGTAAAAGAGTTAGCCGATAAGCATTACCAAAGTTCTGCTTCGCTAAATTCTCCCGACTTTGTTCTGATGTTTGTGCCCATAGAATCCTCTTTTGCCATGGCCGTTCAGTACGATCAGGAGCTATTTAATTATGCCTGGGACAATAAAATTGTGATTGTAAGTCCATCTACCCTGCTGGCAACATTGCGCACCATTGCCTCTATCTGGAAACAAGAACTGCAAAACCGAAATGTGCTGGAAATAGCCAAACAAGGTGGTTTGCTTTACGACAAATTTGTTGGTTTTGTAGATGATATGGTAAAACTTGGCAAACAAATGGACACCTCGAAAAACAGCTATCAGGATGCCATGAAAAAACTATACGATGGTAGTGGTAACCTAGTTGGTCGAGCTGAAAAAATACGAGAATTAGGTGCCAAAGTAAAAAAGAAATTACCGCAGTCTTTAATCGACCAAATTAACGAAAGAGATGCCATTCAATAAACGGCAAATGTATAATTTATAGGGTCACCACATGTGGTGACCCTATAAATTATGCATTGTATATTAAATATTTTCCAAAGCATCACCAATGCAGCCTTTTAATTTCTCGATATTCTCAATTCCTACAGATAAACGAATGACACCTGGCAAAGGATATTTTGCACCCCAAACTGGTTCAACAGGTAGAAGAATAGAATCTACTTCGCCCAAGGTAGGCACCAAGGGAATGTGATTTTCCAAAGCCGCCACAAAACGCTTGCATTTTTCTCGCTTGTCCTCATCGGAATCGCCTTTAATATCGAAGGTGATCATGCCACCAAAGCCTTTATCGCCAAACAAAGCCACAGCCTCTTTTCGGGTGGGATGCGATTCTAATCCCGGATACAATACCCTTTCAATCTTCGGATGTTTCTCCATGAATTGAGCCAATTCCAAGGCATTCTTACAATGTTGGTCGAAACGCAATTCGAAAGTTTTAAGTTGTGTTCCCAATCGGTAGGCGTCATCAGGACTTAAGAAATGACCGGCCCATTTTCGGTATTCCAGAGCTTCTTTCAATAGCTCCTCATCGTTACCACAAACAACACCAGCGCTAATGTTTCCATGTCCGCTTAAATATTTAGTTACCGAATGAATCACCAAATCGGCACCATCCATCAATGGTTTCCAAAGGTAAGGTGTTCCAAAAGTGTTGTCCACAATAATTTTTGCCTTGTACTGTTTAGCCAAAGCCATAATGCGTTTTACATCGGCAACAATCAACATAGGATTCGAAACCGCTTCGAAATACAGAAATTCGGGTTGAATCTCCTTCAACATTCGCTCCAATTCCTCAAAATCATACAAACCTTCCTTGGCATAAAAACGATGCACATCTAAATTTCTTCTTTTAATAAGTACTGTATCGATAAAAGAATTCGTTCCTCCATAAATTTCATGAAAGAACAACCAGGGACGAGTTTTGGCTCCTTTTTGAAAAATAGATACCGCCACATCAATAGCGGCCATTCCTGTTTCCATCAACATAGCCCATTTGCATCCTTCCAACTCCATAATTTGTTTCTCTGTAGCCACAACGGTCGGGTTGCGATATCTGGAATAGATGTAATCCTCAGGTTCATGATTATTTTCCGCTTCTGCTGCAAAGGCGGCCTTTGCTCGTTCTGAATTTTGTAGATTAAAGCCAGCTTCGCGATAAAGCGGCGTGTGCGATGCGTTGATTTTTTTCATTTTGATCTATTCTAATTTTCTTTCAATAGAGATTTTTTTTCTCCTTTATCCCGAAAGTTAGGAGTTTGAAAATCGAATATTTTACCACATTCATAACAAATAAGACGCAGTGCATTGCGTCTCTCTTTATGTGGTAATATATTACGCCTTATAATTTGTATTTTGCAATTCTTTTGCTGGCGTTATCACATCCGATTCGTAATAAAATTCAGCTCTATCGATAATTTCTCCTGTAAAGATAATCAGGAATGAAATTGTGACGGCAAATTCCCACGATAAATTGTAAAAAAAGTAAGCAACAAATAGACAGAGAATCCTCAGCAGAGAAAGCACCGGGAAATAGGTAATTTCTTTTTTCTGTAGAACCAGCTTTCGCCAGATGTACAAACTTCCTTTAGCCAAAATCATCAATTCCAAGAGAATGTGAACATCAGAAAGAAAAGCAAAGAAAAGAAATGCTGTTGCGCTCACCATGGACGAATGAAAAGGCAATTCGTCCTTTCTTTTCAAAAACTGATAGACTTTATCTACAGCAATCAAGCTGAAAATCCCAAAAGCCAACGAGAAGTAGCCAATCATTTGGTTTTCGGTAACAATATGCAGACTCGTAAATCCGAGGAAAGCAGAAAAAGAGAAAATTTCACGACTCAGCCAGGAGCCTTTTAGATTGAGAATAAATCGCCACATGCGCAATTTCTTACCTATATGAAAAGATGTTAAGCCAATGGCAACAAGAGAAATCGCGACAAAAGGAAGCAAAGACATTTTCATACCTGCCAACAAATGCGATGTCTGCCAACTCACCAATGCAGCAACCACCAAGGTGAAAAGCACTAGTGTCCATTCCTTATCCAAATTCACTTTCGATTTTTCCTTGGGCAGATAAGTTTCTAGTTTTTCAAGGCTGATTGCCTCCGCATCCAAATTTTCAATGGCAGGACTAGTGTGCTCATCCCGCAAGGGAATAAGCTGTATGGATGGTTTAATGCCAACATTCACAAAACCTGGCATCAGATGATTTTCTTCGATAACTTCTTCCTGCCCGAAAGACAGTGCGCCCACCGGACAAGCCGCAACACATGCTGGCTGCTTGTCCTCAGAAATCCTATCGACACAAAAATTGCATTTCTCAACAATCTGGGTAAGCGGATTAAATTTAGGTGCATCGTAAGGGCAAGCCCAAGTACAATAGGTACAACCAATACAGGCTTCGGCATGATGAATAATAGCGCCTGTTTTTTCGTCGCGCGTGTAAGCCAAAGCTGGACAATTTTTCATGCAGGGTGCATCCTCGCAATGATTGCAAGCCAAAGAAAAATGGAAAACTGGCAAGCTGGGATGCTTTAATTTGTTGTGGCTGTTTACCTCTCGCCAGTTCATCTGCAAGCCAGTGCCATTTTCTATGCTGCAGCCAGCAACACAAGCCATGCAACCCACACATTTATTAGTATCGAATATGAATGAATTTTTAGTCACGATTCTTTAAAATTAGCAATTACTACTACTTAATTTTCTTCATATCAACCCAAGTGTTATGAAAAGCCGTTCCATGCCCAATATCAGTTTCTTTGCCGGTAGTAAAGAGGTTGGGTGCGGCACCATTAATAGCCCAATGTCCATTAGTAAGCACTACATTTCCTCGTCGCAAACCCAAATCGAATTGCACTTTTACCTCTGCATTTCCTTTGTGATTAAAGAGCTTTATGCGTTCCAAATTCTCTATTCCTCTCCCCTCTGCATCCAGCGGATGAACCAACAAACAGGCTTCGGGTTCAAATTGCTTGATTACCTCTAAATTTCCAAACTGAGAATGAATGCGGTTTCGAGAGTTGGGAGATATCAATTGCAAAGGAAAATCCTTCTGCTCAGCTAATGGCACATAATTGGGCAAAGAATCGATTCCCCATAATTCTTTGGCTTGTTGGCTATACAATTCTATTTTTCCCGATGGCGTTGGGAATTGATAATCGGCAAAAGGAATCTCCTCATAAGAATCAGCCAATTGAGGACCTTCTTTCAATTTCTCTAAACTCAATTCCGGAAATTCATCCAGAAATCCATTCAAATAGTCTTCAATAGCCTCATCGTTTGGCTCTGGTATATTTTTTCTAATTTCCTCCTTACTAAAACCAAGCTTTTGAGCCAGTAAATAGTAAATCTCACTTTCAGGCTTCACTTCTCCGGCAGGTTCCAGTACTTTTTGCTTCAGCTGCACATACGGATTCCAATACGAACCCACCAAATCCGATTGCTCAAACATATTTTTTGCTGGCAAAATCAAATCGGCCTCGTAAGCAGTATCGGTCATGAATTGCTCTACCACTACCCGAAAGTCTGCCTTCCGAAATGCCTTACGTATGGCATTGGTATCTGGGTTCTGAGAAAGCGGGTTCCCTCTCTCTACCCAAATAAATTTCACTTCTGGATTTATAATCTGCAATAAATCTGCACCCAATTTGGCAACCGAAATTTCCCTTCGAAAACTAGGATGCTCACATCCTGGAAAGTAGGATTCGGGTTCCTTCAAATCATCAAACACATAAGATTGCAAATTGGCATAATGCCAGCAAGCTCCTTTTTTTCCTATGTTTCCGGTTATCACCGATAGTGCTAAAATACAGCGCGTAGTCTGACCGCCATTTTCGTAACGTTGCAATCCATAACCAGGAATCAGAGTCATGGCTTCGCTTGTTCCAATTTCTTTGGCTAGCTCTTTAATGCCTGCACCCGAAATTCTGCAGATCTCCGAGACTTTCTCAAGCGTATATTCTTCTACCCGAGCTTTAAACTGCTCAAATCCCAACACATATTTTTCGATGAATTCCTCATCTATCGAATCATTAGCTATAATTTCTCGTGCCAAACCCAAGGCCAAAGCTGCATCGGTTCCCGACTTGATCTGAAACAAGCTGTTGGCACGTTCGGCAGATGGCGTTCTTCTGGGATCGATAACCACCAAGTGTGCGCCTTTTTGCTGGGCTTTCTCAATAGGCATCATTTCCTGAATGTTGGTTTCCACTGGATTTTTCCCCCACAAAACAATCAATTTTGCATGCTCTACATCCCAAGGAGCATTGTGCTTGTTGGCTCCCAAGGTTAGTCGAGTAGCCTCCAAGCCTGCAGGCCAACACAAATTCCCATAGGTGGTAGTAGCTCCTCCAAAGAGCTTCCAGAAATTCGTGCTCACCCCGTTCAGCAAGCCCGACATTCCACTCGATGCAAAATACAAGACAGAATGTGGGCCGAATTTTTCTTTACAAGCAGTTAGTTTTGCGACGATGGTATCCAATGCTTCCTCCCAGGAAATGCGCTGGTATTTTCCTTCGGCTACTCGCTTTTGCGGATATAGTATTCTGCTTTTCGAATTGGCTCGCTCTACATAAGCCAAGCCTTTTATGCAAGGTCCTTCGGGTGTGGCCCGATTTTCGCCGTGCGCTTCAATACCCGTTACCCGATTGTTTTCGACCCGCACTTTTAGGCTGCAGGTGCTGTAACAATTTCGTGGACAAACAGAGGAAACTAACTTCATTGATGCTGGGGATTAAATTCGGCGAAAAATTACGCAAAAAAATTGCAAGGAAAAACCTGTTTGATCATGCAATTGTAATTAATGAACCTTACAGACACACCGTAGCATGTCCTAAAAAATGAAATCAAAAATAATATTGGAACAATTTCAATTCAAAAAACGAAATCCCGTAGGGACACGCCCTTTTTAAATTCGGACACGACA
>NZ_JBFHJW010000036.1:0-42449 GCF_041595635.1 Labilibaculum sp.
GGTGAACTAAAAAATACGATAGCAAAATACAATATCCCTAAAAAAGAATTCTTAAAAATAAAAACCGATGAGGGGATGGAATTTGATGCCTGGATGATTAAACCAACTAACTTTAATCCTGAGAAAAAATATCCTGTGATTTTTTACGTCTATGGCGAACCTGCCTCGGCAACAGTTCAGGATAAATGGACTGAAAATTTATGGGATCAGTTATTGGCTCAGGAAGGCTATATTGTTATGAGCGTTGACAACAGAGGAACAGATACACCACGAGGTCGAGAATTTCGAAAAAGCGTGTACAAAAAAATTGGAATTCTGGCCCCCATCGATCAAGCAGCATGTGCTCGAAAAGTGATGGAATGGGATTTTGTTGACCCTGATCGCATTGGCATCTGGGGATGGAGTGGCGGAGGTTCCAACACCTTAAACTGCATCTTCCGCTATCCCGAAATCTACAAAACCGGTATTGCCATTGCCTTTATCAGCAATCAACTATTGTACGATAACATTTATCAGGAACGCTATATGAATCTACCCAAAAACAACGAAAAAGGTTACCGCGACGGAAGTCCGATTACACATGCTAAAAACCTAGAAGGAAACTTATTACTGATTCATGGTTCGGGTGATGACAACTGCCACTACCAAAGTTGTGAAATGTTGGCCAATGAACTAATTAAGCAGAACAAATATTTTACAATGATAGATTACCCAATGCGCTCGCATAGCATTAACGAAAGAGAAAATACAACAATGCACCTGCGAATGAGCATGCTCAACTATTGGAAAAAGAATTTAGCTGCAGGTGGTAAATAAATCACAATAACATTTTTAGTATTGACAATCAATTTGCTCTCAATAGAAGTAAATTGATTGTCTTTTTCAACCTATAACAATTCATTCAGAACAAATTCAATAGTGATTTTCTACCCCCAGATCAACTATTATAAAAACATCACATCAAAATAAAACTCTCCTATCTTTAAACAAGAACTATAAAATATCATAACATATGTTTCAAAAAACAACCTACCTGGAAAGAAGAAAAAAACTAAAACAAAAAGTTGGAAATGGATTGATTTTGTTTTTCGGTAACGATGAATCACCAATGAATTACGCCGATAATACCTTTCATTTTAGGCAGAACAGTACTTTTCTGTACTATTTTGGACTAAACCGCCCAGAGTTAGCAGCAGTTATTGATATCGACAATGATGCTGAAATTATATTTGGTGACGAATATACCGTTGAAGATTTTGTTTGGCGAGGAACTCAACCTACAATTGCATCGAAAGCAGAACAATGTGGTGTAAGTAAAGTTCAACCTGCTAAAAATTTATCAACGATATTATCCAATGCAAAAAACGCAAAGCAAACCATCCACTTTTTGCCATTGTACCGACCCGAAAACAAACAAAAGCTGCAAAATTTAATTGGCATTACTCCCGATGAAATTGCTATAAAATTTTCTGTTGATTTGGTGAAAGCTGTAGTGAGTCAACGTGAAATTAAATCATCGGAAGAAATTCTTAATATAGAACAAGCTGTTAATGTTTCTGTTGATATGCATGTTGCAGCTATGAAATATGCAAAACCAGGAATGACCGAAGCACAAGTTACCGCCGAAATACATAAAGTTGCTTTAGCCGCCGGAGGGAACCTTTCCTTCCCGATCATTGCGACTAAAAATGGTCAAAATTTACACAATCACTTTCACGGAAATATCATTAACGAAGGTGATTTATTCCTGATTGATGCCGGTTACGAAAACGAAATGTGTTATGCGGGTGACTTATCGAGCACCATTCCAGTGAGTAAAACCTTCACTACACTTCAAAAAGAAATTTATCAGCTTACCCTCGATGCTCACCAAGCGGCCATTGATGCACTGGGTTTAGGCACTCCGTTTTTTAACGCACACAAAGCGGCCTGTACAACTATCTTCGATGGTTTAAAGGCAATGGGATTTACAAAAGGCGATTCCAACGATGCTTTTGAAGCTGGCGCACACGCACTATTTTTCCCTTGCGGAACAGGACACATGATGGGGCTGGATGTGCACGATATGGAAGACCTTGGCGAAGTTTGGGTGGGATACGATGGAAAACCTAAAAGTACTCAGTTTGGTCTGAAATCCTTGCGCTTTGCCAAGCCATTGCAAGCCGGACATGTATTTACCATTGAACCGGGCATTTATTTCATTCCAGAATTAATAGACCTGTGGAGAAGTCAAAACAAGTTCAACGACTTTATTAATTGGGAAAAAGTAGATTCATACCGCAACTTTGGAGGGATAAGAAACGAAGAGGATTTTGTTATGACTCCAAATGGCGCCAAATTATTGGGAAAAGCAAAACCAAAATCAATTGAAGAGGTAGAAGCCATTCGAACAAAAGCATACTAAAAACCCTAAATTATTTATTCATGTTTAAGAAATTTTCAACTTTTATCATAAGCATACTATTGCTGTCAACAGCAGCATATGCACAGGATAAAATTTTCACACGACAAGATACTTTAAGGGGAAGCATCACCCCGGAGCGTGCCTGGTGGGATTTGACTTACTACCACTTAAGTGTAAAGGTAAATCCTGCCGACAGCAGTTTTTTTGGAAGCAATAAAATTGAATATCGCGTACTCAAACCCAACAACGTAATGCAAATTGATCTTCAGCCACCTATGCAAATTACAAGTATTTCGCAGGATGGAAAGGATCTTACTTTCAGAAAAGATGGAAATGCATGGTTTGTAAACTTAAAAAACAAACAAAAAGTTGATGAACAAAAAAGTTTACTAGTAGAGTTTGGCGGAAAACCACACGTAAGCATCCGACCACCATGGGAAGGTGGAGTTAGCTGGGGCAAAGATAATAATGGAAACCCATGGATTGTAACAGCTAACCAAGGAATTGGTGCGAGTTTGTGGTGGCCTTGCAAGGATCATCCTTACGATGAGCCCGACAGCATGTTGATGAGTATTACAGTCCCCGAACCCTTAATGAATGTCTCAAATGGAAGACTTCGTAAACTAGAGCACAATAACAATGGAACCAATACTTCGCATTGGTTTGTATCTAATCCCATAAACAATTACGGGGTGAATATCAACGTAGGCGACTATGTTAATTTTAGCAATGTATATAAAGGTGAAAGAGGTAATTTAGATTGCAATTACTGGGTTCTCCCCTATAATTTGGAAAAAGCAAAAGAGCAATTTAAACAGGCACATTTAATGCTGGAGGCTTTCGAACATTGGTTTGGCCCTTACCCATTTTATGAAGATAGTTACAAGCTGGTAGAAGTTCCTTATCCAGGCATGGAGCATCAGAGTTCGGTAACCTATGGAAACGGATTTAAAAATGGCTACCAAGGTCGGGATGAAAGTAAAACCGGATGGGGAGATAAATTTGATTTTATTCTGGTACATGAATCGGGACATGAATGGTTTGCCAACAACATTACCAATTGGGATATGGCCGACATGTGGATACACGAAAGTTTTATAGCTTATTCTGAAAGTTTATTTGTAGACTACTATTGGGGAAAAGAAGCTGGCGCTGCCTATTGCCGAGGTACACGTTTAAATATTTTAAACGACAGACCAATTCTAGGCAATTACGATGTAAACAGTGCCGGATCGGGCGACATGTATTCAAAAGGGGCTAACATGCTGCACACAATTCGCCAGATTATTAACGATGATGAAAAATGGAATCAGATTCTTCGTGGTTTAAACCAGGAATTTTATCACCAAACCGTAAAATCAGAACAAATTGAGAATTACATCTGCCAAGAAAGCGAACTAGATTTGATCCCTGTATTTAATCAATATTTAAAAGACACCCGAATTCCTACTCTTGAATATGCCTTAGTAGATGGAAAAATGCGCTACCGCTGGGGAAACTGCATAAACGCTTTTAATATGAAAGTTAAAGTTTACTTAAATGAAGAATTGTACTGGTTAAAACCAAGTACAGATTGGCAAAACCTGGACTATGAAAAGCTCATAAAGAAAATGGAAATCGATAAAGATTTTTACGTTTCTGCTTTCAATATTATAACTGTTGATACAGAAAAGTAAATGATATTTTGAGAAATCACCCAATGGATTACACTTGCAAGAATTCTGCAAATTGAATTCACAAAGAGTTATAATCATATAATCAAGCACTAAAGTTGAAAAACTTGGTGCTTTTTTTATGGAATACAAAGTGCCCAAAATAGCACTACGATTAATTAGAAAAAGACAATCTGAATCCTTCTCTGTCCATACTTAACCAATGAATCTACAAAACCATGTAACGCAACACTTCTTTTCGCGTAAGGATATTTCAAAGCAACACAAAAAGGAAAGAAGTGTAATTTAATCAATAAAGTCTGCCATTCCATCAGTAAATTACTGAGTATCTTATTTTTAGTGCAAGCAAAGTAAGATAGCATGATTAATTAGATAAAGTATTGGCTGTATGTTTATTAAACTTTAGTCGTTTCATACAAATACTAAACTCGATCGATTGCATAAAAATACATACCTTTGGCGGCCAATTAAACTGTTTTCTCTGAGTATGAAGGTAAAATTAACACAGATTTCATTTAGAACACTATCCTCAATTTTCATATTTTTTATAGGTTCCATTGGGGGTTTATTTGCCCAAAATAATGATATTCGATTTAATCATTATACCGTTGAAGATGGACTCTCTCAAAACTCTGTATTTGCAATTCTTCAGGATCATCACGGATTTATGTGGTTTGGGACACGAACAGGTGGACTAAATCGATTTAATGGCTATTCTTTTACAAACTACAAAAAACACACGAACGATTCTCTTAGTATTGGCAGTAATGAAATATTGGCTTTACACGAAGATCAATATGGAATGATTTGGATTGGCACCCGAAACGGTAGCTTAAGCAGATACGACGAAAACTCCAATCATTTTTTTAATTATCATGAAAACAGCAATGATCACAACTCAATTTCGAGTAAAACAGTAAACTGTATCCTTGAAGATGCAAAAGGAACCTTATGGTTTGGGACAAACTATGGCTTGTGCGAATATAATCGAGAAAAAGATAATTTTATTCGACACACAAGTCAAGAAAACTTTAAGGATATAAATATAAGAGCAATTGTTCAAGCTGGAGAAAATTCACTTTGGATTGGAGCTAAAAATGGAATCTATCTATACAATACGCAAAGCAAAGAAATACGTAAACATTACTCTCATGAAAAAGAAAATCCAACAAGCCTAATTGAATCGCGTGTTATGGCCTTAGCTATGGATGCGCAAGAAAAATTATGGGTCGGCACATACAAAAGCGGGCTTGACCGTTTGGACGATGCAGAAAAGGGAATTTTTACGCATTTTGTAAATGATCCTGAAAACAAGAATAGTCTTAGTAATGATATAATTAGAACACTGCATTTCGATAGAAATAATGCATTGTGGATTGGAACAAGAACAGCTCTTGATAAATTATCACCAAATCAGCAAATTTCAGAGAAACCTGACTTTATTCATTACCAAAAAGAAGAGAACAATCCCTATAGTATCAACCAGAACTCCATATTCTCATTCTATGAAGCCAAGGATGGAAATATATGGTTTGGTAGTTATTTAGGAGGTGTAAATCAGTGCTATAATGGTCAAAAGAAATTCCATGAAGTCACTCCTTATACAATGGGTTCAAACAGAATAGGGAACGATGCAATTAGCTCATTTGCAGAAAGCAAAGAAGGAACATGGATTGGAACCGAAGGAGGAGGATTACACCTTTTTAATTCAAAAACAGGAGATCATAAGGTGTTTTCCATGTATACCAACGAATCTTATGTTTTTGGAAGCAATCATATTAAAGCCCTATTTGTTGATCATTCTGGTGATTTGTGGGTAGGTACGGGTAAAGGTTTATATCTCTACGATAGAAAACAAGGCAAATTTAAAGTTTACTCAAAAGAAACTTATGTTTTCTCTATTACTGAAGGTTTACCAGGTGAAATGTGGATCGGAACAGTTATGGGATTGTTCACAATTAACAAATCAGACTTTAAGCTGACTGATTGTAGGCTTAGTGAGAAAAATAAAAAAGGCATTAAAGCTGAAAACATTCAAAAAGTTTATAAAGATAGTAAAGGACGTATTTGGATTGCATCAAGATTTGGGCTTTACAAATACAACAGAGAAGACGACACTTATGACAGTTGGTCACACGACGATATGGATAAGCACAGCTTAAGTAATTCGTATTGTACAAGTATTAATGAAGATACTGAAGGAAATATTTGGATTGGAACGTTTGATGGACTCAACCGCCTCAATGAAAAAACGATGCAATTCGAGCATTTTGGCGAAGATGAAGGATTACCCGATAATGTGATTGTCAACATTTTGTTTGATGATACTGAAAATTTGTGGATTAGCACCAATAAAGGCCTTTCTAAAATTGAAAAAAATGTTTTTTTTAATAAAGAATTTAAGAAGCTAGGCAATTCTAAAAAAATACGGAATTATGACATTGAAGATGGATTAGTAAATACGGAATTTAGACAAAATTCATCTTTTAAAAATGAGAAAGGAGTATTGTTCTTTGGTGGCACAGGTGGATATAATTTTTTTCATCCCGATAGTGTAAAATATAATCCTCATTTACCCAAAGTAGCACTTACAGGCTTTAAGTTATTTAACAAAGAAATTTTACCAGATTCAGAAGATGCACTCCTATCAAAACCAATTTGGTTAACCAAAAGCATAACACTAAACTACAAACAATCGGTTATTAGCTTTGAGTTTGCAGCCTTCAACTATACTTCTCCATCAAAAAATCAGTATGCATATATTTTGGAAGGTTACGATAAGAAATGGAACGAAATTGGCAACAAACACGAAGCAACCTATACAAGTTTGCCTGCTGGCAATTATGTTTTTAGAGTAAAAGCATCGAATAACGATGGCTTATGGAACACCGTAGGAACCTCTTTAAAAATTAAAATTACTCCCCCATTCTGGGAACGATGGTGGTTTAGAATTATGTTTCTAGGAATAGTTTTTGCCTTCATAGCCTTCTACTTTTCCAAACGAATAAAAAATGAAAAAAAATTGAATCACTTGCTAGAAGCAAAAGTTTCAGAAAGAACTTCTGAGTTAAGAGAAAATAATAAATTGCTTTCGCAGCAATCAGAAGAAATTAAAGTACAACATGATAAGCTCGTGGAAGCAAATCTCGTAAAAGATAAATTATTTTCTGTGATTGCTCACGATCTTAGAAATCCTTTTAATTCAATTATGGGATTTTCAGATCTGCTTGCCAATGAATTTCACGATATTGAGGACGACGATAAAATCTTATTTGCTAAAAGTATCCATTCTTCATCTACAATTTTATTCGACCTTTTAGATAGTTTACTACTTTGGTCGAGATCTCAGAGGGGAACTATTAAGCCTCACTATAAATCACAGAATATTATTAAACTACTCAAAAATAACATTAAAATAGCTGAATTTCAGGCCAAAAATAAAAACATCCAAATTAAAAAGAGCTTTGAATCTGAGGAATTCCTAGTGACCTTAGATACCGATTTAATAAATACGCTTATTCGCAATCTACTTTCTAATGCCATAAAATTCACGCACAAGAATGGAGAGATTGCTCTATTTTGCCATAAAAAGGAAAATATGATTATTGTTCGCGTTAAAGATAATGGCGTAGGAATAAGCAGTGAAGCGCAAGCAAACATATTTCACGACAATACCGAATACATTAGTCAAGGAACCAATAAAGAAAAAGGAACTGGGCTTGGCTTACTTATTTGTCAGGATTTCATCCATTTACATAAAGGCAAAATTTGGGTAAAAAGTGAAGTTGGCATAGGCTCCGAGTTTTGTTTCTCTCTTCCTCTTGAATCAACAAAATAAAGAAAGGTGAACCTTACAGCTCACCTTTTTTCTCTTAGTATTTTAGGACTGTTTAGCCTAAAAATTTCTTTCTCAAATCTTCTACCTGCGCATCGTTAATGGGAACCATTTTACCTAGTGGTGCACCAATCACTAGAGATTTGGCACTAAACTCAGCTACTTCCAACCGGTCAAAAGCCTGCATCATAGAACCACCAGTTACCAAAAAGGAATTGTTAGCAACCAAAACAGCCGGAACTGTATCGCTAATCATATCAGGAATTGTTGTATTCCCTTGAAATTGTGTTTCAATTGGCAAACAAGGAACATCTTGCAAAAAGATCCAGCTTTCAGGAATTGTTCTCACATCAAACTTCACTCCTGTAGTTCCGTAGGCCATCAAATATGGTGATTGTGTAATAATTATGGTATTCACATTCGGATTTTGCTCATAAATCATCTGATGCAATTTTGTGGAACGGCTAGGTGTTTTGCCTTCCTCGGGTTTGCCATTTTTAATCTGAACAATATCTTCTGTTTTCATATCCCAACGAGCAATGCCTGTTGGCGTAATTAAAAAGTCGTTTCCTTCGGTTCGCATCGAAATGGTTCCAAAAGAACTAATCATTAACTTCTGACGACAAGCACGATGAACAAACTCAACAATTTCCAATCGCAAACTTTTTTCAATACAAGTATTTGGCACCTTGCTATTACTCTTTTGCACTTCTGGCATTTGAGCTTCATAGGCATCAATTTGCTCGTCAGTTAAGTAGCTTGGCTGGCCAATCCCTTTTGCATTAATAATGGTTTGACAACAAAATTCTAAGGTTTCAAAACGAGTATATGCATCTAACATATCGGTTCCACCCAAAACAGTTCCATGGTTTTCCATGATAACCGCCATATAATCGGTGCCAATAAATTGTTTTGCAATTACTGCTCCCAAAGCCTCACTACCTGGCAATTCATATTCGGCATAACCAATTTTTCCACATACCTTTTTGGCCTGAGGAATAATGTTGGTATTAGGTATTTCGCGAACAATACTAAAAGAAACCAAGGCTGGTGGATGCGCATGAATTACGGCTTTAATTTCAGGACGAGCATCGTAAATCGCCTTGTGAAACGGATATTCCGACGAAGGCTTGTGCTTCCCGATGATGGTTCCATCTTTTTTCACACAAATAATGTCGTCTTCAGTCAATTTTCCTTTATCAATAGCCGATGGAGTTACCCACATATCGCCATTTTCATCCATAATAGAAATATTTCCTCCCGATGTGGTGGTCATTCCATCTCTGTATATTTTCCCTATCACTTTTGTTAACTGAGTTTTGGGATGTAATAAATTTGGATTAAAATTTTTCATTTTTCTTTATAGTTAGTATCCCGACACAAATATCGAGACACATGATTTAAATATTTTTTATTCGTTTGTTTTACTGATTTTCAAGAACATTTAAAGTCAACAAATATAACTACTGTAAAGCCTAATACTACAAACTACTCTTTCTCTTCCTATCAACTTGCAGCCTACATTTGCATGCAAATATTCTTTTTTGTTTGCCTCTAACTTAGCGTCTTTTTATTCGATTCCAATTTAATTTTATCTCTCGTGAAATCTTCTAAATTCTTAGCTACAACCATGGCTGCACCTAAAGCACTCGCATTATCAATTTCCGAAGTACACACTTTTTTATCGTTAAAATACTTGCTAAGCAATCTAACAAAAATAACATTGCGTGAAAAGCCGCCCGACACATATATTGTTTTTGTTGTATCCTTTTTAGGAATCACCAAGTTGATTGAGCGAATGCACAATTCTGTCAATTCCATAACCAAGCAAGTATAGGCCTCCTCAAAATCTGCGAAGACAGATAAGTCTATTTTCTTTAATCCTTCCCCGAACTTTTCAATTCCCAATGGAAAAAATCGTAAAACTTTTCCATATTTCTGATTTACGGACTTCTCCAACTCTTCAGAATAATTAATTGATCGGAATTTATTTTTATCTGCCGCGAAATAATCATTTAACTTGACCACACATTCCTCATGAAAATGTCCCATGAATAGTCGTGATGATTTCACTTGTTGCATTTCAGGAGTGAGAAAACACAAGCAATCGTTTTTTAACTGATTTGTTGTTAAAGCTTCCTTATTAAACGGATTCATGCTAATACACCAAGTACCGGTAGAAAGAAGAATAAATTCGTCTTTCGATTTTTGAAGATAAGGAACCAAAGAAGCCGAACTATCGTGAATTCCAACACCTGTTTTAATTTCTTTTCCCTGAATGATAGCCGAATAAAGCTCATCGTTACGAACTGGCTCAGGCAATTTCACATCTTCCTTTTTTAGGTAAGCATGATATTGCATCTGATCGAAATTCCACATAAAAGTATGACAACCAATAGAAGTAGGTTCTGAAATAAAGCGATGAGTGAAAATAGAGGAAAGGTACTGCGGAAAATGAAGCGTATGAGCTACTTTCTCCCATATTTCCTTCTTTTCTTGCTTTAGCCAAAGCGCCTGAATTCCCGAATTTAAAAGCATACCCAAAGCAGGACTAGCCGTTTGTCGACAAAACTCATCAACACCACCATATTCCTGAAACAAAGCTTCCTGAATTTCAGGTTTTACCTCTTTTAAATAGTTATAAATCGGAGTCAACAACTTACCTTCCTTATCTAAAAAAGCAAGAGAAGCACCATAGGTTGAGAAATTAATTGCCTGAATATCGAACTTTCCTTCCTTTACAAGAGCACTTAAAGTATTCACCATCCAATTCTCAATCAACTGGATATCGTCACACTCAAACCCATCCTCATCACGAGTTGTAGAAAATTTCTCTTCGTATTGATAAACCAAATTGAATTCCTGATCGAATAGAAGAATCTTTTTATTGGTCTTCCCGATATCAAAAACTGCAATTACTTTCGTTTCCATCTATGGTAATTTTCATTCTTTAAAAAACAAGTTAAGTGATGAAAGCATTGCCACTCATCACTTAACTTCTTCTCCTATCGTTTCGACAGAACTTCTTTTTCATAAGCCTGTATATTCGCTATATAATCTTCGCCAACTGGCACATTATTTTGCAAGCAGTAATAATCCCAAACAGCACCAAAAGGTTTTGTTTTTAACTCCTCAAGAAGTGCCAAACGTTCGAAATTCTGTCCGTTTTCCTCATATTTCACTAAGGTAGAAGTTGGCTCCAACATCGCAATCATAAATGCTTTTTGTGCAGCACGTGTACCTACTACATAAGCACCAATCCGGTTGATAGAAGCATCAAAAAAGTCAAGACCAACATTTACACGACCTATAAAATCGTTGCGCACAATTTCCGAAGCAATCAGCTGTACTTCTTCGTTAAGAGTTACAACATGATCGGAATCCCAACGAACAGGGCGCGTTACGTGAAGCAGCACTTCATCAACAAACTGTAGACAGGAGGAAATTTTATCACCCACCACTTCGGTTGGATGAAAGTGACCATTATCCAAACAAATCATTTTGTTATTCTTAATGGCATAACCCAGGTAATAATCGTGAGAACCTACCGTCATCGACTCAGCGCCGATACCGAATACCTTGCTCTCCACAGCGTCCTTCATGTGTTCTTTTGGAAAATCTGCTGCGAAACCTTCATCCAATGATTTGGTCAACTGAGAACGCATTCCGTTACGATCGATGGGCGCATCTTTAGAACCATCAGGAATCCAGGTATTCAAAACGCAAGGACTTCCCAATTGCTTCCCAATTTCGGCAGCAATTTCACGTGTTCGCTTAAGATGTTCTACCCAAAACTTACGTATTTTTTCATCTTTCGATGATAAGGTAAATCCACTATCAGCTTTAGCATGAGAAAAGAATGAACCGTTAAAATCCATACCAATACCTTGCTTTTTACACCAATCTATCCATCCCTGAAAATGCTTTACTTCAATCGCATCACGATCAATCGCTCCCTCAGAGAAATCGCCATATAAAGCATGAACATTTACGCGTTGCTCCCCTGGTAATAATGACATAACCTTTTCCAGATCAGCCATAATTTCAGCTATATTACGTGCTTTTCCAGGATAATTACCCGTAGCCTGAATGCCTCCAGAAAGTTGACCGTCGGGATTCTCAGTTCCCGACACATCATCAGTTTGCCAACAGTGAAGACTGATTTTAATTTCATTGATTTTATTCAATACCGCCTCTGTATCAACACCTAAAGCTGCGTATTGTTCTTTTGCCAATTCGTAGGCTTTCTTTATCATTTCTTCACTTGCCATAACAAATAAATTATCTATTTTAAATATAAATATTCTCTAGCTTACTCTTTAAAACCAACTACTCCTCCTCATTCCTTTTCCTAATAATATCGGACAAAGCGTATCAACTCTATTTTCAGGAAAAAAATTTCAAAAAGTGTTGCTTACATTGCATTTCCAAGTCCAACAATCACCACCGAAGCAAGAATAACGGCTATTCCAATGCTAATCATCCATTTGGTTTTAGTCGCTACGCCTTTCCATTCGTTTCGGTAGATTCCCCACAAATTTGCAGTAAGTATGATCGTTGACATGTGTAGGATCCAAGAACTAGCACCATTTCCAAGTTTGCTCTCACCCATTCCGTAAAAGAAGAACTGTAGAAACCACATGGTTCCTGCCAATGCTGAAAACAAAATATTATTTCGGATCGGTGTCGATTTATTACTAAAATCTTTATAGGACTTATTTTTTAAGCTTAAAATAGTAGTCCAAATAAAATTCGTTGTTAAGCCACCCCAAAGAATGACTACAAAACTTACATTGTTTTGGAACAGGTGACTAGAACCTTCGAACAGAAAATCGGGCAATACTGCTGCAGCTTCTGCCATACTTTTACCTGCCTCAATTCCAAAATTGAAGAATGAACTTAGAATTCCTGAAAGGATGGCGATGGTTAAACCTTTTACCAAATTAAATTCTGAAACACTTTTCTTCTGTTCCTCTTCACTTAATTCTCCTTCTTTCAACATGCCAGCATAACCACATAAGGCAATTCCAATCAAACAAACCAACACGCCAATTAGCACCATTTGGCCCCCCGAAGAAGCCATCATATCAGTAAAGGAAATTTTTCCCGATACAGGATGAATACTGTAGTAAATAGAAGGTACAATAGCACCAAAAGCAGAACAAAAACCTAAAACCACCGAATTCCCCAAGGACATGCCCAAATAACGAACACCCAAACCATAGGTTAAGCCGCCAATTCCCCAGCAAAGCCCCAAAGTAAATGTAAGAACAAAAATATCGGAAGAACTCGCTAAGATAATATCAAAAAAGCCTGGAATGGTTAAATATGCAGCTATAGGTGGTACAATCAACCATGAAAACAAACCACCAACAATCCAAAAACTTTCCCATGCCCAACCTTTTACCTTATTAAAAGGCATGTAAAAACTACCCGATGCAACTCCACCTAATGAATGATAAATAATTCCTAATAACGTTTGCATATTTCCCTATTTAGTATGATTTAATTGGTATTTTTGTTTCTGCTATTGTAGTTCTTATGAAAGCTCAAATATAGCGTCACAACACTATGATGTCAATACACAAATTGGCGTTTCGTTTGCACTTTATGGACCATTCATGAAAGATTTTTTTAAATACATTTCGGCAAGTGATGAAGATAAGGATTGGGGACTCTACTTAAATGTAGCCGGAAAATCGAAAGTTCCTGTCGGAATCACTTATCCCTCGGCAGAACATCCTAGTGGATACTACTTTTCGTGGGATAAGGGACGCAAGCTAAACGAATATCAGATTAACTACATTACAAAGGGAACAGGAGTACTTGAAAACGAACGTGGAAAATTTACCGTTAAACCTGGTTCGTTACTCATTATCCGAAAAAATGAATGGCATCGTTATCGTCCGACAAAAAGCCAGGGATGGGTCGAACATTACATTGGTTTTAATGGGAAATTCGCCGAACATTTTTTACGAGAAAATCAAATTCTGGAAGGACAGTCGGTTATTCATTGCGGCGTGAGGGAAGATTTTATAGATACTTACTATAAAATATTTGAGCTAGTAATTAACGAAGATCCCGGAAATCAACACATTGCAGCTGGATTGATAATTAAATTATTTGGCTATATTGTTGCCTGGCAAAAACAGCGCAATTTTTCAGGAAAGCCAATTGAAAAGCTCATTCAAAAGGCACGATTTTTTATGAAGGAAAATGTTGATCAAGAAGTAGATCTCCAAAAACTAGCTGAAGATAATTGCATTGCCTACTCCTATTTTCGTAAGATGTTTAAGAAATACACGGGAATCTCTCCTCATCAGTATCATTTAGATTTAAAAATTATGAGATCGAAGGAGCTGATTCTCACAACAAATAAATCGATGAAAGAAATTAGTTTCGAACTCGGCTTCCAGTCTATCCATTATTTTAGCCGCCTATTCAAGAAAAAGGTTGGGCAAAATCCTTCTGAAATCAGAGAAACGGTTAGAATCAAAAGCTAGATTACTACTGCATACTTATACAATACAGGAGGAACTTTAAAAAAATCAGATTTAGTCATTTTCATAAAGCCTTAATCTGTTTTTTAGGGCATTTAATTCATTTCTCAAGGCTCTTTCTTTCTCTAGAAGATTAAAAACCACATCAATACCTTCCAAGTTAACATTCAACTCGTTATGAAGTCTAATCATTTTTTCAAGATCACCTATTTGATCTTGGTAAATGAATTGATCGTGTTCAATAATTACAATTTGAATAAGACCTGTTTTGTTCAAAGCATCGATAAAAGAAAATTCAATTTCATACTGAGAACAAAGGGTTGTTATTGCTATTAAATTCTTTTCCATGCTATCTCATTTTTTGTAATTCTTTGAATAATTCCTTTTCTCGTTTACTAAGCTTTGAAGGAATCTTAATGCGGTAGGTAATTATCAAATCGCCAAATTCTCCTTCCTTTTTATAAACAGGAAAGCCCTTCCCTTTCAATTTTACTTTCGTTTCGTTTTGTGTTTCGGGGGCTATTTTCAGTTTCACATTGCCATTAAAGGTCTCTACCATAATTTCGCCACCTAAAAGTGAAGTGTAAAGATCTAAATCAACGTTTTTATACAAATTATTGCCAGCTCTTTTGAACTGTGTTCTATTATTGATAATGAACTTAATGTAAAGGTCTCCATTGGGACCTCCATTCAATCCTTCTCCCCCTTTTCCCCTAATTTTAATCACCTGTTCATTCTCTACTCCTGCAGGTATGGTGAGTCGTATGTTGTTATTATTCACAGTCAACACGCGTTTGTGTTTTGTGTAAACATCTTTTAAATCCAAGTGTAACTCGGCATGAAAATCCTGACCTTTAAATATTGTAGAATGAGCTTGCCTGGAAGATGTTCTTCTTCCTCCAAACATAGATTCGAAGAAATCGGAATACTCCTGCTCCGAAAACCCATGTTGACTCGACTGATGCTGAGTATATTCTTGTCTTTGTCTTTGGGCTTTTTCATACTCTTCTCCGTGCTTCCAATCCTTACCATACTTATCGTATTTCTTACGATTTTCGGGGTTGCTAAGCACTTCGTTTGCTTCGTTTATTTCTTTGAATTTCATCTCTGCTTCCTTATTATCAAGGTTTAAATCAGGATGATACTTCCTAGCAAGTTTTCGATAAGCTGCCTTAATTTCCTTTTCGCTTGCAGATTTCGAAACATTCAAAACTTTATAATAATCGATAAATGCCATTTTTTTATATTTTTTAGTTGGCTATTGAGTAAAGTTAGTACTTTTAGCTCTTACTTGATTGCTAAAACAACTTGATTAAGATGACAAATTTTCTAAATCAATTACATTTCAAATCTATCTTAGTCAATCAGGTAATAATCTTTCCATTAAATATTATCTGAAAGTATGGACTCTATTTTTTTCGATTATATACTACTGCCAGTACTTATATTTATGGCGCGTATCTGTGATGTTTCACTTGACACGATACGTGTAATTATGGTTTCCCGAGGATATCGCAAATATGCTCCATTGATTGGTTTTTTTCAGATCCTGATCTGGATTATCACCATTACCCGAATCATGGAAAACCTTGATAACTGGCTGACTTACATTGCTTATGCAGCTGGATTTGCTATGGGTACCTATATTGGTATGCTTATCGAAGAAAAAATAGCAATAGGATATGAATTGTTGAGGATCATTACTCGTTCTGAAGTGGATGACTTGGTGAATGAATTGCGCCAAAAGGGATATGGAGTTACCTGTGTAGCCGGAGAAGGAAAAGATGGCGCAGTAGGTATTGTTTTCCTGATTGTAAAAAGGAAGGTTATGAAAGAGGTAATTGCAATTGTGAAGCAGTACAATCCCAAAGCATTCTATACCATAGAAGACATTCGATTTGTTGGCGATCCTTCCTATTTACCAAGTCCCAAAAAAAATCTGTGGTCGAAAACCCAGTATAAATAAGAAGCTAGACTCGTAAAATCTATTATCCTGAAACTAATACCTATTTAGGTTTCAAGTAAAAATGGCATTTAATGAGTTTCATCTCTTTTTATAAAGGTATGTGTGATACGTTCTCTTACGGGCACTTTTCTGATTTCAAATTCTTCCATAAGGCCATCATCATAGGGAATTGACCGTTTTTCTAATTCAAATTTACCCTCTGATAGTTCCAAAATTCCTATTCTTACTTCTGGTTTATAGTAGCATCCAACTGAACCCAAATTAACATACCTGCACCTTCCCTTTCTATCATCTTCATCATGTTTATGTCCATAGAATATGATTTCAGAATCAATACCACCAAATAAAATATCCAATTCTTCAACACTTGGATTCTTTATTCCAGGTGCAAACCAATTTTGATCTCTATTTAAACCATAATGCTGAAACGTTATTTTTCTACCGTCTCCAATTGGGTAGTCTAGAGAAAACCTCCATTTCTTCACTCTATCTCTATAGTCATTGCCTATTTGATGGGTTTATCCAGGTCCAATGTCTTACTTCTTCCTCACTCATCCATTCTGGTGTCGGATTTGGTAATCCGTAGGCATACCAATAGTCGTGATTTCCCATGACAAAATCCATCGATTCTTTTGAATATGGACTAATTCCAATCAAATCACCAACATAAAATATCTTCTCACATCCATTTTCTCTAAATATTTCGACTCCCTTTTTTAAGGCAGGTAAATTTCCATGAATATCTTGAAATATGCCCAATTTAATTCGAGTAATTTTTGAGGTAATTATTTTTTCTGCCTAGGAACAGACCTGCTAAAATGATTTAAACTCTTTTGTCGGATCTAAACAAATATAGAAGTTTTAAGAATGCTATAGATTTGAAAAAAGATTTAAAATTTAATGAAGCTTCTTACTTAAATTTCTTTCAACTCAATCATCTCTATTCTTTCGATGAAACTAGAATAAAATATTGCCTGTTTAGGATGATCTAATCTCTAAATGGCATTTGCAATTTCAAAAAATAGCTACTAAACAATTTTCACTTAACAAGTGAAAAAATTTACCGTTTCATTGCGTAAATCAACAAGACTAAACAAAGAATTTTCCTTACATTTGCATCCCGAATTGAGTAGAAACAAAGCAGGTGGCATCACCCTGCAGTGAAGTTCAAAAAAGAATACTAGTAATTGACTGTGAATATCCTTTTTCGGCTTCAGCTAAAAAAATTAAAAAAATGCAAAATGAAATTTTATGGCTAGTCATGTTGCTAGCAAACTTCCTGTTCATTATTTTGGCCTACCGCCTTTTTGGTAAATGGGGGCTGATTATGTGGATTCCAATTTCTGTTATTGTTGCCAACATTCAAGTAATTCAGACGGTTGAGCTTTTCGGACTTGTTGCCACCTTAGGGAACATTGTTTATGCCTCCTCGTTTTTAGTAACCGATATTTTGTCGGAAAACTATGGCAAAGAAGAAGCAAAAAAGGCCGTTTGGATTGGATTTTTCAGCCTCATCTCTATGACTGTTCTGATGAACTTGGCCTTATTTTTTATTCCGCTCGAAGGAGATGAGTTTGCTAGCACAGCCCACAAAGCAAGCAGTACCATATTCAGTTTAATGCCCCGAATTGCTGTTGCCAGCCTTGCAGCCTACCTACTTTCTCAGCGTCACGACGTGTGGGCCTACCATTTTTGGCGCAAACATTTTCCAAAAGACGAGCAGATATGGATTCGCAACAACCTAAGTACCTTTGTTTCTCAGTTTATAGACAGTACTGTTTTTGTACTGATTGCTTTCTGGGGCATATTTGAATCGGCTATGATGTGGGAAATATTCATTACCACCTACTTTTTAAAATTCATTGTGGCTGCCGCCGATACACCATTCATCTATTGGAGCAAACGAATCTTTAAAAAAGGAAAGTTCTATTTAGAGTAAAACCTTTTATCGATTGAATCTTAAGAATGCTGAGTGCAGGAATTCCTTTTCTTTATAATTTGAAAAAATTAGTTTCAATCTTTATTCCTTTAGAATTATGATGCATTTTCACGAAGCTTTTCGATCCTATTTCATCCTCACACATCAGAAATACGTGTACTTTTTATCACGACAAATGTTCATTTATTCAACAATAAATTCACCTTTTTCTTCCGCGGCATAAATTCCCCATTCCGAAATTGCCTGCAGAACAGGAATTACAGTATGTCCAAAATCGGTAAGCGAATATTCCACTTTTAAAGGGGGTGTTTTCGTGTACACTTTTCTTGCTATTAAATCGTCTTTCTCCAATTGTTTCAGCTGTAAACTCAGCGTGCGTTCGGTAATCGTTGGCATTTCTTTGCGCAATTCATTGTAACGCTTTTTGGCCTCAACTAAATGCATTAAAATTACGCTTTTCCATTTTCCGCCAATTAATTCCATGGCAGCACTAGTCGGACAAGGAAATAATTTTTCGTGAATCCTAATCATTGGTCTTTTCTCTGATAGCTCTTTTCTGTCCATTGCAATTGTTATTTAGTCCGATTGTATCTATCAAAGGTAAACAACTATACTTAGTTTCACAACTATACATTTTATAGCTTATTTTTACCGATATAGTAACCAGATGTACAGAATCTTACAAAATTCAACGCCTACTATCCTTTTCGACCGTTATTGTGAGAAATCAAAACTATACATACTTTTGCGACTATACAAATGATAGTATTATTCATGCAAATAATGATGACAACATAAAAAAATGTTTTCTAAAAGAAGCACAGTCTACACAAGATCCTGGAAAATATGGAAACAGAAACTTATCTGAAAATTTTAAGGGAAGAAATTCATTCGGTTGTTATGGCAACAACTGATGAGAAAGGCTTGCCTGTAACCAGAGTAATTGATATCATGTTGCAGGATGATAAAGGCATCTATTTTCTGACTGCAAAAGGAAAAGCTTTTTACAGGCAACTTATGAATAAAAGCTATGTTTCATTAAGCGGAATGACTTCAGGAACTAATTCTATGTCGAAAAAAGCAATTTCGATTGCTGGATCGGTACGGAATATTGGATCGGATAAACGAGAAGAGATTTTTAAGAAAAATCCATACATGGCAACTATTTATACCTCCTTTGAAAGTCGCACTGCCCTAAATGTGTTCTGCTTGTATAAAGGACAAGGAGAGTTTTTTGATTTAAGTACCAAACCCATTACAAGAAAAAGTTTTGCTTGGGGAGGAAAAGAGATCCAAACTTATGGATATCGAATCAATGAAGATTGTAATGCTTGTGGTTTGTGTTTAGAGAAATGTCCTCAGAATTGCATTCGTACTGACGAACCTTACGAGATTATTCAGGAGAATTGTTTGCATTGCGGGAATTGCATGGAAATTTGTCCCCAGCAGGCTGTCCTAAATACAAAAGAAAATGAACAGATAGCCAGTACCAGAATTTACGTTAACAATTAAGAATAAAAAAGATAGAATATGAAAGCGAAAAAAGAAGAAATTTTAAAAGCACACGCCTACCGAAGAGCTATTAAAGAATTCGAACCAGAACAAAAAATTAACGAGGAAGATTTTGAGTTTATCCTGGAAGTGGGAAGACGCTCGCCAAGTTCGTTTGGCTGGGAACCCTGGAAATTTCTTGTGGTGCAGAATGTAGCATTGCGTGAGAAGTTAGCAGAACCAAGCTGGGGAGCACAAAAACAATTGGCTTCGGCAAGTCACTTTGTTATTCTTTTGGCTCGCAAAGGCGACGAAATGCGCGCTGGTTCGGACTACCTAAAATACAAATCGCAAAAAATTGACCAATTGCCTGCTGAGATTGAAGAAATGAAAATGGGCTTTTTTAAAGGATTCATGGAAAATGAATTTGACCTGACCGATGATCGTAAAATATTCGATTGGGCTTGTAAACAGGTTTACCTTCCCTTCGCAAACATGATGACCGCTGCGGCTCAAATCGGCATTGACTCTTGTCCTATTGAAGGTTTCGACAGAGCTAAGGTGGAAGAAATTTTAGAGCAGGAAGCTGTTGTCGACACAAAAAAATTAGGTGTAGCTGCCATGCTAGCCTTTGGTTTCCGTAAAGAAGATTCTCCATTCCCACAATCTCGTTTCCCTATGGAAGAAGTAGTGAGTTGGGTGAAATAATTCAAAACTGACCATACTCACAAACGATCAGGTTTTTGCTTTTTATTGAAAGTAAACCTCAAATAAAAAGGCTGTAGCTCCTGAGAGATACAGCCTTACTTTATGTTTTCGAATTTGAATTTATGCTTTTACCTCCTTAATTGAAAAGGATAGGTAAAGTAGATAGAACGCGCTGACAAGAATCACATAAAACAATTTTCTGCCGCAATACCATTTGATATCTAAACCAAAAGTGTCAACGAAATCCATTTTCTAAAATACTCACACAAAATCTTATTAAGCATCGTGATATGTTTTATAGTTTTTGTAAAATGTGGGTAATGCACCTCTACGGTGAGTATATGCAAAGTAAGCGATTGCGGGCTTCAAACCAATCAAACCGGTACGGTTTTGAAGCGGGTTACAACCTTTGAATTTACTAGTTCCACGCCTATTTTGTATATACATTGTTAGCGGCTTTTGTTATTTATTCCGTCCACTTTTAGAGCAAGTAAAATATACTGTAAATCATTCCCAAGTTAAATCCTGCGTGACAAAATATTGCTCCCAATAATGAACCTGTTAGTTTTTTTGTTCTGAAAAACAGAACACTCACAAGGAACATACTCGACACCCAAATTATTGTCGGAATAGGATAAAAATTCCAAACACCAATATTGAACAATAATCCGAAATGCGCGATATGGGTTGTGGCAAAAGCCAAACTGTCAACAACTGAAGCTTTTTTATCTCCAATTGATTTTGCAAAACTGCCGTGGACTATTCCTCTAAAGAACAATTCTTCTCCGATAGGACTAAAAATCATTCCCGTTGACGCCATTATTGTGAACATTATAAATTTGTCATTCCCTGCTATGCCTTTTGGAATGTTGTAAGATTTGCCAATGTATTCATACCAATTATGATAAGACCCTCCATATAGTTCTTTTCCGATGATGAAAAGAAAAAGGCTAAATGCGATACCAAGGATTAATGATAAAATCAATCCCCCAATTTTTTTAGTCCCCTTAATTCCGATTTTCTTTCGTCCATATTTGTTCAGAAAGATGAATGGAATTAAAGCGGAAACGAGCATTATTGCACCTATAGGTCCATAATTCCCAGTTTGATTTGCTTGCAGAACCAAAATAAATCTTGGAATACATATCAATGCAATTAAAAAAAGTCCAAATTTCCAATTGAATTTGAATAGCTTTTTCCAAAAAGGTTTTAGTTCAGTTTCAGTCATTATTTCTTTTGGATATGTTTCACAATGTTCGTTAATACACATCATTTACAAGTTAAAGATTAGACTGTAGACTAATTTAGTTTCTACCCTTGTTGACGATTCTTTTGATCTTAATTTATATTCGTCAAAGTATCCTAAAAATACACTGTTAACATTCACTGTGTGAAGCGTAAATGATTTTGAAAAACCAAACTTCCAAAATTTAACTTTTACGAAGCTTTTGTTTTGGTTATAGATTTATTCTTTTCACTAGCCGAAGCAAAAGCTTCGGTGAACTTATTTAAAGTACTACACTTCCCAAACCATACTGTGAGCCCATGCCCTATATTTATTGTTGAACTTTCGTTCATTTTAATATTTATTCAAATACTTATAGTAATAATAATACAATTGCAACAACTAATCCCGTTACCGATAAGATAATTCCACGTTTAAAGCGTTTCGAATTTGGTTTAAACATCCATAACGATGAAATAGCCAAGAAAAATAGTAAAACTCCATAGATTGTTGTTGCCCAATAAATTTTACTTTTATTTGAAACCTTGTGTAATCCGATTAATTTTTCAAACAATATGGGTAGTGATTTCTTATTATAAACAGCTAATCCATTTTCCCTATTATAACTACCTGCTTCAAAAATATAATAGTTATCTGTCTTTTCTGAAATTTTAAAGTGTCTCATTTCTAATTTAGCACCAAGTTCTAATTCACTTAAATTCGGAGAAAGTTGGACTTCTATTTGTTTCTCAGATTTTAGAAAATCAGATTGCCTATAAATAAGAACTATACCACTTAAAGAGTATATTATTGTAAGTCCTAGCACAATGAACCCTATATCTCCATGCAATGAGCGCATGTAATAATTGATTGACTTTTTCATTTCCTTATTATTTTAATACTATTTGTACATACTTTACAATACCAACATAAAGTGCGATTTCACCAACCTAAGGCACACAACCTCAGGTGTATGCTTAGCGCGCCTATTTTGCGCCTACGGCAGGTATATTACACATTGGTAATGTGTTATTTACTTTTCTATTCGCTTCAATTTTATGATATTATCTCTTCTCTGTTTTATCCACAATTATACAACCTACTGATTATCATCTCTTTTAAATACAAAGTTACCAAACATAAACTTATCACTTCAGAAACGGTCTTGTTGGTTCTTAATAGGTCTAAGAAATATTTTCTCGATTGAGTTCCCTGCAAACAAAGAATCTTTCTCCTCGTAAATGTGGTAAGTAACTAAACAATTAATTATTTAGACAAACTCCATTAAAGTCAGTCAAGCTATGTGTATAATAGTTTGAATACAATATCTCAGACTGTTTTAAACTACACTCCAAATAAATTGCTAAAGTGTGTAATCTTTGGAATTTTCAAATGTAGCAAAAAAAGTCCCCTTCAGGGGATTTAGGAGTTATACACCCATACATAAGCAATTTTTCTACCACAGAGGTTCACAGAGATTTTTCAAACGTAAGATCACGCGACAGTTGAGCTTATTTTTATCACCCACTCCCTATTGGGTTTCTCCCCTGAAAGGAGAGATTGCCGTCATTAATGATATCTACAAAAATGAACGTATTACAAAAAATATCTTTCAAAAATAGAGCTAAAAAAATTCCCTTTTAGGGGAATGGCAGCACAGAATAAATTGTATGAGCAATGGCAGATGGAGTGGCATTTCCCCTGCCATTACTTTATACAAAATATTATATTTTTTTGAGCTTTAGGATCTTCTCTCTATCCTATTCTAAAAAAAAGTTGCTCTTGCTTGATCCTTAATTTCTTTACTTGCAGTAAATGGTATTCTGGTTGTAAAACCAGATCTAGCTGCTACTATATTTTTTGTAGGCCATCTAAATATATCAGCATTCCATTTAAGAACTGTATCATTATACAATTCTCTAGATGCGGTAATTTCCCTTTGTAAATAACTATTTTGTTGCATTGCATCAGCCAAAGAACGGTGAGACTTTAACTCTGGGTAGGCCTCAAAAGCCACATTAATTTTGCCCATTGCAGATTCAAGATTTGAAGCAACTTCATTACGATTTGCATCTGTGAGACTAGCACCACTCCTAACTGCTGCAACAGATTTCATAACATCTTTATCAAGTTCAACAGCCTTCTCAACAATGGCAACCGCATTTTTCAAAATCTGAACTCTTTGCTCTAAATAATTATCTATTTGAGAAGCATTATGTTGAATTTTTTGCTGTAAAGCATCAAAATAGTTCCTTGCACTAATCTTCATAAACAAAAAGATAAGACCAGGAATAATTCCTAATAACCACAAGCATAATTCAAAAATAAAGGAGCCTACACCTACTTCTGCAGCTAACTTTTTTTCAATAACATTAATATTTCTTCCCTCCTCATTAACTAATTCAGGACTCATTTCATCTAATTGATTTGCCATAATAAGATTTCATTATAATTTAAATTGATATTTCTTTTACTTAACGATTCGCGCTAGTATATTCCCAACACGATCCCAGCTTTCAGTAGCTTGTTCAGCATTACTACTTTCACCATTCTTTGCTACCTTAACTTCTACCCTACTTTTTTTGTCAACAGCAATATATTCCGTCCAATAAACTGGAACTTTATGCCAACGCCCATCGCCCCCATACTTAGATATATAGTCAACTCTTTCCTCTGTCCTATACCCCCAAACATGAACATTAAGAGCATCTACATTATCCTGACTACTTTCAAGAGATGTCTTAATAATATTATAGGTAACCAAACCTGCTGGCTTAATCTCATCTATATCAATGCAATTGGCAACCATTTCATGCTCATAAAAACTAACATTGCTATCATATAAGTCTTTATATATGTACTCTTGCGTTTGATGCTGAGTATAAAGTGGCACAGCAAATATAGGAGCAAAAGTAAAGAATATATGCTTAAAGTAGCTGTTGTGATAATCTATAAACCTACTCCTAACTTTATCATAATCAATTCCCGTAAAATAATCATCTTTCACATTTAATTTCGAATTTTTCAAATGATCGGGATAAATAAAATTAATCATTTTGCGTTTTAAAAAAGCAAAGTCATCACCGAATCCTACTTCACTATCTTTAATCATTTTTATTAACTCTTGCTGAGCAAGCGGAGTGAATAGCAATCTAAACTGTGATTCATTGTCACGATCTTTTGCATAGAATAAAGCATCAAATTGATTGTTCCCCAAAGCGGTAAAGGTGCCTCCTTTTTTAGTTGATTTTTCAGATAATTTCTGAATTTCTTTACTTCTCTTTGCGATTAATTTTTCTAGTTTTCTTTCCTTCAATTCTTGAACATTAGAAGGCTCTCTGGAAAAAGATAACTTGTCTCCAACTTCATTTCCATACACAAGATGCGACGAATTTGCATAGTAAGGACACGGCTTATTTACATTAGCATATAAGGTATCAGAATGGTTCACAGTTCGTCGGTTGCCGTTACTATCTCTTTCGGTAGTTGACCAATGTATGGTTAGGGAACCTTGATATGTCTTAGTCCCCATAGTATGCTGTAATTTTTCACGAATAAAAAAAGGATTTCCTTTTATTTCCCCTGATTGAACAAAAAGGGTAGATTGCTCAATATTTTGTGCATGTTGTGCCGCATTAAGCCCAAACTTACCGGTCATATAGTCTAGTCTTTTGCTATCGAACATTTTATCAAATTTCACAAGAGGAATCGTCTTCGAGAACAATTCAGTATTATAATTCTTAAGCAACAATCTATTTAGTGGAAGCATTTGCTCATCTGCTTCGCTGTGTAATTTTTTAGATATTTCGAGTAATTTATCTTTTACATTGCCTAGTTCACTTAGCCTTTCTTTCGCTTTTTTTATAATTAATATCGATAAAATAATAAAAGCAACAGCAAGAACTATAATTCCAATATACATGCTTACATTATAAACTGTCTGGATTTGCACAACACTTACAACAATCGCTATTATAGAAATGATCAGAAGTACAATCGCAAAAGTTTTGAGATTCTTACGTCTTTTAATGGACTTATTGGTGTTCGATGTCTGGCCATTATTATCAGAAATTTTCTTATTAGTCGCCCGATTGGCCTCAATATCAATTTGTGATTTTTCTACCATCTCATCAAATAAGCTGATAGTTGACTCATTGTGTTGTTGCCTGTAATTCGTTCGATATGAATCTACTGGAGAATATATATCATGCATTGTTAATTCGTTTCCGTTTTCTTCCATTGTTTTTATTTAAGACATTGCTCTTTTTCACATAAAAATTTAATGAAACAATAAGCACTATGCCTATTGTTTTCCATGTTTCTTTTTTAAAAAGTGTTTTTATCCCCAATCAGGACATCAAAAGAACAACACTTTTACAAAAGGGTTCCAAAAATAAAATAAAATGGATCAAACAGTAGATTTTTAGTAGAGAAAAATTTTGAAAGCGATAAAAAAGAAACACTCTTCATAGGCAACGGAAGATAGCACTCAAAAGAGTATTTTACTGTACATCAACATCGATACATAACCATTTTAGAAGGAAGAATGTCCATTTTTAGTCTGTAGGACTCATTTTGACTCCGAAGAAGTCAGGTGTTTATAGAATCTAATTTCTACAAACATCCGACCTCTTAGGGTCGAATCACATGAGCACAGTGGGTAAATACAAGGAGTCAACAAAACGTAGGATCATTCTTTAGTCCTCGTCCGACATTTTCAGCATGTCTAGTTGAGCTTATTTTTACCACCCCTCTCCCTATCGGATTTCTCCCCTGAAAGGGAAAATTGCCGTCATTAATGATATCTACAAAAATGAACGTATTACAAAAAATAGTTTCCACAATAGAGCCAAAAAAAGTCCCCTTTAGGGGATTTAGGGGCATACAATCCATACGTAATCAATTATTCTACCACAGAAAGCACGGAGATTCACAGAGGTTTTTCAAACGTAATATCACGCAAGTGTGAAAAAAACAACACAAAAAAAAGGCTGTAAATCCGAAGAAATACAGCCCATTTATAATGCTTGGCATATCAAGCAAAAACGAAAATTATGCTTTCTGTTCTTTAATAGAAAAAGACAGGTAAAGAAGATAGAATGCACTTGCAAGAATCACAATTACAGCTCCTACCTGAGAACCTAGTCCATCGGACATCAATCCCATGATGAATGGAATGATAGCGCCACCAAACACACCGGTAATCATCAAACCGGAAATTTCGTTTGCCTTATCGGGACGAGATTGAATGGCATGACCAAAAATAATTGGGAAAATATTAGCAATGGTAAATCCGATTACTGCATAAATGGCAAAAACGGTAAATTTATCGCCCACAAAAATCAAAGCGATCAAAGCCAATACAGCACCAATCATATTCAATTTAAAAAACTTGTAAGAGGAAAATCTCGCCAAGAAAAAAGCTCCTAAAAAGGCACCCAAAGTACGAAAAGCAAAATAAACACTAGGTCCGTAACCGGCATCGATAGACGTTAAGCCACAACGTTCCATTAAAATTTTCGAGGAAGCTGTATTTACTCCTACATCAACACCCACCACAAATAAAATTCCCAGGAACATTAAAAAGATGGTTTTATCTTTTAGGATTTCCATGATATCGCCGAAAGAACTTGCTTTTCCTTCCACAGGCCCTTCATCAATAGAAGTAAACATCAACCAGATGGTAGAAAGAAGTGTGATGACTGCGTAAATTGGGAAAATGTATTGCCAGTTATCCAACTGAGTAGCTGCAAATGCGGCAATAAAAGGAGCGCTGAAGGAAGAGATTGCTTTCACAAACTGTCCTGCAGTTAAACTACTGGCCAATCGATCGCCTTTTACCACATTGGTAAGTAGTGGATTTAGCGAAACTTGCAAGATCGTATTGGCAATTCCCAACAAGGCAAATGCAAATAAAGAAGTGATAAAACTATAATCGATTAGTGGAATAAACATCGCCACAATGGTGATTGCATTACTCAAAAGAACCGTTTTTTTTCGTCCGATTTTATTCATTAACAATCCCGTAGGAATGGAAAAAATCAGGAACATAGAAAATAAGGCTACCGGAATAAGATTTGATAGGGTATCCTGAAAAGCCGGGCTATAGGCACCCAATAGATCCTCCTTTACGTGAGCCGAAGTAATTCCAACTACATCGCAAAAACCCATCACAAAAAACCCGAATAGTACTGGAAGGATTTTTGAAATTGATTGTTTGTTAGTATTCATAATTTGATTTTATTAAATGATATTTACTATTAATTCTGCTTAGAAAGTGATTTACATTTTAGGAAGAATTGGTTGTATGGTTTTCCAGTAATCAGCCGAAAGCATACGAGCACTTCCAATGATGGCAGCGTGCTCTTTTAAGGAGGAAAGATGAATTTGAGTGCTTACTCCCTGAGCTTGCAAAGCGGCTTCGAATGGAGGGCCAAACAAGTTGTAGGCTCCGGTAACATTTCCACCAATCACCAAAGCTTTGGCATCGAATTTTTTGAGCCATGGACCTAAGAATTCACCCATATTGCGACCATACTGATTGAATATTTCGGCTGCCTTCGGGTTCGTAGAAGCTGCTTCGGCAATCGGACGAGCACCGTTTACTTCCAAACCTGTTTCCTCCTTGTATCGCTTAATGAACCATCGGGTGGAAAAAGAATCATCAGCAATTCCATCGGCATAAGGCAAGTGCCAAACACAACCCATTTCAGGAACCTGATCTCCTTCCACAATTGGAATTCCAGCATCGATAAAAGCAGATCCGAATCCTGTTCCCAAGGTAATAGAAACACTTTTATCGGCATCGGCAGCACTTCCCAGCCAAGCTTCCCCGGCTGCAAAAGCAGAGGCATCGTTCATAAAGCGAAGAGGTGTAGCATCGTCTAGGTTGAGTAATATTTTCAATTTCGAAGCTACATCAACACCATTCAAGCTTTCGTATTTGTCAACCTGAGCAAAACGACCAATTCCGTTTGCATACTCGAAGGGTCCGGGCATTCCGAAACCAATTCCTGCAAGCTCTTTACTATCGATTCCTTTCATCGATTTAGCGATAACATCGGCCCAACTTTTAAGAATTGTAGCTTCATCAGCCTTATTGTCAACATCACCTTCACTGTGAGTTCCCTCAACCAATTCTCCTTTTTCCAGATCAACAAGAGCACAAGAAATATGACTCCCTCCTACATCTGTTCCAATTGCGTATTTTTTCATAGTTAAATTGTATATCGATATGATTTATTTTCAATTTCTTCTTTCCTGCTAGCAGCCTTTCAGCGCTTTTTTAATGGCTTTTTTCACCAACTTCTCCATTACTTTATACCCTTCAACACCAGGATGAACCGTATCGCGTCCATACTCTTTTTTCAATCCTTTTTGCTCATTCACCATTGATGTGTAGTAATCGACATACACAATCTTATTTTTCTGAGCGTACTCTTTAATCAGTTGATTGAGAACCAAAATTTTATCGGCTGGCTTAATTTCTTTGCGCCAGGAAAACGAGGTAGCAGGCAAAACACTTGTCATAACTACTTTAATTCCGTTCGCCTGAGCCAACTCGACCATGGAAAAAATATTTCCCGAAATTGCTTCTATGCTTATGGGGCCTTTGTTCTCGGCAATATCATTTGTTCCTGCCGATATCACCACCACTTTGGCTTGCAATTCAATTACATCCGGACGAAAACGAAGTAGCATTTGAGAACTCACTTGTCCGCTAATCCCCCGACAGATATATGGATTTGAGCTAAAAAAAGCAGGATCGTATTTCTTCCACTTTTCGGTGATGGAATTTCCCATGAATACAACACGGTTCTCGTCAGCCGATGGAGCAGCCAATTCAGAGTTCGCCTTGGCATATCTTTCTAAATTGGCCCAATCCTGAGCCATTACCGATGATGTTAAACATCCAATAAATAGGATCACCAAAAGTGATTTCAAACTTTTCATACTCGTTATTTTTAGATTGATTTTTTTACTATTCTTCACTGGAAAATACAGAAGCAGGTAAACCCTCTTTATTGTATAAATTTGCACCTTCCGGATTCGATGACCATCCGTAGCGCACCATGCGTGGAGCTTTTA
The DNA here is from genome assembly GCF_041595635.1 of Labilibaculum sp. Lineage (GTDB taxonomy): Bacteria > Bacteroidota > Bacteroidia > Bacteroidales > Marinifilaceae > Labilibaculum. The sequence goes on from NZ_JBFHJW010000036.1 coordinate 29,830, forward strand.
CTTCCGAGCTGGAAACTTCGATGGTGTTTTTCGAAACGATCTTAGCCTCTGCCGCTTTCCAAATGTGATCTTCCCCGGCAATCTGAAACCAGCTTAAAACTGTATCTACAGGAATTGTCTTCGCTGATAGTTCCTTATGTCCAACCATTAAACCGGAACCTACCTGATCGAATTTTATGACTATGGATTCCCCTACTATTTTCTGACTTTTATAGAGTGGCCCACTTACTGCAGGCACTTTTACCTTGTAATCCTTACTCAAAGCCCATAAGGCCAGCCTTCTTCCAGCATCCATTTTATTATGAGGATGCACATCTTTAGCCTCTCCGATATCATACAAAACTGCCATTCCGGTATTGCGTAATTTTAAAGTTCTTCGCAGCTGATCGTTCACCGACGCCCAACCCATATCCGAGCGTTCATCGGGAACATGGTAAGCTGCTAATTGAGCCCAATAAAAAGGCAAATCTTTTTGTCCCCAATCGGCTCTCCAACTTTCAATTAAAGTAGTGAAGTATTTTTCGTACTCATTTTCCAAATAGTGAGAATTAGACTCTCCCTGATACCACAGCACTCCTTTTACAGCAAAAGGAATAATAGCCGATAACATGCCATTGTAGAGGGTTGCCGGCATTTGTTTATCCATTTCCGGATCAACAGATGGATATGGTTTTCGAACGCTTTTTTTATTTGCTTTCCATATTTTCAATTTCTTTTGATAGACAGTATCTGCATATCCTTCCTTGCTCATTTCGGCAGTAAGAATTTTAGCTTCCGCACGATTCTGGTTAAAAAAGGCTTTTAGCTCCTCATCCGCCATGTAAGCATCTTCCGACAACCAGGGCTGAATTCGGGTTCCTCCCCAGGCACACTCAACAATTCCGATCGGCACATTCAATTCTTTTCTTAACTCTTTGGCGAAAAAATAGCCGATAGCTGTTATCTTTTTAACTTGATTTGCAGTCGCACTTCTCCACTCGCCTTTAAAATTGTTTTTCTTTTCGTACAGAGAAGAAGTTTGCGCTACTTCGATGTGACGGATAAAAGAATCATTGGCTGTTTTCACCTCTTCTCGTATGAATTCGACCAAAGGCTGATATTTTTCTTCCCGGGAATCTGACGTAAATTTAGACATGGCAAAATCCATATTCGATTGTCCAGTGCAAAGCCACACTTCCCCCGATAAAACATCATCCAATACAATTTGGTTGCTTCCGGATATTACAATTTGAAAAGGTCCTCCCGCCTTTGGTGTTTTCAGCTGCAAACTCCAGCTACCGTCTGCATGAGCAATCGTTTCCGATTTGGCGCCCCAGCTTGCATTTACCTGCACTTTTTCCAGAGGATTGGCCCAGCCCCAAACGGGAATGTTCGATTTCTGTTGTACCACCATGTGATCCGCAAAAAGCGAATTCAAACTTACCTCAGCAAAAAGAAAGTGAGGTAAAATCAGTAAAACAAAACCAATTAAAATGCTATTTATTTTCATCTATATTTCTTGAACGATTTCTTAATCGATTACCTGACCGGCCTCTATCTTCTTTAACTTTAATAGAGCTTCTAAATAGTAGTAATCGGCATAAATAATAGGCACATCAACTTCCTTATTCTTAGGTTTGTGCCCGGTAGAGTGCAACAGAATAGCTTGATTCTTATCTCCACTTAAATACTTAGGAGACGAAAGAATTTGCAGCAAAGATGTCGCTGCTTCCCTATACTTATTCTTTGCCGCCTCATCATCTATTAATTGATAAAGTTCCAACATACCGCAAGCCGCAACAGCAGCTGCAGATGCATCTTTGGGAGTTTCTGATGTAACTGGTGCATCAAAATCCCAGTAAGGAATTCCATCTTCAGGAAGACGCTCTAAAAATTTATCAGCCATTTTCATTGATGTTGTCAGGAATTCTTTCTTTCCTGATTCACGATACGCAATTGCAAAACCATAAATTCCCCAAGTTTGTCCTCTCGCCCACATGGAATTATCGGCATAACCCTGATGTGTTTTTCCCTCGATAAAGGCACCCGTTTCAGCATCAAACGAGCCTAAATGAAAGGCTGAATAATCAGGACGCACAATATGCTTCATTGTTACTTCGGCATGACTAATCGCAATCTCTTTTAATCGTTGTTCTCCACCATTTTTCGCTGCCCAAAATAGCAGCTCCAAATTCATCATGTTATCGATAATGGTGTTGTGCGGATAATTTTTATTTGAAGGCCAGGAATGAATACTGCCCACAATAGGATTGTAAAGAGTTGCCAAAGTATCAGCAGCAGCTAACATGATTTCTTTGTATTCTGGATTTCCAGTCAAACGATAGCCATTCCCATAACTACAATACACCTGAAAACCGATATCATGATCATTAGCTGGAGAATAGGCAATTTCTTGAATAGGTGCGGTAAATAGTTCGGCCTGTTTTTTTATATCCTCATCGCCCGAAAACTCGTAAGCATACCAAAGTACGCCCGGCCAAAACCCACTGCACCAATCCTTAACCATAACGCAATTCCAATGGGTACTATCCTTAAATATACGACGTGGAAAATGATTATAATCCTTTAACTCACTGGCACTTTTTTTGATTTTCACCACACTAGACACAAGAACCTGATCGATCTCAGATTGTTTTTCCTGTTTCGAAAAAAGTCCACATCCATTCGCAATTAATACAATGCCAAGCACAGCAATAATTCCTTTCACAAAGCTCATCTTCCTCATTATTTTCTTTTTTATCTCGATCTACAAACCCATTAAAAACAGATGACTGATTCTGCAGATCATCAGGTAATTGAATAATTATTCTATTTCAGTTCTAACTTTTACTATTCTAGTCAATACAAATTTGATATCCAGCCGGATACACTTTAGTCTTTTCTTTCGGTACTGATATTTTCACTGGTCCATCGGAAGAATAGTAGAGCTTTCCATCCATCAACTTCAGTTCAGCCGAAATAGCTCCATCAACAGCTTCGATACTATATTTTCCTTTTGTCAATGATTTACCTTTCCCTAAGTATAGATATTGAAATCCATCCCGATTCTCGGATGCTATTCCCAAAATCCCCTGAAAAGTAAGACCTGAAGCTGGTTCATACAACTCATTATCAATAGCATTACAGATAATCTGCGAAGAACCATCTTTGGAACTCACCGAAAGAGCCACAAATTTATCAGAATTAAGCAATTTTGAAATTTCTTTTACTGATTTTTCTCCTTCGTTATAAGACTCGAAAACGGCAACAAAAGGATGCTCCTGAGCATTATTATTGCTCTGACGAACGATAAGTGTTGGCGTAGTTTGAGGACTTCTGTTCACCATTCCGGGGGTAATATCAGATCGCAAGGTTGAAGGAGGAGCATCTACCACATAAATTTCACGATTCTCTTGTCCCATCATCCACATCGTAGTTTTCAGACTTGGCCTAACTTTATTTATGGTCCAGGTTCCCTGAAAATCTTTATCGAAATTTACTTTCACAGGATTTTTAAAGAAGGAATATGCGCGATGATATGGATGACTGATACTATCAACAGCACCAAGTTTCAAAAGATTTCCTGAATTGTCGGCCAGAGAAACAGCATCTCCCAATATATGTTGCAGGTAATCATTATCTGCCTGGTTGGAACGAAAAATATCCACATAATAACCACTTGTCTCAGAAGTTCGCACCATGGCAACCAAACGTCGTTTTTCAGCAGCGCTAATATCTGCAAAAGAACAAGTAGCAGAGGTTTCTGCTGTATTGTAAAAACTATTTGATGCATCCACCGAAGGATCCATTGCATTGATGGTAATTTCTCCTTTGGTATAACCTGGCATAATGGTATTCGAACCCGTTATTTCACGATGGTAGGCTGCATCTTTCGACCAGTAAGATTCATAAGCCGAAGCATCAGGATTTAAAGCATAGCCATCACCATAAAACTGCATGGCTAATCCATTGGGTGACAAATGACCGCCTTTACTACCTCCATATAAGGTAAACATCAAACCATTTTCCTCACTATTGCCATTTTTCATGATAATGTGACGATGATGTTCGGAATAGGCCGCCCTGTGAAAAGGCAATTCGTCTCCTGAATCTGGAAGAGCTTCGTACAAGCAAATTCCTTTCCAATCTATTTCGTTACGATTGTATTGTCCGGAAGCAATGCCCTTGCGAATAACTGTAGCCATTTTTTTTGCATTTTCAGTATCACCCTCCCAGGTATAATAAGTAAGCATATTGTCGAAAACAGCTAAATCGGTAGGACCTCCGCGCATATCTCCTACCACTACCAAATTACCACGAGCATCCAACCAGCCTAAATTGGCCATGGCTGCCTTTTGCAACAATGAATTATCGCCAATGGTATTTACTCCTGATTTATAAAGAGGCATTCCCATTTTCACAATCGCTCCAATCATGCCTGAAGCATAACCAGGAGACTCGGGCCATAAGCCTGTCACATCATCGAAATTTTTAATAAAACCGGGCAAAGCCTCATGGTAATCAGTTGTAATTTTAGTGTAGTAGGGAATGTAGTGTTCTTTTCCTTTTTGATCTTTATAGAAATCGTTCGATTCCAGAACCAAAATAGAGGGAATAATATTTTTGAATCCATTCACATTCCAGTTGCCACGTTTTCCTCCCCGAATTAAACCTAAATCGATAAATCGTTTAAAAACAACACCAGCTACTTCGGTGACATCTTTCTTTATGCTTTTTAGATGTTCTGCAGGATGCTCATTCAAAAAATCGTATAAAAAGTCATATATGATCGCAGCATTAATTTGGCGATCATCGTGAATTTGTTCATAGTCGTAAAAACCCATGATTCCTCCAGGTTTGTAGCCTCCAGGGCCATTTGTCGATTGCTGAGGATCTAGAGGTGGATTCATGTAATAGGTTCCCAACAACCAAGTCCAGAAAATATCGGCTGAGAATTTGGCGTACTTATCTTCCTGGGTAATCCAGTAGGCAAAAGCTGCATTTTCGGCTAATTTTAAAATTTCACCATTATTTGCACGAACCATGTGCCCTGTCTTTTTGTAAGGCACTAAAACAGGCGTTTTATCATCGCTAGCTCTGTCGATAGCCAACATATCGCCATTTTCGCTGTAGGCCAGGCGATCCTCTAAAGGAACATTGATGTAGCTATTCCAGGTACGCATGCCCGGAAGACGAACAGTTGGAACCGGTGCATTTCCTTCCCCGTAATCCCAGTTTTGTTTTTTGATGTAACATTGTGTGTATCGCTCCCCATCTTTCCAATACATGGCCAAACGAGAAGTAATCCATTCCGGATCGGATTGATGTCGATCGACATAAGGATTGATTTTTTCCTGAAGATTTTCCCAGGCTTTTTTTGCCCATTCCTCATTTTTTATCTTCGCTAAAATTGCCGTCCGATCCTCATTTTTTGCATAGAGACATGGGTGAATTTGAGCAAAAGTACTTCCTGCCTGAATTAAAAAACTCAAGGAAATAAAAAAAATCAGAGCTATTCTTTTAGAGACCATTTTACAATTCTTTTGTAAGTATTACTATCTCATCAAAAATAGCTCAAGGAACATCGGAAAAGCAGAATTTACGTTTCAATAAGTATGGAATTTGTTGCAAAAACGAACTCTCCGATGCGATTCTTAGCGGTTTTACTGCTTTTCTGATCGAAAAAACTGATCGAAGAATAAAAGTTGGTATTGGATAGAATTGGCCCAATACTTGACATTATGCTTTCCAGGACGCTCTGTATAATCATGCGGAATATTGCGTTCAAGTAATTTTTCGTGCATGCGTTTGTTAGCCTCGTGAAAGAAATCATCCGTACCACAGTCGAATATAATTTTCAGATGATCACCTTGCAAAAGGTAGACTAAATTGATCACTGAATTTTCTTCCCATGCTTCTTTATTTTCGGCATAAGTACCCAATCGTTTTGAAATATCCCAATTGTTGGGAAATGGACGAATGTCTAATCCGCCACTCGTACTTCCGGCAGCGCCCCAAATATCCTGATGTTTAAAAGACAGATAAAAAGCACCATGTCCGCCCATACTTAATCCTGCAATGGCTCGTCCAGATCGATTGGTAATGGTATGATATTTTTTATCGACAACTGTCAATAGTTCTTTGGTGATATAGGTTTCGTACTGCATTTTAGCATCAATAGGACTATCGAAATACCAACTGGTAAAACCGCCATCGGGACAGACAATGATAAATCCATAATCGTCTACATACTGCTTTAGTTGCGGTACTTTATGCAACCAGTCGCCAAAATTACCTGTTGCTCCGTGCAACAAATACAGAACCGGAAAATCTTTATTCTGAACCGAATAAGCATCGGGAACGATCACCAAATTAGGCAGTTCTTTCCCCATAGACACACTGGAAACCATTAAAGTGTCTATTCTTGAAGCTGAGGCAAATAAAACATTACCAATCAACAAAAACAAAACAAATACTATTCTCATAACCTTCTATTTTTTATATCATTTGATTGTTAATATCAAAACGAAACAATCAGAACTAATTTGCTTTTATTTCGAAAGCCTCAGTCAAACGAATGTCAACCGATGAACTTCCTATCATTATTTTAAATTTACCAGGCTCAACCGTCCAGTTCATATTCTTATCAAGCAAAGCCAGATCATCAGGATAAAGTGTGAAATGAAGCGTTTTTGTTTCGCCAGGAAGCAAATGAACCCGCTCGAAACCACGAAGCTGCGACTCGTAAGTTGTTACACTACTCACTTCATCTTTCAAATAAAGCTGAACCACCTCGTCTCCCTCTCGGGTTCCTGTGTTACTTAGCTCAAAGGAAAGCTGTATTTCCGCTTGTGAGTTCGCCTGCTTTGGATTTACTTTCAAATTACTGTATGCAAAAGTAGTATAACTTAAACCATATCCGAAAGGATACAAAGGACCTAAAACACGCGTGTTACCATATCCATTAGGACCTTCGCCAGGCTGTCCGGCCTGAGAACCTGGTTTAAACGGGAAATTTAATGGAATTTGACCTACTGTTTTAGGAAAAGTTACGGATAGCTTTCCGCCTGGATTATTATCTCCAAACAAAGTTTCAGCAATTACATCACCAGCCGAAGTACTCGGAAACCAAGCTTCCAGAATGGCAGGAAGAAATCTATTTTCCCAGTTAATGCTCAATGGTTGTCCGTTAATCAGAACTAAGACAACCGGTTTTCCGGTAGCATACAAAGCCTGTATCAATTGAAATTGTCTTCCCGGGAGTCCCAGACTTGTTCTCGACTTGGTTTCACCAACACGTTTTTCGTCTTCTCCCACAACAGCAATAATCACATCCGATTGCTTCGCTTTTTCAAGAGCAGCAGCAATTCCATCCCGCTCATCAAGCGAAAGCGGCTCAGGAATAATTTCACTTCCCGGCCAGTTCGGATCCACAATATCGCATCCTTTAGCATAGTCAACCTGTGCTTTTCCGGCTGCATATTTTTTAATTCCCTGATAAACCGAAATCGAAGGATTATTGGCTGGACCATATCGACTGTAGGTAAAACTAACTTCATCGGCCAAAGGACCGGTAACCAGGATTTTTCCTACTTTACTGATATTTAAAGGAAGAAGATTGTTCTCATTTTTCAGCAGCACCATCGATTCCAGGTTGATCTGCTTCGAAAGAGCTTCATCCTTTTTTGTGTGTACTAATTTGTCTGCTTCCGCAGGATTTTCCACATAAGGCTGATCGAATAAACCCAATCGAAATTTCACAGACAAAACTTCGCCTACTCTTGCATCGATGGTTTTCATGGAAAGTTTCCCTTCTGCAATCAACTCACGCAAAGGCTCGATATACGATTCTGCTGTACGGAAAGTAGTTCGAACATTCAAACCCGCTTCCACCACCTGTCTTACCGCCTCTTTATAATCCTCAGCTACATGATGCTTATCAGAAACATATTCAACCGCTTCGCTATCGGAAACGATATATCCTTCGAAAGCATATTGCTCACGCAGCAATTCCGTTAAAAAATAGTGACTTGCGGTAATCGGAACACCATCGTAATCATTATAACTACTCATCACACCTAAAGGCTTGGCCTCTTGAATCACTCTTCGGAAAGGATAAAGGTAAAGCTGATGCATTTCACGAGGCGCAACATGAGGATCGGCACGAGCATCACCATCGCGAGCGCCTTTGGGAATGCTATAAACAGCGAAATGCTTTAAGGTTGAAGCCACTCCCTGCGACTGAATTCCTAAAGTCATTTGCTTGCCCATTTCGGCAATATGAAAAGGCGATTCGCCATAACACTCCAGAACCCTTCCCCAACGCTGATCTGTGGCAACATCAAGAATAGGAGCATACACATTCGTATAGCCCAAAGCTTTTGCTTCACGCCCAAGCATTTCTCCAGCCTGATAAACCAAATCTTTGTTCCAGGTAGAACCGATACCAATTGGAGCAGGAAGTGGAGTTGCTTTTTTATGACACAAACCATGAACTCCTTCGTTGGTGAAATCTACAGGAATTCCCATTCGGGTTTCCTCAACAAACCACTTTTGAACCGTATTAATCGCTTCGGCGTGCTTACTGTAAGGAAAGGAATACTGTGTATATGTTTTTTCCCGATTATGAATGGTATTTAAATGCTCATCGATATTCGCGATACCATCCTTCCAAACGCAATTCTTCCATTCTTCGGTTGGCAGCTCATCTTTTAAAACTCGTGCATATCCGTAAAGTGTTGCCATTTGGCAGGTTTTCTCTTCTAAATTCATCAGAGACAATAGATTTTTAACTCTACTATCAACATTCTGAGTAGGATCTTCAAAAATATCCTTGACTCCATTCTTATTAAAATCAATCCACCCTTTGTGATAAATCACTTTGTCAGATTTTTTCATTCCTGAGAACAAAACGAAACAAAGTAATAAAACCGTTGTCAATTGTATTCGAATTCGGTATTGCATACTTTACTATTTAATCTGTGTAAAAAAAGCTGCTAAAAGAATCGAAAGCGATTCATTTAGCAGCTCAACTTATTTTTAATGAAGTGGAACCAAATTTGCGTCTGGATTCTCTTTCATCTGAATATATTTATCAATTAATTCCTGATCCAATTGAGAACTATCTCCATATTTTTTACGCATTTCTACTAACTCTTTCTTAAGCTTTACAACAATATCTGCATAAGCAGGATCATCAATAACATTATGCATTTCATTCAAATCCTTTTTACGATCGTAAAGCTCCCACTCGTCAACATCGTAATAAAAATGAATCAATTTATATTCCTGAGTAATAATTGCATAATGTCTTTTCACCATATGAATAGATGGATATTCGTAATAATGGTAGTAAACCGCATCTCTGGTCCACTCCTCATCATTCCCCTGCAATAAAGGAATTAAACTTTCTCCCTGCATATCGTCAGGTGCATCTACTCCCGCAGCTTCCAGAAAAGTTTGCGCAAAATCTAGATTTTGAACCATTTCTGTATTTGTTGTTCCAGGTTCTACAACTCCCGGCCAACTAATTAGTAAAGGTGTTTTAAACGATTCGTTATATACAAAACGCTTATCGAACCAACCGTGTTCTCCCAGGTAAAATCCCTGATCCGAAGTATAAACAATAATCGTATTATCCATTAAATCTTCCTCTTCCAGATGATCCAATAATCGACCAACGTTCTCATCTACAGCAGCAATACAGCCCAGGTAATCCTGCATATAACGCTGGTAACGCCATTTCATTAGTTCTGTATCACTCATATTATGATATTTTTCTTTAAAACCTTCCATTAAAGGCATGTAGGTTGAATCCCAAACTGCACGTTGTTGAGCATTCATACGACCAACTTCTCTATCAAAAGCGGACAAATCCCATCCAGAAGCATCTTTAATACCAAGTTCAGCCATCATTTCCGGATAAAGCTTTGAATCTCCTGCCCAGTTCATGTGCTTCAACAAGTTCATCTCGGCGGTCTTAGCAGCAGTTCCACGACCTTCGTAGTCGTCAAACAAAGTTTCAGGCTCTACAAATGTTTTCTTTGTATATTCTTTAAAATAGCGTGGTGCTGGTAACCATTCGCGATGAGGAGCTTTGTGCATATAAAACATCACAAAAGGCTCATCCTTTTTTCTGCGATTGTCCAACCAATCGATTGACATGTCTGTTATAATATCAGTAACATATCCTTCAACGGTAATTTTACCTTCATTGGTGTCAAATTCAGGATTATAATAGCTACCCTGACCTGGAAGAATTTTAAATTCATCGATTCCCTTTGGATTGTTTCCAAAATGCAATTTTCCAAACATCGCAGTTTGGTAACCTGCTTTTTGTAACAATTGAGGAAATGTTATTTGTGATTCATCAAAAGGGAAAACATTATCGGTTTTTCCATGTATGTGACAATGCTTACCGGTTAATATGGTAGCTCTGGAAGGTCCGCAAATAGAATTGGTAACACAAGCATTGGTGAATTTCATTCCATTATTTGCGATTCTATCAATATTTGGCGTTTCTATCAAACGATTAGAATAAGCACTTATTGCCTGATAAGCATGATCGTCCGACATCATGAAAATAATATTGGGTCGCTTGGGTAATTCCTTTTTCGCTGTATTCTCTTTTTTTGCCGTTTGACAAGAAAAAAGCACTGTACAAAAGAATACAAATACAATTTTTTGAAATTTCATAATCCCTTATTTTTTTTAATAATTACAATTGATTTCTTATTTTATTACCCGATTATCGGTTCCATTATCGATAACTTCCCCCTCAGATTTAACTGTTACTCCTGAACTTTTCGAGGATAATATTACAGGATAGTCAGTCCTATTAATAAGCTCAAAATCGGCGCCTTTAACGTTATTTTGATTTGGAAAATTTCCATTCAAAAGACGAATATTACCTTTATCGCCACCCACTTTTATCGATAAACCCTGATCTAGAGCTTCGGCTGCACCTCGCAAAGTAACTTTATGACCGCTACCTCCGATGTAGGCCACACTACCCGAGCCATTGCAATATTCATCCTCAGCAGGAATTATTGTAATATCTGCATTATAGTTTCTATCTCGTTCGTAAGTACTTGAATACACAGGACCATAGGCACAATCAGCCTTACAATCAACTACTTCACCCGAACCCAGAGAATAGCCATTCTCGCATCCTATAGCCACACAGCCTTTAACATATTTTTTGCCCGTCGCATGTGCCAGTGTTACCCCTGTTCTCATGTGTTTTATGGTACAATTTAGAACTGTTGGGTTATCGGTTCCTCTCTTATAAATTTCCCCATCAATAATGGTTGAACCACCATCATAAGCTCGGATTCCTGCTTCACCAAGACTCAACATATAACCAGCAGGAAGTTTGTATCCCCAAATTGTTTTAAAATCAACATCAAAAGCTGGTCCTGACGTTTCTGCTAAAATATCATCCGTACTGCGCATTTTTCCTTCTACCACGCATCCTTCAATAGTTGGATAACTTGCTGCCTGCATGAAAATCGCATGACCATACGAACGATGAATAATATGACAGTTTTTAGCATGATTTCGTAATCCGCGAACTAAGAATGCAGAATGTTTAAAATGCCTGATTACGTTTCTTTTTCCTTTACCAAATGCATCGCCATAACCATAAGGATATGATCCTTTAACTGTCATGTGAAAACCTTCCACCCGGTTATCTCTTCCATCCATACAAACGCCTAAAGCCCCTTTGTTTGGCTGGTCCTGTTCCGAACCGAGATCCACCATAGTAAGATTTTTCAACACATTATGGCTACCTGTTACCACAAGTTCATGAACTCTGTAAGTTCCAAAGCAATTAAATACCGAAGTCTCAATAGTTAAGGTTACCCCAGTAAAATCGTAAATGCTGTTGTTGCCGGAAAATTGCAATAGTATTTTAGCTCTATCCTCAAAATCGGTTGTTCCATAGATTCCTTTTTCAATATCAACAGGAGATATACTATAGGTTCCAGCAGCTAATTTTACATCTACATTATCTTGTTTCAGATAGGGTAACAGCTCAACCAAAGAATTCACTTTTACAGAACAAAATGCTGATTGAACAGCAAGAAAAGCACAACAAAACAGAATAATTTTCTGTAATTGTATCGCTAAATTACTTTTAAACCTTTTCACAAAAAATATCATTATCGCTTTCGTTTTATAATTTAATAGGAGTGCAAATTACTGAAATACGATTCTGATTGGTAGAATATAAATTTCAAAGAATAGGAAAAATGTTGCAAAAAAAAAGCGGACTATTTTTCAAATAGTCCGCTATATAATGCGTACAAGTCGTTTAACTGAGTTTACGAATGCATGTCGTTTTCACCACGAATAGAATTTAAAAACATTCCTCTTTTCATCTTTCCCAGATAAATGCTTTTACAAGGAAAAAAATGAACTTCTACTCTTTTTTCAAAGGAATTACCATATTCCATGTTTTTGTGAAACTCCAGGCTTTTTTCCCATTTCCGGTAGCAGCGAAAAAATGAGTCGGCACGCCATCTTCAATCAAAAGGAAAGGTCGTTCAAAATGATTTTGATAGGTCGTTGTTCCATCGTCCCACAAAACCTTACGACTGTATGCCAATGGATTCTTAAATAAGTTCCATTCCACACCA
>NZ_JBFHJW010000037.1:0-42260 GCF_041595635.1 Labilibaculum sp.
AACCATCACCGATGCGAACGGCTGTTCAGCAAGTGATGATGTCAATGCAACCATCCATGCGAACCCACTTGTGGATTTGGGAGCAGATCAGGAAACATGTGCGGGAAATAGTATCATTTTCGATGCTGGAAATGTTGGCTCTACTTATTTGTGGTCTACCGGCGAAACGACTCAGACCATCACGGTCAATACAAGTGGCAATTATTCAGTAACGATTACCGATGCGAATGGATGTTCAGCTACGGCTGATGCAAATGCAACCATCCATGCAAATCCAGTTGTAGATTTGGGAGCAGATCAGGAAACTTGTGCAGGAAACAGCATCACTTTCGATGCCGGAAATGCAGGTGCCACTTACCTATGGTCTACTGGAGAAATTACGCAGACAATATCTGTAAATACATCAGGAAATTACAGCGTAACGATCACCGATGCCAATGGATGTTCTTCAAGTGATGATGTGAATGCAACCATCCATGCAAATCCAGTTGTAGATTTGGGAGCAGATCAGGAAACTTGTGCCGGAAATAGCATCACTTTCGATGCTGGAAATGTTGGCTCAACTTATTTATGGTCTACCGGAGAAACTACTCAGACAATCACAGTTTCAACTTCAGACAACTATTCAGTAACGATTACCGATGCGAATGGATGTTCAGCTACGGCTGATGCAAATGCAACGATTTATTCTCTTCCAGTTGTTGATTTGGGAGCAGATCAGGAAACTTGTGCTGGTGGTTCGATCACTTTCGATGCCGGAAATATTGGTTCAACTTATTTATGGTCTACAGGTGAAACGACTCAGACAATCATCGTAAATACATCAGGAAATTACAGCGTAACCATCACCGATGCCAACGGCTGTTCAGCTACGGATGATGCGAATGCAACAATTCATGCTCTTCCACTTGTTGATTTGGGAGCAGATCAGGAAACTTGTGCGGGAAATAGCATCACTTTCGATGCTGGAAATGTTGGTTCAACCTATTTGTGGTCTACCGGTGAAACGACTCAGATCATCACGGTTAATACAAGTGGCAATTATTCAGTAACAATTACCGATGCGAACGGCTGTTCTGCAACGGATGATGTGAATGCGACCATTCACGTAAATCCAGTTGTTGATTTGGGAGCAGATCAGGAAACATGTGCAGGCGGTTCGATCACTTTTGATGCCGGAAATGTTGGCTCAACCTATTTATGGTCTACTGGCGAAACGACGCAGACAATCACCGTAAATACATCAGGAAATTACAGTGTAACCATCACCGATGCGAACGGCTGTTCAGCAAGTGATGATGTCAATACAACTATTCACGCAAATCCAGTTGTTGATTTGGGAGCAGATCAGGAAACTTGTGCCGGTGGAACCATAACTTTCGATGCTGGAAATGCAGGCTCAACTTACTTATGGTCTACCGGCGAAACAACTCAGACCATTTCTGTTTCGGCTTCAGGAAATTATTCGATTGTTATTACCGATGCCAACGGCTGTTCGGCTACCGATGATGTGAATGCAACGATTCACGCAAATCTGGTTGTGGATTTGGGAGCAGATCAGGAAACTTGTGCCGGAAATAGCATCACTTTCGATGCTGGAAATGCAGGTGCTACTTACCTATGGTCTACCGGAGAAACTACTCAGACTATTTCTGTTTCGACTTCTGGAAATTACAGCGTAACAATCACCGATGCCAACGGCTGTTCGGTTACCGATGATGTGAATGCAACGATTCATTCTCTTCCAGTTGTTGATTTGGGAGCAGATCAGGAAACTTGTGCCGGTGGAACCATAACTTTCGATGCCGGAAATGCAGGTGCCACTTACCTATGGTCTACTGGAGAAATTACGCAGACAATATCTGTAAATACATCAGGAAATTACAGCGTAACGATCACCGATGCCAATGGATGTTCTTCAAGTGATGATGTCAATGCAACCATCCATGCAAATCCACTTGTTGATTTGGGTGCAGATCAGGAAACATGTGCAGGCGGTACGATTACTTTTGATTCCGGAAATGTGGGTTCTACCTACTTATGGTCTACAGGAGAAACGACTCAGGCAATTAGTGTTTCTACTTCTGGAAATTACACTGTAACAGTTACCGATGCCAATGGTTGTGTTGCGAATGATAGTATCGAAGTAGAATTATACGATGCTTTTCAGTTTAATTTATCTCACACATCAAATTTACTTTGTTATGGTGATTCAACTTATATAGAAGGTCCAAATCAAGCAGGATATACTTATCAATGGTACAAGGATGGTACTCAGATAACAGGGGAAAACAATTGGTCTATGCAAGCGGGAGAAACAGGATGGTACACGCTTAATATCAGTAATGAAAATTCTTGTTCTGCCTCGGATAGTGTTTATGTTGAGATAATTCATCTGCCAAATAATTCATTACCTGATCAAATTGATATGTGTTTTGGCGATTCTGTGACATTAGATATAGGGGATGGAGAGAGTTTTTTATGGAATGATGGAATCACCACACAGACGAGATCGGTTTATGACAATGGTATTTATTCGGTAATGGTTACCGATTTAAATGGATGTATTGGTTACGATTCAATAAATGTGATAGCACACGATCTTCCAATAGTAGATTTAGGTCCTGATTTATATATTTGTGAAGGGGAACAATTGATTCTAGAAGCTCCAGATGGTTTCCAAATAGAATGGATTCCTGGCGGATTTACTCAAGAAATTTATGTGTATGAGGCAAGTGAATATACATTAAAAGTCACAGATGAATATGGATGTATTGGCCAAGATGAGATTGAAATATTTGTCAATGAGAATCCTGAAGTTTATTTAGGTCGTGATACGACAATTGCCGAAGGAGATATTTTACTTCTTGATGCAGGAAGTGGATATGTTGAATATGAATGGAGTAATCAAGAAAATTCACAATATTTAAAAGTAGATCGGGATGGAGAATATTCTGTGGATGTTGTGGATGTAAACGGCTGTAAAGGAAATGGAACGGTAAAAGTGGCTGTGAATCCTGTGCCAGTTATTAACTTAGGAGGAGATGCTGGTATTTGTGAGGGAACATCTTTAATGTTAGATGCTGGAAGTTGGGAAAAGTACGAATGGAGTACTGGAGAAACAACAAGAACAATTAATGTGAACAAAACAGGTGATTATATCGTAAGCGTCTGGGATGTATATGGATTGATGGGAACAGATACTTTACATGTAGAGGTTTATCCGAGTCCAGAATTGAATTTAACGACAGATACCCTAAGTTTTTACAAGGGGCAGTCGGTTACTATCGACGCTGGAGCTGGTTATTCGTCCTATTACTGGAGTACAGGATCAGACTGGAGGAGCATTGATGTAGACGAAGCAGGAGATTATACCGTTGAGGTAAGCAATAGTTATGGTTGTCTGGTAAAATCGACAGCTACGGTTGAAATGTTGCAGCCAAAGATGGTGGTTCCTAATGTTTTTACACCCAACGGGCAAGGTCCAAATGAGATTTTTTATCCTGTTTTTAAAGGTGTTGTAACTGATTTTGAAATGTATATATATTCTCGCTGGGGAGAGCAATTATTCGAACTTAGAAAGGATATGGTAAGTAATAATGAGTTAAAATACGAAGGTTGGGATGGAACCTATAAAGGCAAGGAATCTGAAATAGGAGTTTATGTTTGGATGATTTTTTATGGTGGTAAAGAGCGTGCTCATGGTACTGTAACTTTATTTAGATAATGAGAAAGGAACTAAAAATAATCGGTTTTATTTTACTGTTGATGAATTCAACAAACCTGTTTGCGCAGGATGTTGAGTTCTCTCAATTCTATGCGAATAAAATTTATCTAAACCCAGCTTTCGCTGGATCCGATTATGATCCTCGAGTTTCATTAGGATATAGAAATCAATGGCCCGAATTGAATTCAGCATACATTAGCTATAGTGTTGCTTACGATCAATATGTTGATGGGTTAGGTGGTGGTCTTGGTTTGCACATCATGCAAGATGAACAAGGAGGTGGAAGCATCAGTACAACAATGGTAAGCGGAATGTATGCTTATTCACTAAGAGTTTCACGTAGTTTGTTGATAAAGACTGGTTTCCAGGTTTCTTTTATTGAGCGAAAACTCGATGATACCAATTTTACGTATCCCGATCAGACTGATGAATTTTATATTAATGGATTGATTAATCCTTTTACAGGAGAGGGTGAAATTGATTATCCAAATAGAAACTATATTGATTTCTCCACAGGGATTTTAGCTTCCTATAAAAATTGGTTTATAGGCTTTGCCGCTCATCACATATCAGAGCCAGATCAAAGCTTTAAGGCGGAGAGTAGTTACTCAAAATTACCTCGAAAATACACCTTGCATTGTGGTGTTAATGTTCCTGTTTTCCGAAATGGACTCCATCGGTCGGCATTTAGCTTAGCACCTAACTTTTTGTATCAGCAGCAATCATCCAATAAACAATTAAATTATGGTTTGTATCTTTCTAAGGGATCCATCATTTATGGCATGTGGTACCGCGATAATTTAGAGCTGGAATATGATGCAATCATTCTGCAATTGGGAGTTATTAGGGATTGGTGGCAAGTCTCCTATAGTTACGACAAGACAATTTCTAAATTAATTCATACTAATACAGGAGCTCACGAAATCTCTTTTTTAATGAGGTTCAAATACTCCAACAATGGCATCATGGAAAAAAGGATTAGAAAACGACGAAAAAATGGGCGAATCAGTTGCCCTAAGTTTTAAAAGCTGAATTATAATGTTAGATTATTTTCTCTATGATTGAAATTAATTCTTTTTTGATAATTGGTTTAGAAATGTAGCCATCGAAACCAAACTTTAGAGCTTCCTTGCAGTTGTTGTTTGATGCATAGGCTGTTTGAGCAATTATTTTGGTCTCGGGCCTGTTTTTCTTTATGAGTTGTAAGGTGTCGTATCCATCTAATTTTGGCATTTGAAGATCCAAAAGAATTAAATCAAATTGATTTTTTGTACAATGATCTATGGCTATTTTCCCATCTTTAGCAGTTGTCAGCTCTATTCCTGTGGATTCGAGCATGTTCTTTAAAAGAGTAAGATTTAATTTGTAATTATCTACAACAAGAATTTTTTTTCCGCTAAGGGCTTTATTCAAATATTTAGGTGTTCTCGATGAGATCTTAATAGGTGTATCATTTTGTTGAAAAGGAACACGGATAAAGAAACTACTGCCAATTCCTAAGGTAGATTCTAACCACATTTTACCATTAATAAGCTTGGTAAGCTTTTTCGAAATGGAAAGTCCTAATCCTGTTCCTCCATATTTGCGAGCATGAGAATCATCAGCTTGTCTGAATCGATTAAAAATTACTTTTTGTTTGTCATCTGAAATCCCTATTCCAGTGTCTTTTACCGAGAAAATTAATTCATCTTCACTTAATTGGTACGAAACAATAATACTGCCTTTTTCGGTGAATTTAAGCGAATTGTCAATTAAGTTGGTAAGTATTTGTTTTAATCGTAACGGATCGGTATAGATGATAGATTCTTTATCGTTCAAACCTTTGTTAAATTGAATATGAATGTGATCTTTCCCTTTTTCCAATTTAATATTCTCAAATGTTTGCTCCAATTCATCAAAAAGAAGATTTAGATTGAATACAGTCCTGGAGATTTTTAATTCTCCTGATTCTATCTTTGAGAAATCAATGATATCATTAATTAGGTTGAGTAGAGAGTTCCCACTGTTTTGAATGTGACTGAAAAATTGCGCTTTGGTTTTCTTGGGTAAATCGTCGTCTTGTAATAGCTCCGAAAATCCAATAATTGCATTCATTGGAGTTCGAATTTCGTGCGACATATTGGCCAAAAAAGAGGATTTTAAACGATCCGATTCTTCCGCATGTTCTTTGGCAACTTGTAATTCTTTTTCTTTTTGTGCTCGAATGTCAATCATATAATTGATGGTTTTCGACATTTCTCTAAATTCAGGGAAATACAAACCATCAGGATCAATTTTATTGGATTGAGTAGAGGCTTTGCGGAAAAAATTATTGAATGAGACAAAATTCTTATTCATCCTTACTGAGATAGACTTCGAGGTGATGTAAAAAATAAGAATGGCAATGGTAATAAAAATAACAATCTGATAAATGTAATGGAAGACTGTTTCACGTAACTCGTTTCTGGAAGCTTTAATCCTTGCATCAATTTCTTTGGTGTAAATTCCTGCTCCAATTACCCAATTCCAATCATCAATGGTTTTTACATAGGAGACTTTTGTTCCTTTTTCTGTGTTCGGATCTTGATATTCGACAAAGGCTTCTTTTTGTAATTCGGCCTGAGCTAAAAGGAACTCAACATTTTTTTTGCGCAATGGGTTTTGATAGTCATGGTAGTTCTTTCCTACGCTTTCAGCGTCGTCATGGTACAAACAGGTTCCATCCTTTTTGTAAACAAAGAAATAGTTGTTTTCGCTAATGTTTATCTGGTCAATTCTATTTAATGCTTCTTTTTGGTTTTCGTCCTTTAAATCATCAAGGTAGGCAAAGCTACCAAAGTACCAATTGAAAGGCGTAAATTTTTGGATGAAGGATACCTTTAAATAGGCGTTGAATTCGTTTTTAAGCTTATTGTGGTTTTCATATTTTGAATAGGCTTCATCTTGAAGCGCCATCAAATTGATTTCATTCTTGACAAGGTAATTTTTATTGATATCCTGTAGTTCAATTAAGTTTTTTCCCTCGTAGTTTTTTGAAAATGGATAAAGTATACCAATCCCATCTAATGAATTGATGAAGACATAGCCTTTGTTGTTGAAAAATCGCATGGGCGAAATAGCTTCTTTAATCCTTTTTTTAATTTCCCGATCAGATACTTTGCCCTTGTTTTCCTCGTAAATATTTGTTGCTATTGCATGAGCTTGATTCACGAAATTTTTAAGCCTGTTTTTGATTCGCGTTTCAGCCTGATTGTTTTGGTAGGTGATGAAATTAGTGCACTCATCTAATTTATTAATGAGTAATTCTTTTTGTTGAGCAATAGATTTTACTCGTAGGGCCTCTGATTCAATTTTAAATTTTGAGATTTCTTTGTAGATCCACATGCCTCCAATTCCCATCAGAAACGAAATGGTTAGAACCATAAATAGTAAAAAGTAAGATCTGCTAATACTTACATTATTCTGTTTGGAAAAAAAAAGTTTTAATATCATATTGTATCAATCTCAAATTTTAAATTGTGCAATTATTTGGTCAAAAATGGGATTAAATATTTGAGTTGCAATTAGAATCTCTTTTTTTACCTTTTCATCAATTAAATCCTCATTTTTCTCTGATATCATAGCTAGTTTGCTAAGTATGCTCATATCATACCGCCTTGTTTCGGTATTTAGAATGAAATGGGGAATGGTATGATAGGCTGCTTTAATTTTATATTGATCTTTTTCAATGATTTTCTTTTCTAGTAAGAAATTATATAAATCAATGAAATGGATAGATGAATTAGACAGAAAAACCCGAAGTTCGAATTTTGAGTTTAACGGTATTTCATAATAGAAATTGAAATCATTGTTTTTTGATTTTATGTATTGAAGTACAACTCTATTCAAATTTATATCCGCATGGCTAAATTCAACATACCACTCTATTTCAGAAATATTCTTAAGTTCCTTTTTTATTGCGTAAAGTAGTTTTAATCGAGGAAGCACAATGTGCGCGAAATTTTCATTGCCGGAATAATCCTGAATAAACTTGTTTAAATTTTTTTGATTAAAAGGGGATCTCATATTACTACTATTTCTGACTTGGTTACTGTTTACAACAAAAGAAACGATTTATTGTGAATAACCCTTATGTTTTATACAATTAATGGGTATTTTTTATGTTTCAAGTAAGTTTTATACGGAACAAGATCTGAATTGTTTTGTTAATCGTAACTATTATTTATTTTATTTCCATGCACAAATCTAATTATTGCTTGTTGAAACATAAGTAACTTAACTTGGCACATTTGACAGCATTCTATCTGCTTTCTATTCACTATCATTGTGCTATGTATTTCCTTCAACAAAAAATATTTACCTTTTTGTTCAGTATAAATCTACTGTTTTATTTTCAAGACCTTGCGATTTGGAATGAAACTTTGTGCTTGTTTCCGAGTTTTTCAGGAGTCAATTTGATTGGAAATTGTGAGAATTTCCGAAGTCCTATATCCTCTACTAGTAATTTCGTTTACTGCTCATTGGGCATGATAAAAGTGTCTTGCTGGGAAAGTTCATGGTTTCTCGTATTGCTTGGTTTGTTTTTTCTTGGAATAGTTTGCTTTGTGTCTTGTTTTTATGTGTTTGTAATCAAGAGGAGAGAAGAAGCAAGAATTCAACAATTCAATCAGGAAGCTAATCTACAAATGAAATCTTTGAAGAATCAGTTAGATCCGCATTTTATTTTTAATGCTTTAAATTCCATACAGAGTTATATTCTGGATGGAAAAAAAGAGAATGCTTTGGATTATTTATCTGATTTTTCGAATGTTTTAAGAAAAAAAATTGAGCATGCAAATTGTGATTTTATTTCTTTATCGGAAGAAATAGAGTACTTGCGACTTTATTTAAAGTTGGAGCAGATGCGTTTCCCTAATAAATTTACGTTTCATATACAGGTCGACAAAACGATTAACCTTCATGAGTTTAAATTGCCGGCAATGCTCATTCATCCGTTTCTGGAAAATGCAATTAAGTATGGATTATCGGGATCCGAAGACAATGGAATCTTAAGTCTTACTTTTGAATTAAAGGATGATGGTTTTTTGAATTGTACCATTACAGACAACGGATGTGGTCGCAAAAAGTCGAAAGATATGCAGGAAAGTTCGAGTATTAAAAAACAATATAAAACATTAGATATAATCAGGGATAGAATGAGTTTGCTAAATAAAATGCATGCTGAAGGTAGAAGGTACTCTTATCTGATACAAGATTTAGTGGATGAAAATGGATTGGCGAAGGGAACCTTGGTTGAAATCACTATTCCTAAAAAAATAGATTAGCTATTGTAAATAATTTTCTATTTCGTTTTGCAAACAGTTCGAAAGTTTTTTTAGTAGAGGATTAGAACAGGAATAAGCAATAGAGTTAATCTTTCTGATGGGTAAAATCCGTAATGATGTCCCCGTTAAAAAAGCAGATTCATAATCCGATAGATGATTAAAAGGCAAGGAATGTTTTCGAATGGGAATATTCAATTTTTTTGCTATTTCAAGAACTTTACTTCTAATAATTCCTTCTAAAACACTAGTATCTAAAGATGTATGTAATTCGTTGTTTTTAATCAAAAATAGGTTAGAACGACTTCCTTCTGTAATGTTTCCCATGGAGTTTAATAGCAGAACTTCGAATATCTCGGCATCTTTAATGATGTCATTAGTCTTGGATCGCAGTTGATGATTGTAGACCTTAGCATTTGGAATGGGACGTTCGGCAGGATGAACTAGTGTAAGGACTCCATTTTCATATTGTTCTTTTTGGGGATAGTAATGTTTCACAAAGTAGGCGTAGAATGTTTTATTTCGGTTTTCGATATGGAATACCAATTTAATGTTTCCTTCCTTAGTGTCGTTTAAAGCTATTAGTTTAGCAACGCCTTCCTTAATCTGATTAGAGTTTAACCAAATATTTTGCTCCAATTTCGATGCAGATTTGTTAAGTCGTTCCAGGTGTGATTCCAGAAACAAAGCTTTGCCCGAAACGATTCTAATCACTTCATAAAGAGCTATTCCATGTAGAAATATTTCATCCTTAAAATCTTTAGAATCTTTGGATTTTTCGTTTTTAATGAAAACATAGCGGAAACATTCACTCATTATTTATGTTCTTTATTTTATGATTATCTTCTGCAAATTAACTTGTTTTTTTACGAATAACAGAAATAAGGATGATTTTTCTTTTAATGAAGAATTTCAGGTAACGAGTCGTAAACTCCTACAAATAAAAGTTCAATAATCATTCTACTCGGGTATTTTCATGTTATAATTTTAGTAATTTAGCTTGCATCAAACTTTAAAAATATAGGTATGGCAAGTAGAAGAAATTTTAAAAAGGACATCAATTTTCTGACCAATGAAATCTTAATGAGAGGAATGATTCATTTGAATTTCTTTGATCGTACAAAGTCGGAAGAAGTATACGTATTGATGAATGAAGCAGCAGCAGCGAGAAATAATTACATTGCTCGTGTAAATGAGAAATTAAGTGGGAAAACGGCAAATGAAATAAAGAGTCATTACAAGTCTATTTATGATGATTTGCTCAACTCAACCCACAAACTTCTAGGAGAAATTGATCAACTCGAAGAGGCAATTTAAGCAAAGAAATAAAGGCTGTGAAAACTTTGGTTTGACAGCCTTTTATATTTTTCGGAATGTGCCAACTCCAGTGAGAATTGCTTTGGCCAATTGTTCCTCTTCACCACCATCGCTTTGCGATAAATGCCACATGCTGTGAATGACTGGACCTGAGCAATCTTCTTCAAAACGACCTGTCCAGCATGCTATTGATTTATATTTTTCAAAATCAACTAAGAAAGCAATTACATTGGAGTTGATTTTTCCTGTGAGCTCAAACTTTTCTTCAAATTTTGCTTGACCTATAGCGGTTTGAAAAGTTCCGCTTACCCTATTTTCAATCACCACAATTTCCATTTCCGAATTGTATTGGTTCTTCCACTTACCATTAAGATTTATTTTCATGTTGTCTCATTTTTTGTTGCCTAAGCATAATTTAGGTTAAAATGTTCAACTAATAAAATAAATTTTCGAGAATGGCTTATCTATTTTTTGCCTTTGAACTCAGGTGTATTTGGGAATGTAGTTTTAGATATTTAAAATATGAATTGAAGAATGAATTATGCTAATTTCTAATTCACTTACGAAAGGTTCTGAGAGATGATGTAAAGAAGCTCAGTTTCGGTATAAGGTTTTGCAATAAAATCATCAAAGCCATATTCTATGCGTTTTTGCTGTTGTCCTTGGTTGCCGAAGGCTGTTTGAACAATAATTGGAATATTTGGGCTCTGCTGTTTCATTTTTTTTGTGACTTTATATCCATCAATTTTAGGGAGTTGAATATCCATTAAGACCAAGTCAAACTGATTGGATGTAAATTGTTTCATGGTTTCAACACCATCTTTCGACCAGATTATTTCTGCATTTGTTTTTCGCAATACTTCCTGGATGTACAGAAAACTTGAGGTGGTATCTTCTGCTACTAGTATTTTTTTTCCAGAGAAATCAATTGCTTGGTTGGTATTGTCATTTTTAGGTAAACACTGAATTGTCGGTGTTTCTATGGGGAAATCGACGTAGAATTGACTGCCAATATTTGGCTTGGAGGTAAACCAAAGTTTCCCACCAAGTAATTCAACTAAGCTTTTCGAAATGGTAAGACCTAAACCTGTTCCTCCGTGTTCAACGGTATTATTGCTTGCTTGTCTAAAACGTTCATAAATTAACGATTGATCTTCGTAGGGGATGCCAATGCCCGAATCGCTTACGAAAAAGCGAATTTTGGTCTCGAGTAGTTCAACTCCAAAACTAATTTGACCAGAGTTGGTAAATTTAAGTGCATTTCGAAGCAAGTTTATTAAAATTTGCTTGATTCTGACAGGATCCGAAAATAGACTTAGATCTTCTGGTGTATTATTCCTGAGTATTTTAAATTCAATATTTTGTTTTTTTGAGGAATTCTTCTGCTCATCGAAGATACTTTGAAGTTCTTCGAGCATTGGGAAAATATGAAAATTGGATTTTTTGATTTTTAGTTGTTTTGACTCTAGCATCGAAATATCGATGATGTCATTCACTAATGTAAGCAGTAAATGACCATTTTTATTGATAATGTTGATGTAGTTTTCTTGTTTGTCTATGGAGTCAGTCATTCTAAGTAGTTTCGAAAATCCAATGATAGCATTCATTGGAGTTCTAATTTCATGCGACATATTAGCTAAGAATGCAGTTTTTAATTGGTCCGATAGTTCTGCTTTTTCCTTGGCCTTAATCAGTTCTAATGTGCGAATTTTTACTAATCCTTCTAGGTTTCGATGGTTGTTGGCTAGCTGAGATTCTGCTTTTATTCGTTCAGCAACTTCTAAGGTTAATTTTTTGTTTGCCTTTTTAACAGCTACGTAAAGTCTATAAACTAGTGTAATGGAAAGAAGAATAAGAATGACTATAGCCATTAAAAATGAATTGATTAAAGATTGTTTTTTAAGTTTTTCCTTTTCGATTGCTTTTTCGTTTGCAAAATATTTTTCAAGAGTGATTCTTTTTTCTCTTTCATTTTGCATTTGTATCCAACCAATTCTATTTTCCATTTGCGCATTGTACATTTGGTTGTATAATTCACAATACAATTTATGATAATGCAATGCACGCTCATAATTCTTTTGAGAGGAATAAATCTCTGAAAGATTTTTCGCCGATTCGGACTCAATGTTCTTCAAATCAATTTTTGAAGCCATGTCGAAGCTTTTTAAGAGATATTGAATGGCTATGTCTGGTTGTTGTTTAATTCGATATAATTCTGCTAAATTATTGTAGGTAATACTAACACCATGTAGGTTGTTAATCCCAAGATTAATTTCGGTTGCCTTGTTAAAATAATTTTCGGCGATATTTAGTCTATTTTGTTTTAAATGTACTAAGCCCATATTCGTATAACAGGCGGCAATGCCTTTCGAATTTTCAATTTCTGTTTGTAGCTCTAAGGATTTGGTATAGTTTGCCAGACTAGCCTCAAAGTTATTTTTCATAATATAGGTATTCCCAAGTTTTCGGTATCCAAGAGCTTTTCCTTTTTTGTAGCTTATTTGATTGTAAATATCAATTGATTTTAGAAAATTTTCCCGTGCTAGTTCATAGTCTTTCATCTCATACAAGATGGTTCCAATATTTAGGTAGCATTGGGCTATATTTTTGTGCGATTCTATTTGTTCGAAAAGTTTAAGTGCTTTATGCTGATATTCTAAAGCCTTGTCGTTTTGCATAATGGACTGATATACTTCGCCCATTCCCATATAAGCAGAAGCAATTCCATTTTTAGAAAGTAACCTATTACTAATAGAAAGAGATTTATTGTACAAATCAATTGCCGTATTCCGATTTCCTATGCGGTTTTGTAGTTTTGCCAGATTTAGTAAAGAATAGCTTATGTTTTTATCCAACTGATTTTCTTCTCCAATTTGCAATGCCTCTTCGAAATACTTTTTGGCCTGTTGCATATCGTCAATTTCATAGTAGAAATTTCCCAGTGCATTGTTTGAATAGCAGATACCAGAAATGATGTTAAATCTAGTATTTAACTCTAATGCTTTCTTGTAATCCGTTAGCGCTTCTGCGTATTTATTAGTTTCTAATTTTATATTACCAAGAGCATTGTAGCTGTAATTGTAGTTAATGCTATCCTTAGTAAGTTGTTTTAATCTAAAGCCTTTTAAATAGTATTTTTGGGCTTCAGAATAATTACAAACAGAATAATGTAAATCACCAAAGTAGCCATAGCCATAGCTCATTTTAAGAGTGTCTTGTATTTCATTCCAATAGTTAAAACTGGCGGTAAAACAGGTTTCAGCATTTTTTAACTCTCCACGATAGGTATAAATTTTCCCTAGTAGTTCATTGGCTTTGGCATATTGTTCTTTGTTGTCGTATTCGAGAGATTTTTCTGCGGCCAGTTTGCTTATTTGTAGTGCGTCTGGATCATTAGATTCGAATTTAGATTGAGCAATTTCGATTACTTTATCAAGATTCGATTTTCTGATTTTAAAATTTAGAACTTCGGATTCCTTATTGGCAGAAAGGGAAAGAGGGATAATTAATGAAAATAGAATCAGAAGTATATTTTTCATTCTTTGTAGTGTGAGAATTCAAGACGTTTTGTTAGAATAACTTATAATTGAAGATTTTATTGTTCGACACATATATCAAACTAAAAATGATCAAATTGTTTGTTGCATTTTCAAAGATAAGTATTGTTTTTAAATCTAAATGGGAATATAGTGAGCTATTTGAGGGATTCCATATACATGCTTACGAATCACTTTTTTTGAAATGTAGGGAACTATTTATTTTATTCGTATTATCTTTGCATTTCTCGATTATGAAGAGGCTTTTTTAGTCGTTTGATGTTAAAAATATTAAATAACAAAAAGTCATATTGTAATCTGAGTAATAGGATTGTTTGTAAATAAGTTGAGTTCGAAATAAAGAATTTTCAGATGAGTATTGAAAGCATTATAAAAGGTAAAGTTATGGAGGCTATAACGAATTGTTATGGTCAGGAAATAGATGAGAAAGCAGTTCAAATTCAAAAAACAAGACGTGAATTTGAAGGTGATTTAACAGTAGTTGTATTTCCTTTTTTACGCTTTTCAAAAAAATCGCCAGAGGAGACTGCGAAGGATCTGGGAGCTTATTTGTCTGAGAATATCGAAGCGGTTACTACATTTAATGTGGTTAAAGGATTTTTAAATTTGGCTATTGATAATTCCTATTGGATATCGGTGCTAAATACAGCTTTGCAAACAGAAAATTACGGGTGTAAAAAGATTGAAAAAGGAGCTAAAAAAGTGATGATTGAGTATTCTTCTCCGAATACCAATAAACCGCTTCACTTAGGACATATTCGTAACAATCTTTTGGGATATTCGGTTGCTCAGATATTAAAAGCCAATGGTTATGAAGTTATCAAGGTAAATTTGGTGAACGATCGTGGTATACACATCTGTAAATCCATGCTAGCCTGGCTGCGTTTTGGCGAAGGTGAAACTCCAGAATCAACAGGATTAAAAGGAGATCATTTAGTTGGAAAATACTATGTTAAATTCGATCAGGAGTACAAAAAAGAAATGGAAGCCTTGGTAGCCAGTGGAATGGATGCTGATGAGGCGAAAAAGCAGGCTCCTTTATTGTTAGAAGCTCAGAGCATGTTGGTGAAATGGGAAGCTGGTGATGAGGAAGTTGTGGCTTTGTGGAGAAAGATGAACGATTGGGTTTTAGCTGGTTTCGATGTTACTTACAACAAAATGGGCGTAGATTTCGATAAGGTTTACTTCGAATCGGAAACATACAAAAAAGGAAAAGCTATTGTTGAAAGAGGATTGGAAGAAGGTGTTTTGTACCAAAAAGATACAGGTTCCGTTTGGGCAAATCTTGAAGCAGACGGATTAGATCACAAATTACTTTTGCGTGACGATGGCACTTCTGTTTACATGACTCAGGATATTGGAACAGCATACGAACGATTTAAGGAATTTAATATCGATGAGCACATTTATGTGGTAGGAAACGAACAGAATTATCACTTCCAAGTATTGTCCTTAGTCTTGGGTAAACTAGGATATGAATGGAGCGATAAAATTCAACATCTTTCTTACGGAATGGTAGAATTACCCGAAGGAAAAATGAAATCGCGTGAAGGAACTGTGGTCGATGCGGATGAGTTGATGGAGGAAATGGTAGACACCGCTCGCGAAACTTCTAACGAATTAGGAAAACTTCAGGGCTATTCCGCCGAAGAAGCTGAAGATGTATACTACAAAGTAGCTATGGGAGCTTTGAAATATTTTATTCTGAAGGTAGATCCTAAAAAGAATATGATGTTTAATCCGAAAGATTCTATTGATTTTAACGGCAACACAGGTCCTTTTATTCAATACACTTACGCTCGTATTCAATCGGTTCTTAAAAAAGCAGTTGATGAAGGAATTGAGGTTCCAGCACAAGCAGATGCAAGTATCGAGATTTCGGAAAAAGAATCAAATTTAATTCAAGTAATCGCAAACTATCCTGTTGTTATTAAGGAAGCTGGCGATTCAACAAGTCCGGCTCAAATTGCAAACTATGTGTACGATTTGGTGAAAGAATACAACCAGTTTTACCACGATTTTCCTATTGCTAAAGAAGAAAATGTTGCTTTAAGAGCCTTCCGTATTGTTCTCTCTAAACAAGTGGGAGCAATTATAAAAAGTGGTATGGAACTTTTGGGAATAAAGGTTCCTGAAAGAATGTAAAATATAGATAATACCTATAAAGAGTGCATTTTCAATTTGGGAATGCACTCTTTTTTTTAGTTTAATTTTGCCTTTTTACTTTTCATATTTCTCTTCCCAACCATATGACTTTGGCATTTTTATAAAAATGAAGCGAATTTGTTTGTATTTTTATTGATATTTCTGTCACTTAGACTTTATCACTAAGCAGATTTTTTTAATTTTGCAGGGAAATATAAATCTGGATAATAATGTTTGAAAATCTTAACGAAAGACTTGAGCGATCCTTCCAATTATTAAAAGGGCAAGGAAAAATTACTGAAATCAATGTAGCAGAAACATTGAAAGACGTGAGACGTGCCTTATTGGATGCCGATGTGAACTTTAAAATTGCCAAGTCCTTTACCAATACAGTAAAAGAAAAAGCATTAGGACAGAATGTACTTACCGCTTTAAAGCCGAATCAGTTGATGGTGAAAATCGTTCACGACGAGTTGGCTGAATTGATGGGTGGTACTCAGGTTGATATCAATACTCAGGGAAAACCTGCCGTAATATTAATTGCTGGTTTGCAAGGATCTGGTAAAACTACCTTTTCGGGAAAACTAGCAAATCTGCTGAAAACAAAACGTTCTAAAAATCCACTTTTGGTTGCTTGTGATGTGTATCGTCCAGCGGCGATCGATCAGTTGAAAGTGCTAGGTGAACAAATTGGTGTTCCTGTTTTTTCTGATGTAGACAGTAAAGATCCAGTGAAAATTGCTCAGGCCGCTATCAAAGAAGCCAAAGCAAATGGCAACGATTTGGTGATTGTCGATACAGCGGGGCGTTTGGCCATCGATGAGGAGATGATGAAAGAGATTGAAGCGGTTAAAAAAGCGATTACTCCTTCTGAAATTCTTTTTGTGGTAGATGCCATGACCGGTCAGGATGCTGTAAACACAGCAAAAGAATTCAACGATCGTTTGGATTTCGATGGTGTTGTACTTACTAAATTAGATGGTGATACTCGTGGTGGTGCGGCTCTTTCTATTCGTTCTATTGTTGACAAGCCAATTAAATTTGTGGGTACAGGCGAAAAAATGGAAGCATTGGATGTTTTCCATCCCAATCGTATGGCCGATCGTATTTTGGGAATGGGTGATATCGTTTCGTTAGTAGAACGTGCTCAGGAACAATTTGATGCTGATGAAGCAAAGAAGCTTCAAAAGAAAATTGCTAAGAACCAATTCAACTTTAACGATTTCCTTTCTCAGATTTCCCAAATTAAGAAAATGGGTAACCTAAAAGATTTGGCTTCGATGATACCAGGAGTTGGAAAAGCTTTAAAGAACATTGATATTGATGATGATGCTTTTAAAGGCGTAGAGGCAATTATCTTTTCAATGACCCCAGCAGAAAGAGACGATCCACAGTTGATTAATGGTTCGAGAAGAAAGAGAATTGCCGACGGTAGCGGATCTACCATTCAGGATGTAAATCGATTGATTAAACAATTCGATGAAACCCGTAAGCTAATGAAAATGATGTCGAAAGGCGGAAACATGTCCCGAATGATGGGGAATATGGGGCGCAAAAGATAGTTAAGATATAAATGAGAATGCTTGGCCCATTGGGTTGGGCATTTTTTTTACCCGCAAAAATAAGAAGCATGGAATTAATCGACGGAAAAAAAATCTCGAGTGAGGTAAAGCAAGAAATTGCAGCAGAAGTAGAAGTGATTAAGCAGGCTGGAGGAAAAATTCCTCATTTGGCTGCGATGATTGTAGGACACGATGGAGCTAGCGAAACATATGTGGCAGCTAAGGTAAAAGCTTGTCAAATGGTTGGTTTTATTTCTTCAGAGTTTCGTTTCGAAGAGGACATTACCGAAGAAGAATTGTTGGCCGAAATTAAAAAGGTGAATGAGGATGAGGATATTGATGGTTTGATTGTACAATTGCCTTTGCCCAAACACATTTCAGAATCGAAAGTGATTGAAACCATTCGTCCAGAAAAAGATGTGGATGGATTTCACCCAATGAATGTGGGGAAAATGGTAGCTAGTTTACCAACTTATCTGCCCGCAACTCCTGCAGGAATTGTGGAATTACTGAAACGCTATAAAATTCAAACCTCAGGAAAAAATTGTGTGGTGATTGGCCGAAGCAATATTGTAGGAACACCAATGAGTGTGTTAATGTCGCGAAAAGCTGAATATGGTGATTGTACGGTTACTTTATGTCATAGCCGAACCAAAAATATTGCAGAAATTACCCGTCAGGCAGATATTGTGATTGTTGCCTTGGGAATCAAGGAATTCTTAACAGGCGATATGGTGAAAGATGGTGCTGTAATTGTTGATGTGGGAATTCACCGTGTAAAATCAGACAAAACAAAATCAGGTTGGAAATTATTGGGCGATGTAAAATTCGACGAGGTAGCTCCTAAGGCTTCCTTTATTACTCCGGTTCCAGGGGGTGTGGGGCCAATGACCATTGTTTCTCTGTTGCAGAATACTTTGTTGGCAGCTAGAAAAGAAATTTACAGTTAAGATTCTTACATGAAAATATAAAATACAGGGCTTCTCTTTTTGGGAAGCCTTTTTTTTGAGTTTCTTTACAAAGATCTACTTCGATGATGCGTTTTCAAGGAAGAAAATGACTTTGAAAATGATTTCAATCTGATTAGATTTGTAGGATTCAAAATTACAAGTATGGCTAAAGATTTTAAAGAGTTGGTAGATATCTATCACGAAAAGAAGATAGAGGGGATGGATTTCTCTCAAATACGTAAAGAAATGACAGAGCAAGGTGTCGATGAAAAAACAATTAAGGATGTTGTTCGTGTTATCGATAATCGCCTATTTAGAGGAGAGGTAAAATCGAAGGGAAAAAATAGATCCAAAGAATTGCGTTTAATTGGATGGGTTTTGATGATTGTTGGTGGTTTACTAACCATTGGCACTTATTTGAAATGGTTCGATTTAGAAGGCTATTACTTTGTTTCCTATGTGCCAGTTATTATTGGATATTTGTTGATTATTGCGGCTCGAAGAGCTCAAGCTAAAATTTCTAAATAATTGCTGTAAAAAAGAATTTAGGACTAGAAAATGAGCTTTGGTAGTTGTCTTTTTATCCGACATTTTTGTTTGTTCATTTCATTAGTCAAAAAATTAAAGTCATTCCTAAAGTATAATATTGTTTGTGCTATAAATTTCAGTTAAAAATTGTAAATTAAGTAGAACGACTCCCGATAAGGATTTCCTCTTGTTATTCTTCTATTTCTCTTGATTTCATTTTTTTATTGAATGTAAGTATGAACAAATTCTACCTGTGGTTTGAAATGATTTTTGTGTTTCTGGTAATTCCAGTCTTATATTTTTATGAGCTGATACCTGTACACAAAGCTATTCCACTGGTTTTTGTATTTCTTTACTGCCTTTTTATTGTTTTTAGGGATAAAAATTTTGACCGTGAAATATTTAAAATCAAGCGGCATTATCCCTGGCGGGTAATTTTATTGAAAGGATTTGTATTGCTACTTCTTACATCTCTTTGGGTGTATGTTTTTAGGTCCGATGTATTCTTTCACCTTCCACGTAATAATGTCTGGATTTGGCTTTTGGTAATTGTAAGCTATCCAATTTGGTCGGCCTACACGCAAGAATTTATTTTTCGTGCTTTTTTCTTTCACCGCTACAAAATGTTGTTTGGAAATTCCTTGCTGATGTTGTTGATTAATGCCTTTTGTTTTGCCATGGCACATATCATATTTAGAAATTGGCTGGCCTTAATTTTTACCTTTGTTGGAAGTCTGGTGTTTTCTTGGACATATCTTCGAAATAGGTCCTTAAACGCAGTTTTTATCGAGCATTCTCTCTATGGTAATATTTTGTTTACAAATGGATTGGGAGTATATTTTTATTTACCAAGTTAATTCATTTCATTCGCAAATTACTTCCAACTCCACTTGAGAATAAAATCAAATCCAGAATTGGAACTCTGATTGGTAGCTTGTAGAAATAGAGACCGGTAAAATTGATATTCCATTAAAATTTTTTCTGGTTCCACAACTTTGTCTTTTCTGTCGATGGCAAAGCTTCTTTCGTAGTTCAGATACAAATTATTTGTGATGTATTTGCCAACCGATACATTGCCTTGCGACCATCCATCTTCGCCCGAAATTTCAATTACATCAAGTCCTAATGATGATTGTAGGGCATCCTTCATAAGGTTGGAAAATTGACCAATGGCAAAATCTTTTGCGAGATCGAGATTGCTATTTTTTATGGATGTATTTTCCCGAGTATTGAGCTGGTTGGTGCTTTTGTTAAAGATAAGATAGGATATAGCATCCTTTTCTTCAATAGATTCATCATCAAGGGTAAACGCAACCTCGGGTTTAGAAATTCGCCCTGTAACATTTCCATTGAGTGTTCGGAGTTCATTATCCGAATCTCGGAAGCTGTAGGCAATTTTGAAATTAACAATGGGATTTAAAGTGGATCCACCGGTTAAGGTAATTTCGCCTTCTTCAAATTCGAGTTTTCGCCCGTATATTTTGTAAAATCCTCTTTTTATATTCAATGAACCCAAAATATCGATCTCATCGCTTTCTTTTATAAGTTTCAGGTTACCAGCTAATTCGAAATTCATATTCTTCCCTTTTACCCAAGTATTTCTTGGGATTTCGATATCGAAATGACCTTTTAACTTTTTGAAAATATCGGGTGTGAATTTCTTACTACTATCCTGTTTTACTTCGTATTTTTTTGTTGCTTTTTCAACTTTTTTTTGGGCACTTACCAATAGGGGTTGATTCGTATCGTCATAATATCTATCGATTTCTTTCAGAAATAGGTCAGTGTTCAGGGTGGAGTTTATGATAGTAACTTTTCCACTGAATGAGGCTTTTTGTGGCGAACTATTTACACTCAGGTTGGTATTGAGAACTGTTTTTAGCATATCAGAGTCGAAGGCCTTAAAATTTTGCCCTTTTAGTTCCATCTGAATACTTTTGAAGTCTCCATCAGCTAAAGATTCAAGCTCTCCAGCTCCCTTCATTTGTAAATAACCCTTGCCAGCTTTAAGGTAAAGGCTGTCGAGGTAGATGTGTTTTTGATCGAGCTTGCTGTGCAATTCGATGTTTTTGTAATCCACTCCTAGCTTTTGATAACGAATAGCTCCTTTGCTAAAATCAAGTTTTCCTTTTAAGTATGGATTGTTAATGGTGTTATCGATATTGATTTGTGCACTTAGCAAGCCTTTGGCTACAATCTCTATTGGCATAAAGCGATTGAGTTTGTTTACATCCAACTGCTTGATGCTAACAATGGCATGAATGGGTTGATCTTCTTTTGGAAGATAAAGTTTTTCGGTAAAAGAAAATTGCAAAGGAAGTTCAAGTTCTGCATTTACTAATTGTGATTCGTAATCATTAAGATAGGTTTCGAAACGCAGTTGATTCCTAGCATAGTTAAAGTTTGAATGAAATTTTCGGAATTTTAGGCTGTCAATTTCAGGTTCGTTAATGTCAATATAGCATTGAATATGGGGCAGATTGGCTGAGCCGGAGATGTCGATATTTGCACTGAGTTGACCGGAAAATTGATAAGGTAGCAATTGAAGATCTGAAATATTTGTCAGATTTATGTTTTCAATATCAACTTGCAGGTCTTCTAATCCTCGAAAGGCAAACATTCCATTGGCTTTCAGCTTGCTTTTTTTTGAATTGATCTCTATTTGGTGGAATTCAATAGAATCTTGCCAAAACCGAATGTAGTTAGATTTGTTAGCTTCTGTCCAAATATCATTGTGGAGATTCAAATGAATATCAGGAAAGGAAATGATAGGATTTTGATCGAAAATGATTTTTGATGTAATGTTAGCTTCTAGTGAATCGCTGGCGAAAAAGCGGAAAGAATTGTTGGCTTCTTGCTGATCGAAAGTGCTGGTAAATTGTATGTCTTTTATCTGAAAATCTTGAATTTTAGACTCCTTAGCCATAAGCTGAAAAGAACCAGAATAATTTGTGTTTACAAATTGGATATTGCCATCGGCTTTTATTTGGTCGATTTTTATTGAATCCATTTCCAGATGGTTGATTTCTATTGAGGAGAAGATTTGAAGAGAATCGGCTGGACCTTTCATTTCTGCATCTATATGAGCATTAAGTTGCAGCTTGTCCATCCCTAAAGCTGAATTGAACTGGTGAATATCGGTTGTTTTTACTTGAAATTTTACAGCGTTGTTTTTTGTCCAATTACCATGCCCCGTTAAATCGGCAACTGCGAAAGGACTTTCTAAATGGAATCCTTCTATTTGGTAATTTCCTTTTTTGTAATTGATTTCTGCTTGTAAAGTCTTCATGGGAAGTCCAAAAATAGATGACTCGTTGGATTTAATCTGTAAACTTGTTTCCATTGATTCAGCATCTATTCCTTTTCCTTTTGCGAGAATTTCTAGGTTGAGATCAGAATGGAGTTTTTCATTTTCAGTAATCCTATAAAAATCAATATTTTCGACACTAGTTTCAAGTTCATAGCTCGGAGTTGAAAACAGGTGTTGAATGTTGAATTTGCTTTTTAGCTTCCCGAAAATCCCCGAAGAGGCGATTTGACCAGTAATTGTTTCCTGTTTTTTTTCTGCATTCACGTCTACATCCGTAAAGTAGAACTTCTGATAAGCAGCATAGTCTGCACTGACCTTCGTTTTTAGTGAAAGATGATGAAAAAGTGGATTTGTAGCACTATCACTTGCGATGGAGTCGAGGCCTGTTACTAAATCATTCCACGAAAAGTGAGACTGGATTTTGGCTTGTAAGTTTCTTATTTCGAGCGAATCGATTTGAGCATTTGCAATGTTTATTTTGCTATTAAAATCAAGCGCTTGAGAAGGACCAGATAGTTTGGCTGTAATATCTCCGTTACAAACTGCAGGTTTCGTTCCTAATGCAATAAGTACTTTGTTTATATTGTTGGTTTTCAGATTTGCTTGTAGAAGGTTGCTTTCGTTAAAGTTGCCTTTCCCAGTAATCTGAGCTTTTAAATAGGGCGCTTCAAAAATAATCTGATTTATTTGATATTCTTTTTTATGGAGAAAAAGATTGGCATTTAGTTTTGTGAGTGGCTGATTGAATAATGTTGATTTTTGGGATTGTAAGTTGATTTTTGATTGCAGTTCTCCCAGAGTGAATCCTTGTCCAATGGCTTGTAAATCAAAGTTCAAGTTTGATTTTAAATTTTTATTCGCACTTAGTTTACTCAAATCAAGTTTTCTGATGTTAAGTTCAGCCTTGTAATTGGCCAATTCAGAAATTTGATCCATATGAATTTTTGAATTCAGGTTTCCAAAAATGGTGTTTGCTTTTATTGTTGCTTCAACTTGGTTCCCATTTTTGTCAACACCCAGTGTGAAATCATCAACTGTATATTTATTGTATTTTAAATCAGTAAAGTTTGCGCGGGCTTGAAGGGTATTGTTCTCGAAATTGAGACCTTCTCCACTTAGTTCTAATGTTCCTTTAATATTTGATTGTAATGCTGCTTGATGTGTCCAGTATTCACCGTTCAGGCTATCTGTCTTCAAAATAAAATGAAAGTTGGCTAAGTTACTATTGTTGGTAATTTCGCCTAAAATAGTGAGAATTTGGTGGCCTTGTTGAAGCGTAAGATCGATTTGACTGCTTTCGTTTTTTTTAACAACATCTAGATTTATGTCTGCACTACCATGGATAAATGGCAGCCATGCATGGATATCCTCGAAAGAGAAAGGGGTGGCGTGAAAGTGAATCTCGGAATTTTCCAGCTGATTTAAAGGAAGTGTGCCATTGGAAGCAATGACTGATTTTGGCAGCTGAAGTTGCAAGTTTGACCAATTAAAAACAGAATCCACAAGATTTGTTTCCACTTGAAAATGGTTGAGGTGAAAGGTTGGTTTTTCTGTTTCCAATTTAAATTGATGAAGCTTAAATCCTTTTCGATTTAATGTTTGTAAGAATTGAAAAGCAGCATCGAATTTTACATTGTGAGGAATAAGATTGCTGGTGTCTTTGCTCTCTATGGTCGTTTCGAATTTATTGATTCGAACATCAGCCAATTCAATTTTCCATGAAAATGGCTGGGAATTAGTTTCTGTATTGGTATTTTCATTTGCGGGAATTAGTTTTTGTAAATTCCATAACTCATCTTCTTGTTTTAAAAATAGATTGGTTTCACTCACCTTTAAATGGGTAATTTCGACTTTTTTTTGAAATATTTTCCAAATATTGTATTGGATTTCAAGTTCCTGAATAGCAACTAAATTTTGCTTGTTCTGGGTAATTTGTAGCTTATTGATTTGTAGATGAGAAAGAGGATTTCCTTCGATATTTCCGATGTTAAGTTCTGCATTTAGTTGTTGGTTGGCTGCTCTACAGATGGTTTGTGAAATCCAATTGTTGAAAGATCCGCTGGATAGGAGCAAAATAAAAATGGTTAGGAAAAGTAATATTCCTAAGCCTGTTGTACCTGCTATTTTAAAGAATCGCTTCATTTTTCTGCTCTTAGATTTACATTAAAACGCTTGACCAATGGTAATAAAAAATTGGGTTCTAAATTGACCATCGAAAACAGGACTTGCCACATCTAAGCGAATGGGTCCTACTGGAGTTTGAATTCGCAAGCCCAAACCAGCATCGTATTTTAGGTCGTTTAGTTTCAATTTCCAAGAACTGTACCATTCATTTCCAAAATCTACAAAGGCGGTTGCCGAAAATATGCCAAATAAAGGAAAACGGAGTTCACTGCTGGCTTCGAACATGCTGTTTCCACCCAACTGACTTCCCGAATCGTCGGTAGGTGAGATGTTGTTTCTTCCCCATCCTCGCAAGGATAATGCCCCACCCATTAAAAATCGATCTTCAATTGGCGTTGCCAAATCACCCTGTGTTGGTTTCATAATTCCACCTTTTAATTTGTTAGCAAAAACGATTTTTTTGCCCATAGGATGAAAATAGTTTAGCTCGGAGATTATTTTGTAGTAGTGATATTCAGAATTTAAGCCTATTCCCATATAGGTTAAACTGCCCTCGTATTTCCATCCTTTTGTAGGCGAAAATAGGTTGTTTGTAGTATTTAAATTGTAACCGAGTGTAATTCCTGATTTATTGGTGTTCAGTTCGTCTTCTTCATCGGTGGTTAAACTGGAATCTTCAGTCAAATCAACTTTGTCTTTTCCAAAAGTGTAGGTTATAGACGTTGATGATTTTTTTGTTAGTTGTTTTTGTAAGGTAAGTGCGGTACCCAATCGGTCTACTTCATAACTATCCTCTCGTTCGCGTGAAAAATAGGGGTTTACAATGAGATCTAGATTTTTTCCCCATACATCAGGTTGTATGAATTTACTTTCAATGTCGATTGGTGTGAAGTAGGACCGTTCTCCTTTGATTAGTAAAGTTCGTCCTCCACCCAAAAAATTAATCCGTTTCAGTAGTATGGATGTTCTAATTTTATCTTCGCTTCCATAACCAGCACCAACTTTTAACGACCATCGAGGAAGTTCTTTTACTTGAATGGAGATGGGAATGGGATCGTGAAGAGCACTGTCCATTACTGCGCGTATAATCACGTATTTAAATAAACCCATATCGAACAAACTTTCTTGTGTTTTTTCCAATTTAGCCTGCGAAAATGCATTGCCTTTTTTTAGGTCAATATGTTTTAGGATGTACGATTTGTCGATTAAAGAGTCACCACTTAGCAGTATGGCACCGAAGTGGCTTTTATTTCCCAGACTGATGCTGAACGTAATGTCTGCGAGCTTTTCTTTTTCATTCAGTTTAATGCTTTTTTCTACCTGAACGAAAGGATATCCTTTTTGACTGAATTTTTCATGAAGTAAATTTTCTGTAAAAAGGACTTTTTCATCTTGAAATGGCATGCCTTCTTTAATGGAGATACTTGTTTGTAAGGAGTCTAAAAAACTTACAAGTGCTGAATTGTTATTTAATTGGTAATTTATATCTCCATATAAAATTGGTATTCCTTTGCGGACTTTAATTTGAATAGCAAGTTTTTTGTTTTTTTTATTGGGTAGCAGTTCGTAAGCAATAGCTGCATCTAAAAAACCATTTTGCTGATAGTATTTTTTCAATTTAAGAAGGTCTTCTTCGAATGTGAAACTTGAGAATCGTGCCGTTTTTTTCCAGAAACTTAGTTTTCCGGTGAAGGGTCTGGCTTTGGTGCTCATCTGTTTTAATAAAACGTCTTTTTGCAGACTATCTATTCCAGTAAAGCTAATTTTAGTTACAATCGCATTTTCTTGTGCAGATGAATTCAGAAGAACTCCTGTTAAAATTACAATTCCCAGAAAAAAACTTCGAATTTGCTGCATATTCTATATTCGGCTTATTTTTAAGAATAAAGATATAGAATTTACAAGCAAAATATGTAGACAATAAATAATTACCTGTGCCTTTTTAAAATTATTTTAAGACAATGCTTTTGATTTCCAATTGAAAGCTTTCTGCTTTTTGATTTCCAATAAGCAATGCAATTTCCTGCAGAACTTTAGCAGGATAGTTTGGCTTATCTAGTGTTTGTCCACGAAAAGTGGGAACCAATTGTGATAGAAAAATTTCAATAAGTTGCCATTCGCCATTCGTTTCAAAATAACTTACATAAGAATGAGCATCTGACGCGTTGGATTTGACACGGAATTGGTATCTTTTACCATCACCTTTAAGTTTTAAAACTATCTTGCTAAACTGATGGATAGATGTTTGTTCAAAAGGATGTTTTGACATGGAAAAACCGCCATTGTTTTCAAGAGATACAAAGCCTTTAAATATGGCGTTACCTTCCTTATTTAGGTAAAAATCAGAATTGGATTTTCCTCCCATAATCACATCATTAACGATGAACCAATCGGATATATTTGTAGACGAGTTGAATTCGACAAGAGTCATTGTGTTAGGCTTTATCAATAACAGAATTAGTATAAGTTGTGCAATCATATTAGTAAAACAACTGGATTGTAAAAATGTTTTTTTCAATGTGTTTTACCTTTTTTTGCTGCTTGAAAGTTTTTATGGTTTAGTAATGGCTGCCATTTTAATTTGGTTTAATTTCTAAGCTATCCAATACATTGTTTAAGACCTCTTTATTTTCGGATAAAACAACAAGAATATCTTTGTTTTTAATTACCGTAGATCCATTGGGAGTGAGGTATTTGTTATCTCGTTTTATCATGGCAATGATTGCATTTGGAGGAAAAGCTAGTTCAACAATTTTCTTCTCAATTGCAGGACTGTTTGCTTCTATTTTGAGTTCTTTCATAGTGGTTTTGGGATATTCGCTTAGCAGGGTATCATGTGTGGTTAGTAATTTTGAGCTTTCGGGAAGCGCAAGCTTAAGCCATTTTGCAACCAGAGAAAGTGTTGTTCCCTGAATTAAAATGGAGCTAAAGGAAATGAAAAATACAATGTTGAAGATCATATTTGCTTTCTCAATTCCTGCTAACAAAGCATAGGTTGCAAACACAATAGGCACAGCTCCTCGCAATCCAACCCATGAAATGTAGAGTCGTTTTCGTAATTTCATTTTAAAAAGTGCCAGGCTTAGAAATACACCTATTGGCCTTGCAAGGAAAATTAGGAATAGGGAGATGAGTAAGCCTAATCCTACAACCGACCAGGTAAATAATTGCGACGGGAATACTAGTAATCCAAGGGTTAGGAACAGAATAATCTGCATCAACCAGGCCATTCCATCGAACATTTTTAGAATGGTCTTTTTATGGATCAAGTCCTGATTTCCTAAATAAACAGCACAAATATAGATAGCCAAAAATCCGTTTCCGCCTATAAATTCGGTAAATGAAAAGGTAATGAGCATTAAGGATATGACTAAAACGGGATAGAGTCCTTCAAAATCTAGTTTTATTTTATTGATGATCAGTTTGCTGAGCCATCCAAAACCAAAACCTAAAAGTCCACCAACAATCATTTGTGTAAAAAACAAAGGAATTAAGGAATAGATACTTTGATCCTGATTGACAACTAGGGAAAGAAACGCGATGGTAAGCACGTAAGCCATAGGGTCATTACTTCCGCTTTCTAATTCCAGAGTCGGTCTGAGATTCAATTTGAGGGATAGATTTTTTGCCCGGAGAATAGAAAATACAGCTGCTGCATCGGTTGAAGATACAATGGAGCCTAATAGTAAACTTTCGTAGATCGTGAAATCGGTGATGAGCCAAACAAAAGTTCCTAAACTTAAGGCAGTGAGCAATACGCCCAGAGTAGACAAGCTTAATCCAACTTTCAAAACTGGTTTTACTTGTTTCCAATCAGTATCAAGACCTCCCGAAAAAAGAATGAAATTTAGGGATACAATGCCAATAAATTTTGCAATTCTTGGATTGTTAAAAAATATGCCTCCAAAACCATCAGAGCCAGCCATCATGCCAATAGCCAAAAAAAGGATTAAAGTTGGAATACCAAATTTATAGGATGTTTTACCAGCTATAAGACTAATAAATAATAGTATAGATCCAATGAGCAGGATGTTGTCGATGGTCAAATTCATGTTGAAAATTTTAGATGTTTAAATTACACAGAAATTTTAGTTCATAGGGTATTGAATTCGTTTTTCAAGAAAAAAATGCGACAAAAAGGACTCAGATCGGAATTATTTTTCTGGGGAGGCGAAAGGAAAAAATAGAGGTTTAACTTCTTATTTTTTAGTAAGGTGTTGGGGGGAATAAGAACAATATCACACCCGAAGTAGTTTGGGTATGATATTGAAAATATTGTTTTAGGCTGCTACAGCATCCTTTTTTGATTTACGGTACAAGTAGGAATTGAAAATACTTCTTTTGGCAAATCGGTATTGCTTATCTGAATTGATGAATTTGTTGAACACCGTTCTTGGTACACCAAAATATTC
Organism: Labilibaculum sp.; assembly: GCF_041595635.1. Classification (GTDB taxonomy): domain Bacteria; phylum Bacteroidota; class Bacteroidia; order Bacteroidales; family Marinifilaceae; genus Labilibaculum. The sequence continues at coordinate 28,933 of NZ_JBFHJW010000037.1, forward strand.
ATAAGTAGTTCCATCTAAGAAAGAAATTTCGAGCAACAAGCCTTTGTGCTTGTAATCAACAATGGCCGATTCATTTGTTGTTTTTTGGTATTCATCTTTATTTGCTTCGATGGTTTCAGGAGCAATACTAACTAAAAAATGATAAGCGTCAATAATCTCACGACTTTTGATTTCAGCTTCTGCAAATTTTTCATCATCTGATTGAAATTTGTCAGGATGCCACTCTTTTACCAGATTACGATAAGTCGATTTTAATTTTTTTAGATCAGTGTCCTGATCTACATTAAATAATTTTTTGTACGCATTTACTCGCTTCATAGCTATTTCTCTCTAAATTTCCTGATGGATAATTACTTACTGCAGGAAGACTGCCATTGCTTCCAATATTTTTTAGCAGCGACAAAGCTATACATTTTACTCATACTATCGAGCTGTATTTTGTGTTTTCTTATTAACAATTGAATCTGTTTGATTATTGGCTTGTTAGAAGGTAGTGTACTGTATTATTTACATGTTTAAATGAACAAAAGTGTTGATAAATTAAAGCACGTTTAGATTGCGATTTATTTTCTTCTTTTAAATTATTTATAAAAAAATCTAGTGATTTATTTACGTTGATATTGATATAAATATATTCAGGACGATACTCCGAAATTTAATTTCTAATGCTATCAAATTCACAAAAATAAATGGAGAAATAAGTATTAATGTTGAACTGAAGGAAACAAAATTAATTGTTTCAGTAAAAGATAATGGTATAGGAATGAGCTTAAAAAAACAGAAAGAATTGTTTGACCTAAATAAAGGGATAAGTACTTTAGGTACAGAAAATGAAAAAGGTACTGGTTTGGGTTTAATTTTGTGCAATGAATTAGTAAAAAAGCATGGAGGGAAAATTTGGGTGGAAAGTATAAAAGATGTTGGTACCACATTTAAATTCGAAATTCCCTTGAAAATTGAAGATTAAAAGAGTGCTACTTTTTATAATGCGTGATTTAAAATAAATTGTGATTCGTATCGATTACTAATGTAGTAATCACTTTCAAAAAGTTTCCTAAAATAGGATTGGTATTTAAACTGTTCCAAACGAGCTTTAATGTAGTTCGTTGAGGAATTTTAAGCAGTTCTATAAATTTTACATTCATGTTGTATCCTTGTTGTAATGAGGTGGGAACAATAGAAATTCCAAAATTATTTTCTACTAGCCTGAAAATAGAACTCGCATTTACTGTATTATGAGAAATGAGAGGAGAGAATCCACTTTCATCAAATATTTGCATCATTTTTTCATAATAAGATTCGCTGTACGAAGAGTCGAAGAATATGAAAGATTCATCTTTTAATTGTGACAAGTTTTTAAAGTTTTCCTCATTTATTGGATGATCTTTAGGTAGAACCAATGAGAAAGTATCTTCAAAAACAGATTGAATTTTTAAACCTCTAGGGACCCGTTCCATTCTAACAAATCCCAAATCGATCTCCTGATTTAATAAAGCTTGGATTTGCTTGTTGTTATCCATTTCTTTTAAACTGAACAGTACATTTGGATGGTGCTTTTTAAATTCCAACATTAAATTAGGAATTACATCCTGCATAGCCGATCCAACGTAAGCTAAATTTAAATTTCCATTTAAGCCATCGTTTAGTAATTTGGCATGATTTACAATTTCATTCAAGCGATTAAAAGTGCTATTTAGTTCTTTCTGAAGATAAAGACCAGCTGTGCTTAACTGTACTTTTCGATTGTGACGTTCAAACAGTTTAATACCCAAAAATTCTTCCATTTGTTTAATCTGCCTGCTTAAGCCTGGTTGCGAAATGTACAACCTTTCGGCAGCTTTACCAAAGTGTAAATCTTCTGCTAATGCAAGAAAATATCGGTAATGTCGAAACTCTATTTGATTACTCACAGTTATTATTTGATGGTTATTTTGATCTTGTTAGTTATCAAAAATACAAATAACTTTGATCAAAATTAAATCTACCAGAACTATGTTTAAATATGGAATAGATCACCTAACGGTTGAGAAAACAATTCAGATAGCTCGAGGAGAGCTAAAAGCAGGTTTAAGTCCAGAGGCAATTAGCAAAGTGAAAGAATGTAGAGCTAAGGTTGAAAAGATGGCTGCGTCTGCAAAGGCCGTTTATGGAATCAATACGGGATTTGGTCCTTTATGCGATACTCAAATTTCTCCAGAAGAGACAAGTAAGCTTCAAGAGAATTTGTTGATTTCTCATGCTGTAGGGGTAGGAAATCCCATTGAAAAAGAATTGTCGAAAATAATGATGATTTGCAAGGTCCAAGCTTTATCGCAAGGGTTCTCGGGCGTTCGTTTAGATATTATTGAACGTATTCTGTTTTTTATAGATAATGATTTGTTGCCTGTTGTTCCCGAACAAGGTTCAGTAGGAGCATCGGGCGATTTGGCTCCATTGTCGCATTTATTTTTGCCTATTTTAGGAGAAGGTGAATTTTGGATAGGGAAAGAAATTGTTCCAGCAAAAGAAGTGTTAGCAAAGCATGGATTAGCTGCTATTCGATTGGAAGCAAAAGAAGGTTTGGCTTTGAATAATGGCACTCAGTTTATTCTAGCTCATACCATTCTTGGTTTATACAAAATGGAATATCTTCTTGATTTAGCAGATGTTGCAGGGGCAATGAGTTTGGAAGGTTTTCAGGGAAGTGCAGCTCCTTTTAAAAAGGAATTGCACGCCATTCGTCCGTTCAAAGGAAATATGAAAGTTGCGGAGCGAATGCGTATGCTTTTGCAAAATTCGGAAAATTTAGCGGGTCATATTAATTGTGGACGGGTTCAGGATCCTTACTCATTGCGTTGTATTCCTCAGGTACATGGGGCTTCGAGAAATGCCTATTATCATTTAAATGAGTTGGCTGAAATCGAAATGAATTCGGTAACCGATAATCCTATCGTGTTAAGCGACACAGAAGCTATTTCAGGTGGTAATTTTCACGGACAACCTTTGGCAATGGCCTTGGATTATTGCTCGATTGCCGCATCGGAATTGGGTAATATTTCAGATCGAAGATGTTACTTGTTACTGGAAGGGAAATTTGGATTGCCTCGTTTGCTGACTGCCAGTGGAGGGTTGAATTCAGGATTTATGATCCCTCAGTATGCTACCGCAGCTTTGGTCACAGAGAATAAATCGCTATGTTTTCCACCTTCGGCAGATAGTGTACCTACCTCTTTAGGACAAGAGGATCATGTTTCCATGGGAAGTATTTCCGGACGTAAATTCAATCAGATTTTAGGAAATCTTGAAAAAATATTGGCCATTGAATTGATGTACGGTGCTCAGGCATTAGAGTTTAGAAGTCCAAATCATGTTTCTGATATCATGGAAAAGAATTTTAATATTATCAGAAGTAAGGTTGATAAATTAGAAGATGACCGTGTGTTGAAAGATGATATTTATGCGATGATCAATTTTGTAAAGACCAGAGCTTTTATTGTGAAATAGTAAAGAAATAGCTATGACATTCCAAGAACAAATATTGCAAGGAATTCCATCTGAATTACCTGCAAAAAAAGAATATCCAAAGGATGCCAATAGGGCACCGAAACGAAAAGATATATTAAGTGTTGAGGAAAAGCAATTGGCAATTCGTAATGCCTTGCGATACTTTCCAAAAGCATGGCATAGAGAATTAGCAGCTGAATTTGCACAAGAATTATTGGATTTTGGTCGCATTTACATGTATCGCTTCAAGCCTGATTACGAGATGTATGCCCGACCTATTCAGGAATATCCTGCAAAGTCGCTTCAAGCGGCAGGTATCATGCTTATGATGCAGAACAACTTGAATCCAGCTGTGGCTCAGCATCCCGAAGAGCTGATTACGTATGGTGGAAATGGTGCGGTTTTTCAAAACTGGGCGCAGTATCTGTTAACAATGCAGTATTTGGCTACCATGACTGATGAGCAGACTTTAAACATGTATTCAGGTCATCCTATGGGTTTGTTTCCATCGTCGAAAGATGCACCTAGAGTTGTGGTGACCAACGGAATGGTGGTGTCAAATTATTCCAAGCCCGACGATTGGGAGAAATTTAATGCTCTGGGTGTATCGCAGTACGGACAAATGACTGCGGGTTCGTTTATGTACATTGGTCCGCAGGGAATTGTGCACGGAACTACCATTACCGTGATGAATGCTTTTCGTAAAATCCTGAAAAAAGAGGAAACGCCTGCAGGAAAGATTTTCTTAACTGCCGGATTGGGCGGAATGAGTGGGGCACAACCAAAAGCAGGAAATATTGCAGGTTGCATAACCATTGCTGCTGAGGTGAATCGTAAAGCGGCTACTAAGCGTTACCAACAGAATTGGGTTGATGTACTAATCGATTCGATGGATGAATTGATTGCTCGTGTGAAAAAGGCTCAGGAGAATAATGAGGTTGTTTCCATTGCTTTTATTGGAAATGTAGTGGATGTGTGGGAGCGTTTCGATGAGGAGAATATTTTCATACACATTGGTTCCGATCAAACTTCCTTGCACATTCCTTGGACGGGAGGATATTATCCCGTTGATACTTCTTATGAGGAGGCTAACAGAATGATTCGCGAAGAGCCAGAAACTTTTAAGAAAAAAGTGCAGGCAAGTTTGCGTCGTCATGGGGCAGCAATAAATAAGCACACTGCAAAAGGAACTTATTTCTTCGATTATGGAAATGCCTTCCTGTTAGAAGCTTCTCGCGCTGGTGCGGATGTTATGGCTGAAAATGGAATCGATTTTAAATACAAATCATATGTTCAGGATATTGTGGGACCCATGTGTTTCGATTACGGATTTGGTCCTTTCCGTTGGGTTTGTGCTTCGGGAAAACCGGAAGATTTAGACCAAACCGATGAAATTGCGATGCGAGTTTTGAAGGAAATAATGGAGAGTTCTCCCGATGAAATTCAGTTGCAAATGCAGGATAATATTACCTGGATAAAAAATGCCAAAAAGAATAAAATGGTAGTGGGTTCTCAGGCTCGTATCCTATATGCCGATGCTGAAGGACGTGCGAAAATAGCCGAAGCATTCAATCAAGCCATTGCCGAAGGAAAAATTGGACCCGTAGTGTTAGGCCGCGATCATCATGATGTGAGTGGAACTGATTCACCTTACCGCGAAACTTCGAACATTTACGATGGTAGTAAGTTTACTGCTGATATGGCCATTCAGAATGTGATTGGCGATAGTTTTAGAGGTGCTACCTGGGTATCCATACACAATGGTGGTGGCGTAGGTTGGGGAGAGGTAATCAATGGTGGATTTGGCATGTTACTCGATGGAACACCAGAAGCCGACACCCGTTTGAAAAGCATGCTATTTTACGATGTGAACAACGGAATTGCCAGACGTAGTTGGGCCAGAAACAAGGGTGCTATTTTTGCTCTTAAACGAGAAATGGAACGCAGACCCGATTTAAAGGTAAGCGTGCCAAATCTGGTTGAGGATCATTTACTAAACGGACTTTTTGAGTAGCAATTCTCTTACCACAAAAATCCTTTTGTTTAAAAATATCGCTTTTTTAATAGTTATGAGCTTACCGGATGTGATCTTTGCCTTTTGGCATGATATTTCGGTGAGCTCATTTTTAGTACTCAGCTATCCTGACTTTGTGAACAAGTGCTTATTTCTTCAAGATTCTATCAGCAACTAACTTCGCATCTTGGCAATATTTGTCATTTCCTTCTAATTTCCATTCTCCAGTTTTGTCAATGTAAAACCTAACTGTTTTCTCGACAACTTCGGAATACCCACCATAGGATGCTAACATTTCGTTCACTTCATTCATATAGTCACCAAGGCTCACTTCATTAGCTTTAACAAGATCCCAACGCTTATTAATTCGTTTCGATTTCTCTTTGCACATAGGATCTATTGTTTTGTAGGCCATTAAGTAAAGAGAAAGTGCTTTTGCTTCTGGTGATGGCTTTATGTTATCTTTTTTCATGTTTTGTGTATAATTAACTGATTGTGTGTTAGCTTCGGTAAGAGTAGTTGCTTTTTGCAGTTGCAAAATTAGTCTTTTTTAAAAGATAAAAGCCGTATTGCTTATTAATTCTCAGTAAAAAGAAAATGGAGTATTCTTTGCCTTTTAATTTTTGGTAACTATTTTGAGCTATCAGAAATCGGCTTACCTCGAGTTTGATTTTTTTTGTGCTTAGATTTTAAATCTCAGACGTTTGGCTATGACTCGATTTTACAGGATTCTAATGAGTTTAGTTTTTGGGCAAAGAAAAATAAAAGGTACTTCCAACATCGAGTTCACTTTCTACCCAAATTTTGCCTTTGTGTTTTGCAATAAAATCGTTACAAAGAATTAAGCCTAAACCTGTACCTCTCTCATTGTTTGTGCCCAGTGTTGAGTGAGAGTTATCAATTCGAAATAGATTTTCGAGCACATTATTTTCAATGCCAATGCCATTATCAACAACAGAAATTACATATTCGTTTTCTTTTTCGACGGTAGTAATATTTATAGCTCCTTTGTAAGGGGTAAATTTGATGGCGTTAGAAATAAGATTTCGTAATACCACTTCGATCATTTCTTTATCGGCATATAAGATGAAATTAATAGAGCTGTTTAAACTAATAGTAATTGATTTGTGTTCCGAGGCACTTTTTAATAATTCGGTAATTGATTTTATCATTGGAACCACATCAATATATTCGGGATTGAACTTTATTAAACCTGTTTGTACTCTCGACCATTCCATAAGGTTCGTTAAAAGGTCCATGGCATGTTGCGAAGAGGTATTTATAATCTCAGCATATTTTTCAATTCCTTCATAATTGTTGTTTTTAACTTGATCACTTAATACCTCACTAAAGCCCATAATGCCATTAAATGGACTTTTTAAATCGTGAGCAATAATGGAAAAAAATTTGTCTTTTGTAGAGTTTAGTTCTCTTAATGAAGCTTCACTATTCTTAAGTTTAAGCTCTGCTTGTTTTCTATTGGTGATGTCATTTATTACCGAAATAATACTCTGTTCATTATTTATACTGATGATTTCGGCTGTTACTAGTCCAGGAAATAATTCCCCCGATTTTTTACGAAATAGATATTCATCTTCTATCACAATTCTATTGGATAGCAAATCGGAGATGAATTTTAGACGATCGCTATTATGCTCCCATATGCCCAAATCAATCGATTTTATACCAATTAATTCGTTGGGATGATAGCCAAAAATGGATTGGACATTTTTATTTACCTCGAAAATTTTTCCATCAGAAAATTTCGATAACATGATGACGAAGGGAGCTGCATGAAATGCTTTAGAAAACTTTTCCTCTTGAGCATTTACATCTATAACCAATTGCTTATTGTACATCAAAAAAATGCTATAAGTAAGAGATATGATAATGATTTCCCAAGTTAATATAAATAGAGATTCTATAGCTTCAGACTTGAAGTAGTCGGTTAACTTTTGGTTGTTTTGTAAAAGATAAATGATTCGAAAAAATTGAATAGTAAAAACGCCAACAAACACATAACCAACCGGATTAGTTATTTTTCGCATGGATGCAGGGGCCCGTTTTAACATTAAAAATGCAATTTGAAAACTAACCAGAACATAAGCGCAGGAGAGATTAATAATTCTGGCGTTTAAATTGGGTTCTACAAACGTGAAATACGAATGAACGAGAAGAAAAACAAGTAGTAGGATATGGTTTTGAAGCTGGTATCCTTTTTTCTTCACGAATTGCTCCAATCCAATTAGTAAAATAATGGTTGATGAAACAATTAGAGTGTTGGCTACTGGTATAGAAATCCAATCGGGGATAGCACTGCGTAAAAAAACCAAAATATTTCCCATTGCGCTCATGAAAAAGCTAAGTAGAATTAAAAAAGTTCCAGGATATCTATTTTTAATTTGAAAATATAGGGAGCCAATCAATATTAGATTTATTATGCAGGTAATAGTCAAACTAAGGTAAATGGTACGAATATCAATTGGAAACATAGGCATTCTTCATTGGTGGTTAATTATCATTGGTAGTAAAACAGCAATTAATCTACCATAGATTTTGGCACTGTTTTTTTCTAGTCTAAGTAAAGATTGTGAAATTTTATTAAATCATATCGCTTTTACGATACAAAAAACAGCGCATGGCAAGATAGTTTTGGTCTTTAATGGCTGTTTTCTGTTATTTTTTATTCGCATCGGTACGAAATAGAATTAAAAAAGATCTGAAAAAGTTACTTTTTCAGATCTTTAAGTGGTATTATTTTATTTTTGCTATTCAGCTTTAAATTTGGTGTATCCATAGTCGGCAGGCTCCCAAAAATTCTCTTTGTGAAATTTATGGGTACTTGAGGTTTGTTTACTTGGATTTTCCAATGCGTCAACTTCTCCTTCGTTCCACATATGAAAACCGTACCATTCTGCATTGTTTGCAGGTACAATTGTTGGTACCCAGCAAATAAATATTCCAAATTCAGCATCTTTGTACCATCATGGTATCTCGCAGGTTTTAAGTGATTCCCAATCGGCTTTGTATTTTGTTTTTTGCTTTACAATTACGATAGAAAGCATAAGAGAATTTACTCAGGTGAATAGTTTTAATTACTTTTGAAATCAATAAAAAAAGTTAATCTTAAAAATAATATTCAAAATCTATTCATTAAAATGGGTTATATATTTGCAAGTGCAGGATTGGTAACTAGTGTTTTTTACCTTCTCATAATTCTTTTTTCAAAGGAAAATCACACCAATAAATGGTTCTTAATTCTATTTATTGTTCTTTTAAATTTATCGCTTCTTCCTGTTCTATTTATACAATCCCCTTGGTTTTCTCCTTTATGGATCAATGCGAGTTTTGGATTGTTGTGGGGACCGGCCTTGTATTTTTATGTTGTTTCCTTACTCAGGAAGAAAATGAATTACAAATTCTTGCTTTTTCATTGTTTGCCTTTTCTGATCTACTATTCGCTTGCAGTTTTTTTTCATAGTGATGTATTACCAGGTCCGCCCGATAATATGGGGCCACATTCGCAGGGAGTGAATGACACTTCAAAAATTATTTTTTCAATTATTCAATCTATTTCTTTGTTCGGATATTCTGTTTATACGCTTATTATCCTCAATAAACACGAAAGAAATATTCAAGATCATTTTTCTTATAAGGACGTGTATCTAACTATTCGTTGGTCCTATGGCATTATTATTTCCTTTGTGTCTGCCTACTTGTGTGTAATGTTGGTCGAGCAGATCATTGGAAAACATTTGCATTTTCTCATTGGCGACATTCAAATGGTTTTAATTGCAAGTTTCGTTTATATTTTGGGTTATTTGGGAATCAGGCAACAGCCTGTTTATCTGAGTGTGATGGATGAATTGGACGATAGCGAAGTAGTAGAAAGTAATGCAAAGGAGGAGGATTCCTTTTGCAAAGAAAAATATGTAAGAAACAAATTAAGCGAGGATGTAAAAGAGGAATATAAATGCAAACTATTGGCTTTTATGGAAAAGGAAAAACCCTATTTGCAGACCAAACTCAGTATTGCTGATCTTTCTGATTCTTTAGAAATACCGAAACATTTTATCTCCCAAATTATTAATGATTCGTTAGGACAAACTTTTTATTCCTTCATTAATTCTTATCGGGTAAAGGAAGTTAAAAAGCGAATTCAAGACGATGAACAGGACAAATATACGCTTTTGGCGATCGCTTTCGATTCCGGTTTTAATTCAAAATCGGGTTTTAACAACAATTTTAAATTGGAAACAGGAATGACCCCTTTTGAATTTAGAGGAAAAATAAAAAACACTAAAACAGCCAGTTAGGAAAGTGAACTTGCAAGAGTAGACTCTTTTTTGTACTCAAATTATGCCCATCCTTACAAGAATGGGCGTTTTTTGTTTTTAGAAAATATACTTTTGATCCATACAATTTTTAAATCTAAAAAAGACGAAAACTATGAGTACAAAACAAAAAAGCATAATTAAAAAAGCATTGCTAATTCCATTTTATTGTTTTGCAATATTGTTATTTGGATGTAGCGATGATACTTCAGATGATGATATAACAGATGATGATACAGAAACAACTTCTGATTTAACGGTTAGCTTCTTTTTATCAGATACCGGACAAGATACTTTTTACGATGAGGAAGGAAATGAAATTTCTGAACCAGGTGAATCGGATGATTACTACGGAGAAGATGCTCAATATACAGGAACAGCATCCTCATTTCAGGATAATGGTGATGGTACGGTTACCGATTTAAACACAGGTTTAATGTGGCAGCAAACTCCCGATTTTGAACGTCATAATTATTACGATTCTTTCGACTATGTGGATGATTTGGAAATTGGTGGATATACCGACTGGAGACTTCCAACCATTAAAGAGTTATATTCTCTTATTAATTCGAATGGGTATTTAGACTCAGAAAGTACTTCTAATTCTCAACCTTATTTGTATGATGAATATTTCGATTTTGAGTACAGCGAGGGAATGTCTTATGCTGGACAATATTGGTCAAGTACTTTGTATACAAAAGGTCCCTTGCAAAATATCGCTATTGAAGGTGCTTTTGGGTACAATTTTGCTGATGGACATATTAAATGCTACGAAACAGGTTTGTACTTTGATGGTACTTCTGGGGTTGAAGATCCTGGTTGTTTTGTAAGAGCGGTGCGAGGAACCGAAGATGTATATGGAGTGAATGATTTTTCCAGCAATGGCGATGGAACTGTTACCGATAATGCAACCGGATTGATGTGGCAGCAAGAAGATGATGGAAATACTTACGATTGGAAAAGTGCTCTTGCTTACGCTGATGAAAGCGAACTTGCAGGTTATACCGATTGGAGAGTGCCTAATACAAAAGAATTGCAGAGTATTGTAGATTACGACAAAACAACCTGGCCAGCTATTGATGAAGATTATTTTTCTTGTACCGATGATGATAGTTGGTTCTGGACAAGTACAACTTTAGGAGATTTTCCTTATACTGCCACTTATTTGGCTTTTGGAAAAGCTTATAGCAAAGACAATAGCGATGCTACAGAATATTACGATTGGCATGGAGCAGGTGCTCAGCGTTCTGATCCTAAATATGGTGATTATTCAGATTGGGTAATGGAATCGGTAAATGCAGCAGATTCTATTCGTGTTCAAAACTATGTGCGAATAGTTCGGGATAAGTAAGTTGAAATTACTTAAGAAGTATTGAATTTTATAAACATCCAGAATCAATTCCTAAAGAAAAAGGAGTGATTCTGGATGTTATTTTTTTGTATTTTTATCTCGCAGATAGGATAACAAAATGTTTTTTAGGATGGAATATTGAGGATCCTTTTACCCTGCGGTATTCTAGGATTTACAGTCTGATAAGTGGCTGAAGAATATGGTTTTAACTATTATTGAGTGATTGTAATGCTTAAAAATTTAGAGAAGTTGGTGAATTTCTTCCTTGAAATTAGTTCCTAGATTTTTTATGCTTTATAAAATCCTTAATTTTAGGTGAAAATTCATCAAGTTAAGCCTAAGCGAAAAGCAAAATCCGCCAGAGAAATTTCCCCGACGGATTCATTGACTTGATTATAAAATTGTTTTATTCTATTTAATGTTTCGAACCAGTCGAACATAGTTGTAATATCTTTCTCCGCCTTCTCCGGCAGGACCATTCTTATGTTTTGTGTCGAAACGAACAGCACCAGCGCCGTGAAAGTCTACCCCTTCAGCATTTACAGCTCTTCCAAACGCCACATACCATGCATAGTAATATGGTTTTCCTTTGGTAAAATGAGCCGAAGTACTGGTCCAATAGTAAGGAAAATCGTCAACGCCAGCTTCGTTTGTTATGGATGCGCAATTAAATATTGGATCAATAGCGGCTCTGTTTTTTGTAGAATCTTGTGCTCCCGGAGCATACGAGTAATCTACAATTCCCTGAAGTTCCTTAACATTAGGTAAGCGCCAGTCGGAGTATCCTGCAAATTTTGAATTCTCAGCATAGTTTAAAGCATCTTCCCAGTTCAAACCTTCTTTGTTGTCATCCTTTGTCCACATCAGGGCACTTGCCTTGTCGCTGATTGTACCATTTTTATTATCGGTAAATTCGTTGATTCCGTATGCCTGACCTCGCACTGCACGCACATATTTTAATAGAGGATTGAAATGTTTTCCATTTTTTCCTCCTGGAGGAGGTGGAGCTGTTCCTTGTCCTTTTGTTCCCTGTGGCCCATTTGGTGGAGCTGGCATTTTACCATCTTTCATCGAAGGAGCTTCGCCCGCATAGGCTTTAATATGTCCAGTTACATGGTTAACTCCAAATGCAGCTGAATATCCACCCTCTTCAGTTGTTCCTACATAATTGTTGAGAGTCCAATATTGTTCCTGTTTCCCAATTTCTCCTGAAGCCAGTGAAAAATAGGTCGTATCTATATAAGGCCATCCTGAACTGAAATCGCTGATGGAATACAATTCTTTTGCACTGGGAGCTCGCCAATCGTCATAACTGGCCAGTTTCAAATCTTCGCAATATTCTACTGCATCTTTCCAGGAAAATCCTTCGGTGTATGGGATCTCTTGCCACATTAAACCCGTATTTTGGTCGGTAATGGTTCCATCTTCATTCTTGGTATAAGCCATCTTTTTACCTTTCAAATAGTCGGCATCTTGTCCATAACAGGAGTCTTTATCGTCTTCACGACTGATACTTTTTCCATCTTTGTCATATAAGACAGTTTGCCCAGTAGCAATTTGCACATAAGCTGATTCTGGTGTGAAAGTATTATCTTTTTTAATTTTTGATTCACACGAATAAAGCGACAGCAAGGCCGTTGCCATAAAAATGCAACTCACTATGTTTGTTTTAAAGTTTCTCATAATTCAATTTTCTGTTGTACTGTTCGAAATGCTATTTTTAATTCCTAATAATCAGATGTATATATTTTTGTTTACTAGCTGATTTGTTAAGCATACTACTAATATATATGGTGTATGTATTCAGGGAAAGTTTTTTCGACGATTGGAAATATTGTATCGATAAAATATTTAAAATATACAATCAGATCTTTTTGTTTTTAATTCGAAAAACAAAATTCTGTAAGAACAGGAAGAATAGTAAAAACTTGTATTTGTGGACAGGTTTTGAGTAAAGTTCTTTTGTAAATATGTGTTTTATTGTTGAAAAATAGGATAGATAGCTTTTTTGCCAAGTCATATCGGAGTTTCTACTTTAGGCTCATTTGCAAAATGGATTTAAAATTTCTTGGACTGGTTTTGTGAATTTTAAGTGTTGTACAATTATTAAATTGCATAAAAGAAGTCAGTTCTTTGGAAAGAGCCA
>NZ_JBFHJW010000038.1:0-41120 GCF_041595635.1 Labilibaculum sp.
AATAAATCTTTTGGTTCCATAATAAGTGTGCTTTTAATATGAGACTAACGTAAAGTTATTTCCAATTTTTTTCTTGAGCTAGAAAAGGGCTCCGAAAAAATCAGAATAACTTTACTTACACACTTTATGGGATACTGCTGTTTGGTTATTATGAAACCACGCCATTTCCCGTGTTTAAACCGAATGAACCTATATTTGACTGCATTATACCTACATCAGTAGCTAATGCTTTTCTTTGTCATGCTTCTGCTTCTAGATGGGTGAAGGCTACAGGTTTGAGAATAGATAGTGAAGAGAGAATAGAACGTTGTCGTCGTTTAACAGCAGATATTGCTGTTAAAACTGTTACAATTCTTAATGATTATCATGAAAATAAATTTATGGCAAACAGTCATGATAACGAAAGAGTAAGAACTTATATGACTTGCCACAGCAAGAATGGTAAGGTTGCCAATACCAATGGTAAAATGAATTGTACTTCCTGCCACACAAAAACAATAGGGCATGAAATTTTTGGTGATTCTCATTATGAATTCATGGACGAGAGATAGTTATTATGAATAATATATTATTTATAATATTAAGAAAATGGTCAGTGAAATGAACTTCCAATATTTTAGAATTTGTCAACATAAAATGGAATTATAAGCTATATGGCGTTGAAATATAAGCTAAAAATTTAAAAATATTTGCAGGTATTCAATTAGTAGCTTCTGTAATCAGGATAATTAATGCATTCTAGTGCTAATTAAAAACGAATAGTAAAAGTAGCAGAAGATGGATTTTTCTTCTGCTACTTTTTTTATGTGCCAAATGCTAGAACATCTAAAAGCTCTCGTTTATAGCTTTGCCTGTTTTTGTCTACTATTTTTAATCTTCAAACCAAACAGCGGGCGCAGTATAATACATCGTCTAATTAATTCGTAGCTGCCATAGCATCCTATAAAAGTAAACGATACAATAAGTAAAAACTTTGGAATTACAGGTATGTCCATTGGCAGTATTACATACGATGCTGCATACAAAAAGAACATGTGTAAAATATAAATAGGATAGGCCGCCTGACTTAGGTAACTTAATGTTTTACTTGGGCGGTTAAGATTCTTGTATCCAAAGCTTAGTACAGCAAAAATCCATATGTTCGATTCAATGGCCATTAAATATCCTGGCGATTTAAGTTCAAATATTGTTAGGCGTACTAAATAAAGACCTAATGCCAATAAAATAAACATCCATCGCCATTTTAGAATTGTGTTTAAGAACGATTTTCCGCTATAAATAAAACAGAAGCCAAAAAAGAATGCCAAAAATCCTAAAAAAAATCCATGTAATGTAAGAGCATATAATTCAAATGGTTCGGGTCGCATTATTATTGTTTCTAGTACAAAAGGAGCGAGCACAAATAAAAACCCGAAAGGCGTTTTAAAAATTTGTTCTAGGAATTTTTTAAAAGCACCATTCTTGTTTTTTTTCAGATAAAAGAATAATGGCGATAATAATATTACATAAATAAAAATATTTGCTAGAAACCACAAATGCCCCTGATTAAGAGAAAATGACATTTCCTGATCGTAGTATTTATGCCAAATTAAAACATGTAATGGAACAATACACAATACTCCAAAAAGGAAAGGGAGCAATATGCGTTTTGAGCGTTCTGCAAGTAGTTGTTTCCAGTTTCTTTTTCGAATTGCAAAACATACGCCCATTCCTGAAACAAAAAACAGTAAAGGTATTCTCCAAATGTTTAGCATGCTCATAGGTATCCAAAGAGATTCCCAAGATTCTTGAGACTGAATAAAGCCAATATAGATTCCCCAAGGTTGAAAAATGATAGAAATATGGTAAATCAATAGCAAGTCAATGGTGATTACCCGTAGCCAGTCAATATCATGTCTTCTTTCTGATGCTGTCATTTTTTGCTTTTGTAGGTTAAGTAAATCTTTAAAGAGGTATTCTCAATTTATTATTTCTGATATTTTTCAAGCATTTCAGCAATTATTGGGCGTGTTGATTCCAGATGGTTGTAATTTAATTTAAAACCCATAGGCTCTAGGTCGTTAACAATTTGATCGTAAATTCCTTTTACACTATCGAAAGGAGCCTGGACCGATTGTAGAGCTGTGGATCCATAATTGTTTTGGATGCTTTTGTCTGCACCATTAAGAAGTAAGGATTCTACAATTTTTATCCGGCAAAAGAATGCTGCGGTATGTAAAGCTGTAGATCCATCATTTGAACATAGATTTAGATTTGCTCCTCCTTCGATCAATGCAATGGCAGCTTCGGTTTTTCCAAATATTGTAGCTATTTGCAAAGGCGTAGATCCGTAGGGGTCTTTTGCATTCAGATTGGAACCTGTGGCAATGTGTTGTTTTATGGCATTTGTATTGCCCATGAATGCGGCGGCAAAAAGATCTATTTTAGGTGCTTTTATATTTAATTCATTTTTTGCATCATCTTTTTTACTGGATGTGCTGTTGTTGCATGCACTCATGTTTACAAGTAAACCTGCGAGTAATACTGCAATGGATAATCTTGCTAAATTCACGATGTTTTTCTTTTTTGTTTTCATAACAGATTTTAATAAAGTTCGACTTTCATATCTTTACTGTAAAGGTTAGGCAAAATGTGATGCATTGCTAATCAGATAAGACGTGAAGAATATGAAGTTTAATCAGTCCATAAAAACTATGAAGCAAGAGTATAAATTATGACGTATGCCATGCTGCAAGTTTCAAAAAAAGAAATTGGCTATTTAATGAAATCTAAAAGGAGTTATTTTTCTTCTTGTGAAAATAATAATTTGAGCCGTTTCTTGATTGTATCTTAAGTGGATGATTTGTATCTTTTCATAAAAGGAAACAATCCAATTAAGTCTAACCTAATCATGCCTGATCAGTTTTTTTCTGAAAATGATTTTTTAGTAAAAATCACAAGCGTCATCGAGAAGAATATTTCTGATGAAAAGTTTGGCGTGTCAGAACTTGCCAGTGAAATTGGAATGAGTCGTTCTAACCTATTACGTAAAATTAAAAAAGCTTCCAATTTATCTGTAAGTCAGTTCATCCGTAAAGTGCGATTGAAGAAGGCTTTGGAATTGCTACAGGAAAATTCGCTGAATGTTTCCGAGATATCCTATCAAGTAGGTTTTGGTAGTGTATCTTATTTTATTAAATGTTTTCGTGAACAGTATGGTTTTTCTCCGGGCGAAACTACAAAGCAGAATTCTCAGGATGAAGAAAGCTACTGGCTCGAGCCAGATAAGGGTAAAAATAGAATGTTTTTTATTGGTATTCTAGCTCTTTTCCTTCTGATAGTAGCTTTGGCTTACGTTATTTTTAAACCTGCAGAACAAGAAGTGATTCTTATGGAAAAGTCTATTGCAGTTTTGCCTTTTAAGAATGATAGTAATGATTCTACAAACCTGTATATTATTAATGGACTAATGGAATCCATTCTTACTAAACTTCAAAAAATTGAAGATGTTCGCGTAATTAGCCGTACTTCGGTAGAAAAGTACCGTAATAATCTTAAAAGCAGTGCTGAAATTGCCCGAGAGTTGAATGTGAATTATTTTGTGGAGGGAAGCGGACAAAAAATAGGAAATCAGATTCAATTAACTGTTCAGTTGATAGAGGCACGAAGTGATAAGCATTTATGGGCAGAACAATACAAGAAGGATACCAAGGATATTTTTTCGCTTCAACAGGATGTTGCCAAGAACATCGCAATGAATATTAAAGCCATAATTACTCCCGAAGAAGAGGAGCAAATCAATAAAGTGCCAACCGATAATTTAATTGCCTACGATTATTTTTTAAAAGGTTTGGATTTTTTTTACCAGGGAAAACGTGAGACATTGGAGAAAGCTATTGTGTGGTTTAAAAAAGCCATTCAACACGATCCTGAATTTGCCCGCGCATATGCAGATATTGCTATGGCTTACTATTATTTGGATATTGCTCGTGCGGATAAGGAGCACAGTTCACAAATTAATGAAAATGCAGATAAAGCTTTGTTATACGATTCCAAATTAGCACAATCCTTGGTGGCTAAAGCATTGTATTACATGAATAAGCGCGAATATGAAAAAGCTATTCCTTATCTAGAAAAAGCGCTTCATTACAATCCAAATTCAACTCAGGTTATCAATTTTCTATCTGACTACTACACAACCTACATGCCCAATACGGCTAAATATTTAGAGTATGCATTAAAAGGAATTCGTTTGGATATCGCGGCTCAGGATTCGGTTACGGCAAGTTACATTTATTTGCATGTAAGCAATGCATTTGTGCAAACAGGTTTTGTTGATGAGGCTGAACTGTACATCAATAAATCATTGGATTACAATCCGGAAAATTTGTTTTCGGAATATGTGAAAGCCTATATTTTATATGCGAAAAATCAGGATTTAGAAAAAACAAGAGATCTATTGCTTGCTGCATTTGCTAAAGACAGCACCCGATTGGATATTCTACAAGAAATTGGTAAGATTCACTTCTACTTGCGCGATTATGAATCTTCTTATGTTTACTACAAACATTTTGTTGCTGCAAAAGATAAATACAATTTGAGTATTTATCCGCATGAGAATATCAAAATTGCAAGGGTGTACAAAGAGGTAGGGATGAAAGAGGAATCGAAAAAATTGTTGAAGGCTTATTTTGAATATGCTTCTCACGATAAATCCATATATAAAAATGCAAGTTTGGCTGTTTATTATTCTCAGGTGGGCAATGTTGAAAAAGCCTTGGAACATTTGGAATTATTTTCAGAGGAAGAAAATTATCAATATTGGCTACTTCTTTTTTTAGAAAAGGATCCTTTGATTGATTCCATCAAAAATAGGCCTGAATTCAAACGAATTGTAAAGAAGATCAAGAGGAAGTTTTGGGAGGATCACACAAAAGTAAAGCTCTCTTTAGAGAAAAAAGGCTTGCTGTAAGTATTCATTGTAATTAATTATGTTTCTATTATTAGATCGATCTTATCAATTAAAATTTTATTCCAATTATTTTTAGAAAAGAATTAAACCATAAGGCTTTTTTGAAGTCTTAGAAGGGAATTCATAAAATCTAAAAATGCTAATATGAGAAAATTTTTATTTGTGGTAAGTGCTTTTTTGCTTGGGTTACCAGCAATTTTATCGGCACAGGAATTTCAAGGAAAGGCTGTTTATCAGAGCAAGACAACTATTGAAATGGATTTTGGTGGGAGAGATATTCCTGAGGATAGAAAAAAGATGATGTTGGAGCGCATGAAGAAAGCAGGTGAAAAAACATTTGTTTTAGATTTCAATAAAAAAGAATCCATTTATAAAGAGGAAGAAAAATTAGAGCAGCCCGGCAATGATGATAGACGAAGAGGTCCTGGTTTTGGAATGATGAGCGATGATGGAGCTGATTACTACAAGAATGTACAAGATGGTAATTATGCTGTGGTAAAAGATCTCTTCGGGAAAATTTTTCTAGTAAAAGATAAGCTTCCCAATTTTGAATGGAAAATGGAAGGTGAGACAAAGCAAATAGGCAAGTACATTGCTCATAAAGCGACTTCGGTTCGTATGGTAAAACGACCTAATATGTCTGCCGTTTTTCGCAGAGATAGAGATAGTGAAAGTGAAGAAAAGGAGTTCATTGAAAAAGAAGTTCGCGTAACTGCATGGTATACTTTTGACGTGCCGGTTAATCAGGGGCCAGGTTCCTATTGGGGACTACCCGGATTAATTTTAGAAGTTAGCGATGACAGAACGAGCATTTTGTGTTCACAGATCATTATTAACCCCAAAGAAAGATCGGTAATTAAAGAGCCAACAAAAGGAAAGGAAGTTAGCCAGGCTGAGTATGATGATATTTCGAAGAAAAAGTTGAAAGAAATGAAAGAGAATGGCGGATTTGGTCGCCGCGGAGGAGGAGGTCCTCACTAAGGTTTTTAAAACACCATAAGTACAAATAAACTAGTATTTCCCACTACATAATAATCTAATAAATCATGAAGAAATATTATTTTTTGGCACTATTCTCGTGCGTTTTTTTAAACGCTTTTTCGCAGAATATTAGCTTAAAGGGAATTGTGCGCGATAGCACTGGGAATGGAGTTGAAATGGCCAATGTTATTGCCATAAATACAGGAACAAATGGTCTTGACTCCTACTGTGTTACAAATCATAATGGATTGTATAAGTTAAGTGTCAAGCCAAATTCTAATTACAATATTAAAGTGAGTTTTATTGGTTTTAAACCAGCAGAATTTAATTTAAATACGACCAATGTTGATGCAGAAAGAGATATAAGCATATCCGAAGAAAATAGTTTGCTTTCTGAGGTGGATGTAACTTACACCATGCCTGTGGCTGTGCGAGGAGATACAATTGTTTACGATACAGACTCATTTACTACTGGAACAGAAAAAAAATTGAAGGATGTACTGGTCACACTACCTGGTGTGGAAATAAATGACGATGGACAGATAGAAGTGGAAGGAAAAACGGTGCAGAAAGTGATGGTTGAGGGTAAAGATTTCTTTGATGGAGACTCGAAAATTGCTTCGGATAATATTCCAGCCAATGCCATTGATAAGGTAGAAGTTCTTCGAAATTACAATGAAGTTGGTCAGATGAAAGGCTTATCGAATGATGAGGATAACATTGCTTTAAATATCAAATTAAAACAGGGGAAAAAGAATTTTTGGTTTGGTGAATTGACCGCAGGAGTGGGTCCTGATGAAAAATATTTGGCTCATCCTAAACTATTTTACTATAGTCCGGAATTTAGTTTGAATGTAATTACCGATATGAATAACATTGGGGAAGTTCCTTTTACACGACGCGATTATATGAATTTTACAGGAGGTTTCAAGTCTTTTAATTCTTCTGGAGGAAGTTCCATATCTATTAGTTCGGATGGGATAGGTTTAAGTACGGCTCAAAATGACAGGGCAAAAGATATTGATACAAAATTTGCCGCTCTCAATTTTTCTTACTCTCCAAAAGATGATTGGGATATTAGTGGTTTTGGTATTTATTCCTATACGGGAACTCTCATGGAAACTTTGAAAACTACAACTTATGAATTGGATGGAAGCAGTTCTCAGGTAGAAGAGTCGACTACGAATACCGATCAAACAGCAAAATTAGGCTTGTTAAAGTTTAGTTCTGTATACAAGCCAAATGCAAATTTTCAGTTCGATTATGATGTTTTTCTGAAGCAATCGGATGATAATGAAGAGCAAGATATACTTTCTAGTGTAGACGATGAAACTGATAATATTACTCAGTTGAAAAAGCAAAAACCTGTTTCGGTTCGTCAGCATGCTAATATTTACTACACTTTAAGCGAACGTAATATTTTCACATTCGAGGCACAACATTACTATCAGGATGAAGATCCTTTTTACAATGCAATAAGAGATGAATTTGCTTTTACCAGTTTGTTTCCGGTTGATGAGAATGTAAGCCTTTACAATTTAAATCAGCAAAAAAACATTGTCAGTAATAAATTTGATGCGAAACTCGATTACTACTTTGTTACTGGCGATAAAAGTAACATTCAGTTTAGTTTGGGAACTACCCAGACTCTTCAGAATTTTGATTCTGAAATTTTTCAAATTTTAGACGATGAATCCGAGAATAATTTCGAAGGAGATGATTTTGAAAACGATGTGAAATTTACAATTTCGGATCTATTTTTTGCTTTTCATTACAAGCTAAAAGCAGGTATGTTCACCTTTAACCCAGGAGTGAGTCTGCATCAGTACGATATGAAAAATACGCAATTAGGTTCTACCGTAACAAGTGATTTAACTTCGGTACTGCCTGATATTTATGTGAATATGCAATTGAAAAAAACAGAAAATGTAAGATTCAATTATAGCATTACTCGTTCGTTTACTGATGTGAATGATTTTGCAAAAGCTTATGTGCTTAACAATTACAATTCTGTTTTTAGTGGAAATAGAGATTTAGAAAGTTCATTGAAGCATAAATTGTCCTTGAATTTTTTCAGTTTTAACATGTTTAACTTTACTAACATGTTTGCAAATGTAAGCTATACCAAAAGTATTGATGCGCTAAAAAATGATGTCGTAACTAGTGGAATCAATCAGATTCGAACCATTGTGAATTCCAATTTAGAGGATGAATCTTTTAGTGCTAATGCTAGATATCAACGTACTTTTAGCAAAGTTAAAGCTTCGGGTAAAGCAAATTTATCCTGGTCTAAAAGCAATAATTTGGTGAATTCAGAAGTGAGTGTTTCTGAGAGTTTTACCCAGTCTTATACTGGATCGGTAGGAACTAATTTTAAGAATGCACCCAATTTGGAAGTAGGTTATAAATATTCGGTGAATGAATACAATCGATCGGGAACCAGCACTACATATTACACAAAAAGGCCTTATGCTGAATTTGATGCGGCTTTTTTAAAGAATTTTATTCTTACTGTAGATTACGATTTCTACAGCTATACAAATCAAGACAATACAATTGAAAATGAGTATAGTTTTTTGGATGCTGATTTAACTTATCAGAGAAAGGATAGCAAATGGGAATTTGGAATTCAGGGAGAAAATTTAACCAATACAAAATCTCTGGATAAGAATAGTGAGAGTGATTATTCTTATAGTTCTTCGACCTATTTTGTACAACCACGTTACATTTTGTTTCGAATAAAATATGATATTTAGGGTTTTTTAGGGGTAAAGTGAATAATAATCGCAGATTTGGACTGATTTCCATATCTGCGATTTTTTTTACTGCAATTGTGGATTTTTTGCTTTTACAGAGAAAATAAGGAGCAGAACTACACAAGCAAGCCCTGCATATCCGGCCAAACGATAACTTTCAGTGAGGGTGTAAATTCTGCTGAAGAATAGAGGAGCCATTGCACTAGAAAAGACAATTAGCGACATGGATAAACCACTAATTGCGCCTAAATGCTTACGTCCGTAAAAGCGAGGCCAGGTAATAGCTGCCAAAACAGAAAAAAGACCACCCATAATTCCATTTCCAACAATTAAGATGTAAAATCCGATTTGATATTCCAATATGGCAAGTCCTAAACTGGCAAGAAGGCAGCCTATAAGAAAAACAATAAGTAACTTTTGCATGCGAATGTAATCGCTGAGGATATTTCCCAAAATTGCAGTAATTATTGAAATAATAGAGGCTGGAATGAAAATGCTCAATGCCTTTTGTTCGGAATAACCACAAGATTCGAAAATAGAAATTACATTAAAAGTAAATCCAGTAATGAAAAAAGAATTAAAACTTAAAGCAAGTGCAAACACCCAAAATACCCAGGTACTTCTGGCTTCCTTTAAAGTGTATTGTTTTTTTGTTGCAAAATTAGGATTGATGTTTTTTTTGATTTTGATAATTTTTCCATCAGGAATTAAGCCGCATTCTTCTGGGTTATCACGATAAAATATAAAAGCAAAAACAACAAATAAAAGGGTAAGTCCAGCAAGTATTTGATAGGCAGTACTCCAATTAAATTGCGTAATAATGAAGGCAATAAAAAGAGGAGAGACAGCAAAACCAAAAGACTGAAAAGCACTGGATATACTATTTGCTAAACCTCTTCTTTGGTCGAACCATTTCATAATTAAATTCCGAGAGGCAAGTGTAAGTACACCTTGTCCGGAAAAACGCAAGAAGAAAAATAGCAGCGACATCAGAATAAAAGAGGCTGTGGAGAATTGAATACTGCTAAAATTGGCAATGGAACCCGATAAAATATTAGAATAGGAGAATAGAACGAGTGTAATAGCCAATCCAGAAGCGGCAATCATTGCTGTAAACCGTGCTCCAAATTTATCGTAAATTTTGCCAGCATAAGTTAAAAATAAAGAACTAGTAACAGTACCTATTAAGTAAGTCGAACTTAAGGCATCGCGACTTAGTTGTAATGATTCAATTAAATAATTGGTGAATACTGAAACACCCATTGTTTGGCCGGGAATGCTACACAATACGCCAATTGTACCAGCAATCATACTTATCCAACCGTAAAAAAAAGGAAATTTTGCCGGAGCAAAAGGAAAATTAGGATTTCTTTTCAAACTAAAAATTTTTAAGCTATTATGTAAGAATATTAGCTCTTCAGGTAGAGGAGTTAATGGATATTTATAGCACAAAAATAATCATTATTTATACACATTCTGCATAAATAATGAATCTTAAATTCATTATTTTGAAGGAGAATTTAAACGCGAGTGGGATAAGGAATTAGAAATCTATTTCTGATTTGCCTTTACCCAATCGAGAACTTCGCCAAATCGGTAGTTTGCAAAAACAGCAAAATTCTTTTCTTTTTTTAATTTCAAGCGTGTGAATAAAGGAACGGTAATGCCGCATAAATATTTAGCGAGTAAATCTACCGAATAATGATCTTTCAATTTAGCAATGGCTCCTTCGCTAATTTTAGAGTAATCGAAATTGCTTAGATTTTCTAGATCGATGGATTTTGCAATTGTTACGGGACCTGATATACACACAGAACAGTGTCCACATTTTTCCCATTTTGGATTTTCACCAAAATAGTTGGCCAAATTTTTACTTAAACAAGTTTTCGACTCAAATAGATCTAGCATCTCGCGGATACGATTCACTTCAGCCATTTCTTTTTTCTTGAAACTATTGTAAAGTTCTTGAGCCAATTCATCAATGTCGAAATTCAAATTGCAAACTTCAAACACATCTACGATTTGTTTGGCTTCCAAATGAATTAATCCTTGGGCATCGAAATATTCCAGAGCTGCCACAATTCGCATTCTGTCTGTTGCATAATTTTGGGCAATGGTATCAAAATTGACTGTTATCCATTTTCTGGCTTTCGACGAATGATCGAAAATAGCTTGAATAAATGTTTTTCGTTCTCCTTTGAACTTTTCAACGATACTTTTTTCATCGCTATTTAAGCTAAATCGGTAATCGGCAAAATAACTGTATTGAGGTTTTATAATTCCATGTATCTCCATGTAAACCAGTAGGGTTTTAATGGGGAGAATACGGATATTGGTAAGAGCAGGAAGCGTATTTAGTCGAATTTCCCAGCTGGTTTTAGCCTTTTTTATGCGACTGAGAATATCTTTAATGCCTAAGAGGTCGGGAGTGTCTCCAAATATGAAATTCTCAAGCACATTCACATTGTCATGGTTGGCTAGAATTAGACAGTCTGATTTTTTTCCATCCCGACCGGCTCGACCGATTTCCTGAGAGTAGTTTTCTGTTGATTTTGGAAGGTCATAGTGTATTACATATCGTATGTTCGATTTGTCGATTCCCATTCCAAAAGCAATTGTTGCGACTACACAATTTACCGTGTCATTCATGAATTGGTTTTGGATGCTTTCCCGATCTTCACTTTTCAAGCCAGCATGGTAGGCTTTGGAATGAATGCCTTTTGCTGAAAGTAGATTTGAAATTTGTTCGGCGGTTTTTTGTTGGGTTACGTATACGATTCCTGATTCATTCTTACGGCTCGAAAGTAAGTTAAGCAATTTCTCGTTTTTCTTCGATTGAACTACGGGCAATATATTTAGATTGAGGTTTGATCGATAAAAACCAGTAACGGTAACATTTTCGTTTGCGATTGCAAATTTTTGGCTCATATCTTCAATCACTTTAGGTGTAGCTGTTGCAGTAAGCAAAAGAACTTGTTTGGCCTGAAAAAAGTTGCGATAAGCAGGCAGTTTTAGATAGTCGGGCCTAAAATTATGCCCCCACTCTGAAATGCAATGAGCTTCATCTACCACCATTAAAGAGATGGAAATATCTTTCAGAAATCTTCTAAAGCGTTCATTTTTAAACCGTTCAACCGAAATCATAAGTATTTTGTGCTTTTTGGCGCGGATACCATTCATGATCGCCTGTTCTTCCTCTTTTGATAGAGATGAGTCGATACGAACGGCGGATATATTCCTAGCTTGTAGAAAATCTATCTGATCTTTAATTAAGGCAAGTAGGGGAGAAACCACCACCGTTAGTTCTGGAAGTTCGAGTGCAGGCAATTGGTAGCAAAGTGATTTTCCCGATCCTGTTGGAAAAATAGCAATGGCCGATTTTCCATTCAAAATATGAGAAATTACCTCTTCTTGGCCAGGTTTAAAATCAGAAAACCCAAAATTTTTGTAAAGTAGTCGCTGTAACATATTCGGCAATAGTATGTTGAAAAAGGATGTGAATTTCTATTGATTGGCTTGCAAAGCTTAGGATAAACTATGTAGTTTCCTTAAAAAAGTCGAAATTACTGAAATAAAAATTGAATGGTGGACAATTTTTGAAAAACTAATTTTCATCTATCTGCTAGGCTGTTTTCTTTGGTTTTATAGAATTGATAATTAGGATTTGGGAAATGTGGTCTAATTTTTAACTACTGGAATTTAAAAAGTCTAAAGAATGGCTTATAGAATTTTGGAAAAGCTTGTTTTTCTTGAGATGCGAGGTCTTATTTGTTTTGATCTTAGCGAACTATTTCGTTTATTTGCATCGCAAGCGATATAAATGCTGAACTATGGATAATTCGATTAATAAGGAGTTTGATTCTCTTAAATTAGAGAATCAATTGTGCTTTTCTATTTATGCGGCCTCAAGGCTTATGACCAGGCTTTACCAACCTTATCTAGATAGGTTAGGGATCACTTATCCTCAGTATTTGGTTCTACTAATTTTATGGGAAAGAGATGGCATTAGTGTTAACGAAATTGGAGCAAAATTATATCTAAATACCAATACATTAACGCCTTTGCTAAAACGGCTGGAACATCTTTCTTTCATCAAAAGAATAAAATGCTGTAAGGATGAGCGAAAGGTCTTGATTTATCTTTCTGAGGAAGGAAAAAAATTGAAGTTAGCTGCAAAATCTATTCCTCATGAAATGGCTAATTCTCTTGAATGTACTCATGAAAAAGCAAGGTGTTTGAAACAGGAATTGGAAATTTTGATCAATCATATGCTAAAATAGAAGTTTGAATCTAGAAGAATATTTCATTTTATCAAGATCTCTTTACACTCACCCATGAAGCATATCAGATGTTAAGATTCATTAGCGGTTTTCTTAAAAAGGAGCGTACTTATACTGCTGTTGGGAAAGAATTATTACAATTAGCTTTTCCCATTATTGGCGCGTATTTGTTGAATATGACTTATAATCTTACCGACATGATTTGGGTAGGATATTTGGGTAGTGGTGCTGTGGCAGCAGTGGGTTCGGCAGGTTTCTTTTTGCATCTTGGATGGGCCATGGCTTCAATTGTAACAGTAGGTTCAAATATAAAAATAGCTCATTCGGTTGGTGCCCAAGATATGAATGCGGCAGGTAAATATTCAACTGCTGGTTTATGGGGAATTGTAAGTATTGCTATTTTATTCACCAGTGTGTTTTTGGCCATTCCCGAGCAGTTTATCGGTTTCTTCCAAATGGAGGATGTTCAGGTGAACGAAATGGCTGTTTCCTATTTGATTATTAGTTCGTTTGGAATTATTATCAGTTTTGCGAACCTTTTAATGATCAGTATTTTTAATGCTCATGGCAAAACTAAAATATCCTTTCAGGCTAGTATTATTGGTACCTCTCTGAATATTATTTTGGATCCATTGCTAATTCTAGTCTTTAAATTCGGAGTGGAAGGAGCTGCCGTAGCTAGCATAATAGGTAGAGCTTGTAGTTTGACTTACTTCTATTTTGTATATCATAAATTCGATAACATTTATTTCAAGGGGTTTTTACCCAAAATCGATAAGTTAAAAGCATTATTTAGTGTTGGATTACCGGCGGCCATTCAACGTATTTCTTTTTCGGTGATTTATATTTTTTTGGCTCGGATTATTGCAGAGTGGGGACCTAATGCAATTGCAGTACAGAAAATTGGTGTGCAAATTGAGTCGATTACTTTTATGATTGTAGGCGGAATTATGCAGGCCGTAACCATTATGGTTGGACATAGTTATGGAGCCAAAAATTTAACCGAAGTTCCTAATATATACAAGGCTGGATGGCGAATATCTTTAGCTGTGGGCTCGGTAACAACTTTGATTTTTTTACTGATACCCAAAACATTATTTTCGATTTTTGTGCCCGAAATGGAGAGTATTCTCATGGGAAAAGATTACTTAATGATATTGGCTGTTTCTCAACTATTTATGTGTCTGGAAATGATTAGTGCTGGGGTTTTTAATGGCTTGGGCAAAACAAAAATAGCTGCAACAGTAAGTGTGATTTTTACTTCGCTACGACTACCAGGAGCTTATTTTCTTGGATTTTATACTTTTTTAAGTTTAAATGGAGTTTGGTGGAGTATCACCGGAAGTAGTATATTAAAAGGTATTGTGATGTATCTTCTGTTACGAACCTATTTAAAAAATAATACATTTGGGAAATTCTAATTGATATGGAACATCTGATGAATAGCATTGCAAACGCATTACAGCAGGAAGGGATTCGAAAGAGCCTGAAAAATGGCAAATTCGGGATTGAAAAGGAAAATGTAAGAGTAGATTTTTCTGGGAAAATGGCTACAACACCGCATCCTGGTATATTGGGCGATAAATTTAATCATCCTTTTATAACGACCGATTTCTCGGAGAGTCAGGTGGAGATGATCACACCACCTTTGCATAGTATTGCTGAAGTTCATGGTTTTTTGGAAACACTGCAGGATGTAATTTCTGAAAATTTAAGCGATGAATTGCTTTGGCCTCAAAGTTTACCTCCTATATTGCCTCACGAAGATCAAATTCCTATTGCTAAATTTGGCGAGAAAGGGGTTTTAAAAGAAAAATACCGTGAGGAGTTGGCCAACCGATATGGTAGGGAAAGGCAAATGTTGTCGGGTATTCATTTCAACTTTTCGCTATCGGGAAGACTGGAGCGTAAATTGCGAAAAGCCCACAAATGGAAAGGCGATTTGGAAACTTTTCGTGAATCGATTTATCTAAAAATGATTCGCAATTTTATGCGCCATCGTTGGATGCTTATCTGGCTATTTGGGGAGAGTCCTGTTTCGGATCCTTCTCTGAAAATGAAATCCTTAAAAACGGGTAAGAAGTCTTATATGACTTGTGGAAATGCAATTTCCATTCGAAACAGTAGCATGGGTTATCGAAATATTGAAGAATATTTTGTTGATTTTAATAGTCTCGAAGATTATGAAAAATCGGTTGATGGTTTGATTAAATCGGGTAAAATTTTGGGGGGTGAGGAGTTGTACCTTCCTATCCGTTTAAAATTTACCGAAAATGGTGAGAAAATCTCTCATCTCGAAGTTAGAATTCTCGATTTAGATCCTTTTGAAAAGTCGGGTATCTCGAAGAATAGGTTGTATTTCGTGCACTTATTTCTGCTTTTTTGTTTGTTTTCCAAAGAGAACGAAATTTACAGTGAAAAGGAACAAAAAGTAGCAGCCAACAATCAGGATTTAGTGGCTTGCCATGGTTTAAATTCAGAGTTGCAACTGTTTTCTTTTAATGGCCAAGAAAAGCCAGTGGGGATTTTATTGAAGGAGTTATTCTCTGATATTAGAAGTTTTTCAGAACAATCAGAATTGAGTGAAGATCCGAATTATCGGGGCGCATTGGAGAAAATATTTGAATGGATCGAAAATCCAGATCATCGCACTTCTTATCGGGTGAAGAAAAAAATTATTGAAGAAGGATTTATTAATTTTCATCTAAATAAAGCCAAGCAATACAGAGAGGAAAGTGAGGTTAGTAGTTTTCGTTTTCACGGATTTGAAGATCTTGAATTATCCACTCAATTATTAATGAAAGCAGCTTTGCGCCGAGGTGTTAAATGCAAAATATTAGATCGTAGCGAGAATTTTATCAGCCTGAGTAAAGGTGATAAAACGGAATATGTAATGCAGGCTACTCGTACATCATTGGATAACTATTCCAGTGTTTTAATGATGGAGAATAAATTGGTTACCAAGAAAATATTAGAAGGTGCTGGAATACGAGTTCCTGGTGGACTCGATTATCAGGATGCAGGACAAGCTCGATCTGACTTTGATTTGTTCGAAGGGAAAGGCATTGTAGTAAAGCCTAAATCGACCAATTTTGGCTTAGGTATTACCATTTTAAAGGAGAACAAAAACGAGGTAGTGTACAAACGAGCTGTTGATATTGCCTTTGAACATGATTCTAGCATTTTAATTGAAGAATTTATTTCGGGCAGAGAATTTCGATTTTTTGTGATCAACGATCAGGTTTGCGGCATATTACACCGAGTGCCTGCCAATGTAAAAGGCGATGGCGAAAAGAGCATTCGCGAGCTAGTGGAAATTAAAAATATGGATCCTCTTCGAGGAAGAGGCTACCGAACGCCATTGGAAAAAATTCGAATGGAAGAAGCTGAAGAAATGTTTTTGAAAGAGCAGGGGTTAAGTTTTGAGAGTGTGCTGAAAAAGGAGCAGGTCGTGTATTTGCGAGAAAATTCGAATATAAGTACCGGAGGCGATAGCATTGATTATACTGATGATATTCATCAATCGTATAAAGACATTGCCATTGCATCGGCCAAGGCCTTGGGTGTGCAAATTACAGGTTTGGATATGATGATTGAGCAGGTAAATCAACCCGCTACCAAAGATAATTATGCCATCATCGAAATGAATTTTAATCCAGCCATTCACATTCATTGTTATCCGTACATCGGGAAAAATAGGCAATTAAATGAGAAAGTTTTAGATTCGTTAGGCTTTTAGTTTGCTCTTATTTGTTGTGTATGAGTGCGCTTTGGAAAGTATATGTTGCAGGGCAATGTTATAGAATAGCTTATTTTACCGAAAGCAATCTGCAATTTGTTTTATATTTGTGTTGCACATTGCAGAAGTCGTCTTGTTTGGCTGGGTTTTGCAGGGCAAAAAGACATTACTTATAAAATTTAAATAGATCATATCATGTCCGATTTTAAGTATCAGAAGCCTTTTCCGATCACTAAGGATACCACAAAGTATCGTTTGTTGACAAAAGACTATGTTTCAACGGTTGAAGTTGATGGAAGAAAAATAGTAAAAGTAGATCCGAAAGGACTCGAAATGCTTTCCAAAGAAGCATTTTCAGACGTGTCTTTTTTCTTACGTCCAGCTCACTTAAATAAGCTGAAATCAATTCTTCAGGATGATGAAGCTTCCGATAATGATCGTTTTGTAGCTCACACCATGTTGCTGAATCAAGTAGTGGCCGCCGAAGGTGAATTACCAACTTGTCAGGATACAGGAACTGCTATTGTTGTGGCTAAAAAAGGTGAAGATGTGTATACTGGTGTAAATGATGCTGAATACCTATCTAAAGGAGTTTACGAAACTTACCAAGAGAGAAATTTAAGATATTCTCAAGTGGTTCCTTTTTCTATGTTCGAAGAAAAAAATACAGGAAACAACCTTCCTGCACAAATCGATATTTATGCTGAAAAAGGAAATGCGTACGAATTTCTATTCGTAACCAAAGGAGGAGGATCTGGAAACAAGACTTTCTTGTATCAGGAAACCAAAGCTCTTTTGAACGAAAAGAATTTAACTGAGTTTATCAAAAAGAAACTCCGTGATTTGGGAACTTCAGCTTGTCCTCCTTATCATTTAGCATTGGTAATTGGTGGAACTTCGGCAGAAGCTACCTTAGCAACTGTGAAGAAAGCATCTGCAGGTTATTACGATCATTTACCAACAGAAGGAAACGAAGGTGGTCAAGCATTTCGTGATTTAGAGTGGGAGAAAAAAGTGCAAGAGATTTGTCAGAAGAGCGAGATTGGTGCTCAATTTGGGGGTAAATATTTTGTTCACGATGTTCGTGTAATTCGTATGCCTCGTCATGCTGCTTCTTGTCCTGTAGGATTAGGTGTTAGTTGTAGTGCCGATCGTAATGTGAAAGCAAAAATTACCGAAGAAGGAATTTTTCTTGAGCAATTGGAGAAAAATCCAATTCAATACCTACCAAAAGAAGCTCCTCATTTAAAAGATGCAGTTGAAATCAACTTGGATCAACCTATGGAGGATATTTTGAAAGAATTAACAAAATACCCAATCAAAACAAGACTTAGCTTAACAGGAACTTTGATTGTTGCTCGTGATATGGCTCATGCTCGTATTCAGCAGATGTTGAACGAAGGCAAAGAAATGCCTGAGTACTTTAAAAATCATCCTGTATACTATGCTGGACCAGCAAAAACACCTAAAGGAATGCCTTCAGGAAGTTTTGGACCAACTACAGCAGGTCGTATGGATCCTTATGTAGGGCCATTCCAGAAGGTTGGTGGTTCGATGGTAATGGTTGCCAAAGGGAATCGATATCAATCGGTAACCGATGCTTGTAAGGAAAATGGTGGATTCTACTTGGGATCGATCGGAGGACCAGCAGCAGTATTGGCCAAAAACAGCATTAAATCTATCGAGGTAATTGATTTTCCTGAATTAGGAATGGAAGCAGTTCGCAAGATTCGTGTTGAAAATTTCCCTGCTTTTATTATTGTTGATGACAAAGGAAACGACTTTTTTGCAGATATGTAAAAATGGTTGATAACTATAAAATACAAAGGGTGATCCAATGGGTCACCCTTTTTTTATGGCTGTTACAAATTAAGCTTTTTTCTGTTTTCCTTTTTCTGAGATTTAGCCTGTTTTTCGTCTAATCTTCTTTCTTTGGAAGCTTTTGTAGGTTTTGTTTTTTTTCTGGTTTTTGTTGGTTGTAAGGCAATTTCAATCCATTGGTAGAATTTCTTGATAGCAATTTCTTTGTTTTTAAGTTGAGAACGTTCGGTTTGTGCTGTAACAGACAAAATTCCATCATTACTGATACGGTGATATAGTTTTAGAAAAATGCGTTCTTTTTCTTTCTGAGTGAGTTGTTCTGATTCAAAAATGGCAAATCGAAGTTCTACCTTTGAATTTACTTTATTCACATTTTGTCCACCCGGACCGCTGCTTCTGGAAGTAATGAATTCAAACTCTTTGCTCAAATCCTTTGTAAAATGATACTGATCTGTCATAGTACAGTAAAGATAAGTGAAATAAATAAAATGGACCAATGAATAGTTTCACACAGAGTGAGCATTGAAATCTTAATAGATTAACGTATTTGGTAAGGATAGCTTGTTTTTAAGCACAAAAAATGCCAATCATTTGCAGATTGGCATGTATTTATTTCACGATAAGTTGGTGTTTACAAATCTTTGGGTAAACCATATGTTTCAACTACAAAATCAACATCTTTGTCGCCTCTACCACTTAGGTTGACCAAAATTGATTGTTTGGGGTTTGCCTTTGCCAGTTTTATGGCATAGGCTACAGCATGAGCACTTTCCAAAGCGGGAATAATTCCTTCTTCACGACTCAATTCGTAAAAAGCATCAATACATTCTTTATCATTTATAGATTGATATTCTACTTTTTTAAGATCTTTAAGCATGGAGTGTTCGGGTCCAACACCTGGATAATCCAAACCACTGGCCACAGAGTACACAGGATCTGGTTCTCCTTTTTCATCTTGAAGAAGGTAGCATTTAAATCCATGGATTACACCTGGTTTACCAAAACTTAGTGTTGCTGCATGATCTCCTTTTGTATAGGAGCGTCCAGCAGGTTCTACGCCATGTAACTTACATTCTGTGTCGTCTAAAAATGCCGAAAACATCCCTATAGCATTACTTCCACCACCAACACAAGCCACAACATTGTCGGGTAGTTCCCCGGTCATTTCTTGAAATTGATCTTTGGCTTCAATACCTACGATACGCTGAAAATCACGAACCATCATCGGAAATGGATGTGGACCAACAACAGAACCAATACAATAAATCGAATTGATAGGATCTTCCAAATAAGCCATAAAAGCAGAATCAACTGCTTCTTTCAATGTTTTTAATCCATGTGTTACGGGAACAATTTTTGCCCCTAGAATTTTCATTCTTACAACATTTGGGTGTTGTTTGGCAATATCAATTTCTCCCATATGGATTTCACATTCCAATCCAAAATAGGCAGCTGCGGTGGCTAAGGCAACTCCATGTTGACCGGCACCTGTTTCAGCAATCAGCTTCTTTTTGCCCATGTACTTGGCCAAAAGAGCTTCTCCCATGCAGTGGTTTAACTTGTGAGCTCCAGAATGGTTAAGATCTTCTCGTTTTAGGTAAATACGACCGCCATATTTGTTTGATAAACGGTTGCAAAAATATACTGGAGTTGGACGCCCCTGAAAATGTTTACGGATACTTCTAAGTTCTGAGATGAATTGATGAGACTTGCTGATGGAAAAGTAAGCATCGTTGATTTTCTTCATTTCTTCTTCCAATACTTCAGGAATAAAACTTCCTCCATATTCGCCAAAGTATCCTTTCTCGTCAGGATTACTTTTGAAATAATTAGTTGACATTTGTATAAATATTTTGGTTAAAGATAGTTCTCCAATTTATAATGTGATGTGGTTCTCGATTCAAAATAAAATAACCGGATTCATAAAGATGAATCTCTAGAGTCCGGTTATTATTGCTGTCGTTCAATTTCTTTTCATCTCCAGCCAGGAATGCTATTGGAAAAGATTATAGATTACTCGCACCCCGATAAGAAATTGCCAAAATTAAGCGACAAAAACAAAGGTAACAAAAATAGTGAATTTGAAGATTCTTCTGATGTGTTGAGGTAGATTAACTTTCTAAATAGGCTTGGAATGCTGGTTTGCATTGCTATTGGGACAGGATAGTTGTAAATTGTATGAAATCAATTCAAATAATTTTAAACCAAAAACGGAGGTTGTGATGAATGGAAATAAAGTGTCCCCTGAAGGTAGGGTAGCTTTTGTTAGTGGAGCAAACCGAGGAATTGGGAGAGCAATAACCATTGAGCTACTTGAAAAAGGAGCAAAAAAAGTATATGCTGGAGTACGAAATTTGAAGTCTATGGATGATCTTAAACCTGAATATGGAAATCGTTTGGTGCCGGTTTTTTTAGATTTAAGAGACGATCGATCAATTATTAAAGCAACAAGAATTACCAAAGATGTTGAAATTTTGATTAATAATGCGGGAGTGTATGAAGCGGGAGGATTCTGCTCGGATGATACTTTGGATAGTATGGCCGTTAATTTTGAAGTAAATGTTTGGGGCTTGGTAAAATTAACTGTTTCATTAATAGATCGTTTGAAGCAAAGAGAAAATGCAGCTATTGTTAATGTTTCTTCGGTATTGGGATTGGCAAGTATGCCTGTTGCTGGAGTATATTCTGCCTCTAAGGCTGCAGTTCATAGCATTACACAAAGCTTAAGGGGCGAATTGTTCCTTACAAATATACTTGTAATGGGTGTGTATCCGGGACCAATTGATACGGAGATGACAAAAGATCTGGAAATGGAAAAAGATTCACCTGTAAATGTTGCCAGAAATGTTGTTCAAGGCTTGATTGACGGTAAGGAATATGTTTTTCCTGATATGATGTCGAAACAGGTTGGAGACCTATACATGACCG
The DNA here is from genome assembly GCF_041595635.1 of Labilibaculum sp. Classification (GTDB taxonomy): domain Bacteria; phylum Bacteroidota; class Bacteroidia; order Bacteroidales; family Marinifilaceae; genus Labilibaculum. Next base: position 21,457 of record NZ_JBFHJW010000038.1, read on the forward strand.
AGCCCCTAGTAGTTGAAAAACAGTTTGCTAATTTTGTTTCATTGGAGGAAGAGGTATAAATTTGGGAAATAAGAAGTTAAAAAGGAATAGAGGCTGATAAAGCCTCTTTTTTGCACATAAAAGTCTTATTTTAAAAAAACTAAACATTTGCGAAATGAGAATATTCTCATTATATTTGTTGTAAATAAAGTAATATGCCGAGAAGAATTAGATTAAGAAAAGTGGTGTCGCCTCCCCGGTTTAAGGGCTACAGACCTTTTGGAGCAAGTTCAAAAAGTCGAAAATCGATTGATTTATTGTATGAAGAATACGAAGCTTTAAAATTAGCTGATTACGATTTGTTAAATCATAAAGAGGCAGCTGAATTAATGGGTGTATCAAGACCTACTTTTGCGAGAATTTATGAAAGTGCGAGAAGAAAAATTGCAAAAGCATTGGTTGAAACATTAGATATAAATACAGTTTTTGGAAATGTTATTATGGATAAAGACTGGTTCTTCTGCTCAAAATGCAATGCACGATTCAATATTCCAGATAACATGAGTCAAGAAACTTGTCCGGCATGCAAGTCTAAACAAATTGAATTAATAAATAAATAAGCATATGAAGACGATTATTACATCAACAGGAAATGAATTGAATTCAATTTTCGATTTGAGATTTGGAAGAGCCGGATGGTTTTGTTTGTATGATGACGAGACTAATGACATTAGTTTTATCGAAAATGAGAACATCAATTCGAATAGTGGGGCAGGCACAAAAACTGTTGAGAAAATAGTAGAATTGGGTGTCCAAAAAGTAATCTCTGGTGATTTTGGACCTAAAGCAAAAAAATTGCTTGAAAAATTTAAAGTCCAAATGGTAATGTTACAAGATGATAAAAGTTCTGTAAAGGATATTATCGAGAAATTAAAATCGTAATTAAATTATTGTTATGCCACATTTAGATGGAAAAGGACCCGAAAGCAAAGGCTCTAAAACCGGAAGAGGATTGGGGCAATGTTCAGATGTAGATCAAAATACCTTAATAAAAAAGTTGGGTAAAGGTTTGGGTTTGAAACGAAAAGGTGGATGCGGTGCCGGAAAAGGAAAAAGATTACAAAGCGGTAAATCTGTTTAAAAAAGGAGGTAAAAATGCCTGGATTAGATCAAAAAGGACCAGAGGGTAAAGGAGCCCGAACTGGTAGAGGAATGGGCCGTTGCAATAGCAATAGGTCAACAAATACCGATAATGAAGATCAAAGTACATCTCCAGAAAGAGGACGTGGACTTGGTATGCGACGCGGTGGAAGGAGACAAGGTAGAGGAGGAATGAATAATTAATTATTCTCTTCTGCTTTAAGAAAAGAATCCTAATTGGAAAAGCACAAGAGGTTGACTAAAGTCACTTTAGTGGTGGATGGTAGTCAAACTTCTTGTGTTTTTGACTATTACAATAAAAACAATTGATGTTCAGGCTTTGGGCTTGATTTAATTTTAAAAGAATACAAATGAAAAAGAAAATTGCAGTTCCTGTAAAAAACGGAATTTTAGATGGACATTTTGGTCACTGTTCTCATTTTGCACTAATTGATGTAGATGATAAGGCAATAATAACTGAAGAACTTGTTGCGGCACCACCACATGAACCAGGATTATTGCCTCCATTTTTAGCTAATTTAGGCGTTACTGATGTTATAGCTGGTGGTATGGGAAATCAAGCTATTCAAATTTTTAACAAGCACAATGTGAACGTATTTGTTGGAGCTCCACAAAAAGAGGCCAAAGAATTAGTCGCTGGTTTCCTGAATGAAAGCATTGAGTTTACAGCGAACTATTGCAATCACTAAATATGGATAATCGGTGTTTGACTTGTCATATGAAAACTGTTGGTTTGCTTACTGATAAGTTCAGCCTTTCAGAAAAAGTAGCGTGCGAATTCTCGTCTGAAGCAGAACATCTGCTTGCCAATTGCAGGCATCTTTCAAACCCTAATTTGGCTTTATTGATTCATCGTTTGGCCAAAAAGAAAATTCAGAATGATGATTTGTACACGGAAGAGAAAAAGCACGCAAATAGCATTCTCTCTTCGCAGTATGAAAAGTGGAATGTCTTTATTAATGAACAGAATAATTCTTTGGCCTTAGCTGCTAAACTTGCTGTTGTTGGTAATATTATTGATTATGGTGCGCACACGGTTCCTTCAGATATTCCAGCAACTATTAATGATCTATTGGCTCTTGATTTGGAGATAGATGATAGGGCAGAACTATTTGCTGCTATTCAAAAGGCCGATTCCGTTTTGTATTTAGGCGATAATGCTGGCGAAATTGTTTTCGATAAGCTTTTTATTCAATGCTTAAATCATCCAAACCTGGTGTATGCTGTTCGGGGAAATCCAATTATTAACGATGTGACTCTTGAGGATGCAAATCAGGTAGGAATGCAGGATGTTTGTCAAGTCATTTCTAATGGTTACGATGCTCCTTCAACCTTGGTGGAGAATTGCACGAAAGAGTTTCAGGATTTGTATAAAAATGCAGATGTTGTGATTTCGAAAGGACAAGGAAACTTTGAAGGTTTGATGGATGAAAAAAGGGAATCTCTCTATTTTATGCTCATGGCTAAATGCGATGTAATTGCTGAAATGTTAGGAGTTTTCAGGGGGAGTTTGATCATCAAAAATAATAGAAAGAGGTAATTATGTCATTAAAAATAGCCATTGCAAGTGGCAAGGGAGGAACAGGTAAAACAACTGTTGCAGTGAATTTGTTTTCTTTCATTTACGAAAATTGGACACATAGTGTACAATTGATCGATTGTGATGTTGAGGAACCCAACGATCTTTTGTTTTTTCAGAATTTTTCGGTGAAAAGCGAAAAAAAAGTGGAGCAAATAATTCCTCAGATTGATACTTCGAAATGTACATTTTGCAAAAAATGTGAGGATTATTGTGAATTCAATGCCATTGTTATGGTACCATCGATGCAATATGCTACTGTAAATAAAGATTTGTGCCATTCTTGTGGTGCTTGTTTTGTGGCTTGTGAGTTCGATGCAATACACGAGGTAAATAACAATATAGGAACAGTAAGTAGCTGTTTGGTGGACAATGATAGAAGTGTAATGGAAGGAAATCTTCGGGTAGGATCACCTTTGCAAACCATGTTGATTAAAGATCTGAAAAACAATTTGGATGGAGAATATGATATTCTTATTTACGATGCTCCTCCGGGAACAAGTTGTCCTGTTGTAGAGACCATTTCGGATGCCGACTATGTGATTCTTGTAACGGAACCAACTCCTTTTGGAGTGCACGATTTAAAATTGACTGTTGATTTGTTGCGCGAGGTAAACAAAGATTTTGGGGTATTTGTGAATAAAGCTGGATTAGGCGATTCGGAAATTTATGAATACCTGAAAGAAGAAGACATAATGCTATTGGGTGAAATTCCCTTTAGTAAAGAATATGCGAGTTTATATGCCAAGGGTAAAATTGTGAAGAGTGTTCCTATAGAGTTTGCAAAAGAGTATCGGAAAGTAATTGAGTATTTGAAACAAAAGATGAATTAGTATGAAGGAGATAACGATTCTTAGTGGCAAGGGGGGAACAGGAAAAACCAGCATAACGGCGGCTTTGGCTTCATTAGTTCAAAATACTGTTTTTGTAGATGCTGATGTTGATGCAGCAGATCTTCACATTATTTTTCAGCCAGAAAACAGGGAAATTCATGTGTTTGATGCAGCTTGGATTGCATCTATAGATACCGATTTGTGTACCAATTGTGGATTGTGTAAAGAACATTGCAGATTTGATGCTATTGGCTACAAAATGGATGGAGGATTAGAAATTGATCCATTTGCCTGTGAAGGTTGTCGCCTTTGCGAACGTATTTGTCCAGCTCAAGCTATTACTTCCAAACGAAGTACGAACAATCATTGGTATGTATCCGATACGCGTTTTGGTCCGTTGGTTCATGCAAAAATGGGACCTGGAGAGGAAAATTCTGGCAAATTAGTCACTCAAATCCGCAAGAGCGCAAGAGAGATTGCTGTGGGAATGAATGCCGACTTTATTGTTAATGATGGACCTCCGGGGATCGGCTGTGCTGCCATTGCATCTATTACGGGAACTGATGCCATTGTTTTGGTTACAGAGCCTAGTAAATCAGGTTTTCATGATGTATTGCGTTTGGTAGAATTGATTCAATCATTTGATATTCCCATGTATGCTCTAATCAATAAATTTGATATCAATTTGGAAATCACAGCTCAAATGGAACAGTTTTTCGCCAGTTCGAAGGTTAAATTAATGGGAAAAATTCCTTTTTCAAAGGAGTTGGTTTATTCCATGGTGGAGAGAAAAACAATATTAGAATATAATCAGAATTCGGAAATTGGACTTATACTTTCAGATCTTTGGAAGATAATTGCCAAAATGGAGAGTAAAATAGAACAGTAGGATGATTGAAGGAGAATATAAAATAAGACCTAGATATGATGAGGTCGACCAAATGGGCTATGTATATCATGCCAATTATGTAAGCTATTGTCATCAGGCTAGAACCGAGTTGTTGCGACAGTTTGAGATAAACGATAGAATATTGGAGGAAAACAACATTATGCTTCCGGTGATTGAAATGAATTTAAAATATATAAAACCTTCTGGATACGATCAGGAATTGACCATTCATACCTTTATTAGAGAACTACCAAATACACGTTTTAGATTTGAATTTGTATTCGAGAATGAAAATAAAGAGAAAATATGTCAGGCGAGTACAACGGTGGTTTTTGTAGATAGATTGACGAGAAAACCACAAAGAGTTCCTGATATGATTTTGAAGGCCTTACAAACTGCAGTACTTAATTAAATGATTTTTCATGTTTTATAGTTGAGCTTTTTAGGATGAAAAAACCGGAGTCTGAAAGAAAATTTCAAGGCTCCGGTTTTTATTATTATAAAGCGATATTTTATATCAATGTTTGGGCTCTTTTGACTGCATCGTCGAAATTATCGAAAATATGTTCTTCGTTAATCAGATGTTGAATCTGACTGTTGCGAAGTTCTTTCAGTACATCAGCATTTACTCCCGATAAAATTACTTTTGTTTTTCGTCTTTCCAAATCTTTAATGATTTCAGTGAAATTACGTACCCCAGTATTATCCATAAAGGGAACGTGACGCATACGAACGATAAGTACAGAAGTAGAACTCTTTAAATCTCCTAGTAGTTCCTGATATCGTTTGGCTGCAGCAAAAAAGAAAGGTCCACTTATTTCATAAATCTCAATTTCTTTTGGAATTTGACTGTAAGTTTGAATTTCATCTGTTTCCAATTCGGGTTGGAATACGCCGTTTATTTTAGACATACGGTACATGAAGATCAAGGAAGCCAATACAATTCCAATTTCGATGGCAACAGTTAAGTCGACTAAAACAGTAAGGAAAAAAGTGGTTAGCAACACAATGATATCGAATCTTGAGCCTTTTAGAATAGAACGGAACGAACGCCATTCACTCATATTATAAGAAACTACAATTAGGATTCCAGCCAAACACGACATGGGAATTAGTTTTGCCCATTTACCAAATACTAACATGATGAGTAGTAAGGTGAAGGCGTGAATGATACCTGCCACTGGAGTTCTACCACCATTTTTAACATTGGTAGCCGTACGTGCAATTGCTCCTGTTGCAGGAATACCTCCAAAAATAGGAGAGAAGATATTGGCAATACCTTGGGCAATTAGTTCGGTATTGGAACGATGGTTGCCTCCAATCATACCATCGGCAACCACAGCAGATAATAGTGATTCAATAGCTCCTAAAATTGCAATGGTGATAGCAGGTTGAAAATAGTTGGGTACATTTGTCCAATCGATAGCAGGCAAACTGAAGTGAAATGAATTTGGAATGCTGCCGTAAACTGTTTCAATGGTATTCACAGGAACATCAAATATTTGAACCAATGCAGTCATTAGGATGATTGCAATGAAAGAACCAGGAATTTTTTTGATCCACTTGCCCGCAAAGACGGTTAAAAGAATGGTGCCGCCACTTATGGCTATGGAATAGATATTAAGACTTGATAGGTTGGTGAAGTAACAGCTCCATTTGGCAAGAAATTCGGAAGGAACTTTATCAATTTGCAGACCAAAAGCAGCTTTTATTTGGGTAGAAAAAATTACCAGGGCGATACCTGATGTAAATCCAACTATTAATGGATGAGGAATAAATTTTAGGACTGATCCCAAACGAAGAAGACCAAAAATGATTAGGAAGATACCTGCTAGAAAAGTAGAAATCATTAATCCATCAATTCCATATTGTTCCACAATTCCATAAACAATAACAATAAAAGCACCAGTAGGGCCACCAATCTGTACACGACTTCCTCCCAAAAGGGAAATAGTGAAACCTGCAATAATGGCTGTAATAAGACCTTTTTCTGGTGAAACACCCGAGGCAACGGCAAAAGCAATGGCTAAAGGAAGGGCTACGATACCTACAATAATTCCTGCAAATAGATCCCTCTGAAAGGCTTGTGCATCATAGCCTTTTAGTACAGTGAATAATTTAGGTTTAAAAATAGAGTTCATCTGATAAAAATTTGGTTGTTAATGATTATCCCGATTAAGATCAGGAGAAAACGACTCAGTTGAAGTTCATTTGACATAGAGAACTTGTGGCATAAGCTTCGTTTCATTTATTGATTTGATTGTTTGAAGCTGCAAAAGTAATGCATATTGGCTCTCGTTATCCTCGATTATTGATAAATTTTTTATGAGGATGGAAAAAATAAATTACAGACCAAAGTATCTGTAATTTTTTACTGGAAAATATGCCTTTGTAGCGTTCTAATTGATTGTGTTTTACCGTTCTTGTATCTGCTTATTTTTTATTTTCATAAATAATGTAGAAAAGTAGGTTTAAACATTTGCTACGAACAAATAAATTGTACTTTTGCAGCCGTTTATTAAAAATTAGTTTTAAATCATCATCATGCATGTCCCAGGACAATACAAATTCATAGTGCAGTTAGGTAAGGCTTTGCATACCCACGGGGTCCCTTCGTACAAATCGCAAATATACCTTACCGATATAGCAGAGAAAAAGGGGATTAAAGGGAGTTTTATGGATACTCCTACCTGGATTAATTATGTGTTTTTTGAGGAGGAAGAGCAAACCTATAACTACGTGGAGTGTGTGCCACCTGGTGAATTAAATTTGGGGGCTTTATCGCGTATCGTTGAAATTACCAATGATGTAATTGATAACAGAAGCACCTTTTCGGAAGCGAAGCTAGCTATCTCTGATTTAAAAACAACTACCTTTGGTTTTGGAAAAGTAGCCGAGTTAATTGCTTATATGGTTTCGGCAGGCTCCTTCAGTATGATTTTAGATACTAGCTGGGCTTCGACAATTACTGCTTCTTTAATTGGGGCTATTCTTTTTGGGTTAACTATTTTGGCTCGAAAGTCGGGTTACATTCGTAGTGCATTGGAATCTTTGGTTGCCTTTATTGCGACTATAATTACCGGTTTGCTTTCTATGTATTTTCAGCAGATCGATATTTCCATGACCATTTTGGCTTCTATTATTGTATTTATTCCTGGTTTATCCATTACAACAGCTTTGGAAGAAATTACTTCGCGGAGTTTGGTTTCGGGTACTGCAAAACTTTTTGATGCATTGGTTTCTTTGTTTAAGCAGTTTTTTGGTGTTGTTTTGGCATTGGCCATTCTGCCATTGTTTGTCGATTTGCAGCCTAATCAGGCAGTGAATGATGTTCCTGAATCTCTTGATTATATTGCTATTATGGGGCTGGCCTTTGGTCTGTCGGTGGTTTTTAAAGTGCGACGTAAAGATATTATTTATTGTGTGATGGCTGGTTTTGCTAGTTTTTATAGTACTACACTTTTTGCTTTTACCGGACTTTTGGTGAGTATTTTTATTGGAACCATAGTGGCAGTAAGCGTTAGTAAACTCTTTGGTAAAATTACTAAAACGCCTCCTTTGGTATTTTTAGTGCCAGGAATTGTGATGCTGGTACCAGGTAGTAAGGCATTTATTGGTTTAAGTAGTTTTTTTCTAGACGCTCCGGGAGTTGAGAACAATACAGGAGAGCAGGTTTCCTACATTTTTATGGGCATTATCGGTGGACTGATCTTTTCGGGCAGCTTTATGGATAAAACGATTAAAAAGGCCTCTGCGAAAAGTATGTTGCGAACTCAACAATAAAACGCCACCACAAAGTTTATTCTTTTTTCGTTGCAAGGGTTCTGTTTTAGCCCTTTACCTGATTTTTCCAACTGATATCACAGGCTTCATTTAAGATGTTGTAAATATCGTATTCCGAAAAGCGAGTCTGCGTTACTAAGCCTTGGCGGAAATCGTCGGCATACATATTCATGTAGGAAGAGTTGCCATCTGAACCTAGTAGATGATTGAATTTTTTCAAGAGTTCTTTTAAAATTTCTTCCTTACTCGACTCTTTGTTTATGTTGAGTAAGTTGAACATGCTTATTGATTTTTAATAAGTGCTGCGAATTTAATGATTTTTTTAAAATGGCTGATAAGAGGCTTGCTTGAGTATGATCAGTTTTACAGCAATAAATTTTGAGTAGAAAATTAGTTCTGTTTTATTCTATAAGACCTATTAATTCTTGCCGATATGATTTGTATTAAACCGAAAGCGGAGTACATACTATTGTAGTAGGTACTCCGCTAATCTTGTGCAAAATTTGTGATATAGTGTTTGCTATTCTAATTTTTCGAGAAGCTATACAGCTACTATCTAATCACAATCGGAACAGTCGTAATCTGAACCACTTTCAATAGTTCCCTGAGAAGTTAAATCGTAATAGTCAAGTCCAGCATAATCGGTACCATAGCGGTTACAGCGGAAGGTCAGATTACTGCTAGGAGTATCATATTGATCAAGAATACCAGTTGCATCAACAGGATTGATGTATTCCCAAACAATTTCGCCATCATAAGTAACTTCATAAAATGTTCCACTCATTCCTTCACATATCATGGTATTTCCATTTGGAAGACGACGTGCTCCTGAAATCATGGATGAATAAAGATCACTTGGAGTATTTGCCATATAGGTCCATGTAAAATCTGTTGGCAAATAAGTACTATCACTTTGAATGGAATAGGAACCATCAGTATTTACATTCGTATTAATAACATTTACTGTTGAATAATTACTAGTTGCATAGTAACCTGCCTGATTGTTAAATACCATAACCTGACCTCCATCTTCATAATCATCATCAATCCAATTTGCATCATGTTGTAAATAAAGCATACGATCGTTTTCGTCGCCTCTATCATAAGTCTGTGGATTTCCCCAACGATAAAGAATATCACCGCCTTTTCCATAAGTTCCTCCTGAGTGCGATGCAGCTTCTTCTGTTGTAGTCGAATGGTCAAGAATCCAGAATTCACTAAATAAACGGCAGCTAAGAATAATCTGATCTAAATCAGCATTATAATCCACAGCATTACAGTGTAACCAATCAGCTTTATATTCCTGATCAGCACTAGTATCATAGTTTAAGTTCAGTAATTGAGGATTATCTTCTACTATACCAAAATTTTCTTCATCTTCATTTTCATCCTGAATTAAATGATCCCAGGCGTCCCATTCCCAAACAATAGTTCCTCCACTGCCCGCGGCTAAATCTGGGTCTATTTCTAAAATTCGCTCAGACCAGAGTGCCTTATTGCCAGAGTACCCTGCGGCAATCGCTTCTGCAGCGGTATGCTTTTCCCAAACCATTACCAAAATATTACCTGTAGCATCAATATATTCAGCATCATGATGCATAAATGTTGTAGAGGTGTTTACCTCATAGTACCATACAAGTTCGTCATCCGAATCAATCATTTCCACTCGACCGGTTTCTCCACCACCTTCGTCAAATTCACTATTTACAGGCGTTACAAATACGGTATGTAACAAGTTACCATTTTCCAAAAGATATGCCGCCTGTGACGTATAATCGGAAGACCAGGTTTGTACCAATTCTCCACAGTTATTAATTAAATAGGTAGTTGAGCTACTAAGGGGGTAGAACAAGGTATAGCCATCATAGGCATCGTCGGTACTTAATAACAAACCAACTGTGTAATCATCGTTTATGATTCCATCAGAAGTGTCTTCTGTTTCTGTTTCTGTTTCTGTGGCATCAGTATCCTCAACCGTATCATCATCGCAATTTGTAAGAAATAATATGCTAAACAATAATAAAATAATTTTAAATGGACTTTTATTCATTTTTTAGATAATTGTGGGTGTATAATGTATTATTAATTGATTTTTCTTTTCTTGCAATTTGAGCAAACTTATCCTCATGATGAATATCATCTTTTTCATTATGGTTAAAATTATAATGAGAAATTGCTAAAATACCACTTGCTCATTTTTGCTAGGTATTCATCAATGCTTGTTACTAGTTTTGTGGTTTTTGATCTTTAGGAGCACCTTGTGGTTTAGGGGCATTTTTTAATTCATCAATGTCTAAAAAGCCATCGCTATTTGTGTCAATCTTTGAAAAATCATTTTGTAAAGGTCCTTTTACTTCACTTTCCGATAATTTTGCGTCCTTATTGGTATCCATTTCAGACATTAATTCAGTTGCAGTTGGCATTTTCCCCCCGCGATGTTCACCATTTCCTTGGTTCTTTTTGTTGTTTGGCTGAGAGCCACAAGCAGTAAAAATGGCTAATCCTATGGCAAGTATGCCAATTTTAGTTAATCTTTGATAATTCATAATTCTTGTTTGTAGTTAATTGGATGTAGTGGGTTAAACTCAACATCTCTTAATTGTTCATTTATAAATTAATTTTGTGACCTAACTGTAGGTGTATATATAATTTTCTGAAATTACTTTAATTTGTGATTACAAAATTATATAGACAATTAATAGCGAGAAAATGAAATCAATAGAATTGATCTCATTTTCTACAGAGGGTAATATTTGATCTACGAGTCAGATATTAAAAAAATAAAGCCCACTGAAATTAATCAGCGGGCTTATATATTTTGAATTAACTATTCTTAGTTGATTCCTTTCATCATCTTACTTAACCAAGGGCCTAAAATGAATAATAGTACGGTAGCAGCTCCAGTAATTGCAGCTACAAACCAAAATACATTTACAGGTTGTCCTGAGATAACTTCCATAGATTTTGATAATTTCTCCATTTGCGAAGCTCCGAAGTTTCCAAATGCAAAAGAGAACATCCAAACACCCATCAAAGTAGAAACTAATTTTGGAGGAGCTAGTTTTGTTACCATCGATAATCCAATTGGAGAAATACAAAGTTCTCCCATGGTAAAAATCAAATAAACTAAAGATAACCAGAGAGGAGATACTAGAACGAGACCTTGTGCACCATTTGAAATACTGTCAGCAACGGCCATTACAGCTGCACCTATAGATAGCAACATCATTCCCCAAGCAAATTTAAATGGGGTTTTGGGATTTAATTTAACTTTATCGAGTTTAAGCCATATTATTGAAAATAGAGGAGCAAGAATCACAATAAAAATAGCGTTAATAGACTGAAACCATGAAGCTGGAATTTCAAAACTACCCATCATTCTATCTGTGTTATCGGCCGCAAACATATTAAAAGTAGTACCGGCTTGTTCAAAGCCAACCCAGAAAAATATATTAAAGAAAGCAAGTACCAAAATAACTGCAACACGAGCCCATTGATCTTTACCTTCAGTACCTCTGAAGATAGAAATAGTTAGGTATACTGCAGCAATGGCTCCAACAATTTTTGGAATTAAATCTTGAGAACCTTCTGATAAAGCAGCCCAACCTTTCATAAATCCAATCACACCAAAAACAATAACGAAAACATATAGTAAGATTTTTCCCCAATCAATAGTGTGTAGTCTGGTTATTCCATCTTTCATTTTAGGAGGTAGTCCAATATGTCCTAATGTTTTTTCTGCTCTGCAAATAAACCATGTAACACCAATAAGCATTCCAATACCAGCAGATAAATAACCAAATTCCCAAGCAATTTTTTCACCAAGGTAACCTGCTACAAAAGGAGATAAAAATGCACCTAGGTTAATTCCCATGTAAAAAATAGTAAAACCACCATCTTTACGTGGATCATTATTTTCATACAAGTCACCAACTATGGTTGAAACATTGGGTTTAAAGAAACCGTTACCCAATATTAAAACACCTAAACCAGCATAAAACCAAAACTGACGAGATTCAATATTATCGCCAGGAATAGCTGAAGCAGCTAACATAAACTGTGCAATAGCCATGGTTAAACCACCAATGTAAATGGTCATACGCTGCCCTAAAAATTTATCGGCAAGAATTCCACCTAATAAAGGCGTCACATAAACTAAACCAGTAAAAATACCATAAATGGTAAAGGCTTCTTCTCGATCTAATCCGAAACCTCCTGTAGCAAATTCGGCTGTTAAAAATAGCACTAAGAGGGCGCGCATCCCATAGTAGCTAAATCTTTCCCACATTTCTGTGGCAAATAATGTTGACAATCCCATAGGATGTCCAAAAAATGCTTTGTCCTGATTGCTCATTGTTTAATTATTATATAAATTTTAAATTATTAAGATTCTATGTTAGGATAGTTGATTGTATTTCTACGACGCGCAAATATAAAGAAAATGTAGCTTTTATATACTGTTTTTTCTCATGTTAGTGGACAAATGTTAATTTTTTGAAGGTTTTTCAATTTCAAGGGTGTAGACAAAAAAAATCTATTTGGACCAATAGTACCCCCTATTATAAAATGAGGAAAAATGATCAAAATGGCTTAATGATGAATGGTTACCCTCTTTTAAATTTATCTGAAGAGTGTTCTTAATTAACATTAAATTAGAACTTTACTTGGTAAACGGTTAAATTGCTTTAGCTATATTAGGGATTTTCTTCTACCATTTAGGCGCAGTTTTATTCTTTCACATTTGAAGGATTGTAAGCCTGAAATAAACTAAGAATCAATTTTTATATGTTAGCGAGTTTTTTTTGTTTGATTTTTATGTTTTTATAGTTTTTAGCTTCAAAATATAATATAGGGATACTGCTGAATCTCCCGGATTATAGGGAAAAAATCACACGATAAATTCGAAACTAATTCATAAAAATAAATTTTAGTAAGAAGGTAAGAGAGCAGTTTCGACCTTGGGTTTTTACGAAAATGCGGTGTGGAAATTTAATGATAAGATTAATATACAAAAAGAACGGACAGTAGTTTGTGTTGTCCGTTCGATGGGGTTAGAATTTATTCATGTGTTTACTATGTTTATTAAATAGAGTGTCTTTCTGGCACACTATTTAGTATTGTCTCATTCGTTTGTGAAATAAGGGAATTAACCTTATCGATGGCTGCATGTTTGTCTCTTGGCAATTGAGCATCGAAACTTACCGAGTTTATGATATGAATGCCCATATAGTAGGTATCCACATCTACCAGCTCTAGTGTTTTTTTTTGTTCCTCGAGTACTTCTCTTTAGCTAGCCATTTCGAAAGTTTCTGCTTCAATATCTTTAGCTAGTTGGGTTCCCTCATTTGCGTTCAGACTTGTTGGCACAATCCCTAAAGGTTTCACCTGATTAATCAGCTTCGCGTTTGCTTCGGCATTTTCACTTCCTCGTCCTTTGCCCGCAGCACCAAACATAAATCCATAGAAAAATGTAATGCCTGCCTTATTCAAACGTTCTAACTGTTCGTAGGCATCGGCAAGAGAAGCGCCCTTGTTTAAGTAGTCGAGCGCATCGCCCAAACCAGTTTCTACACCAACCCATAAATCACCAATACCCAGCTTTTTCAATTCCGACAGCTCTTCGTCGGTCTTGCCCATAACGTTATTAATCGACGCATACATGGTAATGATCTCTACCTCGGGCAGGTATTTGTGAATCATTTCGGCAACTGCCTTTAAGCGATTCCCTGATAGAACGAATGCATCTCCATTAACCAAAAAGATTCGCTTTACGTTAGGATAATTTGCTTGTGCTTCCTGCAAATCTTTTTCCACCTGATCCATTTTATCAACTGAAAATTTCACATCGCGATACATGGTACAAAAGGTACATTTGTTGTGTGCACATCCTACTGTCACTTGCAGCAGGAGTGTATTTGCCTCGTAGGGAGGCCTGTAAACGGGTCCTGTATAATTCATCTCTTTTTAATTTGATTCAGGAATCAAAACAAGCTAGTGGCTACTGATTCCCGATCGCTAACTTGATATGCTAATTTTTAAGTAATTATTTTTTCTGTTTGTTCGATAAGTTCTTGAATGGCTGCCTTGTTATAAGCATCGGGATGAGTTTGGGCATAAACTCCATTTATTCCTGAACAGGATACCAAGCTTCGAATAATGGAGTAACATCCATATCAGCTTCCCCAAACGGCCCCATAGGATATGATAATCCGTTACCCTTTAAAGTTTGTAAGCCTTTTAGGGTTGTTTCCAACTTATCGGCAGGTATTGCAATTACCATTTCATCATTGTTTACCAAGCCAAAACCTCTTTTTCCCACACAAGGCAAACAAAGTGAAGGTTTTCCGGTAACTACGCTACGTGGTAGTGCATCTGCACAAGAACCTTCTCCAGTAAAATCACCCTGAATTCTCTCTCCGGTAAAATACTGATAATCATTCATTAGGAATGTTATTTGAGCCCCATTTGCATAGATCAAAACATAATCCGGGTCAATTTTTTCTTCTAGCGGACTATATGCCAAGGCTTCGATAGCGGATGGTTTTGGATAGCTTACTAATTCTTTTTTTGCTGTTTCGGCATTGTCGTACCAAAATCCGGCAAAACCTTTTGCTTCGCTGTCAATCTGATTCTTATCGGTAGGAGCCAATCCTTGAATTCTTAAACAACGGTAACGCAATTGCATTTTTTCAGCCAGGGGAGTTGCATCATCGAAGGTAATTCCAATGGTTTTTCCAATCCGGAAATATCTTTTAAACCATCTTTATTTTCCATTCTTTTGATTGCTACAATTTTAGTTTCAAGTTGTAGTAATTCTGTTAAAGTGTCGTTTACTTCTTTCCAATTTGTCATTTTGTTTGTTTTTTTGAGTTTGATAAAATATTGTTTGATTATTGAATTGCAGACTAATCAAATATTCAGGGAGATCGTGTTGATTTTCCAGATTGAATTAAAACCGGTTTTGTTGGCATTCCTAAATCTTTTTCAATGTATACCTGTGCCTAAGTTTATCCAATTAGTTTCTCGTTTATGAATTATTGATAATGCAAATTTAGGCAACAGGAAGAGGTAAAGTATTGTAAGAAAAACACCTTTAATTGTATTTATATTGGTTGTTTGTGCTAGTGTTCGTTTAAAATATTCTTATTAGCATGTTTTGATGATATTTATACTATTACAATCACTGTGTAGCTAATATGAGTACAATTAGTAGGGAGGCGGAATCAAAAAAAGACCTGACAGGTTCTTAAAAACGAGTCAGGTCCAATATCACTTTAAAGTGAAAATCTTATTTTTTTGTCTTTGCTCTTAATGTTTAGGCAAATCCATTCAATACATTTTTACCAATCACACGGCCACTTTCTTGCTGAATGTGAGCTTCTTTTAATGTATCTACCGAGAGTAAACCCAAATTATTGGTCATGGTAGAGATCAATTCACCTTCGTCGATCATTTTCGATACTCGATTTAGTAGCTCGTGTTGTTTTTCAATGTCATCTGTTTGAAACATAGAGCGTGTGAACATGAATTCCCAGCTGAAATGGAGTGCTTTTTGTTTTCCCTTAAGTATATCTATTGATTTTGGATCGTCGATTAAGGCCATGTGTCCGCGAGGTTTTATCAATTCAACAATAGCAGGAAAATGTTGCTCGGTTCCGTTCAAGGAAGCCACATAACGAGGTTGTAGTCCCAATTCTTTTACCTGATCAACCAAGGATTCACGGTGGTTAATTACATGATCGGCACCCATTTTTTGAGTCCAGGCTATGGTATCAGGGCGCGAAGCAGTTGCTATAACGTTAAGTTTAGTTAATTTCTTTGCCAATTGAATCAGTATGGATCCAACACCACCAGCACCACCAATAATTAGTAAACTTTCGCCTTCTCCTTGTCCTTCAGCTACTCCAAGAGATTCGAAAAGCAGTTCCCATGCTGTAATCGAAGTTAATGGCAAAGCAGCAGCTTCGGCAAAGTCCAGTGATTTTGGTTTTCTGCCCACAATGCGCTCGTCTACGGCATGAAATTCCGAGTTGGTACCGGGACGGGTAAGATCGCCAGCATAAAAAACTTCGTCGCCAACTTTAAATTTGCTGACTTTACTCCCTACTTGTTTTATAAGACCAGCAGCATCGTAACCAATAATTTTAAGGCCTGATTCGGGAGCTACGTTGCTTCGTATTTTTACATCAACTGGATTCATTGATATGCCTTTTATTTCAACTAAAAGATCACGAGCACCAAGTTCTGGAATAGCTGTTTCAAATTGAACGAGTGAGTCGGCTGCACCGATGGCTCCGTTTTTTTTGTATCCTATTGCTTTCATATTGAACTGTATTTGTAAGATTGGTAAAATAACTTTTAAGACTCTTAATAACTGATTTTCTTCACTTCTGAATTACAATTACAAATTTACATCATTCTGTCATTTGGAACATGGTATTGATGCGGGGTAAAATTGTAGGGTTAGAGGTTTTTTTGGGAAAGATTTGAATAATTCCAGTAGTTTTTGATGAATATCGCCTATTTACCCTATTTACCCTATTTGGCATTAGGTATTCCAATATAATTACAATTAAGAGTAGGAATGCTTTAAATAGAAATTCTAAGGATATTTCTCTTAGTTTTGCAAACTAAGGTTTTGCATTTCTAATGCTAATTGCTTCTGCATGTATTTTTTCTGTTCCGAATCTAATTTTACTATACGATTGAATTGTATAGGAGGAAAAGCTTGCCAAGTATTTTTATTACATGAAGGCGCGCAAAACATGCTGTAAAAGTTTCGTGTAAGGAATCGGATCAATTGTGAAGAACGCTCAAAGGGAGGGAGAAGGTTCTTTCAATTCCTACTTGCTTCTTGCAATTTATTAATTCTAAACAAGTAGGATGGAATATCTTTTTTATGGTCTAATGTTCGACAAGATCTTTTTGTGCTTTCTGCCATGCTTCCAGCAATCGTTCTGGTGCCAAAGAAGGTCTTTTTCTTTCTAAATTATAAAAACAACCTACTTGTTTTCCCTTACAGTGCAGCACTTCTCCGTTTTTAATTTCAAACTCCATTTCCCATTTGCTGGAACCCATATTTTTAATGGTACAGGTTCCAATAGGATGATCGTGAATGGTGAGAGGTGATTTATAGTTGGCCTCTGTTTTTATCAAAATAGGAGAAATTCTGGTAGCAATCATTTCTTCGTATGGATAATGTTCTTCTAGGAATAACATTCGCAAATCTTCAAACCAACGGATGTATACAATGTTGCTTACAATTCCCATCACATCAATATCATAGGCTTGAATTCGGATGTTCATTTCTACCTCCATTGGCTTATTTGTCATATCTTACGTATTTTACTGATTTGTGAGTTGAATAATAAAAATAATAATATTATTGCTAATTAGAAAATAATAAGTGAAGCATTTACCATTTATTTGCGATCATTTGGAAGGATAGTTTTGAAATTTAATGACATTGATAAACCCCACAAAATATTTTCTATGGGGCTTAATTATATTTTGAAGATTGTGCCTAGATTCTGGCTTTGTAAAGTAATTTAAGATCGGCTAAAGCAATTGCTGTAATTGCCTCAATAATTACCGGAACACGTAAGGCAATGCAGGCATCGTGTCGACCTTCAATCAGTAAATCTTCTACTTTGCCTTTGGCAAAATTCATGGTTTTCTGATTGACACCAATCGAAGAGGTTGGCTTTATGGCAACACGGAATACCAATTCATTTCCATTGGTGATTCCTCCGTTAATTCCTCCGGCATGATTGGTCTCGGTTTTTCCACTTTCATCAATGAAATTATCGTTGTGTTCTGAGCCTTTCATTTTTGCAGCAGCAAAACCAGATCCGAATTCAATTCCTTTGGTAGCAGGAATGGCAAAAATCAGATGGGAGATCAGCGATTCAACAGAATCGAAGAAGGGTTCTCCATAGCCGATAGGAAGATTATTGGCTTTGCATTCTACGATTCCTCCTACAGAATCGTGTTGTAGCAATGCTTCCTCAACGGCAGCATCGAAATCGGTTTTTCCGCCCACTTCGGTAAGCTTGGCATCAATTTTTACGTTGCCTAGAATTTTCTTGGCAACCACTCCAGCAGCGACTATTCCAAGGGTAATTCTTCCCGAGAAATGTCCTCCTCCAGTATAATCGTTGTGTTTTCCAAATTTATGCTGAGCCACAAAATCGGCATGACCGGGACGTGGACTGTCCAATAAATTACTATAGTCTTTCGACTTGGTGTTCTTATTATGGAATAGGATGATTAAAGGAGCTCCGGTAGTTTTTCCTTCGAAGGTTCCACTCAATATGCTTGGCATATCGGCTTCTATTCTTGGAGTTGTCCCTCTTGCGCCTGATTTTCTGCGGCTTAAATCCTGCAAAAGATCTTCATCGCTAAGGTCGATTCCTGAAGGACATCCATCAATCGTTATCCCAACACCTTTTCCATGAGATTCTCCAAATATGCTTAGTCTAAATATTCTTCCAAAATTATTCATTTATTGTCGTTATTAGAATTCAATCATTAGTATTTGGTGAAAATAGCTAATGTTTAATTTTTAAGGTTAAGTATGGAATGAAAATTTTCTTCATTCAGTATCTGTACTCCATTTTTCGCTAGTAGATAAGAGGTAATCCCGTTGCCTTTTGTGTGTTTCCCTGTGAAACTACCATCGTATATTTGTCCGTATCCACAAGAGGGACTGTTGGCTTTTAAAATTGCAATTTTGCAATTTAGGGCTTTTGCCACATTTACCACTATTTTTGCTCCTTTGGTAAATTCTCGAGTATAGTCATTTTTATCTTGACCAATTACTTTAAATTCATTATTGATTTTAACCTGTTCGCAAGGTATTCTTGGTGTAGGTAAACCTCCTAATTCTTCAGGGCAAAGAGCGATGGCTTTATTTTCAAGAACGAGCTTTTTTATTTCTGCTACTTCGTTGCTTTTTCCATCGTATCGGCATTTACAACCCGCTAAACAGGCACTAACAATTATCATTTCAACAATTTCAATTGAGTCTCTATTCAATTTTTTTATCTATTTACACAAACTGACTATCGAAATAAAATTGTGCGACACCACCACCAATTTTGCGTAAATCCGTAAAGAATTCAGGATAGGATTTAGCAACGCATTCGTGCTGACCAATTTCAATAGGACTAGGAGAGGCTAATGCGACCACGGCAAGAGCCATGGCGATACGGTGATCGTTATTGCTTTTTGCTAATCCACCTTCTACTTTACCACCCGGAATGATCATTTCATCGCCTTCGATGCGAATAGGAACTCCAATTTTTAAGAATTCTTTCTTCAGCACTAAACCACGATTGCTTTCCTTATGCTCTAAGCGGTGTACTCCTTTAATTCTGCTTTCTCCGGTGCAATGAGCTGCCAGGGCAACTAAAGGAGGAAAAAGGTCAGGACAATGGGT
>NZ_JBFHJW010000039.1:0-39945 GCF_041595635.1 Labilibaculum sp.
CCTGCAATATCTTGTAATTCCAGAAATTCCCCATTCACATCATTTGCTGAAGAAATAGTGGTTTGAGTTCCATCCTCGGAAGAATGAATTGAAATAGGTGCAAAACAACTTCCTTCAGCAAGGAAATAGTCCATTTCGTAGATATTTCCTGCCTTAAACTCAAAATCGTAACCTCTTCCCAATTCAACGGTTCCAAATTGATAATGTCCGCTTACTACACCATTCTGATTAAAACTCAAATAGCCAACATACGGAAAAAAAGTAGCTAAATTATTAAAGGTTGATATTGAACCATCTTGAAGGAAAGTTATGGTATCGAACTCAATGGTCTGATTTTTAATCCCTGCTAAATAAACACTAGCCGCATCGGAAAAAGTAATGTTACTTCCCTCAGCAAGTAGGTCAAATCCCTGATCATAATATGGATCTGTCAATTTTATATTTAATGAGAAACCAAGTTCATCCTCGGTTCCGTTAATGGTTAGATTAGAATTCTGAATATCTAAACCACGAGTACTTTCACCAACAGTCTCATCGTTTGAGGTCAAACTCTTACATTCAATATCGTTTCCATCCGAAATCAGTTTTCCATTTCGAATGTAAACATCTCCTTCTACGACTAGACTGTCCTGAAGTGTCCATTCTCCACCACTACCATCAAACTCTACAATGTTTGGGAATACATAACCAAAACTTTCTATTACCTGAGCTTCGGTTGCCCGGAAGTAAAAATCGACCATGGCTGATAAATCAATCTCCATAGTTGAATTTAAAATTAAGGAACCATAAATGTAAACACCAGTAATATCGGTGTCTCCCATTTCAAAATTAGGTCTGTTCCCCTCAGATCCTGTCCAATTCATGCTACGGCAACGAATATCGCTGGCACCAGTATAAACGGTTTGTTCGGTATCATCGAACGAACCATCATCAAAAAATACATTGTCTTTTACGGTTGGCACACAACCATCAGCAACTGCTGCACCAGAAGTAGTTGCCCAATGGTTTGGATCGTCCCAATATCCAGTACCTCCAATCCAATACAAATCGTCTCCATCTGGTTCATTTTCAAAGGTCCAACCGTCGTTACCTCCTAAATCGATAGACTCATTTGCCACAAAAATACCATCAGGTTCTGCACTTATATTCAAAAGATTAACCGAACTCACGGTAATTTCAGTAACCCCTGTATTAGCCTGGAAAATTGCTGGATCGGAATCTGAACCTGTAATATCAATGGATCCTTCGCAAGCACCATTTGCAATAATATCAGTAAAAACAAAGGTTTGACCACTCTGAAACTCATAGGTTTTCCCAATTGCCATTTCAATACTATTGGCAGTAAAACTAATTTCAGAGTCGTTGGTCATTCTAAAGTAAGTATTTCCGCTAAGTACTAAATTATTAAAAGTAATATCATCGGAATAAATATCGATGTAAGCATTTCCATCGGCTTCAGTAACACTTACATTGTAAAAATCTAAAGGATCACTTCCTTTTGTAACAATTAATTCGCCAGCTGTGTCAAAAATAATTTCTGATGTTCCGGCATCGAAAGTAAACGACTCGGGGGTAACTTTAAAACTTTCAAGAGTAAATGTGGATGAACCTAAACTCAAAGATCGAGGTTGATCGACATCAAAATTCGATACAAAAGAGGAAGCCTCCATATTTTGATCGTTCGAAATTAAATCACCATACTCCAATTTTATAGTTCCTTCGGTATTCAGTTCACTTTGTAAGGTCCAGGATCCTGCACTCCAGGTATCATCCTCCTGCAATGTTCCCATAAAAGTAAGATCTCCCAATAAACTAACCGCTCCAGCATCGATGGTAGCCGCAGTTGTATCTACCGCTTTAAAATAAAAATCTCCTGAATAAGCGAAATTTGCATTGATCATTCCTGAAAAATCTAGATCTGCAAAAATACTGATTGGCTGATCTCCACTAAAGCTCATCAAATCGGCATTCGTCCAGATCATGCTGGCACATTCGGCATCATCACTCGTACTGGAAATGTTTACCTCGTAGGTTAGTAGGACTTTATCATTATTAAAAACAACTGTATCTTTCCGAGTTGGCAAACATCCACCCTCCCAGTTACCTGCGGTAAACCAGTCGTTATCAACATTCCCGGTCCAATATATTTTTGATCCAGTTAAATCGTCTAAAAAGATCCAACCATCGTAACCTGAAATTCCTATTGACTCATTGGCAGTAAGACTTCCAATTCCTCCAGTCACATTTACATCCTCGATTCTTAATCGATAAAGATCTGTAGAATTCACATCACAATCGAAATAGGCAGTACCTCCATCACCTGTGAAGGTTATATATTCCGAACAGGTACCATGAGCAATTAAACCATCAGCCACTAGAATTTTTTGAATACTTCCTGCATTAAAAAAGTATTCTTTCCCTTGTGAAAATATCAACTGATCAAACTGATGATCACCTGTTAATTTTGCATTTCCAACAAATTCAAGAGATTCGAAATGTGGCTGTGTCGCCATTCCTTCATTGGTTAGTAAAGCCTGTCCATCAGCAGCAGTAAAGCTTACTGTTCCGTAAGTAAGACCATCAGTCGTATTGTGGTAGAGTTCAGCTCCACTAGAAAGCAGTTGAATTTCCGAATTGTTACTTGTCAATGTAAGACCACTTCCCTGAATATTCCAGGCTTTTGAAACACCGGTGGTAATCTCGAAAACTGAATTTGAAATATCGAGAGCTCTAATATAGTTACTCGTTGAACTAAACTGCTCAGCCGAAATAGTATAAGAATTGGCAGTTAATGTTCCTTCCTCTAAATCTAAAATATCAAGAACCGATAAATTGGAATTTAGGGTCCAGGAACCATTCCCATAAAAGGTAACCAAACCTAAAAAGCTGCCATTAAAAGATATGGTATTTGTGTTATCACCAGAAAACTGGGTTTCTCCAGAAAAATTCCAGGTACAACTATCTGCAGCCAGAGATCCGTAGATATCAAGATCTTCGGATCCTTCTAATGTTGAACTATCATC
Source organism: Labilibaculum sp. (assembly GCF_041595635.1). GTDB lineage: Bacteria > Bacteroidota > Bacteroidia > Bacteroidales > Marinifilaceae > Labilibaculum. Next base: position 3,024 of record NZ_JBFHJW010000039.1, read on the forward strand.
TATATCTAAGCCTTTACATTCAGCAGAAACATCAATCTCCACCGTATACGAAGCACCTATTATTACATTATTATTTCGGGAAGGGACACAACCCGCATTCCAGTTCTCTTTTGTTCCCCATTTGTTATCACCACCAGCACCAATCCAAGTATAATCGGCGGAAGATGGTTCGATAAAAGTCCAGTTGGTATTGTTTCCTCCTAAATTGTACGAATTATTTGCAACAAAAGGAATTGCTGCTCCACTTGCATTAATATTTTCAACCTTCAAGTAATCAAGATCCACCTCTGCAGCCGAAATAGTTCCACCATATACATCACCCTCTATGATAATAAAATCGTAACATTCACCAAGAGCCTCAAATTTAGCATTAACAGTTTGGGTTCCATCTCCCGATATTGCATAAGTATGTCCGGATGTGAAAATAAGATTCTGCATTTCATTATCTCCTTGCATGCTTCCATCCATTTCAAAAGTAATATCGTTAAAGGAAGTGAATATGGCATCACTTTCTAAACTACCATTATCTCCTGAAAATACAAGATCATAAAACTCAAGAGCATCATCTCCTGATGTTGCAAAAGAAGAATTACTAGATATTACTTCAATTTTAGAATCTCCAGCATCTAAGGTTAAATTATCACTTTGAATAGATAAAACACTTGATCCGCTTTTATCGAGCGTAAGTGTGGATGAATTTAAGTAGAGCACACGAGAAACAGAAGCTTCTGAAAGAAATGCTCCACAGGTTATATCGGCTTCAATACTTAAGCTACCTTGATTGAAATAAATCGTATTGTTAACTAAATTTATTTCACTTGTAATCCGCCAACCTCCATTGTTTTCAAAATAGATATCTCCATCAAATGTTTTTCCTCCAAAATCAATCACATTGCCCGATGTACTTGCTCTAAAGTAAAGCGACCGATCCAAATCAAGAACCATCAGGTTATTAAATGTTACTCCTCCATAAATTGCAAGATAATGAGCTTCATTATCATCAGTATTTAAGGTTGGCATATTGGTAACATTCCCCCAATACATATTCATACAGCGAGCAACACTGGTGATAGTTACCTCTGCCCCAGCATCAGGGAAAGAATATTCATCAAAATAAACATCATCATCCTTACCTGGAACCAAGGCATTTGAATTTACGTTTCCGCCTGGTTGATCACTCCAATGCTCGATATCATTCCAATCACCAGAACCGCCAATCCAATAATAATCTTCGGCCTGGGCAGATAAACATATTAGTTGTATGAACAATATTAACAGTAAACTTGCTCTATTTTTTTTCATATCGATGGTTTTTCCTATAGATCAACTTCCTAATCAACTTAGACAGAAATACATGTTCTTTGGGTTAGTGAATCTTTTGTTTTGACGAGAGAAAAATAAATAAGTTTCAAATTTGGCAATAATTTTCAACATATTAATAATTAACCCATTATTGTATCAAAAAAAAAGTTCTATTTTATTGTAAAAAAAAAGAGATTTTTATTTTAAAATAAATTAAACATAGATAAAGCTAAAAATATCAAATAATTTCAATAAAAACTCCCATTTTTTAAAATTAAAAATGGGAGTTTAGTGCAACTTTTTATTTATCTCACAAAAACTCTATTCTATCGATATCCGACCAATTAAAAACATGATATTCTCCTTCCTTTACAAAAACGATGATTCCCGCATTTTTATTGGATACATCGCTTTTATCGCCAAGGTATAAGTTCAATTCATTTCTAAGCTCAACAAGACAATAGTTATGAGCTATGGGTTTTATACTACGAACATTCCGAAAGGGAAGAAAAAATTCCAATTCATCGTTCAAGCCATTTAGTAGCTCCGAATCCATGGCCTGATCTAAATCGTAAACAATAATTCCCTGAAAAGAGGCTCCTTCCTTGGTATGCACAATTCCCTTCAATCGGCTAGATTCACCAAATTCAGACAAGCAATCTATACTGTTCGCAGGACAAGGATCTATTTCCAGTGACAAAAAATGACTCCAAGGAAAATCAATGCGCCCCACATTAGGAATACTAACTACAATTCCCCGATTGTACTGATTCACATCATTTTCTCCTGTTAATTCAAAATTACGATCGGAAAGTAAGGTAACACGGCTTCCGTTTTCTGTTTTTTCTATGCTTTTGATTTTAGTAAAGGGAACGGATAACTCTCCATCCCGACCTCTTCCATCCAATTTATCTCCCAGCAATCTTTCATCGTGATCCCACTGAATAAAGCCCGTAAACTCGCCCTTTGTAGTTGTTAACTTTCCATAGATAGGTTCTCCAAAATTCTCAGTTTTTTCAGGAGCATTTTCAAAATGAAGCACATCAATACGTTCCCAATCAATTTTTAATAATCCCAACTCCTGATCGATGACCCAAACCTGTGTTCCCACATCATTCGATCCTCCTACTAAATTGATGTACTTTCCATTTTTGAGCTCTAAACTTAACGATTCATCACCTGTTACGGATATTGATTTTATATCGCCAAAACGACATTGAAATTTACGATCGTACATCCCTTGTCCATTTTCCTTCTGATTATAGCTAAATTGTAATTGGCTCCTAATTTTAGTCTTTGTTGTTTTTCGTTTTTCGACTTTCTCTTTGGCATCTGTCAAATATTTCAGATATGGATTCTCTTCTTTCTCAGCATTAAACAAATCAGTTAAAAACACCTCTTCATTTCCCCATCGAATTGCACCTTTGTACACATCACCATCAACAGTAATGATGTTCCCATATAAATAACAAGGATAAGTTTGTGCTCTGGAAAAACCAGAACCTAGCAGTAGTTGTGCAATCAATAAAATAAATAAATATGTTTTTGACGAAGAGTTCATAAGTGCCAATTTAATATTTTGGGTTCTTTCCATCTTTAGGACGAACAGCCCAAGCAAAAGTTACAAAGGAAATAAAATAATACATTCGTGGATGTTAGATCAAAAAGCAGTCTTCCTTTTTCATTAAATCTGAAACCGAAAAGATTTACTTAATTGATATTGCACAACTTTGCGCATAGAAATTATTTCGGCCGACACTAAATTTGTAAACATGTAGAACTCGTCCCAGACAAATATTTCGCAAAAAACACTTTCTGTTTTTTTATTGAGAACAAAGAAAATAGTTGTCAATACAAAATGATTACAGCACTCTTCTCTTAATTTTCACCTCATATTCTCACTCACCACATGGCCATCAAAAAGCTGAATGATACGATGACTTCTATCCGCATCTGATGGGGAGTGGGTTACCATCACAATGGTAGTCCCTTCTTCATTTAACTGTGTTAGAAGATTCATCACTTCCTCTCCATTGGCTGAATCTAAGTTACCCGTAGGCTCATCGGCTAAAATCAATTTTGGTTTGGATACAACAGCTCGGGCTATAGCTGCTCTCTGCTGCTGTCCTCCAGACAATTGCTGAGGAAAATGCTTGGCACGATGTGCAATTTTCATTCTCTCCAAGGCTTCAATCACCCTCTTTTTCCTTTCCAATGAAGATACTTTCTGGTACAAGAGAGGCAACTCTACATTTTCAAAAATGGTCAGATCATCAATCAAATTAAAACTTTGAAAAACAAAGCCAATATTTTCTTTTCGCAAATTAGTTCGCCGACGCTCTCCATATCCATCTACCTGTAGACCATTAAAGTACAACTCCCCTTCGGTCGGATTATCGAGCAAACCAAGAATATTTAGCAAGGTTGATTTACCACATCCCGAAGGACCCATTATTGCGACAAATTCTCCTTCTCTGATTTCAAGGTTTACATGGTTCAATGCCCGCGTTTCCACTTCGTCGGTTCTGAAAACTTTAATTAAATTTTTGGTTGTAATCATCTACAGATTTTTTATATCATTCACTTATTCGTATTTTAACACGTGCGATGGAGTTTTTAGCATTACCTTTCTTATTTGATGGTAAACAGTAATAAATGTAATCAGAAGAGAAACAAAACCCGATAGAATGAAAATTCCAATTCCAATATCAATTCGATATGCAAATCCCTTCAACCACCATTCCATCAAAAAATAGGCAATGATCCAAGCTATTGCATTAGATAATATCACCCACTTAAAAAAGGCTTGCAGTAGCAATCGAAAAACATACTCTCGACTCGCTCCAAACACCTTTCGAAGCGCCATTTCTCGAGACTTTCGTTCGGTAACAAAAGAAACTAATCCGAATAATCCCAGGCAAGAAATTACAAAAGCGATCAGTGTAAATACCATAAATAGTTTACTCATTCTCGATTCTGCGACATAGAAATACTTGAAATCATCTACTAAAAATCGGTAAGTAAATGGCACACCACTTATTCTTGCGTCCCATACTTTTCGTATCCTATTCAAAATGGGCTCTACATCATCACCTATTCGAATGGCAATGTATTTAAAAGCGGCAGGATTTCGCATCATCAGCAAGGGTTCAACTCCCACTTGTAAACTGTTAAAATTAAAATCTTTCACTATACCAATTACTTCTCCAGAGTAATTCCAAATCCGAATAGAGTCGCCAACTCTTTCCTGCAAATTCATCTTTTCTGCTGCAGATTCATTGACTATAAATTTTAAACTCTCCTCACCATATACTTTTGAAAAACCTCTTCCCTGAATCACCTCCATTTCAAATGTTTCTATAAAATCATAATCAACAAAGGCCAATTGAAACAATACATCATCCTTCTTTTTTGATTTTTCTGACCACTCTACATCCCAAGTTGATTTGGTAAAATTCACAGGCATTTGATTCCCAGCGGTCACCCAATAAACACCAGGAATTTTCACCAATTCTCCTTTTAGTTGCGAATACTGTAGAACAAGATCATCCACCATTTCAATATAAACTAAATTGTCCTTATTGTAGCCAACATCCGAATCTTCAAGAAACTTTAACTGTTGATGAATGATACCCGAGCAAATAAACAAAACAATGGATATGCTAAATTGGATCACCACCAGAATTTTTCGTAGCAGAGAGGAATCTTTTCTCAATACTCCACGAACAACATGAATGGGTAAAAAAGAGGATAAAAACAAAGCCGGATAACTTCCCGATAAAATACCAGTAAGCAGAACCACAATAGAAACAAGGAACAGGAATTTTACATTGGAAAATCCCAGAACTAAATTACGCCCCGTTAAATCACTAAAAACAGGCAGTAGCAACTCCACCAAAACAAGTGCAATAATGAGGGACAGAAGAGTAAAAAAAATCGATTCACCAATAAATAAAGAAATTAAGCCTTGCCGTTGAGCTCCTACTACCTTTCTAATAGCCACTTCTTTTGCTCTTCGCTCAGATCTGGCTGTAGCCAAATTCATATAATTAAAACAGGCAATTAAGAGGATGGAAACAGCTACAAATAAAAACACCCTAACGTAGCCAACAGGCGCAATTCTAGTGCCATTTATCGAATACAAATGATATCTCTTAAAGGGCTGAAGTGCCAGCTCAACATTTGAATTTTTAACGCGATTTTTAATGTATGGCTTCAATTGCAATGACAGTTTTTTCAGGTCGCAATTAAGATCTATTTTAATAAAGGTATGAAATGAATTTGCTTCCCAATCACTCAAATCATAGGTCCATATCACCTCAAAAAAGTGAAATGGAAGAAGAAAATCAAATTTTATGGATGAATTAGCTGGTGGATCCGATACCACCGCAGAAACACTGCAATCGAATCGAGAATTTATATTTACTTGCTCACCAATAGGATTGGATTCTCCAAATAATTTATGCGCCATTTTCTCTGTAAGAACAATCGAATTGTCAGTCTGAAAAGGATTCTCAGTCTCTCCTAAAACAATAGGAAAAGTGAAAATCTTAAAAAAATCAGGATCGACAATCTTCCCACCATCTTCCACATAACTATTTCCATTCACCGAAAGAACCAACTGTCCCCAACTAGATACCATTCGGGAAGAGGATTCAATTTCTGGATAAGACTGTTTTATTGATTTGGCAAGAGGTCCTGGCGTTGAGAATACCGAAAAAAAATCACCGTCAGCATAATTCTGATTCTCGTATATACTGTAAATTTGATCTATATCTTCATGAAACTTATCAAAACCTGTTTCATATTCAACCCAAATTAAAATAAGCAGCGTACAAGTTACCCCCGTTGCCAGGCCTAAAATATTCATCAGCGAATAAGCCTTTTGCCGATATAAACTACGTAAAACTGTATTGAATAAAATTTTTAACATCCATTTCCATTAAAAACTGTGTATCTGCTTTTTCCTAGGCATACTATTCCTAATCGTACCCTAAGTAAGATATTCCTAATCGCCAAAAATAAACCGCTACATTGCATCCAATCAAAGCAATAAGTTACCACTTTCGTGCCAAAACACTTTCAATCTTGATTCTCAATTTTTTAAAAAACTCACAACTTACTGCATTTCAAATACCTGTGAACGATATCAGCACACAAGCTGTACGCATACGAACAATTTTGTTTTAATTTTAAAAGAAAAATGATAACTTGAATTCTCATAGTAAAACCATGTAGCCTAAACAATTAACTGATTTAAATTATGGCAGATCAAAAAACTGGAAGAATTTTAGCTATTGACGATAATGAAGATATTCTATTTTCATTAAAATTGCTTTTAAAGCAACATGTCGAGCTAATACACACAGAATCCAATCCCGAGTTGATCCCCAAATTGATGAAACAAGATCAATACGATGTTATATTACTCGATATGAATTTTACCAAGGATGCAATTAGTGGGCAGGAAGGTTATCATTGGCTGAATAAAATACTCGAAATTGACCCGCAAGCCATTGTGCTTTTCATCACAGCCTATGGCGACATTGAAAAATCAGTAAAATCAATTAAAGCGGGAGCTACGGATTTCATTCTCAAGCCATGGCAAAACGAAAAGTTAGTAGCCACCATCTCTTCGGCCGTAAAACTACGTCGATCAAAAGATGAAGTAAGGGAATTAAAAACAAAACAAAAAGAATTAAATGCCGTTCTCGATCAGCCGTTTAATGATTTTATTGGCAATTCTCCTGAAATGCAAGAGGTTTTTTCCACCATCTCGAAAGTAGCCTCTACCGATGCCAACGTATTAATTCTCGGAGAAAACGGAACTGGAAAAGAACTTGTAGCAAGAGCTTTACACCGAAATTCCTACCGAAAAGATGAAGTTTTTGTAAGTGTTGATCTTGCATCGATCAATGAAAATTTATTTGAAAGCGAACTATTTGGTCATGTAAAAGGAGCTTTTACCGATGCACGAACCGACCGTCCTGGCCGATTCGAAATTGCCTCGGGCGGAACCCTGTTTTTAGATGAAATTGGAAATTTAAGCCTGCCCATGCAAGCAAAACTCTTAACCGTATTGGAACGCCGAGAAGTAATTCGGGTAGGCTCTAACAAAGCCATTCCTATTGATATTCGGTTGATATGCGCCACCAACATGCCAATAAAACAAATGGCTGCAGAAGATAGCTACCGTCAGGATCTGCTTTATAGAATTAACACCGTAGAAATAAACCTTCCTGCGTTACGAGAACGATACGAAGACATCCCTCTTTTGGCCAATCACTTTCTTGAGATCTACTCTAAAAAATACAAGAAAAATTTCAATCCTCTTTCTAAAATTTGCCTCAACAAACTACACGACTATTCTTGGCCTGGAAATGTGCGCGAACTTCAACACCTAATGGAGAGAGCAATCATTATGGCGGATGATCGCAATTTAAATCCCTCCGATTTTCAGGTCAGTATCCAAAGGAATGATCAGAACGAGGTAGAATTCGACTCCTACAATCTGGAAGAAGTAGAAAAAAATATCATTCAGAAAGTTTTAAAAACAAATAGAGGGAATATTTCTAAAGCAGCAGGAGAATTAGGGCTTACTCGCACATCATTGTATCGTAGACTTGAAAAATATGGTTTATAAAAGCTTCCGAATCAACTTCATAGTAAGAATAATTGTGCTTACTGCCACAATTTTTTTACTGATTTATTTACTTACCAGTAAAAGTCTTTACTTTACAGCAAGTCTTATTTTTATTGCGATTATTTATCAGATTTATGAAATCATTAAGTACGTTGAAAAGACTAATCGTCTGCTTAAAAACTTTTTAGAATCAATTCGATATTCGGATTTTACTCGAAACTTTCAAGTACAAGGTCTTGGAAGCTCCTTTGATAAATTACAAGAATCCTTCAACGACGTCATCACTGATTTTCAGAAAATAAGAGCAGAAAAGGAGGAACATTATTTCTATTTGCAAACAGTAATCCAACACATTGGAATAAGCTTGATTGCTTTTAATCGAGACGGAAAAGTTGAAATGATCAACAATGCCTCTAAAAAGCTTTTTCAGATTAGTAAACTTAAAAAAGTACAAGACCTAAGCAATTTTAGCAGTGAACTTGTAACTAGCTTACTAAACCTAAAACACGGAGAGAATACACTTGTTAAAGTAATTGATAATGAAGACATCCTAAAGCTTGCCATTTACGCAACCGAATTTAAAATCAACAACCGACAAATCATTCTGGTTTCCATTAAGAACATCCAATATGAACTGGAAGAACAGGAAATTGAGTCGTGGCAGAAACTAATCAGAGTACTCACTCATGAAATCATGAATTCCATTACGCCAATCTCTTCTCTCTCAACAACACTAACCACCATACTTGATGATTTTGGAGAAAATAACACCCACAAATTTCAAGGTGAGGATTTAGAAACGCTACATGAAGTTAAATTAGCTCTGGAAACCATACACAAAAGAAGTTCAGGACTGCTTCATTTTGTAGATACTTATCGTAATCTTACGAAAATTCCCAAACCAAACTTTGATATCTTTCAAGTTCAAAAACTATTCGATAGCATTCATCGTTTAATGGAGGAAGAAATCAAAAAGAAAGGAATCAGTTGTCAGCTTAGCATCAACCCAGAGAGTATTGAACTTTTTGCCGACGAACAACTACTCGAACAAGTACTCATTAATTTAATTAAGAACTCCATTCATGCCCTAGAGAATACCAAAAATCCTAAAATTGAACTCAAAGCCTTCATGAACAAAAGAGGTCGTATTTCCATTCAAATTAGCGACAACGGCCAAGGCATTATAAAAGATGTACTTGATAAAATCTTTATTCCATTTTTCACAACCAAACCAAAAGGGTCAGGAATTGGACTTAGCCTTTCAAAACAAATTTTACGCTTGCACGGAGGAACCATCACTGCACAGTCGATTCCCGGAGAAAGAACATGTTTCACACTTACCTTTTAACAAGATTTAACAACCTAATAATTTTAAATTAACAAATACTTTCGTTAAATTTAAAAACAGGTCAATTTCTAACCTTTATAATAAACTTGAAAGCGTATGACTAGAACAATCACATTCAATGAATTAAGAAAGATTAAAGATCGTTTGCCAGATGGAAGTATGCAAAGGATTGCGAAAGACTTAAAATTAGAAGTCGAAACCGTTAGAAATTATTTTGGTGGAACCAATTTTGAAAAAGGTCGTTGTACAGGAATCCATGTTGAACAAGGGCCTTATGGTGGTATTGTTGAGCTTGATGATACAACAATTCTAGAAAAAGCCATTAGAATACTTAACAAACCTAGCTAAATTGTAAACATCAATAAAAAAAGGACTGTTGAAAAAATTCAACAGTCCTTTTTTGTATAATAATGTACAACTACATTACCTCTTTTCTATCATTATGCAACTTATTAAAAATAATAGCCAAATTAGAGTAAAGTGTTGTGTTTTGAACAATTATGTCATCAGGAACCTTTATTCTGGCAGGAGTAAAATTCCAAATCGCCTTTATTCCCCAAGCAACCATTAAGTCGGCAACTGTCTGTGCATTTTCAGCAGGAACGGTTATTATTCCCATAATCACATTCATTTCCTGAGACAAATCACGAAATTGATCAATATGGAATACTTCTATATCATTATATTTTTTTCCAATTGTTGAAGAATTGATATCAAAAGCAGCAACAATATTTAAACCAAAATGAGATAAACCACTATCGTGAAGCAAAGCCGATCCTAAAGATCCCGCTCCAACAAGAAATGCATTATCCATTACCGTAAAACCAAGGAAATCAGATAAAACATCAACCAATGCTTTTACTTCATATCCAACCCGGGTTTTTCCAACAATACTAGTATAGGATAAATCTTTAGTTACCTGCGTGGGATCGATATTCATATAGTTTGCAATCTGTGTAGATGACACGAACTGCTGCCCTTTTCTCAATAAACCTTCAGCAAACGCTAGATAGGAAGGCATACGCCTTATTGTAGGCTCTGGAACCCCCTGAATTTTTTTAGAACTTTGAACCATAGTTTCTTACTTACACCATTAAGAGAACAAAAATAATCAAGTTTTATTAAGGAAAAAATTCCTTATTGATTTTTTTTGTTATACACATTTAAATTTCAAATAAATGCCTAGGGGACACTACAAAGCATCTTAGAATGAATACTTCGATATTGTGGGCGATATAGGATTCGAACCTATGACCCCTTGGGTGTAAACCAAGTGCTCTGAACCAACTGAGCTAATCGCCCTTAACGACTGCAAATATAAACAGAAAATATTATACAACAAGAAAATCGAACGATTTGTTAAATAACTTCAGCCACAACAAAAGTACTACCTCCCACATAAATAAAATCATCTTCATGGGCATGTTTTTTAGCAGTTTCCAAAGCAATTTTTACCGTTGAATATGCCTTCCCATACAAAGCATGGTCTTTTGCCTTTTCTGCAAGAATATCTTGATTCAATGCTCGTGGAATGTTTGCGCAACAGAAGTAATAGTTCGCTTTTTTGGGTAATAACTCAAGAATAGAACTAATATCTTTATCGTTGACCACTCCAAAAACAAAATGCAGATTTCTATAATTCATTCCTTCAATTTGCTTTATTATTTCTTTAATACCTCCAACATTATGACCAGTATCGCAAACTACCAGAGGCTTTTGTCCAATCTGCTGCCATCGTCCCAATAAACCTGTTCGTTTCACAATTTCGGAAATTCCTTCCAGTATTGATTTTTCAGAAATAGTCGAAGACTGACGATTTAACTCATCACAAACCGCCAAAACTGTTCGCATGTTCTTAATTTGATAGCGGCCCAATAAATCACATTCCAATTTTATATGGGAATGATTGATATTGGAAGAATACACCAAACTTTGCCTATACTCATGTAATTGCTGCGATTTAAATTCATACAAATCTTCAGCAAATTTAATATCTGCCTTTTTCTCTTGCGCAAGTTCTGTAAAAATTGATTGTGATTCCTTCTGCTTTTCACCAATAATCACAGGAATTCCGTTCTTAATAATACCACCTTTTTCTGCAGCAATTTGAGCAATATCGGTTCCTAATAAATTGGTATGGTCTTTACTGATATTGGTAATCACTGAAAGCAATGGACTTATGATATTGGTAGAATCTAAGCGCCCACCCAAACCAACTTCTACAATTGCAATATCTATCTTTTGTTCGGCAAAATATTCAAAAGCCATTGAAACTGTCATCTCAAAAAACGAAGGGCACAACTCTTGGAATTTTAATTGATGCTTTTGAATAAAATCGATCACGAAACTTTCTGATACAAGCTCTCCGTTTATTTTAATCCTCTCTCTAAAATCTTTTAAATGAGGCGATGTATACAAACCTACCTTATAACCTTCTGCCTGTAGTATGGAAGCAATAGCATGCGAAACAGAACCTTTTCCGTTTGTACCAGCCACGTGTATCGACTTAAACTTTTTATGCGGGTGTCCGAAATAATCATCCAATGCTAAGGTGGTATCCAAATTTGCCTTGTAAGCAGCCTTCCCTGTACGTTGAAACATAGGAAGTTTAGTAAACATATAATCTAAAGTTTCTTTATAATTCATTTCTAATATTCTTATAAAACCAGAAGAATTACAAAGAAGAATAAAATTTCTTAAAATTTGTGTTAACAGGTTGAATTTCCTACAAAATTTGCTAATTTAAGACTGTTAAATATTACTGTTTACTAAAAAAAATAAGTGTTTTAGCAAAAAAGGCATCTTAAGAAATCCCTTAAACAGCTACTATTTAAAAAAGATCAACAAGTGAATACAATAAAGTTAAATATTGCTATTTACTGCATGTGGAAATTAACCTCTAACACCATTCATTATGGCAAAACTCAAAAAGATTTTCGTTCTTGACACCAACGTTATTCTTCATGATTTTAATTCCATTTATAATTTTGAAGAAAATGATGTTGTAATTCCAATAACTGTTCTTGAAGAACTCGACAAATTCAAAAAAGGCAACGATCAAATAAATTATCACGCCCGTGAATTCAGCCGCGAATTAGACAGAATTTCTGGTGATTTACTATTTAGTGATGGAATTCCCCTAGGTGATAAATTAGGAAAACTATCTGTTGAAACCGGGAAAGAATTCTCTCAAAAAATGAGGGCTTCATTTCATGAAAACATTCCCGACCACCGTATTCTGGCAATTGCAGAACATTTACACATCGAAAATAATAGCAGAAAAGTCATTCTGGTTTCAAAAGACATTAACCTTCGAATGAAAGCCAAATCATTAGGCATTCTGGCAGAAGACTATAAAAACGATCAAGTTAAAGATTTGGATGATTTAATTAGCTTGGGAATTACAACTATCGACGATTTTGATAACGAAAAAATTGCCCTTCTTTACAAATCAAACGAAGGAATTTTGGAAGAAGATTTTGGCTACAGCAAGCCTTTAAATGGTCATGAATATTTCATTTTAAAAAGCAATTCATCTAGTGCATTAGCACATTATGATCCTATTGACAAAACGATTTCTCGCGTTGATAAACCAAATGCCTATGGTATCTACCCTAGAAATGCCGAGCAAACTTTTTCAATGCAGGCACTCATGGATCCCAAAATATCATTGGTTGCTTTAACCGGTCGTGCAGGAACGGGAAAAACTTTGCTTGCCTTGGCTAGTGCGCTTCAACAAATTGACTTGTACGACCAGATTTTTTTGGCTCGACCAATAGTTGCTCTTGCCAATAAAGACCTTGGCTACCTTCCAGGTGATGCCACTGAAAAAATTGGTCCTTACATGCAACCTCTTTTCGACAATCTCAACGTAATCAAACACAAATTTAATATTCACAGTAAGGAATCGATGAGAATTGATGAGCTGCTAAAAGAACAAAAATTACAGATAACACCCTTGGCCTATATTCGAGGAAGAAGTTTATCCAATACTTTTTTTATTGTTGATGAAGCTCAAAACCTTACTCCTCACGAAATAAAAACCATTATAACCCGTGCTGGGGAAGGAACCAAAATGATATTCACTGGAGATATTGAACAAATTGACTCTCCGTACTTGGACAAAAAATCCAATGGTTTAGCTTATCTATTCGATCGGATGAAAGGACAGGATATATTTGCACATGTCAACTTAATAAAGGGAGAAAGAAGTCATTTGGCAGAGCTCGCAAGTAACCTTTTGTAAAAAGCTCTATTGCATTACTGATAAAATTCATTTAAATTAAATAAATAAAACAGGCATTTTTTTTGCCTAGGATAAAAGCTTTCAAAAATTTACTTTTTTTTTGCAAGCTATCTTTTCTCTGATTTAAACTCTAAATATACTCTTATGAAAATAATGAAATTTGCCGCCATAGATATCGGATCCAATGCAATCCGATTGTTATTTATGAATGTGCTTGAAGAAGGCGGTAATGCTCACTTTAAGAAATCGTCGCTTGTTAGGGTTCCTATTCGTTTGGGAGCTGATACATTTATCGATAAATATATTTCTCCGGATAAAGCTGAAAAATTAATTAAAAGCATGAAAGCATTCCGCAGTCTTATGGATGTTCATGAGATTGTAAATTATCGCGCCTGTGCAACATCAGCAATGAGAGAGGCCTCAAATGGTGCTGAAATTATTCAGCGAATTGAGAGAGAATCCGGAATTAAAATTGATGTAATCAATGGAAAAGAGGAAGCTAGCATCATTTTTGACAATAAAATTGCCGACACTCTTGACCCTACAAAGGATTACCTATACGTGGATGTTGGTGGTGGAAGTACAGAACTAACGCTCTTTTCGAAGGGAATTTGCAAATTCTCTGCTTCATTTAATGTGGGAACTATTAAGATTCTCAGAGATTGTGTACCTAAAGATGAGTTTGTTCGAATAAAAGAATGTTTATTAGATCTTTGCCCAAATTGTGAAAACATTGAAATCATCGGATCGGGAGGTAACATCAATAAATTGGTGAAATTATCAGCTCCTAAAAAAGAAAAATTCATGAGCTATCAGGAATTAAAGGGCATTTTTTACGATCTAAAACAATACAATCACGAAGAACTGATGATTAATTACGATCTGAATCCTGATCGTGCTGATGTTATTATTCCAGCAGCAACCATTTTTCTAAGTATCATGGAATGGGCTAGTGCTGAAAAGATTCACGTTCCTAAAATTGGGGTTACCGATGGTATCGTTCATCAATTGTATAAAGAATATATTTCGAACAGCCTTTTAATGGGCTAAAAAAGCAATTCTTTTTCCTAAATTTGCAAGGTTAATAATTTCTATATTTTGAACTATTTCAATTTCAACCTGAAATAGTTCATTTATTTTAGCTTGAAGTTGAAACTCAACATCTAGCTAATCAATAGCAAGAAGGGGAAAAACTATGTTGCAAGGGAAAAGAGTTGCATTCTACACCTTAGGATGCAAGCTTAATTTTTCGGAGACCTCCACAATTGGTCGGTCATTTAAAGAGTTGGGCTTCGAAACAGTAAAACATACCGAAATAGCGGATATTTATGTCATAAATACTTGTTCTGTTACGGATCATGCTGACAAAAAATGCAGACAAGCCATTAAAAAAGCAATAAAGACCAATCCAAATGCTTTTGTTGCTGTTGTAGGATGTTATGCACAACTTAAACCTGAAGAAATTATTGCAATTCCAGGTGTCGATCTTGTTTTGGGTGCCAACGATAAATTCAATATTCAAAAATACATCGATCATCTGGAAAAAAAAGGAACAGGAGAACTTCACCCATGCGAACTTGCATCCATAAAAGACTTTCACTTTTCCTATTCAATGGGCGATAGAACCCGATGTTTTCTGAAAGTTCAGGATGGTTGTGACTATTTCTGCACCTATTGTACCATTCCATACGCTCGCGGAAGGAGTAGAAATACAACCATTAAAGAAACTGTAACACAAGCCGAAAAAGTAGCTAAAGAAGGTGGCAAAGAAATCATTCTAACAGGTGTAAACATAGGTGATTTTGGGAAAAGCACGAACGAAAACTTTCTGGACTTAATTAAGGAATTAGATAAGGTAAAAGGCATTAGTCGTTACCGAATATCTTCTATCGAGCCTAATCTTTTAAGCAATGAAATCATCGAATATGTTGCTCAATCGGAAAAATTCGTGAATCATTTTCACTTGCCACTTCAATCAGGTTCCAATAAGGTTTTAAAACTTATGAAACGACGATACGACATAGAACTTTTCGCTCAACGTATCGAGAAAATAAAATCATTGCTCCCCGATGCCTTTATTGGTGTTGACGTAATAGCGGGCAGCCGAGGTGAAAGCGAACAAGATTTTGAGGAGGCTTACTCTTTCATTAAAGAATTACCCATTAGCCAATTACATGTTTTTCCTTACTCCGAAAGACAAGGTACAAAAGCCTTAGAGATCAAAGAAGTAGTTCCTATTCCAGAAAGAAAAAGAAGAGCTAAAAGACTCCAAATTTTATCACAAAAAAAATTAAGAGCTTTTTATCAGGAAAACCTAGGCAAAACAGAGGAGGTTCTTTTTGAATCGTATAACGACAATGGTAAAATGTATGGATTCACAAGAAATTACATAAAAGTGGAAATTCCTTTTAATGAAAACCTTAGTAACGAATTAACATTTACTAACTTGCAGGAAATAAATGAAAATTCGCATGTGAAAGGAGTTGTTGTTGATAAAACGCACTTCAATTTAAAGCCCATTTTGAACCAAAATCAGTAACAAAATGACCGACCTAAAAGAACTATGTTTTCAAACCAATGATATTGCCAGAAAAGTTGGTCTTTTTATTAAAGAACAGCAAAGCAAAATCAATTCAGATGCAATTGAAGTAAAAGGAAAGCACGATTTTGTCACTTACGTGGATAAAACTGCCGAAGAAATGATCATTCAGGAACTTAAATGGATTCTTTCCGATGCAGGTTTTATTGCCGAAGAAGGTACTGAAACAAAACGTGGCGAGCGCTACAACTGGATTATCGATCCTTTGGATGGAACGACAAACTTCATTCACGGTTTATCTCCTTTTGCCGTTAGCATTGCACTTCAGGAATATGATGAAATCGTATTAGGTGTAGTTTATGAAATTAGTCTTGATGAATGTTTTTACTCGTGGAAAGGAGCCAATAGCGCTTACCTTAATGGCAAAACCATTACAGTTTCCAATGCACTAACAATTGATTCAAGTTTAATTTCAACAGGTTTTCCACTATCTGATCACAAGCAGTTGCAAAATTTCTTGGCTTCACTGGAATACTTCATCATCAACTCGCATGGAGTAAGGAGACTGGGTTCTGCAGCAACCGACTTAGCCTATGTTGCATGTGGTCGATTCGAAGTTTTTTATGAATACAACCTTCACGCCTGGGATGTGGCCGCAGGTGCATTTCTTGTAGCGCAGGCTGGTGGTAGCCTTTGTGATTTTAAAGGCGGTAACAACTTCATTTTTGGTAAAGAAATAATTGCCAGCAATACAAAAATTCATTCCGAATTCAAAAAAGTTGTCCACAAATACATGGTTCAGTAAACAGATCGCTTTAAAATAGTATTTGCGGCAAACAATAAAATAGCACATTTAAATGATTAAATTCCTCTCCTACATAGTATATGGTATCGTAAAATTAATTAGCTACCTGCCATTATCTGTACTTTATGTTTTTTCAGATTTCATTTTCCTCATTGTTTACCACATTATCCGCTACAGAAGAAATGTTGTTACAGAAAATCTCAACAATTCTTTTCCTGAAAAATCAAAAGAAGAAATTCATAGCATACGGAAAGAATTTTACCACCATTTTTGTGATATTTTTATAGAAACAATAAAATTGTGGACAATCAGCGAAAAGGAAATAAAAGAGCGCTGTAAATTCCTAAATCCTGAGATATTTGACCTTTGTAAAGAAAAAGACAAGAGTATTATTACCGTTTTAGGTCATTATGGAAATTGGGAGTGGCTAATCTCATTTTGTGCATGGCGAGATGCAATCTACTTACCTATTTACAAACCTCTTCACAACAAAGTTTTTGATAAGATGTTTCTTCAAATTAGAGAACGATTTGGCGCACGACCACTAGCCAAGGATGACACGCTACGAACAATGCTGTCATATAGAAGTAAAAAAGAATATACTGCAACTGTTTTTATAGGTGACCAAACACCCAATAAACGAAACCTTAACTATTGGACAAAATTTCTAAATCAGGATACTCCTGTACTTTTGGGAACTGAAAAAATTGCGAAAAAACTAGATCAAATCATCGTATTTATTCATATGAAAAAGCTAAAAAGAGGCTATTACGAAGTCGAATTTATCCCTCTTTTTGACAATCCAAAAGAAACAGCTAAATTCGAAATCACAGAAAAACACACTCGTATTTTAGAGGATATCATTAAAGAAGATCCAGCATACTGGTTGTGGTCGCACAGACGATGGAAACACAAAAGACAAGCATCAAATTAATCAACTACAGCAGTTAACACATCCTATAAAGAATGAATAGAATTGGAATCGTAATCCTCAACTGGAACGGAAAAGAATTACTCGAAAAATTTCTTCCATCGGTGGTGAGCTGCTCAAAACGAGAATGGGCTGATATAATTGTTGCAGACAATGCTTCAAGTGATGAATCTATTTCATTTTTAGCAGAAACATATCCAGATCTACAGGTAATAAAGCTGGATAAAAATTATGGATTTGCTAAAGGATACAACAAAGCACTAGAGCAACTTTCCCATGCCTATTTTGTCCTTTTAAATTCGGATGTAGAAGTTACAGAAAATTGGCTCGATCCTATTTATAATCAGTTTGAAAACGAGCCAAACATAGCTGCAGCTCAACCTAAAATTAAAGCCTACCACAATCAAAGTGAATTTGAGCACGCTGGTGCTTCTGGAGGTTTTATCGACTATTTAGGCTATCCATTTTGCCGCGGCAGAATATTGGATCAGATCGAAAATGATCACAATCAATACAACTCCGAAATTGATATTTTCTGGGCAAGTGGTGCGGCTCTTTTCATTCGTGCCAACGTTTATAAGCAAACCGGCGGATTGGACGATGACTTTTTCGCCCACATGGAAGAAATTGATTTGTGCTGGAGAATAAAAAATCAAGGACACCGGATAATCGCAGAACCAAAATCGACAGTATATCATGTTGGCGGAGCCACTTTACCATATGACAGTCCCAATAAATTATTTTTAAATTTCCGCAACAATTTATTTCTGTTGCATAAAAACTTACCTGAAAATAATTTTTGGCCTATCCTTCTGCAAAGAATGATATTAGATGGTGTCGCAGCTCTAAAATTTCTTGTGAGTGGAGAATTTGCAAATTTTTATGCGGTTTTTAAAGCTCACCTTTCCTACTATTCTATGATTTCAAAAATCAGAAAGAAAAGAAAACATTTAGTTCCTCTAGTCATCAAGAAGGAGCACAAAGAAATGTATCACAACAGTATCATTTTTGATTTCTACTTAAGAAAAAAGAAACATTTTTCAGATATCAGCTTCTGAAACACTAGAATCTAGTTGGCTCCGGTAAATTTGAGTCCTATCACTGATACCAACAACAACAGTAAAAAGAAAATTCGAGCAAAATGAACAGGCTCACTAAACAAAACAATTCCTAAAATTGCTGTTGTAAAAGCTCCTATACCAGTCCAAACCGCATAAGCTGTACCTAAAGGCAAGGTTTTTATCGCCAAAGCAAGAAAGTACAAGCTTATTGCCATTGCTACAACAGTTAGTAAACTAGGCCACAACTTTGTAAACCCCTCGGCATATTTAAGACCAATAGCCCAAACAGCTTCAAATAAACCCGCAACAATCAAATACACCCACGCAATAGCCATACCTATAATTTTTCTATAATCTGTTCCAAACGAATTCCTCTCGATCCTTTGATTAGGATATACTGATTAGACAATTGTCCTTTTTCAAGATCCACAATCAAGTCTGAGGTATTTTTAAAAGTTTTAAATTCGGGATTTGTATTCACAGCAGTAAAAACCTCTCCAACTAAAATCACATTCTTCAGATCCTTGCTTTCGAGTAATTTTATAAGCTCCAAATGTTCCTTATTCGCATCAGCACCCAATTCCAACATATCCCCTAAAATAAGAACTTTGCTACACTGAGACATAGCAGCAAAATTTTCAATTGCCGCTTTCATACTGGTTGGATTGGCATTATAGGCATCCAAAAACAACACATTTTTCTCGGTTTTCTTTAATTGAGAACGATTATTACTTGGTTCATACTCCTCTAATGCCTTTTTAATTGATATTTCATCAATGTTAAAAAATCGGCCAAGTGTGACTGCAGCCAGGGCATTTTCGAAGTTATAAGCACCTATCAACTTTGTTTTAATGTACAACTTTCCAATTGCCGATCGAAGCTCCATAATCATATAAGGTTCGGCTTGTAAAAATTTAGCTTTTGAAAATGCCTCCTCACAATTACCATAGCGAACAATCTCCTGATCATTTACCATCTTTGCTAAATATTGATTATCGGCATTTAAAAAGACTGTTCCTTTATTTTCAAAGAGAAAATCATACAATTCCTTCTTGGTTTTCCTAACACCAGCGAAGGAACCAAAACCCTCCAAATGAGCTTTCCCCACATTTGTTATGATTCCAAAATTTGGCTCTGCAATTTCACACAACTGACGTATTTCACCAGGATGGTTCGCCCCCATTTCAACAATTCCAAATTCGGTTTCCTTATTCATCCTAAGAAGTGTTAAAGGCACACCAATATGATTATTCAAATTCCCAACAGTAGCTACCGTGTTGTACTTTTTGGTAAGAACAGCATGCATTAACTCTTTAGTGGTTGTTTTCCCATTGGTTCCCGTTATAGCCAACAAAGGAATATTCAAATGTCGTCGATGTTCTCGTGCCAGGTTCTGGAGGCAATCCAACACATTTTCCACTAGAATAAATCGCTCATCAATGGCATATTCTTTTTCATCAACAATAGCATATTTACAACCTTTATCAAGAGCTGACAAAGCGAATTTATTACCATTAAAATTCTCGCCTTTTAGAGCAAAAAACAGTGAATTAGATACAACCTTTCTGGTATCTGTTACAACATTTGGAAACTCTGTAAAGAGTGAATAAATATTTGACAATTGCATGGTGCACTTCGGTTTAAATTTGACAAACGAAATTAGCAATTTCCAACAAAAAACCCCATCCTTTCTGGATGGGGTTTCAATATATTTGAAGATAATCTACTTTGTTCTTTGATTGGACGGATTTCCTACATGTGTCATTGCACATCGGAAACCAATGTCATCACGTGCCTCTTTCTGGTTTAGGAATCGACGAGCACTTGGTGATAACCAAAAAGCACGATCTTTCCATGAACCTCCTTTGTATACACGAGAATTATCAGTTATCATTGAGCTAAAATCACTTCCGCCCTGACCTCTTCCCTGCACATACATACGGCTAGAACCACCACTCTGATGCTCTGGATTGTTCCAGGTATAATCTGAGACGATACTCGATTCTACATCCCCATCACGATAGTTTCGATTATCTGCAGTTTTGTAGTTTTCACGTCCCACTAATTCTTCATCTTTCTGATTTCTATAACGAAGTTTACCAAGACTATCTTTCTCGGCAACATTTCCTTCCTCATCTGTAACTACTGTTTTAAAAACATTTCCTCGATAAGGATTAAATTCAGCAATATCTTCTGCAGACATCGGACGGTAAACATCAGCAACCCATTCGCTAACATTTCCTGCCATACAATACAATCCAAAATCGTTAGACCAAAATGAATTTACAGGAACAGTGATATCTCCACCATCATTTAAAGCTCCGGCGGTACCCATATAATCGCCTCGTCCACGTGCAAAGTTAGCCATCATCTGACCTCTAACTTTTTTCTGATCATTTCTTACCCAATGGCCATTCCAGGGGAAGATTTTACGATCGGTAATTCGTTCTTCCTCTGAATTTCCAATTAAAGCGGTTGCTGCATATTCCCATTCTGCTTCGGAAGGTAAACGATATTTAGGAAGCAATAGCCCATCACTCCAACGCACAGATCTTTCTTCATTATCGGGATTCAAATCAGGAAGATTTTTATTTACCGCACCATCATATAGTCCTGCTAAGTAAGCTTCAGTATTAAAGTTATTTTCATCACGCTGTGTTGGATCATCATTCAAAATCCCTTTTTCGATGAGAATTCTTTCATTCACACGATCGGTACGCCACTCGCAAAAATCAATCGCTTGCTCCCAACTAACTCCTACTACTGGATATTCACCATAAGCTGGGTGACGCAGGTAATTATTTACATAAGGCTCATTGTAAGCCAACTGATCACGCCAAACCAAGGTATCAGGTAAGGCCTTCTTATAAACCTCAGGATACGAAACGTATACTCTTTTAATCCAATGTAAGTATTCTAAATAATCAACATTTCGAACCTCTGTTTCATCAATATAGAAAGAAGGAACTGTAACCCTTCTTGGCACATTATTCCAATCATACATCACATCCTGTTGTGTTCTTCCCATGGTAAATGTACCCCCCTGAACAAATTTCAGTCCTGGACCTGTCTTCTGCTGGAAACCGCTATGATATTCAAAGCCTCCATTATCAGGATCATTATAAGCCCATCCGGTGGTTTTAGATTTTTCTCCCTTTCCTACAAGTTTTTTCACTTTTGAACAAGATGGTAAAATCATCAGTGAAATTGCAAAGACAAAGAGAACAACGCTCGATTTTAATTTCATAATAGATTGAATGTAGTTTATCTCAAATATACTTAACTCAACAAATATAACTAAAAGTGTGTAGAGTTTATTGTATTTTATTTTACTTTTTTACAAAATTATTTAACATTTTCAGCAAGAAATTCAGATCTAAATAAAAGTATAACAATATATTCCATCATTTCAAAAACACTCACATTACTCTAAACATCTGACGCAAAACAGATTTTAAAAATGAAACAACTTAAATCTAGTATATGGTCTTTCTTTTATCTTAATATATTTTCTCGTCTTTATCCTAAGTTTTGCTTATTTTGCATGTATCTCCATTTTTAGTAATCATCAAATGGTTTCTTGTAATTTTTTTTGCTTTGTTTATGCGTTACTTAACCCTTATATTTCTGTTGCTTGCAAGTACTACTAGCTTTTCACAGACCACTGATCCAATTGATTTAGAGTGGAGCGAAAGTATCATTATCGATCCTTCTGGTGAAACAATTACTACCTTGAGTTTTACAGGCGCTTCTTTAAGCAAGGATAACTCTTGGTTACCCGAATATTCAATACTTCAGTTGATAGGTTCGGAAGACGAACTATTTACTGTTGAAATATTTGATACGGAATTTAAATTATTAAGTTCCACAGAAAGACAACTTTTAAAAAATAAAAATATCCCTTCAGAAATAAATCCTGTTATTCACTCACTTACCATCCGTAAACAAAACTACCAACAGGTTAAATTTATTCCCATTCGAAAAAACCCTTCTACTGGAGAATACCAAAAACTCATTCAATTCTCATTAAAATTCAATAGAGTAGGGCAAACTAAATCGAGTTCACTAAGCAAGTCTTACCTTACCAATTCCGTTCTTTCATCTGGAGAGTGGCTAAAAATTGCAGTAGATACCACTGCTGTTCACAAGATTACCTATACTCAACTAAATGAAATGGGTATCAACAAGCCTGAAAACATAAGAGTTTATGGATCAGGTGGCGGCATGCTTTCAAAAATGAATTCGGACACTAGTATAGATGATCTGACCAACAACCTTATATACATGAGCAAAGGAAGTGATGGAATTTTCAACTCGGGTGATTTTATCCTTTTCTATGCCAAAGGACCCAGATCATGGGAATATGATGAAGATTCAGATGAATTTATTCATGAAAATCATTTGTACTCCAACTACTCCTACTATTTTTTAAGTTCCGACATGGGAAATGCGACTACAATACCATCTGTAAGCTCGTTGAGCGCATCAAACGTAACAGTGGATGGCTTTGATGACTATGCTGTATTTGATCAAGACGAAACGAACCTTTTGGAAAGTGGCAGACTTTGGTTGGGAGATAGTTTTGATGTAACCACGAGTTATTCGTACTCATTTTCATTTCCGAATTGTAAAACCGATAGTCCTATTCTTATTCATACAGATTTAGTCGCGAGATCCTCATCTGCCTCAACTTTTCAACTTGTTTCTGAATCAACGAGTATTGGCGAAATAGAAATTTCATCGGTAAACACAGACAGTTATACCTCCAATTACGCTGAAGAAGAAGAAACAACATTCACTAATTTTACACCTTCCTCATCGAATTTCGAATTGAGCCTGGAATATGAAAAAAGTACGGCTTCGTCGGAAGGTTGGATCAATTTTATTCGTGTAAATGCAAGACGAAATTTAATTTTCACAGGCAGTCAAATGGCATTTCGAGATGTAAAAAGCGTAGGAACTAACAATAAGGCACTATTTTCACTACAAAACTCAAATGCCAACACCCTAATTTGGGACGTTAGTTCACCTCAAAACATTCAAGAAATTAATGGCAATTACTCCAATGGAGCAATTTCATTCATAGCAGATGCCAGCCTATTAAAAGAATATGTTGCCATCAATCCCAATGGCAATTTTCCAACACCTGTAAGTATAGGAACTGTTCAGAATCAAAATTTACATGCACTCGATCAGACTGATATGATCATTATTAGCCCTTCTAAATTCACATCTTACGCAAGTAAAATAGCCGATTTCCACCGAACAAATGACGATTTGGAAGTACTTATTGTTGATCCTGAGCAGATCTATAACGAATTTTCATCAGGAGCACCCGACGTAAGTGCAATTCGCAATTTCGTGAAAATGATATACGATCGATCTGCAAGTGAATTGGAAATGCCAAACTATTTACTGCTTTTAGGAGATGGTTCTTATGATAATAAATCTGACAAGGAAAGTAATACCAATCAAATATTAACCTACCAATCGGAAAATTCATTAAGTCCAACACAGTCTTATGTAACGGATGATTTTTTTGGTTTACTAGATGATGATGAAGGAGAAGCAAGCGGATTGGTAGACATTGGCATTGGGCGACTACCGGTAAATACATTAGAAGAAGCACAAATTGTAAGCGATAAAATTGTGAACTACAACAGTTCTAACTATGGAGATTGGCGAAGTAAAATCTGTTTCGTGGCCGACGATGAAGATTACAACACACACATGAGAGATGCAGATAGTTTAGCTGTTCAAATAGAAAACAATTATCCACAATACAAAATTCAAAGAATTTTTCTTGATGATTACGAACAAATTACCAATTCTGCAGGACAAACATATCCCGATGTAAATGAAGAAATCCGTGAAAGCGTGAATAATGGGAGATTGCTAGTTAACTACACAGGCCACGGAAATGAAAATGGTCTCGCTCATGAATATATCATGATGGTAGACGATATTACTGGCTGGGAAAACCCAACCAAACTGCCTCTTTTTCTTACAGCAACATGCGAGTTTAGTCGTTTTGATAATTACGCCAAAGAATCGGCAGGAGAATTGATTCTCTTGCGAAATGATGGAGGTGGAATAGGCTTATTCACAACAACACGTTTGGTTTACTCTTCGCCAAATTTTAATTTGAACCAAAATTTTTACAATTATGCTTTTGAATTAGATACCGATGGGAATCACCTTCGCTTGGGCGATATCATGAGAAAAACAAAAAATGCAACCAGCTCAAGTATCAACAAAAGAAATTTCACCCTACTGGCAGATCCTGCACTTCAGCTAAATTATCCCGAACATTCAATCAATACAATTCAAATTAATGATGTTGATTTTAGTGAGACAAGTGACACTTTAAAAGCATTAAGCACCATAAAAATTTCAGGGCAAATTATTGCCAACACAGGAGAAGAAATCACCGAATTTTCGGGTACAGTCTATCCTACTGTTTATGATAAAGAAAGCCTTCAGACAACCTTGGGGAACGACGGAGATCCTTTTGAATACACGAGTCAGAGCAGCGTAATTTTTAATGGAAAGGCCACTGTGAGTGAAGGAAGTTTTAGTTTTAGTTTTTTTGTACCCAAAGATATTAACTACCAATATGGAAGAGGGAAAATTTCCTACTATGCAAACAGCGACAATTCGGATGCAGCAGGATATACAAACTCCATTATTATAGGTGGCACAAATCCTAATGCAGCCGATGATGAAACAGGACCAGAAATTGAATTGTACATGAACAATGAGCAATTTATAACTGGCGGAACTACCGATTCTTCTCCCCTTCTGTATGCCATTGTTCAAGATTCCAGCGGTATAAACACGCTAGGAAATTCCATTGGTCATGATATCACGGCAATATTGGATCAAAACAGTGACGAATCCATTAACCTAAATTCTTCCTTTGAATCTGATCTTGATAACTATCAAAAAGGCACAATAAGCTATCAACTCACAGATTTAGAAACTGGCGAACATGAAATACAGCTGAAAGTATGGGACAACGTTAATAATTCATCGGAAAATACAATAGATTTTATCGTTTCTGATGATATTGATCTTTCAATAACCCACTTGCTCAACTACCCAAACCCATTTACCACAAACACCGGCTTTTATTTTGAGCACAACCAAGCCTCACAAGAATTGGATATTTTAATCCAAATCCTAACAATATCAGGTAAGTTAATTAAGACCATTGAAACCAGTACAACATCTTCCTCAAGTCGGGTTGGTCCCATTGAGTGGGATGGAAAAGATGATTTTGGCAACTCCATTGGTCGAGGCGTTTACTTCTATCGTGTAAGAATTAGAACCAATGATGGAAAAACTGTGAATAAATTCCAAAAATTAGTGATTCTCAAATAATAAAATCAAACAATAAAAGTTTAATTGAATATATTTGTAACACATTATAAGAATTAATTATGAAATATAAATTTACTCTAACCTTAGGTCTTTTTGCCTTTTTTCTATGCTCAAACCAACCCTCGGCACAGGCCCAAAGTTCAACTTCGGGATCCAATTACATCTCTACCGCAGTTCCTTTTTTAACCATTACGCCAGATTCAAGGGCTGGAGGTATGGGTGACGTAGGTGTAGCAACTTCGCCAGATGCAAACTCGATGCATTGGAACCCTTCAAAATTTGCCATGATTGATGGCGACTATGGGATTTCTGCCTCCTACACACCATGGCTAAGAGAATTAGTGGATGATATGAGTCTATCTTACCTTACCGGATATTATCGTTTGGATAAGAATCAGGTAATTGCCTCTTCGCTTCGATATTTTTCGCTTGGAGAAATTCTATTTCTCGAAAATGCTGATGATATTGCTGTATCAAGAAATCCAAACGAATGGGCTTTCGACGTCTCCTATTCAAGAAAATTATCAGATCAACTATCAGGAGGAATTGCCTTTAGATATATCCGTTCAGACCTAACCCAATCGCAATATGTAGAGGGTCAGGAAACTCAAGCAGGAAATGCTTTCGCCGCAGATATTTCGGTATACTACCAAAAAGAATTCAGCCAGAACCGTAAAAAAATGCTTTGGTCCTGGGGGGTAAATATTTCCAATATCGGCTCAAAAATCAGCTACACAACCGATGATGAAAAAGAATTTATACCTACAAATCTAAGACTTGGTTCAGCCCTTAAACTTGAGTTAGATAAATTTAACTCAATAACCATGGCAGTTGATTTAAATAAACTTTTAGTTCCAACTCCATCAGACGGTTCTATTGATGATAATAGTGCAAATGTAATTGTAGGAAGCGAAACCTCTAACGAATCTGTTGTAAGTGGAATTTTTAGTTCGTTTAGCGATGCTCCTGGAGGAATGAGCGAAGAATTGAAAGAAATAGCTTGGTCAGTTGGTATAGAGTATTGGTATCAAGAACAATTTGCACTAAGAACAGGTTACTATTACGAAGATGAAGACAAGGGAGACCGAAAATATTTTACGGCAGGATTAGGGGTTAAACTAAACATGTTTGATTTGGATTTTTCTTATCTAATTCCATCCTCGCAAAATAATCCATTAAAAAACACAATGCGCTTTACTCTTGCCGCTAACCTAGATGAAATTTTAAAATAGATGAAAATTAGAGTAGGATTTGGCTACGATGTTCATCAATTAGCCGAAGGAGAAGAATTTTGGTTAGGTGGAATAAAGTTGGCACATAGCAAAGGTTGCATTGCCCATTCAGATGGTGATGTTCTAATTCACGCCATTTGTGATGCGTTATTGGGAGCTGCAAACCTTCGTGATATTGGCTTTCATTTTCCGGATACATCGAATGATTTTAAAAATATAGACAGTAAAATACTCTTAAAAAAAACGGTGAAATTAATTTCCGAGAAAGGTTTTTCTATTGGGAATATTGATGCAACAATTGCCTTGCAACAACCTAAAATAAAGCCTAAAATTCCAGAAATGCAGCAAGTCCTTTCGCAAGTTATGGAAATTGATTTAGACGATTTGGCCATAAAAGCAACCACCACCGAAAAACTAGGTTTTGTGGGAAGTGAAGATGGCATTGCCGCTTATGCTACCGTTCTTATTCAAAAATAAAAACGCATTCAATAAAGAGAACCTTTCTGAATCCAATTTCAGAAAGGTTTTTTTAGTCATAATAAATTTAGTATTTCGAGCTCATCTTCATTGTTAATTACTCCGATTTACTATATTTGTTGTATATAGATATATAAATATTTAATTCATTATGATATGAGAAAAACAGTTGTAATTGGTGCTAGTCTAAAAGAAGACAGGTATTCAAATCAATGTGTAAGATTACTACGCGAGCATGATATCGAAACCATTGCTTTAGGTAATAAGGAAGGACTAATTGCCGACGTACATATCCATACAGACCGTCCACATACCAACAAGGTTGAAACCGTTGCGATTTATCTCTCTCCAAAAAATCAGGAAAGTTATTACGATTATATTATTGGTTTAAAACCTGAAAGAATCTTATTCCCTCCAGGAACAGAAAATCCAGAATTTTATACAAAAGCAAATGCTTTAGGTATAGAAACAGAAGAAGCTTGCCCTTTGGTAATGCTTAAAACGGGAGTTTATTAGACGAACAAGAAATAGAGAGATCGAATGCTACTCGAAAAGCAGATTGTAATAACGAGCTATCTCTTCTTCAACTTGAGAAAGACTAATAGCTCTGCTTTTTCGCAATACCTCTTTTCCATCCAGGTAAACAAGTAAAGCAGGATTGGTATATAAGCCGACTTGAGCAGCAATTTCTGGCTGTAACGAAGTATCTGAATGAAAAGCTTTCAGCTTTGGAAATTCCTCTTGCATCATTTGTTCAATTTTGGGTGCTAACACTTCACAAACAGCACAAGAAGGTGCTGAGAAGTAGATGTAAAAAGACTCTCTTTTTTCTTTAAGAATTTCCAATTCGGATAAGGACAAATACATAAAACAATTATTGTTTAAAATAACAACTAAAGAAATAAAAAGCAGAAGTAACTTCCAAACAGAAAAGAATGATTTTTCAATTCCCAATCTGAATTTTTAAGACAAAAAAAACTGTTTCAATTTCTTGAAACAGTTTTTTTTATTCGGGTAAAGAATCGTACTACTCTTTTTTACGACTTCTTCTTTTTGGCTTTTCAGCAGCAGCAATTTTATCCGCTTCTTCTAAGCTATTATCGTAATCGACAATGTATTTATCAACTAGAATACGTCCGCAATATTCGCAAACAATAATTTTCTTACGAGAACGAATATCCATTTGACGTTGAGGTGGAATTTTATTGAAACAACCGCCACATGCATCACGCTCAACAGTTACAACAGCAAGACCATTTCTTGCATTGGAACGAATTCGTGTGTAAGCAGTCAGTAATCGCTCTTCAATTTTTCCTCTAAAAGAAGCAGATTTTGCCACCAATTTCTCTTCTTCGATTTGAGTTTCCGATACAATTGCATCAAGCTCACCCTTCTTGCCTTCTAAATCTGCTTTTCTCTCAGAAAAAATTCGTTCTGAATTTTCAATGATGGCTTTTTTATTGGCAATTTCTGAAGTAAATTCTCGAATTCTCTTTTCACACAATTCAATTTCTAAATTTTGAAATTCAATTTCTTTTGAAATGGAATCAAATTCACGATTGTTACGAACATTCATTTGTTGAGCTTCATACTTTTTAATCAGTAAGCCAGCTTCCTTAATTTCTTGTTTTCTTTTCGCAACCGTTTCAACCAAATCTTTTACTTCATTGTTTAAGTTGGCAATCCTAGTATCAAGACCAGCGATTTCATCTTCCAAATCCTGAACTTCTAAAGGAAGTTCTCCTCTTAGCGTTCTAATTTGGTCTACTTCAGAATCAACACACTGCATTTCGTACATTGTGCGTAATTTTTCTTCTACTGAAATATCCTTAAAATCTGAAGCCTTTGGATCTTGTGTAGTCATATGTTTTACAAATAATTTATTGGATTCGAATTTATCTCTGAAATATGAACCGCAAAGTTAGGGAATTTTTTTGTAACAATCTCATAAAAAATATCTCTCGTAAATTGTTCACTTTCATAATGTCCTATATCGGCAATTATTATTCTGCCCTCGGCATCAAAAAACTCATGATATTTAAAATCACCTGAAACAAAAACATCTGCTTTTTGGCTGATTGCCTTAGGTAATAAGGAGCTTCCACTCCCACCACATACGGCAACCGTTTTTATTTTTTTCTTACTGATATCGGTATGCTTAATGCATGCCACACCAAATATTTTTTTTATTCTTTTTAAAAAAACAAGAGCTTCTTCAGGCTCATTCAGCTCTCCAATCATACCTAATCCAACCTGATTGTTCTCTTTTTCGAGTTGATAAACATCAAAAACAGGCTCTTCATACGGATGGTTTTTCAACAGAGATGCGCATACTTTACTTTTTAAATGCTTTGGACAAATCGTTTCAATTCGAACCTCGGGTTCAAAATGCAACTTTCCTTTCTCTCCAACAAAAGCATTGGTTTCCGCACCTCCTCGAAAGCTTCCGCTACCATCTAAAGAATAGCTGCATGAGTCGTAATCCCCAATACTTCCTGCTCCTGCCTCAAAAAGAGCATTTCTAACTTTTTCGGCATAATCGGTAGGCACAAAAGTAATCAACTTGTACAAATCATTACTAACAGGCGATAAAATCCTTTTGTTTTGCAAACCTATCAAATCACAAATTCGATCATTAACTCCTCCTTTTACCGAATCGAGATTGGTGTGAGCGGCATAAATAGAAATCTTATTTTGAATGGCAAGAATAACGGTTCGCTCCACATAGTTATTACCATTAAATCGTTTTAAGCCTTTGAAGACAATAGGATGGTGAGCAATAATCAAGTCGACTCCTTTTTGTATGGCTTCCTCAACTACACTTTCTACCACATCTAAACAAATAAGAACACCTTTAATTTCGGAGTCATAACTGCCAACAATCAAACCAGCATTATCATATGACTCCTGATAATTCAGGGGAGCCATCTCCTCAATAGATGAAACGATATCTCTTACTTTCAATTTCAATATAATTTATGGATTATAATTCTTCTTTTATTTCAAGAAGTAGATCTTTTATTTCTTGTAAACGAGTAACAACTTCGAAATTATTCTCTGTGTCCTCTTTATTCTCTTTCAACTTAAGTTGCGCCCCCTTAAGTGTCATTCCTCTTTCTTTTACCAAATGAAATATCAAATGAAAATTATCGATATCAGCTTGTGTAAAAAAACGATTCCCTTTCTTATTTTTTTTTGGTTTAATAATATCAAATTCCTTTTCCCAAAATCGAATCAATGATGTGTTTACCTGAAACATATCAGCTACTTCGCCTATGGCGTAATATAGTTTTTCGATTTTTTTTTCTTTGTAAGGCACTGTTGATATAATTTAAATTTAGAAGCCAAAGAAGTAGTTTATAAAGAATCAATTCGATTGATAACCAAAGTAACAAATAAAATGGCACGAAATAATTATTTCGTGCCTCTTTTTTATGTTTTCCTGTTTTAGTTAGATAGAACTAATCCATTGTTTGACCAGTATTTGCAGCATAGGCAACCATACTGTCATATTCATCGGCTGTTAAATCGTTAAAATAGTAGTTGATCGGATCGACAGTTCTATTATTTTTTCTCACTTCATAGTGAATATGAGGTCCTGTTGAAGAACCTGTGTTACCCAAAAAAGCAATGACCTCTCCTCGTCTTACCTTTTGTCCTTTTTTAACATTATATCCATTAAGGTGAGCATAAACCGTTTTATACCCATAACCGTGATCGATGACCACTTTTTTACCGTATCCTCTTACTGAATTACATTGAACAATCACTCCATCGCCTGTGGCATAAATTGGTGTGCCAATTGTTCCATTAAAATCCATTCCATCGTGGAATTTACGAGTTTTGTAAATTGGGTGAATTCTCCAGCCATAACCAGATGAAATTCGTCTAAAATCTTTTATTGCTATAGGCATAACAGCTGGAATGGATGCCAGCATTTCAAACTTATTTTTCACCATTTCCTCTACCGAATCGTACGATTTAGATTGCACGTAAACAGATTTTGCAATCTGATCGATCTTTTTACTGGTAGAAATAACAAGTTCTGAATTATCTAGATTTTCCAAATAGGAATATTGGTTGATTCCTCCGGAACCAGCTTTTCGAATATTTGAATGAATGGGTTCGGCTTCAAAAATTACTCGATAAATATTGTCATCTCTTTGCTCAAGATCACTAAGCACGTTTTCAAGCTTTCCCAATTCGCTATTCAGACGATTGTATTGCGCAAGTAATTGCTGATTTTCACGAATAAGGGATCGTTCTTTCGGGGAACCAAAAAAGTAAAACAATACTACAACCATAACAATTGCAAGTACTGAGCTTGAAGCCATATGCTTAAGAACGTTAATAATTCTCGTCTTAAAATTAGCTTCTACTTTTTCGTAACTAATAGACTCTGGGTTAAACCGATACTTAGTCTTCGCCATGTAATATTTTTAGTTTTTATTTATGGAAAAAGCCGAATTTTTTTCTCTCCACAGTCAACAAAATTAAGGAAATAATCTAACTTTGCAAGCTAAGATTATAAATCAGACAGACACAAAATATCATAACCAATGAATTCCAACGAAATCAGACAGGCATTTTTAGATTTCTTTGCCTCAAAACAACATAAAACAGCTCCTTCTGCACCTATGGTTATTAAAGACGATCCGACTTTAATGTTTACCAATGCTGGAATGAATCAATTCAAAGATCTATTTCTTGGCAACTCACCCATTAAATACAAAAGAATTGCCAATTCGCAAAAATGTCTTCGTGTTTCTGGAAAACACAACGATTTAGAAGAAGTTGGACATGATACTTACCATCATACCATGTTTGAAATGTTGGGCAACTGGTCCTTTGGTGATTACTTTAAGGAAGAAGCTATTTGTTGGGCCTGGGAACTTCTAACCGATGTTTTTGAACTACCCAAAGATAGATTATATGCCTCTGTTTTTGAAGGAAGTGATGATGATAAATTGGGTCGCGATGACGAAGCTGCTAAAATTTGGAGTCGATTTTTACCCTTAGAACAAATCATTAATGGAAACAAAAAAGATAACTTCTGGGAAATGGGTGAAACAGGTCCTTGCGGTCCTTGTTCTGAAATTCACATTGACTTAAGAAATGACGAAGAACGTAAATTGGTTGCTGGTCGCGATTTGGTGAATCAAGATCATCCTCAAGTAATTGAAATTTGGAATCTTGTATTCATGCAATACAATCGTAAAGCAGACAGTTCGCTCGAAGCTTTGCCTCATCAGCATGTAGATACAGGAATGGGATTTGAGCGTTTATGCATGGCCATGCAAGGAAAAACATCTAACTACGATACTGACGTATTTCAGCCAATCATTCAAGCTATCGCAAAAATGAGTGCGAAAAAATATGGCGAAAACGAAGATGATGATATCGCTTTACGCGTAATTTCAGATCACATCAGAACCATTGCTTTTGCTATTACCGATGGACAATTGCCATCGAATAATAAAGCGGGTTACGTAATCCGAAGAATTTTAAGAAGAGCCGTTCGTTACGGATATACTTTTCTTGGCTTTAAAGAGCCATTTATGCACCGATTAATTCCTACATTAATTGAAGTGATGGGAAATCACTTCCCAGAATTGGTGAAGCAACAAAACTTGATTGAAAAGGTTGTAATGGAAGAGGAAAACTCTTTTCTACGAACTCTTGAAAATGGAATTCGCCTTTTGGATCAAATCATCGAAAAAACGAAATCGGAAGATTATAAGGTGGTTTCTGGTAAATTAGCTTTTGAATTGTACGATACCTACGGATTCCCTCTAGATTTAACGGAATTGATTCTGAAGGAAAAAGATTTAGTTGTGAATCGCAAAGAATTCAACGACGAAATGGAAGCTCAAAAAAATCGCTCTCGCTCGGCTACTTCGGTTGATACTGGTGATTGGATTGAAATTGTAAAAGATGATGTTGAGGAATTTATAGGATACGACTACCTAACTGCCGATGTAAAAATTACACGTTATAGAAAAATATCAGCCAAAGGGAAAGAGCTTTTCCAATTGGTTTTTAACCTAACTCCTTTTTATGGAGAAAGCGGCGGACAAGTTGGTGATTCTGGTTATATCGAAGCCAATGGAGAAAAAATTTCCATTAACGATACAAAAAAAGAAAATGGACTGATTGTTCACATCACCAAAGAGCTACCCAAAGATCCTACCCTTACTTTTAAAGCCGTTGTTAGCAACAGCAAACGAACCTTAACAGCCAACAATCACACTGCTACTCACCTAATGCATCATGCATTGCGAGAAGTTTTAGGAGAGCATGTGGAACAAAAAGGATCGCTGGTAAATCCGGATCATTTGCGCTTCGATTTTTCTCACTTTCAAAAACTAAGCGAGGAAGAAATTGCAAAAGTAGAAGAAATAGTAAATGCGAAGATTCGTGAAAATATTTCCATCGATACGAAAAACAATATCCCAATGAGCGAAGCAGTTAGCCTGGGAGCAATGGCTTTGTTTGGAGAGAAATATGGCGATTTGGTTCGCGTGATCAAATTTGGCGATTCGGTAGAACTTTGCGGAGGAACTCACGCTGAAGCTACCGGACAAATTGGATTCTTCAAAATCACTCAAGAGAGTGCTATTGCCGCTGGTGTTAGAAGAATTGAAGCTATTACTGCTGTAAAAGCAGAACAATTCATCAACGATAAGTTGAATACCTTAAAGGATATTGAACGCATCTTCAAATCAAATCAGAATCTGATTAAAAATATTACTGATTTGATGAATGAAAACTCAGGTTTAAAGAAAGATTTGGATGGTTTTATTAAGGAACGTTTAAAAATCGTTAAGAATAACCTGAAAGGAAATATCTCGGTAACGAATGATGTTAACATTATTGCAGAACCCGTTAGTGCTACCAGTGCTGGCGATATTAAGGATATTGCCTTCCAACTGAAAGGAGAAGTTGCCAACCTTATATTTATTTCGGGTGCCGATTTAGATGGAAAAGCAAACATCACCATCATGTTCTCGGATAATCTGGTGAAAGAGTACGACCTGAATGCCGGAGCCATTATTCGTGAAGCTGCTAAAGAAATTAAAGGTGGCGGAGGCGGACAGCCTTTCTTTGCATCAGCAGGTGGTAAAGATCCTAAAGGCATTGAAAAAGCGATTGAAGTGGCCAAGAAAATGGTTCTTCATAAGATTGAAGCCTAAGCAGAAATCAATATACAACAAAACGCCGTTTCAGATCGAAACGGCGTTTTTTTTATTCCCTACTACTGCTGACTGTAAGTATGAACGCTAAACTGTGCTGATGGCAAATAATTCACACCAAACCAGCAAATCAATAATATCACGAAAGCAAGCGCCAAAATCCATAAAGAAGATTTGTACTTTGAAGGCAGATGATGCCGGCGATGAATATAGACCAAATACCCCAACCAGGTAATAAATGCCCAAGTTTCTTTCGGATCCCAGGTCCAATAATGCCCCCAGGCTTCCTTTGCCCACAAAGCTCCGAAAAGCAATCCTAAAGTCAGAAAGGCAAAACCTAAATAGACCAAATTATCGGCCATGAGCATTACCTTAGCTTGTAATTCTCCTTTGTATTCCTGATACAAGCCTCTTATTGCCACTAAAGAGGAAGCTGCTAAAAATGCATAGGCAAAAATATAAACCACCACATGAGGCACAAACCAGGGACTTTGCAAGGCAGGCATTAGGGTCTTTGAAAAATTATCAGGATTCAAATAATTAATAAACAAGAACAAAAGCGACAAAGCCAAACTATAGTAAAGCATCCAATTGTAGCGCCATCGATAATAGGTAATAAAACCAATTAGTGGCAAAAAGAAAGCATACCACAAACGTGTTTCACCCAAAGTTCGCAAAGGAGGACGTTCTAAATTCACCCACAGAAAACCAATAAAAAAGGCTAGGCTCGCAATTCCCAAAAGAACAAGCGCATTGCGAAGCAACTCCCGTTTGGGAATAAGCATTGCCAATAACCATGTGCTTGCACTAAGTCCTGCAGCCCATAAAAAATGAGTCCATATCATCATTAAAATCTTTTAATTCGCATTTCTAAATACCGCTTTCAACACTATTTTTCCTGGTGAGATTTTCCAACTTTATTCCCACGCCAAAATAGGTAAACCGAACCGATCATCATCATAAAAACACCGATGTACACAAAAATTTGCCAAGGATCTTTTACCACTTCTACAATACTTTTAGTGGAGTAAATTCCCATTTTTTCATCGTAGCTTAACTGATAGATCTTCCATCCATCCACCGTAAAGGGTTTATTAACTTCGATAATTTCATTCTGTTTATTTCCATCAGGGGTGAAAATTGTAACATCAGAAGAGAAGCGTTTGGGTTCAGGAACAGTCATAACTAAAGAAAAACGATCGTCTATTTTCAGGGATTCGTGCGTACGATTAAAACTCCCACAACTGATCCATCCCTCTACACTATCCTGAGCTGAAATCACTTTCACCTTTGCAGCTGGTGCCGCACCCAAATCGGAAAGCCGATAGTATCTTTCTCCGGCCCGACCCGATGTCTGGTAAAATTCTTCCACCTGTATTTTCCAATTGTGAAGTTGGCATCTTAGCTGATCCTCTATCATGATTAGGGAAGGTTTGCTGGCTTCGTAAAGCATTCCTGTTTCGTTTTCGACAACTGCCATTTTAGGATGAAATTCTTCAATCTGAAAATCGTTTAATCGGATGGCTAATGGCAGTTCGATGTACTTTCCCTGTTCGTTATAGGCTCTTCCTTCAATTTGGTTTTCGTACAAATCCATGCGCAATCGCTGAAGGTCTCCAGATCCTAATCCGGCTGCAAATACCGTAATCCAAAGTCCTAAATGGCTACAAATAAATCCCCAGTTTTTCCATTTTAAAGGAATCATTTTATGTATAATTACCAATGCCAATACGAAAAGCAAATAGGTATTGATCAACAAAAA
>NZ_JBFHJW010000040.1:0-39868 GCF_041595635.1 Labilibaculum sp.
GTATGCTTGGGGACACGATGTACTACTACCACTTTCTAAATCATATCAAGATTGGTATAAGGAATCATTGCACATTTCACCAATTGATGCCTATAGCACAATGAAAGTAATGGGTTTAGATGAACAAGCAAAAGAAGTTGAAGATTATTTATTGGACAGCATTAGTTGGGATAAAGATTTATTCGTAAAAACTTTTGAAGTTAATATTCGAATAATGGGTGGTTTATTGGCCATGTACGAATACAATCCAAAACCTGAAATTCTTGAAAAAGCTGAGGATTTTGGACAAAGAAT
The DNA here is from genome assembly GCF_041595635.1 of Labilibaculum sp. Lineage (GTDB taxonomy): Bacteria > Bacteroidota > Bacteroidia > Bacteroidales > Marinifilaceae > Labilibaculum. Next base: position 295 of record NZ_JBFHJW010000040.1, read on the forward strand.
GTTGAAGGCTTTCGATTCACCAACCGGATTACCTTACTATTGGGTAAATCTGAAAACTGGTGAAACCAAAGGAGCTAAAATCAATTTGGCCGAAGCTGCTTCCTATATGTTCGAATTGGGAATTTTGAGTTACTATACAGGAAATCCAGTTTACTATCAAACAGCTAAAAAAGCCAATATGGCGGTTTGGGAGCGTAGATCTGAATTGAATTTGGTTGCTGATTTAATTGATGTAGAAACGGGAAAGTGGCTGAACGATCATTCACATATTTGTGCTGGAGCAGATTCATATTATGAGTACTTGTATAAAAGTATGTCTCTTTTTGGCGATAAGGATTCTCGGAAAATGTGGAACAAAAGTATTGAAGCTATTAATAAACATGTTGCCGAGGAAAGCGATTCCACATTGTGGTATGGTCGTGTTAATATGATTACTGGCGTAAGAGATTGTATCGATCCTCACAGTGGAAGACAATTTGCGAGTATTGTAACCTTATACGATGCTTTCTTTCCGTCGATTTTGGCTTTAGATGGAGATATAAAAAGAGCTGAGAAAACGCAGAATACTTGGAATGGATTATGGAATAAGTATGGTTTAGAACCTATGATTTACGATTACGAACGGGGAGAACCAACTTATCCTGTTTACGATTTAAATCCAGAAATTATTGAATCGGCATACTATTTATATCACATTACGGGCAAGAAGAAGTACTACAATATGGTCGATAAATATTGGTATGATATCAAAAAGTATTGTAGAACAGATGTGGCGTTTTCATCAGTTGAAGATGTGAGAACAATGGAAAAGAAAGACTACATGCCAACCTTTTTCTTTGCAGAGACAATGAAGTATTTGTATTTGACATTTACTGAAGAAACAGGAGAATTTAATTTGGATGATTACGTGTTCAACACCGAAGCGCATCCATTTGCTAAAAAATCATTCGATTCTGATAAACTGAAGAAAAATTTGGGTTTGAACTAAACTTGGAAATTATATTTTTGATTGGGCTGTTTTTTAATTCAGCTCTTTTTTTTGAATAAAAATGCTATTTTGGAATGAGCAAATCTATAAAAGATACTATGAAATTTTATTTAGATTCTTTTCTTGCCGATCCAAAAGAAGCCTTTCATCTAGCGCGAATAACCTTGCATTCAAATGGAGATCTTCATATGCATACGCATGACTATGCAGAGATTTTCTGGATTGAAGAAGGAGAAGGCTTTCATTTGATCAATGGAGATAAAATTAATATTTCACCAGGTTATTTATGCACTATTCGACCAAAAGATAAGCATACTTTTATTGCAAAATCGGCGATCAAGGGTTTAACAATTACCAATCTGGCATTTAAAACTAGCACTTTAGATTACTTTCGATCGAGATATTTTGCAGATACAAACTTTTATTTTTGGAATAAAAGCCATTTGCCATTTAGTTTTCGGATTCCCAAAGATGAGTTGTCTTTGTTAAGTGGAAAAGTGGATCGTATGATTAATCAAACAAAGAATAATATTCATTTGGATCGATTACTCCTTATTATTTTTGAAATTCTTGAGCCGTCCTACGAAAGTTTAGATTCTGAAATGCCTTATTGGCTTAAATCTGCTTTGGAAAATTATAATTCTCCAGTTATGTTTAAACAAGGAGTAGATGGTTTCTTGTCTTTAACAAATAGATCCCTCGATCATTGTAATCGTATTTTAAAAAAGAATACTGGAAAAACCTTAACGGATACAATGAATCAGGCAAAAATAAAATATGCCGCACAATTATTAGTGATGACTGATTCTTCAGTAAAAATAATTGCTTCAGACTGTGGTTTCGGAAATATAGGATACTTCTATCGTGTGTTTAAACAGCATTTCAATATGTCGCCAAGAAATTATAGAATTTACAACAAAAGGATTATTTAAAGAATAGGGAAGAGTTCCTTTTCAGGATAAAAAGATGGTCATTAAGCTTCTGCATAATGACCATTTTATCTGTAAAATTGATTTACAAATGCTTCAAAATTTCTTCTGCATTCGAGCGATTTTTGTAATTAGGATCGTATTGAACGTATTTTACGATTCCATCTTTTCCGATAACATATGTGGCAGGAACAGGAAGAATTTGTTCATCATTTCCATTAGCAATAGTTAAATCAATTCCATATTCTTTGTATTTTTCTTGTGTTTTTTGAGGCAACACAAAATCAACGCCATATCGTTTCATGATTTTGTTGTTTTCATCATGAAGAATAGAATACTCTGCATTAGTTTTGCCAATTGTTTTTTCAATTCCTACAAGTGTTTCTGGTGATATTGCTATTAATCTAGCTCCAGCTTGTTTAAATTCACTAATGTGATCTTGCAAATGAGACAACTGTTTGTTGCAATATGGACACCATTGACCACGGTAGAATACCAAAATTAGTTGTTCGTTTTTTAAGATTTCTTTGCTCGAGATTGTTTTTCCGTTTTGGTCTACAGCCTTAAACATAGGCGCTTTCTGTCCTTCTAAAATCTTACTTTTTAAATCCTGACCAAAACTCGTAATGCTAATGAGTAATAAACTTGCTACTAATAATTTTTTCATGCGCTTAAATGTTTTCAATAAAATATAATACAAAGAAGTCTTTAATTTTTCAATATTCAACTAAGTATTTGCTTGTGATGGCGTTAACGATTTGTTAATACTTTTGCGTGCAAAAAAAATCCCTTGTTTGGCAAGGGATTAGAAGTTCTTTAGTAGGGGATGCTTATGCATTTTCCATTTTAATAATTTTATAGATCGTTTTTACTCCTGCTTGCTGAAAAAGAATTCCTACAGGGCAAGTTTTTAAGGTTTCGTCAAGGCATTTCTGAATTTTCACATCACTAGCATCAGAATCTATTCTTAACTCTATGTTGATATGGGTAAATGTTGGGGCGTTATTGTTTTGTTCCCCAGTTGTTTCTACTTCAAGAGCCGTAAATTCAATTCTCATTTTTTGAGCAATCATATTGAATATTGTGTTTATGCAACCAGAGTAACTCATTAAACACAATTCCAATGCGGTTGCACCATGATTTACACCTCCTTTTTCTTCTGGAAGATCTAGAATCACCTCATGTCCTCTATGGTTGGTAGCTATAGAGGTTGTTTGTTTTGTCCAGCTTGTTGTTGCTTTCATAATAATATTTGTTTTAATGATTTTTAGTAAATATATATAAATATCCACATGTCCTTATGCTTTTTTATTTGTTTACTAATAGATCGGAAATTTTTTCAGGTAAGTTGCTGGAAGTGTGTCAGAATGACTGTGTTTTTTATTTTTACTGCGACATACTTACCGTTTTATGCTTGGTTTAAAAAATTGGTAGATCTTTTGCTAGTTTAAGTTCGAAATGCACACTAATATCTATTCTTGTGCAATAAGAAAGTGTAAATTCAAAATCATGAACTATAACAATTTTACAATTAAATCGCAGCAGGCTATCGAAAAAGCTTTCCAGATTGCTTCTGGTAAGCAGCAACAGGCCGTTGATACAGGACACATTTTAAAAGGTGTTTTGTTGGAAGGAGAGAATATTTCCAGTTTTCTGTTCAAGAAGTTGGGGGTAAATGTAGAACAATTTTCAGCGGTGCTCGATCGTATTTTGGAAAGTTATCCAAAGGTGACTGGTGGAGAGCCTTATTTATCGAGAGAAGCTACCGCAGCTTTACAGGCTGCGACTACCTTTTCAAAGCAAATGGGCGATCAGTTTGTTTCCCTTGAGCACATATTGTTAGGTCTTTTAAAAGGAAAAGATCAAATTTTTAATTTATTAAAGGATAATCAGATCAATGAGAAAGACCTCAAAATAGCCATTGGAGAGCTAAGAAAAGGAGCAAAAGTGGATTCTCAAACAGCAGAAGATACTTTCGATTCTTTGCGAAGATTTGCCATCAACTTAAATGAACGAGCTCGGGATGGCAAATTGGATCCGGTAATTGGTCGAGATGAGGAAATTCGTAGGATTCTGCAGATTTTATCGCGAAGGACGAAGAATAATCCGATTTTAATCGGAGAACCAGGAGTTGGTAAAACGGCTATTGCCGAAGGCTTGGCTCATCGAATTGTAAAAGGTGATGTGCCTGATAATTTGAAAAATAAACAGGTTTTTTCCTTGGATATGGGTGCTCTTATTGCAGGTGCAAAATACAAAGGAGAGTTTGAGGAACGTTTAAAAGCAGTAGTGAAAGAGGTGGTTGACGCCAATGGCGAAATTGTTCTATTTATTGATGAAATTCATACCCTTATTGGAGCTGGAAAAGGCGAAGGAGCTATGGATGCCGCCAATATTTTAAAACCTGCTCTTGCTCGAGGCGATTTGCGTGCTATTGGAGCTACAACTCTTGATGAATATCAGAAATATTTCGAGAAAGATAAAGCCTTGGAAAGACGTTTTCAAAAAGTAATGGTGAATGAACCAGATACTTTAAGCGCAATTTCAATTCTGAGAGGATTAAAGGAACGTTATGAAAATCATCATAAGGTACAAATTAAAGATGAGGCGATTATTGCTGCGGTAGAACTTTCGCAACGTTATATTTCCGATCGTTTTTTACCCGATAAGGCTATTGACTTGATTGATGAGGCTGCCGCAAAAATTCGTTTGGAAATGAATTCCTTGCCTGAAGAATTGGATGAGATCGAAAGACGTATCAAGCAATTGGAGATTGAACGCATGGCCATTCAGAGGGAAGGAGATAAAAGAAAAGTTGAAGATTTATCCAGAGAAATCGCAGAATTAAACGATGAAAGAAATCGTTATCGAGCCAAATGGGAAGCCGAACGAGAAGTTATCGATGGCATTCAAAAGAATAAGGAAGAGCTAGAGAATTTGAAATATGAGGCCGAGAAAGCTGAAAGAGAAGGAGATTATGCCAAAGTTGCCGAAATTCGTTACGGAAGAGTAAAGGAGGTTGAAGAGATAATTAAGGAGTTGAGTGAGCAGTTGAAAATCAATCAGAATTCCGATGCCATGATTAAAGAGGTCGTTGGAATGGAAGATATTGCTTATGTGGTTTCGCGTTGGACTGGAATTCCTGTAAACAGAATGCTTAAAAGTGAACGTCAAAAATTGCTTGGCTTGGAACATGAACTTCATAAGAGAGTTGTTGGCCAGGACGAAGCTATAATTGCAATTGCCGATGCTGTTAGAAGAAGTAGAGCTGGTTTGCAAGATGCCAAAAGACCTATTGGTTCATTCATTTTTTTAGGAACCACAGGAGTGGGTAAAACAGAATTGGCAAAGGCATTGGCCGAGTTTTTATTCGACGATGAGAACCACATGACGCGTATCGACATGTCTGAATATCAGGAAAGGCATTCTGTATCGAGATTGATTGGAGCGCCTCCGGGATATGTAGGATACGATGAAGGTGGTCAATTGACAGAGGCAGTTCGTAGGAAACCATATTCGGTGGTTTTGCTCGATGAGATTGAGAAAGCTCACCCCGATGTTTTTAATATTCTGTTGCAAGTGCTTGATGATGGACGTTTAACCGATAATAAAGGACGTGTGGTCGATTTTAAAAATACAATCGTGATCATGACTTCAAATGTTGGTTCCCATCTTATTCAGGAAAAAATTGCTAGAATAACAGAGCTAAATAAAGAAGAGTTGCTTGTGGAAGTTCGCGAAGAAGTACTGAATTTGCTAAAGAAAACAATTCGTCCTGAGTTTCTAAATCGTATTGATGAAACCATTGTATTTACTCCGTTAAATCGGGAAGAGGTGAAACAAATTGTTCGTTTGCAATTCGAAATGATAAAAAGAATGCTGTTGAAGAATGAAATTCATATCGATTTGAGCGAAGAAGCAGTGGATTATTTAGGAAATATTGGATTCGATCCTCAGTTTGGTGCCAGACCTATAAAAAGAGTACTGCAAAAACAAGTATTAAATGAATTGTCTAAGCAAATTTTATCAGAGACTATTGTGTCGAATCAACATATTCTGCTGGATGTGAAAAATGGAGAATTGGTTTTTCAAAATAGAGAAGCGAAGGTGTAAAAAGAGAAAGTAGGTGCAATTAAAAATCCTGCTCACTCTACTATCATTTAAAAATGAGATCAAAAAGTAAGTTTTAAAAGTTTTATATAAAGCCTGTAAGGATTCGTTCCTGCAGGTTTTTTTTATTTTTTTAGTAATTTCAAACCATTGCATTCTTTTTTTGTCACTTTTATATAGCGATTTTAAATTATTGAAATTTTATTGTATTATTTTGTTGATTAAATAGAATTGAAGAATTCAACTTGTAACTCAAAAATACCATCTTATGTCTTTTACTAAATTAAAAGCCCAGTGGCTTGAACATTATAAAACAGCACCTGACCAATTGAATAAAATGGGCGAAATTAATGGCTTAATTAGTGCCTTTAACGCCAATGTTGATGCCGTGATTAAAGTAAATGGCAAAGGAATAGAGAAGATAATTGCTGATAATAGTTTAAATACAAAACTTATTCTTGGGGAAGGCGAAAATAGTATTACTTCTAACGAAGATGCCATACGAGGATTTTTGAATTGCTTTAAAAATGGAATTGCCGAAGAGTGGTTGATAGAAGATGTTGATGTTTTTGAATGGTTAAATAAAAATGTAGGTTACGATAAAATGCAGATGGGGGGCCAAGGCGGTATTGTAGCTAATGTTATGGCTGTTTGTGGGGTTAATTCCGTTTTTGTGCATTGTGCATCAGCTCCCAAAGACCAAGCAAAATTGTTTCTAGATCTACCAAATTTGCTTACCACCGATCAAAATGGTGACATTAAACAGGCTTCTAAGGTCGATCGCTCCTCTGATTTGGCTCTAATTCATTGGATCATTGAATTTGATAAAGGAGATAGCATACAATTAAATGGAGAAACCTTTGTTTGTCCCAAGGCAAATCGTTTTATAGCGACTTACGATCCTTTGAATTTCAAATTGCATATCGATAAGAATTTTGCAAATAGAATGGCTCAAAACGATGTTAATCCTGAATACATCATCCTTTCGGGATATCAAATGTTACACGAAAAACTTCAGGATGGATCTAAGGGAGCCGATCGAATCGATGAGTCGAAGAAAATCATAGAAAAATGGAGAGAGTCTTGTCCCAATAGCTTTCTTCACCTCGAAGTTGCCTCCACTCAGGATAAACTAATTCGTAAACATTTAATGGATAGTTTGGTAGAAAAAGTGGATAGCTTGGGTTTTAATGAGCGAGAATTAATCGATATTTTAGAGGTAATTGGGGAAGAAAAATTGGCGATAAAATGTGAAGAAAATACCAATAGTTCGAATCTTTTCGAGGGAATGTTAAAAATATACGAATACACAAAATGTTCCAGAATGCAATTGCATATGTTTGGTTTGTATCTTACTCTGCAAACTAAAAACTGCAAAGTGTCACCCATTCAGAACCGAAACGGAATGCAATTGGCAGCTACTGTAGCTGCAGCAAAAGCCGGAACAGGTTCTTTAGATCAAAAAGAAGTATTGCTTTGGGCTAAAGATCATCAAGTATCAGAAGTTGGACTTCAGGAACTATCCGATCTTCAAAAAACAGCAACTACTTATTTTGGAGAAAATCAATTATTAGAAACAGGTTTATGCAGCAACGATCAGTTCGATTTGATCGCTGTTCCAACTATATTGATTGAAAAACCAGTCACATTAGTTGGTATGGGAGATACCATATCATCTGTTTCTTTGGTTGGAGCGCGTTAAAAAAGGAAGCAATTAGACTTATTTGCTGCATTAAATATGACGTAATAGAAAAGTGTGTATTTTCCTTTAAATTCATTAAAAAAAAGACCCTGTTTATTTTTAATAAACAGGGTCTTTTTTTTAATGAATTTCACAATTATTTTTTATTTAAAGAGGTAAAAAGTAGAGCCATAATAAATTTCATAGCAAAATTAGCGAATTAAAGCTTGTTTTTTGAGGGAAATATAAGGAAAAGAAATACTTACGATCTTTTAGCTATTTAACAACAGTCTGATTTGCAATCGTTTCCATTTCCTGTTTTTAAACATCGATAGTAACAGGGAAAAAAAGGCGAAAGTGCTTTGAATTGTATCGAAAGACCTTAAAATTTGTATTACTAAATAATTCAGAGCAGACAGGATAAATTAATAAATATCTACCAACAATGACACCCAAGTTTAAAGCGCAAGCTGGAACATTTGAATCAAGCGACATCATGATTTTGATCGAGCCTCTTGAGAAAAATGCTGGCCGCAAAGTTGATATTTCTTCTACTGTAATGTTACAGTTCGAAAAGGATATTAAAAAAACAATAAACCAAGTGCTCGATAAGCTTAAAGTTCGCGATTTGCACCTTATTGCAAAAGACAAAGGAGCATTAACACAAACAATAGAAGCTCGAGTTGAATCAGCAGTTAAACGATCTTTAGGTATTCAGGAGGGAACCATGTAATGGCCAAGAAAAAAAGACGATCAATGTTATACATTCCCGGTAATAATCCGGCAATGATTCAGCAAGCAGGCGTTTACGGTTGCGATGCTGTTCTTCTCGATTTGGAAGATGCGGTAGCCTTAAATCAAAAAGATGCAGCAAGAATTCTCGTTCGTAATATGCTAAAAACAGTTAATTTTTACGATACGGAAGTGTGCGTTCGTGTTAATAATTTTCACACGCCTTTTTGTTTAGCCGACTTAAAGGAGATTGTACCTTTGCAGCCCGATAATATTCGATTTCCTAAAACCGAAACAGTTGAAGATGTGAAGGAATTTATGGCGGAAGTTCGTCGCATCGAAAAGGAAAATGGCATTGAAAATCCAAGCATGACAATTCATGTTATGATTGAAACAGCAAAAGGAGTTGCCAATGTTTATGATATTGCAGCAGCGGATCCTCGTATTGACGCTATTACAATAGGAGGGCAGGATTTAACTGCTGACATGGGGATTATAAAAACTCCTGATGGTGTTGGAATTGATTACGCCAGAAAAAGAATTGTAATGGCAGGAAAAGCTAACAATTTAGATGTTCTGGATACCATCTTTGCTGATGTAAACGATAATGAAGGTTTACGTGAAGAAACGGAATACATCAAGAAAATTGGTTTTGCAGGTAAAGCACTTATTAATCCGCGTCAGGTCGATGTTGTTCATCAGGTTTTTAATCCAACCGAAAATGAAATCCGTAAAGCGTACCGGGTTTATTCCGAGTTTTATAAGAATAAAAAAGCCGGAATCGGTGTGTTTGCCATCGATGGTAAAATGGTTGATGCTCCTGTTGTGCAAAGAGCAATTACCGTTTTAGAATATGCAAATATCGATTTAAAGGAGATTGAAAATCATGCCTGTTAGTTATAGATGTGGATTCGTAAATAAGTAGACAAATGAAAAATGCAATAGGAGTTGAAATTCCTGAATATATAGAAGGGCTAGGAAAACTAGTTCCTTACCAGGGAGTATGGGAAAGTATTATTAAAGATGAAGTTCCGGCGACTAATATTTCCCGAACTTTAAAAGCAAAAAAACCCCATGCTTCTAAAATTTGTTCAAATTTGGAAGTAGCCATAAAAAAATGCAATCCATTCGACGGAATGACTGTTACTTTTCACCATCATTTAAGAGGTGGTGATGGCGTACTTATGAAAACCATAGAAATTCTTGATGCCATGGGCATTAAGGATATCACATTAGCCTCTTCTTCGTTAACTTCGGCTCATGATGGTTTGGTTCCTTATGTCGAAAAAGGTATGATTACAAGAATCTTTTCATCAGGAATTAGAGGGGCATTGGGAGATGCAATTTCTTTGGGAAAATTAAAATATCCAGCAATAATTCATTCACACGGAGGGCGTGTACGGGATTTCTTAACGGGCAGAATTAAACCTGATTTGTCGGTTTTAGCAGCTTCTGCCGCCGATGAGGAAGGTAATGCTACTGGTGCACATGGTCCATCTGCATTTGGTTCCATGGGTTATGCAGATATTGACGCTCGTTATTCTCGAAACGTGATTATAGTTACAGATAATTTGGTTGATTATCCTTGCGTTCCTTGTACCATTCGTCAGCATTTTATCGATTATGTGGTAAAAGTAGATAGTATTGGTGATGCCACAAAAATTGCATCCGGAACAACGCGTATAACTACTTCGCCAATGGATTTGCGTATTGCACGAATTGCGGCAACCGTAATTGAACATTCTGGCTTGTTTAAAAATGAAATGTCTTTTCAGGTTGGAGCTGGAGGAGCTTCTTTGGCTGTGGCTAAATTTCTTCGCGAAGATATGAAGCGGAAAGAAATTATTGGCAGTTTTATGATTGGAGGGGTAACCTCTTATGGTGTGGATATGTTGAATGAAGGTCTCTTTCATTCTATTTTTGATGTTCAGTCGTTCGATGCGGCTGTAAGTACCTCTGTTTTAAACAATCCGAATCACATCGAAATTACTTGCGATCAGTATGCAAATCCAAATAATTGTGGGTCGATGACCAATAAATTAGATGTGGTGGTATTGGGTGCACTTGAAGTGGATGTTGATTTCAATGTAAACGTAATAACTGGGGCATCCGGAGAAATTAGAGGAGCATCAGGAGGACACTCCGATACTGCTTCAGGAGCGAATTTAACCGTTGTTGTTTGTCCTTCGTTTCGTGGACGATTGCCAATTGTAAAAGATCGTGTTCATACGGTGGTAACCCCTGGAGAAAGTGTGGATGTTATTGTTACCGAGAGAGGTGTGTGTGTGAATCCTTCGAAACCAAATTTGGCGGCTGCCCTTAAAAAAGCAGGAGTTAAAGTCGTTGATATTTGCGATCTGAAAGCTGAAGTTGAAATGATGACCGGAATTCCGGCCGAAAAACAATTGGGAGATAAAATTGTTGCTTTAGTTGAATACAGAGATGGAACCATTATCGACGTAATATATAATGTGACAAATCTTGTGTAAAAGAGATACTTTTCAAATCATATAGTTTACACCCTAATTGTTTACTACTTTTGGGGTGTATTTAAATAGGAACTGATCCCAATGGAGATAGTTGTGAAGAATATTTTAAAAGCCAAAGAGAGTCGTGCTCAGGAAAGATTGATGATGGCTGGTGAGGGAGATTATTCTATTAGTTTAACAGTGAATATTCCTGGAATTCCAAAATCTAATGAATTGATTCATTCGTTTTTTGAGGAGTGTTTATCGGATTTGAAACGCTTTTTGCTCTCTCATCGAATTGTAATTGATCCAGAAAGTGAAATAAATCGTTCGGATGCAGCAGGCGACTTTTATTTGGTATCTGTGCCCAATCAGAAAATATCAGCTGATAACTTAAAAGAAATTAGCGAGCAATTCGAAAGTGAACATAGCTTAGGCAGGCTCCTGGATGTTGATATTACTGATGAAAAGGGGAATCCAATATCATCTGGGAAAGCTAAAAATTGTTATTTCTGTAACCAACATCCAGCGGTTTATTGCATGAGGATGCAAACTCATGAATTTGCAGAAATGAGACAAATTATTGAGCAAGATCTTACTATCTTTTTAGAAAGTAGAAGAAAGAATAGGCTGTGTAAAGATTTGTCAGCCTTTGCTCTGAAAGCCCTTCTCCACGAAGTGGCTTTGTCGCCAAAACCGGGTTTGGTAGATCGTTTTTCTAATGGTTCTCATTCTGATATGGATTTTACTGTGTTTTTAAATTCGAGTGCTGTTATTTCTGTTTATTTTAAGGAAATTGCTGAATTTGGATTTGATTTTTCTTCAGCCAATAGTAGAGAAGCATTGCCAAAATTAAGACAGATTGGCTTGCAGATGGAGGAGGATATGTTTAGTGAAACCAATGATGTAAATACGCATAAAGGCGCTATATTTTTAATAGGGTTCTCGTTGTTTTCTTGTGCTTATCTGATTAAAAACCGCAACTTTTCTTATCTCTCGTTTGTTCATTTAATAAAGGAATTGAATGGAGATTTGGTGGAAAATGAATTAGGAAAGAAACTGTATTCAAATAAAAAAACACATGGAGAAGTGTGTTTCGAAAAATTTGGAGAAAAAGGAAAAGGCATTCGGGGAGAAATTCAAGCTGGTCTTCCTTGTGTTTTTAAGTATGCAATTCCCGTATTAACCTCTTATTTTGAAAATACAAAGTGTGAAACCGATGAGTTTATCCAAAAAGGTCTTACTCAGACACTTCTTGTTTTAATTGCACACAATAAGGATAGTAATATTTTGTATCGAAAAGGAGAAAATGTGCTGGAGGAACTACAGAGTCTTGCTTTAGAGGCATTTCATAAACATGAAGGAGAGTCGTTTCAGTTAAGTTATCAGAAATTGATAGACTATTGCCAGAAAACCAGCATATCGCCAGGAGGTTCGGCCGACTTGCTTGCAGTTTCCTATTTTATTTTCATGGTAAATAAAAAATACAAATCAATGGCTATTTCTACGAATCAAAATTGATTAATAAATTACATTTATCATGCTTCTACTTAAAATAAACATTGTTCATAATATGTTGATCGAAATGTTTGTTTTTTGTAGGGTGTTTGTTATTGAATCTTGAAATCGTAGAACACAGAAAACACAAACAAATACTTACATAAACGCAAATAAGGATGGGAGTTGAGAATACAGATTACAGGGAAGAATCTTTGGATTTGAATAATCCCTTTGATATTAAGTTGGTCTCGGAATTTTTAGAAATTTTAGGGTTTGATTTCAATCCAGAAGATGTTGATTATACTATGATTCTTTACAATTTGAATTCAGAGGTGATTGGCACGGGATCGTTTAAAGGTAGAGTGCTTAAATACGTAGCTGTTTGCCCCAAATTTCGCGAAGGTGCTGCCTTTGCTCAAATTGTAACACATTTAATCGAGCTCGTTATTTTGGAGCATAAACATATTTTTGTATACACAAAACCACGTAACCTCGAGGTTTTTAAAGGTTTGGGTTTTACTGAAATTGCAACCGCAGAACCCCTGTTTTCGGTTTTGGAATTTGGTTACGAAAATATTCGAACTTATCAGGAGTATCTTCGATCCATAAAACGGGAAGTAAATGTCGGGAGTATTGCATCCATTGTCGTAAATTGCAATCCATACACCAAGGGACATAAATTTCTAATTGAAAAGGCTTGTGCCGAAAACCGTTTGGTTTACCTGTTTATTGTGGAGGAGGATCGTTCTTCGTTTACCTTTGACATTCGCTGGCGCCTAATTCAAGAGGATTTAGGATACCTCAAAAATCTGGTTATGGTTAAAGGTGGAAATTATGTTGTTTCAGGGACTATTTTCCCGTGCTATTTTTTGAAGGATGAAAAAAAATGCGATATCGCGGCCAAGCAAGCTGAATTAGATGTGATTACCTTTTTGAACTACATTGTACCCATATTAAATATTACCAGAAGATATGTTGGGACTGAAATGTATTCTCCTGTAACAGCAGCTTATAACGAGGCTATGCTTAAGTATTTGCCAGGCAATGGTGTGGAGGTGCTTGAGATTCCCAGAATTACAGATGGGAGTGAAGGTAATTACATTTCAGCATTAAAAATACGACAGGCAATCAGAGAAGATCAACTTGATGAGGTTATGGATTTTTTACCCGATTCTACCCGGAAATATCTATTGTCAGAGGATTCATCTGAAATAAGAAAACGTATCAAGGAAAAATATTCAAGACACTAGAGGAGTAGTAAGAAGTGAGAAGTTTGAATATTTCTTCTCACTTTATTAAACAATTAATTAGATCGTTTTATTTGTTTTTTGAGTTTGTTTAGTACTGTAGGTTTTGAATTGTAGGTGTATTTGGCGTAAACCAAATAAAAAAGCATAAGAAGGTTAAATATATAGTTGAAATATAGTGGAATGTGGTAGATTTTGTTCGCTATATCATCCATAAAAACATAGCAAAGAGTAAATACTTCGCCCCAAAACCAAAGCCATAAAAATAGTTCATTCAGGTCATCTGTTTTTTTTGTTTTAAAAGTGTGGATTACTTGAGGGAGAGCACAAATGGCAAAAAGAATGCTTCCCATCCATCCCATTATTTCGTTCAAATGCATTTTTTCAGAGTTTAGCTGCAAAAGTGAAAAAAACTATGCAGAAAAAGGAACTTTTAGATTAATTTCTTTGAAGTAAAAGTAGGGTGCGATCGTCATCAAATTTTGAAACATTGTAAGTATGCGTCAGTTCCCATTCAATATCTTTGGGTAGAATGATTTCTTTTTCTTTGTTACCATCAAGAATGTAAAACATAGCTTCATCACCAATCATTTCGCCATTTTTGTCGTTTATAGCTTCGGTGTATCCATCGGTATAAAATAGTAGTTTATCACCTTTGTTAAATTCCTGAATTAGACTCTGGTATTTTCCATCTTTTACAACTCCCAATAGTGTTCCTACAATATTTAGTTGTGAAATTGTTTTTTCAACTCCGTTATAATAGAAAGGACGCAAAGCGCCAGCTGAAGCAATACTAATTTGATTAGAAGTGGTGCAAACGGATATGATATTTAAGGTGGTGAATACCTCGGCTAATTGAATGTCTTTGAAAAGATATTCATTGATGATATCTAGAAATTTACCAGGCGATTCAACAAAGTCAAGCTCTTGTCGGTTGATGAAAAAGTTAATAGTACTTCGGATATAGGCAATATAGGCAGGAACAAAGAACCAGGCATCCCATTTTTTTCCCATCACATCGCCCAAAACAATTATTTTCCTGTTCTGATCTACATCAATAATTTCATAGTAGTCGCCTCCAGGTAATTTGTCGTAAGGTTCGTTTAATATCTGAATGTTGAAATCTTGTATGGTATCCTGAAATTCATTTTCGAAACGAATTGGAGATCTTTTTGCTGCCGAGTTAAGTGCGTTTAGGTACTTATTTTTAAGATCAGATTCTCGTTGTATAATGGAATTGATTTGGTGAATAAGAATTTTTGGATTTAGATCTTTAAAAAGTAAATTACTGATTTTATACTGCAAAAATTTCTCCAGTTGATCCATGTCATCAGACTTGCTAATGAGCATGTTTAGTGGTATGTGACTCGAAACAACCTCGGTGATTTTATTCAAAATTTCCAGTGCCCAATCAGCTTTGTCGTCTATGATAATACCCCAAGTGTTAGTGTCTTGAAGTGCCATGAAAAAATCAGAGCCTGTATAAACACTTGTAATATTTGTTTTGAGGTATTTCCTGGGAAGAGGGAAAGGTTTCTTTCTATTTGCACAATAAATAAGATTGCCTTTTTCGTAGCTAATGTTGTCTTTTCTTGATCCGTCAAGAATGTCTTTTCTTAGGTTTGCCTTTTTTAAATGAGAATTTATTTTCGAAATGAAAATCTTTTGTTTGATTGGTTTTGTGATGAAATCATCAGCACCATCATTTAAATTTTTAATCCAGGTTTCTTCTTTGGTGTTTTCCGATAGGAAAATAAAAGGCGTGTGCCGATATTCTGGTGTTTGACGTAGTCTTTTAACAAGTTCATTGCCATCCATTAATGGCATGTTTAAATCTGATATAATTAAATCGAAATGTTGGCTCTTCGATTTGTCAATAGCTTCTTTTCCATTTTTTGCAAGAGTAGTTTGGTATCCTAAGCCTTTTAGAGAAAACTCAATAAACTTAAGAATTACTATGTCGTCGTCAACAACTAGTATACTCGGCGAGGCTTTGGGCATAAAATCAAACTATTCTTTTGACAAAAAGCTATTTACACAGGTGGCTTGATCTTGAAAAATATCAAAAATAGAATCCAATTGCATCAATTCTATGAGTTCCATAACTTCATGATTAATATTACAAAGCTTGATAGAACTTTTGTGTTCTTTTGAAGTTTTAAGAGCAGATAGAAGAGCCCCAAAGCCAGAGCTGTCAATAAAATTAATTTTTTCTAAATCAATAACCAATTGGGTTTTAGATTGACTAAGAATTTCATTCATTTTCTCTTTAGCAATATTTGCATTAAGAGCATACAAACGATCAGTATCACCTAATTTCATTATGGTGATAGTGTTTACATGTTTAGTCTCTATATTCATAGTTGTAGGATAATGTATTCGTAATTAAAGTTGGTCCATATCTTTTTTTAGTTCTTTAATAGCTATAGGACAATGAGCTAAAAATTGCTCAACTAATTTGGGGATTATAGCTAGTTTGATGTCGTTGGTGCTTTCGTTTTTTACATTCAACCAATTCTTCTCATCTTTAAGACTAAATTCAATCCCATTTTCTTTTTTTGTCTGTAGTTCAAACTTGAGATTTCCTTTGGAAAAATGTTCCAATTGCTCTAGACATTTTCCTGTAGTTTCCATTCCCAATGTTCTAACCGATGATTTTGCCTTGTGGGCAATTGCTCCTAATTCCTGCCAATCCCGGGCTTTATAATGAGATGATATTTCGTTTTCAAATTCAGGAATTTGTTCCAAAAAAATATCTATCATTTCAACAATAATACCGTTATCGTTTCCCGACATCTCCTTTAAATAGGATAAATCAGTAATTTTTTCATCTTGAATCATTTGGTTGAGATGTCTACTTAGATTTAACTTCTATTTATTTTCCGCAATAAATTCAACCATTTTTATCGATGAAAAATCATACGAAATAGTAAATAATATGAGATTTATTGCATATGCAATAATACTAATTTATTTTCAAATTACCTATTGCTTATGCTATTCCCTTAGTGCTTTAAATCCTTGCGTTTAACAGAGATTTGTTTATTATAATTATTTTAAGTTTGAATCTGCGAACAATTAATAAATGCGATTAAACTCAACAAAATATTTTTTCTTTCGTAATATTTGGTTAAATGGTTAAAATGGAATTTTACTATACATTAACTAACTTATTATAATATGATTGGGAAGTTTACTCTTACTGTTTTTTTATTCGTGTTATTAATTTCTGGTAATACCTTGGGACAGGATTTATTAGCTGTAAAAAAAACGGAGTTTGTGGTAGGTGAACCTTCACAAAAACAAGCATTCGAGAAAGTGAAAGAAGCAAGTGCTCTTTATGAAAAAGGATTAGGATATGTAGTACAGAGTTTATCTCTTTTTTTAGGTGCATTTGAAGTAAACGATGCCAATGCTGAGTTGAATTATAATATTGGCTTGTGCTATTTGATAGCAGGTCCGCGAGCTGAAGCATTGCCTTACCTTCTTTCTGCTCAATCTCTTCGTCCTAATTTGAGTGAGGATATTCATTTTTTGATTGCTTTGGCTTACAAATACCAGTATAATTTTGCCAAGGCTATTGTTCACTTTAAAATGAATAAAGAACTAATCAAATCTAGTTATCATAAAGAACAAAACGAGCTTTTGTCCATTTGCGATAAGCACATTCAGGAATGTCTAAATGCTCGATTTTTACTCGAGAACATGAGTGGGCCGAAAGTTGTTATGCTCGAAGGAAGTGTTAATTCAGAATTTGATGAATTTAATCCACAAATTATTGATAAAAATCTGTTCTTTAGTTCCCGACGCGGAATGAATGGGGAGAATCGATCGCCTGAGGATCAAAAATATTTTGAAAATCTGTTTAAATCTTCTAAAGAAGAGCAATTGTGGAGTCATGTGAAGAAAGAAGAGAATAATCTTGGTGGAAATGTCAATTATACATTACTAACTCAAGCTGCTGATAATCAGTTTGTATTTTACAATAGTAAGTCTGGATTTGGTGATTTGTTTTGGGCTAAAATAGTCAAAGGCAAATGGACGATCGACAAAGAACTTAAATTTATTAACAGTAACTATTCGCGGGAGAGTTCAGCAAGTATTCCTAAATCGGGAGATGAAATCTATTTTGTGAGCGATCGAAAAGAAGGATTTGGTGAGTGTGATATCTACTATAGCACGAGAATTTCCAAATCAAAATGGTCAGAGCCCATGAATATAGGTGGTGATATTAACACAGAATATGACGAGGGAGATGTATTTATTAGTCCAGATGGTAATAAATTATTTTTTAGTTCAAAGGGACACAACAGTATGGGAGGATATGATATTTTCTATTGCGAGCGTGAGGTAGACGGAGCATGGGGTAATCCTCGAAATATGGGTTTCCCACTTAATAGTGTCGATAACGATATCACTTATAGGGAAGATGAGGGAGGTGTATTTTATTTTGCATCCGACCGAAGTGGAGGAAAAGGAGGTTTTGATATTTATAGGGAAAAAGAGATTGAAACCATAAAAAAAGAGTCTACTCTCGCACAAGAACCAAGCGTTGAAGAAATTCAGGAATCGGAAATTGAAGTTTCCAGGAGCATTGAAATTGTAAGTGCCAAAAATGATACTATCAAACTTAGTGCAAGCCCTATAAAACAAAAATTGGTTGAGGAAGATTTTGTTTATCGAGTGCAAATTGCTGCCAGTAGAAAAAAAATGGATTCAATGGATATTTACAAACGATACAAAGGACAAGGTGTTGTCGAACATCTGTTTGTAGAAAATTGGCATAAATATACTATTGGTCGGTTTTTAACATTTAAAGAAGCAGCCAAGTATAGAGACAATTGCGGAGTGAAGGACGCCTTTGTGGTCCTATTTAAAGGAGGCATCCGATTGGGCATAGCAAGAAGACCTTTTGCGCTAAACTAATTCTCTGGTGCAAACGGTATCTGAGAAAAATTTCTACATTTGCAAAGCAAACACAAACATAATTTAATAACTTTTTTCTCAGGTAAATCATTAGAGGAAATATTAATGTTTATAGAATTTTCTCAAGATTCTGCCTTAAAATACGTAAACAAATGAAAAGAACTGTTTTCACTAGCTTTCATGAAGAATTGAGTGCTAAAATGGCACCATTTGCTGGCTACAATATGCCGATTGAATATACAGGTATTAAAGACGAGCACCTTTGTGTTCGAGAGAAGTTAGGCGTTTTTGATGTTTCTCATATGGGGGAATTTTGGGTAAAAGGTCCAAAAGCTTTTGGTCTGGTACAACAACTTACAACAAATGACGTAGCAGCACTTTCTGATGGGAAAGTTCAATATAGTTGTTTTCCGAATGGAAAAGGTGGTATTGTTGATGATTTATTGGTGTATCGAGTGGATAGTGAGACTTATTTGTTAGTTGTGAATGCTGCAAATATTGAAAAAGATTGGAATTGGTGTGTAAAAAATGCCGAGGAAATGGGTTTGAAAGTGGGCACTGAACTTTACAATGCTTCTGATGAAATTTGTCAGTTGGCAGTGCAAGGACCACTCGCATTAAAGGCAATGCAAAAAATAGTTGATCGCCCTATTGAAAACATGGAATATTACACTTTTCAAAAAGTGAATATTGCAGGAATCGAAAATGCAATTTTCTCAACTACAGGTTACACTGGTTCCGGAGGATGTGAAATTTATGTGTCAAATGAAGATGGAGCTAAACTTTGGAAAGCCGTTTTGGAGGCAGGAAAAGAGTTCGGAATTCAACCCATCGGATTGGCCGCTCGCGATACTTTGCGTTTGGAAGTAGGTTTCTGTTTGTACGGAAATGATATTGATGATGAGCATTCTCCTATTGAAGCAGGTTTAGGCTGGATTACCAAATTTGTAGATGGAAATGATTTTATTGATCGTGAGTTTTTCGAAAAGCAAAAACAAGAGAAACCAAAGCGTAGATTAAAAGGCTTTGAATTGATTGAAAGAGGAATCCCTCGTCATGGTTATAAAATTGAAGATGCCGAAGGAAATGAGATTGGTGAAGTTACTTCTGGAACCATGGCGCCAATGGTAGGTAAAGCAATAGGACTAGGCTATGTGAAAGAAGGTTTTTATAAGTTGGATACAGAGATTTATATTCGTGTTAGAAATAAGGCTATTAAAGCTAAAATCACAAAAATTCCTTTCTACAAAGGATAATTGCGTTTTATATTCAGATAGGAAATTGGCAGATGCATATAGATGTATCTGCTTTTTTTGTCTTTAATCCTGAGATTGAGGAGTAATTTGCAACATAAATTCTTATCTTTGGCGAGGTTTAAATGGTTGGGAATTTAAATTGAAAAATTTAAATTTTTATGACTAAAATTCTATTCACAAAAATTATTCATAAGGGTTCATATGTTTGACCGAAAATGAATAAACACCAATTTGTAATAGAATTTATACCTAATAATTTCTGAGGGTTAATTTTCTGTTTTTCAGAACGTAAATATTAATCTATACGAAGGGGGATAAGATGTTGAATTATTTGTTTTAAAATACACATTTTAACAGGTAAAATCATCTTAGAATAAATTTTTATTTGCAAATTTGCCTCAGGATATGGAATAATACAAAAATTTAAAACGTTTGAAAAATGAAAGTACACAACTTTTCTGCAGGACCATCAATTCTTCCCGATTTTACAGTTGAGAAAACAGCTGAAGCGATTAAAAATTTTGCTGGAACAGGTCTCTCTGTAATGGAAGTATCTCACCGTAGCAAGGAATTTGTTGCTGTAATGGACGAGGCAATTGCTTTGTTTAAGGAATTATTAAGTATTCCTGAGGGATATTCAGTTTTATTTCTTGGTGGTGGTGCATCCACTCAGTTTTGCATGGTTCCTTACAACCTAATGGCTAAGAAAGCAGCTTATTTAAATACTGGAGCTTGGGCTAATAAGGCTCAGAAAGAGGCTAATCTTTTTGGAGAAGTGGTAGAAGTAGCTTCATCTAAAGAGACCGTTTACAACTACATTCCTAAAGGATACAAAATTCCTGCAGATGCGGATTATCTTCACATTACAACAAACAATACCATTTATGGTACCGAAATCAAAGAAGATTTAGACGTGAATATTCCTTTGGTGGCTGATATGTCGTCTGATATTTTCTCTCGTCCAGTTGATGTTTCTAAGTATGCATTAATTTATGGTGGTGCACAAAAGAACCTTGCTCCAGCAGGTGTTACTTTCGTGATTGTAAAAGACGAAATTTTGGGTAAAGTAGATCGCCAAATCCCAACAATGCTCGATTACAGAACACATATTAAGGGAGGATCAATGTTTAATACTCCTCCAGTTGTTCCTGTTTTTGCAGCTTTGCAAACATTAAAATGGATTAAAGCTCAGGGTGGAGTCGTTGCCATGAAAAAAAGGAACGATGAAAAGGCTGCCATTCTTTACAACGAAATTGACAGCAATCCAATGTTCCAGGGAACGGTAATTAATCAAGAGGATCGTTCAATAATGAATGTATGTTTTGTGATGACAGAGCAATATAAGGAATTAGAAAAAGATTTCTTAGAATTTGCTACGTCTAAGGGAATGTCTGGAATTAAAGGTCACCGTTCTGTTGGTGGTTTCCGAGCATCTATTTACAATGCTTTGCCAAAAGAAAGTGTACAGGCATTAGTCGACTGCATGAAAGAATTCAAAAACGTTCACGTTAAATAACACTATAAATAAACAGGAATTGGAAAATCTAGTTCCTGTTTTTTTCATTCACGGTACGAGGAACTCCTAAACTAGTCTTTCGGATTATTTTGATTTGGCTGGGAATGACTATTTATCTTTTTCATAATTCAAATATCAAATAAAATGACAAAAGTATTAATTGCAACCGATAAACCTTTTGCATCTGCTGCTGTGGATAGTATCAGAACTGTTGTTGAAGGTGCAGGTTACGAATTGGTTTTGTTGGAATCTTATACTGATAAAGCAGATTTAATAGCCGCAGTAGCTGATGTTGAGGCTATGATTATTCGTAGCGATAAAGCAACACGTGAAGTGATTGAAGCTGCGAAAAAATTGAAAGTAATTGTTCGCGCTGGTGCTGGATACGATAATATTGACCTTGAAGCTTGTACCGAAAAAGGAATTGTTGCCATGAACACTCCAGGACAGAATTCAAATGCTGTTGCTGAATTGGTGTTTGGAATGATGATTTTCTTAGCACGAAATACTTACAATGGTACTGCCGGAGTAGAAATACGAGGTAAGAAAATTGGTATTCATGCCTATGGAAACGTAGGACGTTACGTAGGAGCAATTGCAAAAGGTTTTGGAATGGATGTTTATGCTTTCGATCCATTTGTTGCGAAAGAAGCGATTGAAGCCGATGGCGTAAAAGTTTTAGGTTCAGTAGAAGAGTTGTACAGCACTTGTAACTATGTTTCTCTGCACATTCCTGCTAACGATAAAACCAAAAAGTCGATCAATTTCGATCTGTTGAATAAAATGCCTAAAGGAGCTGTTCTTGTGAATACCGCCCGTAAAGAGGTGATTGATGAAGAAGGTTTGGTTAAGTTGATGGAAGCACGTAAAGACTTTGTGTATATTTCTGATATTGCTCCTGATTGTAAGGATGAAATTGCTGCTAAATTTGAAGGTAGATTCTTCTTTACACCAAAGAAAATGGGTGCCCAAACTGCAGAGGCTAATATTAATGCTGGTATTGCTGGAGCTACTCAAATCGTAAACTACATCGAAAAAGGAGACGAGACATTTAGAGTGAATAAATAAACAAAAAGGATAAATGAGGAATGTGATTGTGAATTTTACTCAGGATCACATTTCCTTATTTTTAACATAAATAACAAACACAACTTAAACACAATCACGATGGCTATTTTAAAACCTTTTAAGGGCTTGCGTCCGCCTAAAGAAATTTCAAAAAAATTAGCATGCTTGCCTTATGATGTGATGAATTCAGAGGAAGCAGCCGAAATGGCAGAGGGTAAGGATTGCTCTTTACTTCACATAACTCGTGCCGAAATCGATTGCGTTCCTGGCACGGATGTCCATTCGAAAGAAGTATATGAAAAATCGGTGGCTAATTTTAAAATGTTTCAGGAAAAGGGATGGTTGGTTCAAGACGAAGAGGCTAAATTTTATATCTATGCTCAAACCATGGATGGCAGAACTCAATATGGAATTGTTGCCAATGCAGCTTGTCAGGATTATAAAAATGGCGTTATTAAAAAGCATGAACTAACTCGTCCAGACAAAGAGGAAGATCGAATGATTTTGACCCGTTATGTGAAAGCTAATTTAGAACCTGTATTTTTTTCATACAAAGCTGTTCCTGAAATTGATGCTATTGTTGCTAAAATTGTACAAAGTGAGGAGGCAGAATACGATTTTATAGCTGAGGATGGTTTTGGTCACCACTTTTGGCCTGTAAACAATACTGAAACCAATAAGGAGTTGGAAAATTTATTTGCAAACAAAGTGCCAGTAACCTATGTGGCCGATGGCCATCATCGTACAGCTGCAGCAGCTCGAATTGGTGATGAATTTGCTGCTAAAAATCCAAATCATACAGGTGATGAGGAGTACAACTATTTTATGGCTGTTCATTTTCCTGACGATCAATTAGCAATTATCGATTACAATCGTGTAGTAAAAGATTTGAATGGATTGACTGAAGCTGAGTTTTTAGATAAGTTGAAAGAGTGTTTTTCTGTTGAGTGCATGGGAGAGGAAATCTATAAACCAGTTAAATTGCACGAATTTTCAATGTATTTGGACGGTAAATGGTACAAACTGAATGCAAAAGAAGGAACTTACGATGATAAAGATCCCATTGGTGTATTGGATGTAACTATTTTATCGAATCATGTATTGAATGATTTGTTAAGTGTGGAAGATCTTCGCACAACAACTCGTGTTGAGTTTGTGGGGGGGATTCGAGGATTGGATGAATTAAAAAAACGTGTAGATAGTGGAGCTATGAAAGTTGCTTTTGCATTGTATGCGGTATCTATGCAGCAATTAATTGATATTGCAGATACTGGAAATATTATGCCTCCAAAAACAACTTGGTTCGAGCCTAAGCTTCGTTCTGGTTTGTTAATTCACAAGCTAGACTAACAAATCGTAAAGTATATTTGAAAAGGATGCCAATTGGTATCCTTTTTTTATGCTAATTTTAACCACTTGGTTAAAATTTTAGGATATTTATTTTGCATTTCAATAAAATGAAATACTTTTGTATTAACCAAACGGTTAAACCGAATGGTTATTTTTTAAAAGTAGGATTAACCGAATGGTTAAAAAGAATGAAAATGGAAAATAAATCACAGGAAACTCAAGAGAATATTTTAGTTGCAGCACGTACTGTTTTTGCTCGTAAAGGATTTGCTGGAGCTAGAATGCAGGAAATTGCAGATAGTGCTGGAATAAACAAGGCCTTATTGCACTACTATTATAAAAGTAAAGAAAAGCTATTCGAACAGGTATTTGAGGAAGCTTTTGTGAAGATCATGAGGCCTCTTGCTTCATTTTTTTCGGATGATTTAGAATTGTTTCAAAAGATTCGAAACATCTGTCATGTTTACCAGAAAGTGTTACTTGAATATCCTTTTTTGCCAAATTTCATACTGAATGAGGTAACGTCAGATCCTTCACGAATCCTGAATATAATGAGTAAGGAAGATGTGTTGGAGGCAAAGAATAAAACTGTGAAGCAGATTAATGAGGCAGTTCAGTCTGGAAAAATACGAGCTATTGATCCTCAGGAATTGATCTTAAACATCGTGAGTTTATCTGTTTTTCCTTTTGTAGCTCGGCCTATTGCTGAGGAGTTACTATTTAAAGATGTTGATATGGATGAGTTACTTAACTCAAGAGCCGATCGTGTTGCCGATTTTGTAATTCAATCAATTAAAATTTAATTTTTGTAAGAATATGAATTTAGGAGTTAGAAAATGCAAGTTTTCCCTTTTGTTGGTTTTCCTGTTTGTTTTTACAACAGCATGGTCGCAGCAAGAGGAGCTTAGCATCGAACAATGTCAGAACGAAGTTCAGGCAAACTTTCCTTTAATAAAAGGGAAAAAAATGTTGCAAGAGTCTTCAAATTTGAGTGTAGAGAATTTGAAAGTATCCTATTTGCCTCAATTATATGCAAATGGAAAATTCAGTTATCAGTCGGATGTAAGTGGAATTAGTCTTTCGGGAATGGATATTCCAACAATTCCTAAAGATCAATATTCTCTTAATTTGGACGTAGAGCAATTGATTTACGATGGAGGAAAAACTAAAAATAGGGTAGACGTCGAAAAAAAGAATTCAGAAGTTGCCATCAAGGATTTGGAGATTCAGATGTATCAGCTAAGAGAAAGAGTTGATGCGGCATTTTTTGGAATTCAACTGGTTCGTAAAAATAAATTGGTGATTTTAGATAAGAAAAAAACAATTTCTAAACGTTTGTTTCAAATTCAATCAGCAGTAGAAAACGGATTGGTTTTAGCAGCAAATTTGAATGTTCTAAAAGCTGAATTACTTCTAATAGATCAGCAGATTCAGGAATTGGATTCTTATGAAGCATCTTCATTTTCTGCCTTATCCCAGTTAATGGGAAGAAGAATAAGTAAGGATGCAAAACTAAAAATGACAAATTACTCCGAGAAGGAAACATTGGCAAATGGTGAGAGAATTAGACCAGAGTATCAATTTTATTCTAGTCAGAAATCCTTATTGGATGCTCAAAATGATTTGTTGAAAAAAGATCGTTACCCTGTAATTTCTGCTTTTGGAGAGTTGGGTTATGGAAATCCGGGTTATAATTTATATAACGATGGTTTTGATAGCTACTATATGATTGGAGCTAAACTATCTTGGAATATTTTCGATTGGAAATCAAATCAGCGAAAGCAAACACAAATCTCCATTCAAAAAAATTTGGTGGATACCAAAGAGTTGAGTTTTACACAGAACAGATTGATTGAATTAGAGAAGGAATCTGCTCAGATTAATAAGTTTAGAGTTTTACTGCAAAAAGACGAAGCAATTATTGATTTACAGGAACAAATTAGTCGAAGTTCTGCTTCGCAATTGGACAATGGCGTAATTACTTCAAGTGATTATTTGGATGATCTGAATAAAGAAATTCAGGCAAAATTGAATAAGGAATATCATGCCATTCAATTGCAGCAGTCTTTTGCCAACTATGAAAGAATAAAAGGAATTTAACAGTTTTTAAATAGATTAGAAATGAAATTAAACACAATAATAGGAATTAGTTTTGCCATGATTTTTGGCTTTTCAGCCTGCAATCAGAATGGAGAAGAATCGGATGCTTACGGGAATTTTGAAGCGACAGACTACATGATTTCTGCCGAGAATAGTGGCAAAATATTGACCTTAGATTTGGATGAAGGAGATGTTTTTACAGCTAAAAAACAGGTTGGAATCATTGATACCCTTCAGTTATTTCTGCAAAAAGAACAATTGAAAGCACAAAAAAGTGCTATTGCTTCGGGTGTACAGAATATTCTCTCGCGAATTGATGTTTATCAAGAGCAACTTTCCATCCTGCAAAAGGACAAAAATAGAATTGATAAAATGTTTGCCGATGGGGCAGCTACCAGCAAAGAACTAGACGATATCAATGGAAATGTTTTAGTGGTTCAGAAACAAATTCAATCGGTGAAAACCGAAAATGCAAAAGTGTTAGGCGAGTTAGAAAATATAAAACGCAAACTTGACGCAGTAAACGATTTAATTGCGAAAAGTAAAATTTTTGTGCCTGAAGCTGCAACGGTTTTAGAGAAATATCATGAAGCTTACGAAATGGTTAATGCGGGAACGCCTTTGTTTAAATTGGCCGATTTAAGAAGTTTGGATTTACGTGTGTATATCAGTGGAGATCAACTTCCATCAGTTAAAATTGGTCAGGAAGTGACAGTTCTCATTGATAAAAATAAAACCGAAAATCAAACTCTTACCGGAAAAATAAGTTGGATTTCGTCGCAATCGGAATTTACTCCTAAAATTATTCAGACGAAAAAAGAGCGAGTTAAATTGGTTTATGCCGTTAAGGTGAAAGTGAAAAACGATGGGCACCTTAAAATTGGAATGCCTGGCGAAATTAGATTCAAATAGGATATGGAATCGAAAATTAGCATTACCAATCTGTCAAAATCCTACGGCGATGTACAGGCGCTTCAGAAGGTCAATCTTGATATAGAATCGGGAGAATTGTTTGGATTGATTGGTCCCGATGGTGCAGGAAAAACCACTCTTTTTCGTTTGTTGGCAACATTATTATTGCCCGATGAAGGTTCGGCTAAATTGTGTGGGGTAGATAATGTTTCCGACTATAAAAAAGTTAGAGGAATGTTGGGATACATGCCTGGAAAATTTTCTCTTTATCAGGATTTGAGTGTGATTGAAAACCTGGAATTTTTTGCCACAGTTTTCAACACCAAAATCGAAGATAATATGGATATGATTCGAGACATTTGGGTACAAATAGAACCTTTTAAGCATCGTTTAGCAGGAAAATTATCTGGTGGAATGAAACAAAAGCTAGCTCTGTGCTGTGCGCTTATTCATCAGCCTAAAATTTTATTGTTAGATGAGCCAACAACGGGTGTTGATTCGGTTTCGAGAAGTGAGTTTTGGCAGATGCTAAAGGGCTTAAAGAAGAGAGGAATTACCATTGTGGTTGCTACTCCTTATATGGATGAAGCCAATATGTGCGAGCGGGTTGCCTTAATTCAGGATGGTAAAATTTTGCAAGTGAATTCCCCAGCTGAGATTGTTGACCAATTTGGACAAGAGTTGTATTCCATAAAGTGTAAGGATAACTATCAAACTTTGCTTGATTTACGAGAATTTGAACATACAAATTCGGTTTTTCTTTTCGGACAAAGTTTGCACTATACCGATTTGCGAAAGGAAGCCGATGTGGAAGGTGTAGTAAGTTATCTGGAAAAAAAAGGCAGAGAAAATATTCTAATGGAAAAAATTCGACCAGGAATTGAGGATTGTTTTATGGCTGTAAGTACAAAATCGGAGGAAGATGAATAGCAATAAAAAGGTGATCAGCGTTAAAAACATGTATAAAAAATTTGGCAGTTTTGTGGCTAACGATGATTTGACATTTGAAGTATCGAAAGGAGAAATTTTTGGTTTTTTAGGTGCCAACGGAGCGGGTAAAACTACGGCAATAAAAATACTTTGTGGCTTATCCTATCCAACTTCGGGAGAAATAAATGTTGCCGGATTTGATGTATACACACAAAGGGAATCAGTAAAAAGAAGCATTGGTTATATGAGTCAGAAATTCTCTTTGTACGAGGATTTGACTGTTTTTGAGAACATTCGATTTTATGGAGGAATTTACGGTTTGTCGAAAGTGGAAATTCATTCAAAAGCTGATGAATTACTGAATAAGCTCGATTTACAGCATGCCAGAAACAAGAGAATTAGTGCATTGCCATTGGGCTGGAAACAGAAATTGGCTTTTTCGGTGGCTATTATTCATAATCCGGAAATTGTATTTCTCGATGAACCAACCGGAGGTGTTGATCCGTTAACACGAAGACAATTTTGGGATTTAATTTACGATGCTGCACGATCGGGAATAACGGTATTTGTAACCACTCACTACATGGATGAGGCAGAATATTGCGACCGTGTTTCCATTATGGTGGATGGGAAAATAGAGGCGCTCGACACACCTGAAATGTTGAAAAAACAATTTGATGTTGCTGATATGGATCAGGTATTTTTGAGCTTGGCTCGACATGCAACAAATATTGAATAAGAATATAAAGAAAAACAGATGAATCGATTTATCGGATTTTTAAAAAAAGAGTTCTATCATATTTTTCGGGATAAGCGTTCCATGCTGATTCTGTTTGGAATGCCTATTGTACAAATTTTACTTTTCGGATATGTAATCAATACCGATCTTCGAGATGTTAAAATGGCTGTTTTAGATCATTCTAAAGATGATTATTCAGCAAAAATCATCCAAAAAATAACATCATCGGGCTACTTTACATTGAAGCAAAATTTAAAGTCAATAGACGAAGCTGATGCTGTTTTTCAAAAAGGAGATGTGAAACTCATTTTGGTTTTTGAACCCGAATTTGGAAAAAATTTGATCAAAAATAATAAGGCAAATATTCAAATATTAACTGATGCTTCGGACCCGAATATTGCCAATTTAGAGGTGAATTACTTGCAGGGAATACTTCAAAACTACAATGTTGAAATAAATGCTGGAAAAAGTAAATCCTTTTCAGTTCAAGCAAAAACTCGCATGTATTTTAATTCAAATCTGGAGAGTGTTTTTATGTTTATTCCGGGAATTATGGCAACAATACTAATGCTTGTTTCTGCCATGATGACTTCCATATCCATAGCAAGAGAAAAAGAATTGGGAACCATGGAGATATTATTGGTTTCGCCTTTAAATCCACTTCAGATTATTTTGGGGAAAGTGGCGCCTTATCTAGCCTTATCGTTTATAAATGCTCTGGTAATTGTGGGAATGGGATATTTCGTTTTTGGAGTGCCTGTGTTGGGGAGTTTTGCTTTGCTGATGGCCGAAAGTATTTTATTCATTTTTCTGGCTTTATCTATTGGCATTTTTATATCAACTATTGCTAAAAATCAACAGGTAGCCATGATGATTTCTATGTTTGTTTTAATGTTACCCACAATTATTCTTTCCGGATTCATTTTCCCAATACGGAACATGCCGCTACCATTGCAGTTGGTAAGTGATATTATTCCGCCTAAATGGTTCATTGTGATATTAAAAAATATCATGCTGAAAGGTGTGGGAATGCAATATGTGTGGAAAGAAACCTTGATTTTAATTCTTATGACCATCGGTTTTATCGGCCTTAGCCTAAAAAAATTTAAAACACGATTGGAGTAATATCAAAAGACAAAATTATGCGAGTGTTAAAATATTTATTACAGAAAGAATTTTTGCAAATTTTTCGGAACAAAGGTATGCTACCGATTATATTTGTTATGCCCATTATTCAACTTTGCGTATTGTCTTTTGCGGCAACTTACGATATGAAAAATACGAATCTGTATGTTATAGATAAGGATCTATCAAGTCATTCTCGTGAGTTAGTTTCCAAATTTAGCGGATCTCCATTTTTTACGGTTAAGGAAATAGGATTTTCGGAGGCAGAGGCAGAAAAAGATTTGTTTAAAGATCGTATAGATGCTATACTAGTTTTTGATGAAGATTTTGGGAAATCAATTGACGAAAAAACACAGGCATCGCTTCAGGTGTTGGTAAATGCCATTAATGCCAGTTCGGCCGGCTTATATAATGCTTATATATCCTCGGTAATTAAGGATTATAGTCAGACTGTTGTTCCAGATTTTAAATCCATTTCGAAACCGAACTCTTTATCGTCAGTGCAATCTACTTATTCGCATCAATACAATCCTGAAATGAAGTATATTCCTTATATGTTACCAGGGATACTTGTTTTATTGGTTACTGTGGTGGCCTTGTTTTTATCAGCAATGAATGTGGTTCGCGAAAAAGAGATTGGAACTATTGAGCAAATAAATGTTACACCCATAAAAAAATCGCAATTTTTAATGGCCAAATTAATTCCTTTTCTAGTGATTGGGTTTTTCGAATTAGGACTTGGTTTGTTAATTGCTGTTTATGGTTTTCAAATTCCATTTTTAGGTTCTGTTTGGCTTATTTATTTGGTTGCTTTTGTGTATTTGTTAGTGATTTTAGGCTTTGGCTTATTTATTTCGACCCAAACCGATACGCAGCAGCAAGCTATGTTTATTGCCTGGTTTTTTATGGTTATATTTTTACTGATGAGCGGCTTGTTTACGCCAATTGAAAGTATGCCCGAATGGGGACAAAAACTTAATCTATTGAACCCAATTGCTTATTTTATTCGAATCATTAGAATGATTATGCTGAAGGGATCTGGTTTTTGGGATGTGGCAAAAGATATTTCAGTTCTTTGCTTTTATTCACTTGTAGTTCTTGGGCTGGCAGTGAATCGGTATCGAAAAGTGGCTTAATCAGGAAATACTATGCGAAAGTCGATTGATACATGCTCTGATTAACCGATAAATAAGCACCATTCACCGATCTTACTTTCTTGCTTTTTAAAAATGAGCTTATTTTGGCGTAAATACTAACAAGAATTTCATGTTTTCCCGATATCATATATTTAACGAGCTTTTGCACCCTGAATTTTTAAAAATTGAAAAAAAACGGGTAGGAATCATTTTGCTTATTTTTGTGCTTAGTACTTTGGTGATTCCAATTTTGCATTATTTGGTACCTGATTTATTACGTGAGAAATTAAACAATCGGGAATTTGTTTGGGTTGTATTTTTTTGGTGGATTTTATTCTTTGTTTTTGAAATTTTTGCTTTCATTCGAATTACTTGGTCTATTAAAAAGGGATATTCTATTTCAAAACGAATGCTAAATATCAATTTATTATTGGAGTTTGGATTGCCAACAATTGTATTGTATAATATTGTGAAGTATGATAACTCTTTATTGGTATTGGAATATGACGGACTAACTTTCTACTTTTTGCTTTTAATGTTGTCGGCTATGCATCTTAATTTTAAGATATCCTTAGGAGCAGGAATTTTAGCTTGTCTGGGTTATTTTGGAGTTTCTTATTGGGGAATACAGTTTCTCAAATTTGCAGGTGATGTAGATCAAATGATTGAAATTTATGCCATGAGAAGTGTTGGTTTGTTGTCGGCAGGAATCATTGCAGGAATTGTTGCTGATGAAATTCGAAAACGAGTGAACAATTTGTTAAAAGCCAAAGATGATCAGAATGAAATGGAATCTCTTTTGGGGCAGCAACTCTCTACTCATGTTGCCAGAGAATTAATTGTGCATAAAAACGATAAGATAGGACAAAAGGTGATGGGTTCTGTTATGTTTCTGGATATTCGTGATTTTACAAGCATGGCCGATCATCAAAGTCCTGAAGAAACAATAGCGTTTCAGAATGCAATATTCGATCCTTTAATTCGAATTGTTGATAAAAATAATGGAATTATCCATCAAATATTAGGTGATGGTTTTATGGCTTCATTTGGCGTAGCGGTTCAAAATCCTAATCATGCAGAGGATGCCTATCGAGCAGGAATTCAGATTGTTGATGTGATAAATCATTGCAGAAGGGAGTTGAACGGAGATAAAACTCGAGTAGGTATCGGTTTGCATTGTGGTGAGCTTATTACTGGTAATATTGGAAATGAGATCAGAAAACAATTTTCGATTGCTGGTAAGAATGTAATTATGGCATCCCGTATAGAACAGCTTAACAAGCAGTTTAATTCTCAGTTTTTAGTGAGCAAGCCAATTGTTGATCGTTTAAATGAGACTAGTAATTCTCTATTGAATTTGGGAAAGATAAAGTTAAAAGGAAT
This sequence comes from Labilibaculum sp., assembly GCF_041595635.1. Taxonomy (GTDB): domain Bacteria; phylum Bacteroidota; class Bacteroidia; order Bacteroidales; family Marinifilaceae; genus Labilibaculum. The sequence continues at coordinate 32,391 of NZ_JBFHJW010000040.1, forward strand.
CGATGAGAAGATTGAGGTTTTTAAAGTGAGCTAGTTTTATGTTATAGATTTTGATTGCACCAAGCTTTAGTTGTCTTTTTGCTGTAATTGTATTCTTGCTTTTTTAGTAATCTTTAGCTCATTTTTCTTAAATATGCTCTCCTGTTTCCATTTTGCTGGATCAAAAAAAATATTTTTTATTTCATAGTTTCGGATCAACAATAGTTTATTAATGACTAAAAGTGTTATATTTGAGACTAATCTTGTTATTTTTATTATTTATAAATAACTACTAATTTAGAATGGTAATACGAAAAAATATAAACATTTTTGTAGCTGAATCAGTAGAACGAATACTGGCTTGTTATTAGAATGAGTTGTGTAGTTGGATTATAACAGGTTGAATTAATTAATATTGAATGATTATACGCAGATTTGTATCGGTAATTATTATTATAGCTCTGGTTGTTCTCGACCAGACTTTTAGTTTCTCAAAGTTAGAAACTCCCTCTGTTCCTTTTGATAACAGCATTAAAGCTGTGTCTCATCGCATTTCAAATAAACTTTCTGAATCAGAACAAACCCAAAAGGCCGATTATATTTTAAATCGTTTTTTAAAAAAATGGGAAGTAGCCGGAGCAACGGTTGCGATTGTAAAAGATGGTAAATTGGTTTATGCAAAAGGCTATGGTTATGCTAATGTTGAAGATGAAAAAGGAGTGGAGCCATCCAATCTTTTTAGGATTGCAAGTGTATCTAAGCTAATTACCGCAACTGCAATTATGAAATTGCAAGAGGAGGGAAAATTGCATTTGGATGATTTTGTTTTTGGAGAACATGGAATTTTAAATGATACAATTTATTCTCATATTAAAGATTCGCGGAGCAAAAGAATAAAAGTTGAGCATTTACTTCGTCATTCTGCCGGATATACCAGTAAATATGGTGATCCTATGTTTGTACCATTAGCTATCGCTAAAAAAATGAATGTAGAAGCTCCTATCGATGCTCAAACAAGTATACAATTTGCTTTGTCCAGAAGATTAAATTTTACACCAGGAACTCGTGGTTCTTATTCTAATCTTGGTTACGTGATTCTAGAGAAGGTTATCGAGAAATTAGCCGAAGAACCTTATGAGGATTACGTTCAATCTCACGTTTTACATCCCTCTGGAATTTTCGATATGCATTTGGGGCGAAGTTTACAAAAGGACCATTTTACCAATGAGGTGAATTACTACGAACAATCCAATGCTGTAAAGATCTCAGCATTTGATGGATCTGGGAAAACTGTTTTTAAAAGCAATGGAGGTAATAATTTAGAGGCATTGGGCGGCGCTGGTGCTTGGGTGGCTTCGGCTGCTGAACTTATTAAATTCATGCTGTCTATTGATGGTGATGATACTCATCCAGATATTCTTTCAAGAAAGAGCATTAAATACATGACTACCCCCAATAAGTTGGGACGAAGTCCTATCGGTTGGATGGGAACTCGAGCCAATGGAACCTGGTGGAGAACAGGAAGTTTGGCGGGAACTTCGGCCCTTTTAAAGCATCAGGCAAACGGGCTAAGTTATGTTATTATTACCAATAGTTCTACTTGGCGAGGATCTGATTTTACCAAAGATTTAAGCTTGGTTATGAGTCGATTCATACGATCAGTTAAACAATGGCCCGATCATGATTTGTTTTACCATTTCGAAGCTCGTCCGGAAATAATTGCTCTCGACAAATTACCAATTTATGAAGATTGGAGCTAGTACTCTGCGAGTTTTTACTGTTTAAACTTCTGTCCCTTTCCATATTGGTGGATCTCATTATTTTCAATTCAGCCAAAGCTGTTTTAGTAGAATGAGTTTGCGTCCTACTACATTTACTTCTACCTTAAGTATTTATTTGGTCATAGTGATGATAAAATAGTCAATTCCAAGCTTACTTGTTTATCGATTAAGTAGGGTTTTAATATCAGATTATTATTAAAAATGATATTTAATGGATAAATTGAAGTAAAAATCAGCAAAATGCTATAGAATTCTAATCTAGATTGATATTTTTGCAAATAGATTGAAATTAATTAGAAACCAAGAAGCACAAGCTTACACTCAAACAACACCTAGCACATGGAAACCCGCAGAATTTTAGCAATAAATCCAGGTTCAACATCTACTAAAATAGCAGTATACCAAGGGGATAAGTCGGTATTTTTAAAAAATATTAAACATTCAAATGAGGAGTTAGCTCAGTTTGAAAATATATCGGATCAATTCGAGTTTCGTAAAAATATCATTATGAAAGAGTTGGTTGATGCTGAAATTGAAATTAACTTTATTGAGGCTGTCGTAGGGCGTGGTGGTTTGGTAAAACCGATTGAATCTGGTGTTTATTCTGTAAACGATCGCTTAAAAGAGGATTTAAAAATAGGAGTATTAGGACAGCATGCTAGTAACCTAGGAGGGTTAATTGCAGATAATATTGCTCAAACACTGCCGCGGGCAAAAGCTTATATTGCAGATCCTGTAGTGGTCGATGAAATGATTGATGTTGCAAGAGTTTCAGGACATCCTGAGTTTGAAAGAGTATCTATTTTTCATGCCTTAAATCAAAAAGCTATTGGTCGAGCATTTGCTCATTCAATTGATAAAAAATACGAAGATATTAATATCATTGTTGCTCACTTAGGAGGAGGAATTTCTGTTGGTGCCCACCGAAAAGGTAGAGTTATTGACGTAAACAATGCTTTAGACGGCGAAGGACCTTTTTCTCCTGAAAGATCGGGAACATTACCCTCTGGTGCACTAGCTAAGCTTTGTTTTAGCGGACTTTGCACTCTTGATGATGTGAAGAAAATGATTAAAGGAGAAGGTGGATTGGTTGCTCATTTAGGAACCAATGATGCCTACGAAGTAGAACAAAAAGCCAAAGCCGGCGATGCCAAAGCCAAATTGATTCAGGATGCAATGTCTTATCAAATTGCTAAATTTATTGGGGAAATGGCAACAGTTCTTAAAGGTGATGTGGATGGTATTCTATTAACTGGAGGTATTGCTCATAATCCAGATTTAGTAAGTTATGTGAAAGAAATGGTATCATTTATTGCTCCAGTGCTGGTATATCCTGGCGAGGATGAAATGAAATCTCTTGCTTTAAATGGATATATGGTTCTTCGAGGAGAAGTTGAAGTTCGGGAATATAGTTAGGAACTTTAAAAATTAAAATGTACTTGAAATAAGTTGACAGTTTCAGGCTGTCAATTTTTCTTTGCAGTTGCTTCCTCCTGTTGGAGGAAGGCTGATTGTTCGTTACGGTATATTCTTTCAAAAATTAGCGATTAGACTTAACGGATTGAATAGGGTGCGTTTGGTATTTAATTACTCCAAACCTTTAACTTACTTGTATTTTTATTAATTGATAACATCCTCAATTATAGTGCTATTTGTTAAATGTACTATGTGTTTTGTAAGGGCTTGTTGTTCATCTCATCTATTAATATTCGCAGAATCAAGTTTTGTATCTAATTTCAGTCTATTCTGATTAATTGTTGAGTCAGTTTTTAATCGGCTTTGATAATTCAAAAAACCCTAACTCCTAAATTGTTTTTATTTTTGGCGATGATTGTTTTGATTTTAATTTAAAGTAGGAGCGAAGCCTAATTTTATAGGGAGACATAATCATCCCCTTGTTCTTTCATCCATTTCTGAATAGCACTTTTCAGCTCGTTTATTTTGGTGTTGAATTCTGGATTATTTGCGAGGTTATTCATTTCTTCAGGATCATTATTCAAGTCAAACAATTGAAATTCGAGGCGTTTTCTATATCGTTGTACCAAATCATTTGCCGTTTTATCATTGCCCGCTTTTGCAAGCCACGATAGATACATTATAAAATCAACGGTTTTTTCGGTGTAAAGAGTGGTAAGCTCATCCTGATCTTTAAGATTGGTGATATGGTTTCATATCCTTCAATTAAGGGTACTTTCCTTTTCCTTTGTTTTCGGGTAATCTTTCTCCAGTAAAGTCAGAATGTGGTCACATGTGGTTTGAATAGGGTAATCCTAAAAACTCATCGAAGCCATGTTGCAATGGGAGAAACTCTTTTTGCCAGCCTAAGTGCCATTTCCCAACACATCCTGTTGCGTAACCTTGATCATGAAACATTTCTGCAATGGTATATTCTTTGGCATTAAGTCCAACTTTTTGGTAAGGGAATAGTGCTCTTGAAATGCCAATTCTATTGGGATAGCAGCCCGTTAAAAGTCCAGCACGAGAAGCGCTGCAAACTGGCTGAGCCGCATAGAAATTGGTGAAACGCATTCCTTTACTTGCTAAATTGTCTATGTTTGGTGTTTCAAAACCTGTTGCTCTATAGCTTCCAACATCTCCGTATCCTTCGTCGTCGATAAAGACTACTATTACATTTGGTTTTTTTGTATCTTCTTTTAGATTGTAAGAACAACTTGCCAATTAAGTCGCTAGTAGTATAATAATATACTTACTCATGTTTTAAAAAATTTATTATCGATTTATATAATTTCTCATTTCAATAGCAATTCAAAGATCTGGCGGTGGTCAAACTCCCTATTCATGATTCAAAATATTACCAAATATGCAGGTTTATTTTGGATAATAGTTTAGGTTTTGAGTGAGAGCTTCTCCGCTAAATTTAAGGTATATTGGTTGTTACTCTATTCTCTTCAGTTTTTTTTAGTTCATTCTATATTTTTCTCTGTACTCTGTTGGGCTAATGCCTTCTTTCTTTTTAAATAATCTTGAGAAATAGGGCGGGTATTCAAAGCCTAATTCGTAAGCAACTTCAGCGATGGTTTTGTTGGGGTTTAATAATATATTCTTGGCCTCATCAATCAAATACAGTTGCAAATGCTCAGTAGATGTTTTGCCCGTTTCTTTTTTCAGCGTATCGCTTAGGTAGCGCTGCGAAACCGACAGACTTTCCGCAATTTGCTCAATGCTGGGAATTCCTTTTTCCTGTACTTGCCCCGAATTAAAATAATCAGCTAACTGCTTATTAAACTGCTCCAACAAATCATTGGAAAGCTCTTTTCGGTTGAAGAACTGTCTTTCGTAAAAGCGATTGGCATATTTAAAAAGCGTGCTTAATTGTGAAATAATGATGTCTTTGCTAAACTCATCCTGGTTGTTTTGATACTCTATGTCGATGCTTTCCACAATGGCTTCAATCTGCTTTTCCTCTTTGGGCGAAAGGTGCAGGGCTTCATTGGCCGAATATGAAAAGAATCCATATTTCTTAATCTGATGCGCCAAATCAGTTCCTTTCAGAAAATCTTCATGAAAGTTGATCGAAAAGCCCTTTTGCTCAAAAACTACGCTGCTATCCCACTGCAGTACCTGTTTTGGAGCGATGAAAAATAGAGCACCATTGGTAAAATCATACTTGGTTCGTCCGTAGGTTAAATTGCCCTTGACTATTTTCTTAAAGCTAATGGTGTAGCAATCGTTGGTAATGGGTGGTGAGCTCTCTTTCGGGCACGGCAAAAAACCATCGCCTATGGTCGTAAAAACACTAAACATAGGGTGTTCTGGGCGCGGAAGTTCCAAATAATCTAAGTATGCCGATAAGGTTTTAAAATGCTGCATCTTATTTTCTGATTTCGTTTTCTACGGATAACAATTGTTTCTGGTATGCATCCATCCTGGCGTGTGCCGTGCCGTCAATCAACAAAATAACCACCAACATGGCAATGCATGTAATCATACTTGCGCGCCAGATGGGTGCGTTGACAAATAAGATGACAAGGGCACAAGCTGCAATGATTAAAGGGATAGCTGTGAAAACAATGTTTTGATATTCCTTTAAAGTGCTTTGGGCCCGTTCAAGTTCCGATGCTACAAAGGCCAAAGCATCCCTATGGTAATCCTTTTCAAATTGTTCAATTCTTGATTTATTGGTAAAAAATAATCCAAGCCCAATAATCAACAATAATGCACCTGCCACTAGGGTAGGAATGATGTAGGCTTTGGCTATGTCGGTTTTTCCCAATTGCCAAAACCCTATACTTGCGACCATAAAAACCACTCCGAACAGAATGAAGAAGGGAGTTGAAAAAAGTTCGGCTTTAGCCCAATCTGTAGCTGCTTTTAATATATCCATGATTTTATTTTTTTAGGATTCTCAAATTTATAGATTCCACTCCAAACCTGTTGCTTTTTCTGATAAATTCCAAAGCTTCTCCATTGCAGGTTTATCTTTTGCATGTGGTTCTAATTTACATTCGCCAACAGGACCAGTCCAATAATTTCGTCCTGTAGGACCATAAAAACCTGCTTGATCAAGATTTGGTTCTGTAGCACACATTAATTCTGGATACGAACCTTTTTCAGCTGATTGTACTATAGGGGACAATTTCATCAGTTGCCAAATGAAGCGTGTCATTAAACTAGCGCTGGTTTTGATCAGTGATGTTCTGGAAGCCCCTGGATGACATGCGTACACTTTTACGTCAGTTTTGTCAGCCTTTTTCAGGCGGTTTTGCAATTCGTAAACACACATAATCTGCGCCAATTTGCTTTGGCTGTATACACCATTAGGATTGTAGTTGTTATCCCAATTCATATTCTTAAACTGTATGGTTTTAAGGCCTAAATTGTAACCCATACTTCCTACAATCACAATACGCCCTTTTGATTCTTCAATTCGAGGGTATAGTAGAGCTTGCAGTAAAAAGTTACCATAGTGGTTTACACCAAGCTGACTTTCAAACCCATCAACGGTAAACGTTTGTTTTGGCACTTGAGCAATGGCAGCGTTACAGATAAGTGCATCGATTTGAGAAACTGTTTTAAGAATCTCTTCTGCTGCTTTTTTCACAGAAGCTTGTTCTGCCAAGTCCATATGTATATTAGATACAGCTATATCATTACCCAGCTTTTGTTTCAAAGCTGCGATGCTTCCTTCTGATTTTTTCGTGTTACGATTGAGCATCACCACTTTTGCTCCCTTTGATAATAGTATTTTTGCTGCTTCAAATCCTGTACCACTTGTTGTACCTGTTATAAGGTATGTTTTACCTTTTAAAGACCCGATTCGCTCTGGTGTCCACCCTTGTTTTCCAAATTTACTTGTACTCATCTTTCCTTATTTTTTGTTATTTAAAAGAATAAGACAAAGGTCAGTATAATGATGCGTAGAGTTCTTATACGCAATTTCGAATGATGTATACTTTTTGGTTTTACTTGATGACAAGAGTTTCAATATTGGGGCTTTGGTGTGTTGAAATACCAAGCTAGCAAACCGTTATATTTATTCTTAAAATGTTATTAAGCCCAAATATAGCATATTCCGTCTAATGATTTGTACACTTTGTGTATGCCTTGAATGGTAAATTAGTAAAAGTTCGAGTTATAATGTTAAGTATTTTAGATGAAAGTAAAGAGTTTGCCGGACTCGTGTGAATTAGGTTGATTGCTGGAAGTCTTAGTATGTGGTCTTGCCTTTTGGGGTGAGTCAACCAGTAAAAGTCATAA
>NZ_JBFHJW010000041.1:0-39452 GCF_041595635.1 Labilibaculum sp.
GCTAACGGTTTTGCTAAATTTCGTGGGCGATTTATATTGATTTCCTTATCAATGCGCACCGAAGCAAGCCGGTTAAATTTACTATAATTTATAAGTAGGAGCAAAGCCAAATTTTATTGGCTTGCTGGTTTTTATTAGTTAAGTTGAACTATCAAACTGCTCATCAACGCCCATGACAATTTAGCTTTTGTTAGCGGTTGTTATCTTCAACTATTGTCAATTTATCTGTCTCATAATCTCCATTTTCACCGAACACTTCAGCGTCTACAAAAAAACTATTTGATTTCCCAAGCACTCCTATGTTCAATTTTGAATAGCCATGAGTTGTGAAATTCCCGGTAACCATATAGGTGAAACCAACAATTCCTCCTGTTCTATTTTTAATAATACTATCATTTTTAATTTCTACAACTGCACTCTCGTAAGCCCCAGAACTACTCATCATTAAGGATCCTAAGTGTACAATTAGCATTGCGCCAACTGCACATATAGTCCAATAAATAGAAATTTTTTCCCATCTAAAGTCAAAGGTACTTTGGATCATTTCAAGAAAATTAGCTTTAGGTTTCGTGATTTCCTTAAATCTAATTCTATTTTCTTTTACTCGTAACCAATTAATCACTCCATACAAAGCGAAACCAGTTCCGATAAAATTTATAACGTAAGAGTATGGAACAAGATTCAAGTCAAGGATTATACTAATGATGAATAATGTGCTTCCTAAAACTATATATTTCTGATTACTCATTGATTTACTTATTGATAATTACCGCTAACGGTTTTGCTAAAATTTGAGGGCGATTTACAACTGTCGCCTTATCAAAGCCGCTTACGTTTATTGTTTTGTTACATTATCAAATTGAGCGTCACCGCCCTTTAATTTTAACTTTTGTTGTGGTGCGTATTCAAATTCCCATGTCTAAAATTTCCCAATTGTTTTTGTTTTTTCTTAATATAATTGGTGTATTATTCTTCCAAAATGATTTTTCTTCACCGTTTATGCTATAATATTCAACTTCAATGCGACATTTATTTCTGCTCAGAAAGTCAAACTTGCTAATTCTGATGCCATCGATCATTTCTTGCCCTCCAATCCATTTATAATTGTTATCAAAGCCACAATCAATTTCTTCATATGCAAAAATGTCCTCGAAACTTAGAAATTCTTCTTTTGTTAGTTTTTTAAGGTTCTCCTCACAGCTTTTATAGCTTTCAATTTCAAGGGATATAAGTTCTTCTGCAAAATGATATTTTCGAAGGTTTGTTAAATATTTCGTAAGGTCTAAACGAACAACCTCATTACTATCAATTACAAAAATTGGTCTATTTTCTTCATTTTCCTCACATCTCGATGAATGAATATACCATTCAAAAAAGTTATTGATTGTCTTTGTCACTAGAGCGGTGTCAGATTTTGCTTCTTGTCCATGAATTGACAAACATGATAATAAAAGCAAACATGATAAAATTACTCCATTTATTTTTCTCATAATATTTAGTCATTCAGTTTATGCACCACAACGGTATTGCTAAGTTGCGTGGGCGATTTAAAAGAAATAACCTTTCAAAACTCACGGAAGCAAGCCGCATAAATTTGTTTATATTTTTAAGCAAACCAATTAAAGTGGCTTGCTGGTGTTTCATAATTGAACCAAACTTTCGAACTGCTCGTCACCGCCCATGAAATTTAGCTTTTGTTGTGTGGCGTTATTTTTTTATCTCCTCAATTGCTCTTTCTAGTACCACATCTCTTCCATTTAAATAATCATCAATAGTTTGTTTTACTTCGATATCTGGTTTAACTCCACTGTTTACAAATCTTTTTTTGCTTATTGGATAACAAATACGCCTAGTACAAATCCTTGCATAACCACCACCAGGCAAGCCTCGTACTACTAAAGGCGAACCTGTTGACCCACCAGTTTCTTCGCCAATTATTTTTGGTCTACCAGGTACTTCAAAAATATTAACCAGGAAATCTTCGGCTGCAGAAAAAGTGTACCTACCTACTAATATCGTTGTAGGACATTTTATTCTCTTTAGAGTATCTGAAACATTTATCACCTTAGGTTTTTCAAATCGTAATGCTTGGTTTAAATAATAATCCTTGTACTCATCTTTCCAGTTTCCATTTGCCTTCCGCACTCCATCATTAATCCTTGTCTCCCAAGCGTAATTTAAAAAGCTATTCCCTTTTGTCAGGTATTTTTGTAAATGCCAAGCAACACCTGTTGAGCCTCCTCCATTTTTGCGAAGATCTATTACTACTCCTTTTGCTTTTCCTATTTTTCTTGCAATTTCATCAAATTCCTTAATTGCTTTATCTTGTGGTGTAAAACGATTAAAACTAATGACTGCAATATTGTTATCAGTCCAATCCAAATCAACTATGCTTCTCGAAAAGTTACGCGGTACACCCCAGTATTCGTCATTAGGAGTTCTTGTTGCTTCTCCATTTCTTTTCAGTTCAATTTTTTCAATTGTTCCATCAACTTTTCTAATTGTTCCTTTAAACAATTTGTTTTTAAATCCACTTTGAATTTTATAAACTGATTGCATCCATAAATGCTGTTCAGTTGATGCTGAGATGTATGGAAACACATTCTTTTCAAGATAATCAACTGTTGGTATTGCTTCTATTTCAATTAATTCAGCTCCAAGCCATGTTGAGTCGAGACTAACATTTTTTCGTACATGAGTAATGTATATTTTCTCATTAAAATCTTGTAATGTTATTGGAATATAATCAGTGAATGCATAGAACTGTCCTCTATCAGAAACTTGTGTATGTCCATCCTTTAATGATGCAGTAAACTTGCGTAATATGCGATAATATTCATAATCGTTTTTAGACGCCAACACCTCTGGGATTAGTTCTTTATAGAGACTGTCCAAATCAAAAGTTAATTGGTCAACATTTACAAAATTATATTTTGTTTCAGACCATGTTTGACTAAGCCAATAAAGCTTTTCTTCATCCGTAATTTTATTTGGCAATTCTTTTATGCCAACAATTTCGGTATAGGCGGTATCAACAGAATTAAGAATAATTTTAAACTTAGTTGTATCATTATTACTAAGCATAAATGAGACTGTATCTGTATCCGTTTGAAATATGACCTCATTTTTTTCATTTGTACAATAAACATTTAAGCGATCAGGATTAACTTTAGGAGAAATACTCCAATCAGTTTGTTTACCATTTACTAAAACCTTTATGTTTTTTTTTGTTGAATAAAATGTGTCGTTTTTCTTTTCAGCACAGCTAAAAAGTAGAATCAACGGAATAATAAATAATAGTTTTCTCATTAGGCTATTTAGTTTTTTTTAATGCCACACAACTTCTAAATAAACGCTATGGCGTTTATTTCATCTATATCAGAACGAAAAGTGTGTTTACTACTCCTATGTGGCGTGCTAAACACAGATCATTCAAATTTATCTATCGAAGCTACGAAACAATAAAGCCCCAACAAAAAAATATTATAATTATTTTACAGGCAATTATCCGCCTAAGCAACCAACACCCTAAACCATAACTTTACAGAAGAGTGAATGGGGAAATTTACTTTCAAAGGCAAATAATAGATGATGTCTAAAGATTAGAAAACACCACTTTTTCAGGAGCAAAAAAAAGCCGTAACTTCAATGAAATCATGACTAGAATTGATAGAAATTGAAAAGCTTTCTTATTTCATAAAAAAGGCTGCATCAAAACAGATGCAGCCTCTTTATTAAATTATTATGTATTTACAAACGAGATTCTAAAATTTTAGGCACATCTTTCGCACTTACATCTGGTAACATACCAACATAACCTCTTTCTTCGAATCGCTTCGCAATAATATCAACACTATCTTGTCCAACATTATGATCACTCAAACGAGTTTTAATGCCTACTTGATTAAAAAATGCTTCTGTTTTTTCAATAGCAAGTGTTTTCTTTTCCTCATCGGTTCCCTCGGTGATGTTCCATACACGCTCGGCATACTGAAGCAATTTCTCACTTCGGTCTTGTTTCAAATGAGCTAGCACACCAGGCATTACAATGGCCAAGGTTACTGCATGATCGATGCCATGAAAAGCAGTTAATTCATGACCAATCATGTGAGTAGCCCAATCGTTTTTCACCCCTACTCCAATCAAACCATTCAAAGCCATGGTCGCAGCCCACATCAGGTTAGCTCTGGTTTCATAATCGGGAGTGTCTGAAGCCAATGCTTTAGGACCTTCTTCTATTAAAGTAAGCAACAAACCTTCGGCAAATCGATCTTGTACGGGCGAATTTACTGGGTAAGTTAAATATTGCTCCATTACATGAACAAAAGCATCAACAATACCATTAATCACTTGTCGTTTTGGCAATGAATATGTTGTTTCTGGATCTAAAACCGAAAATTTTGGGAACAGCAAAGCATTTCCAAAAGCCATTTTTTCTTTGGTAGCTACTCGGGTAACCACACCCCCACTATTCATTTCGGAACCTGTTGCTGGTAAAGTAAGAACAGCTCCTAAATCAACTGCTTTATGAATAGGGGCACGTTTAGCCATAATGTTCCACTCGTCGCCTTCGAAATAAGTAGCTGCAGAAATAAATTTAGTTCCATCTACTACCGAACCACCACCAACAGCAAGTAAAAAATCGATTTTTTTGCTTCTTACAATTTCAACTGCTTTCATCAAAGTCTCGAAATGAGGATTGGCTTCGATACCACTAAATTCGGTCACATCGAATCCCTCTAAAGCCTCCATTACCTGATCGTACACACCATTTTTTTTGATGCTACCGCCACCATAGGTCATTAAAATTTTGGCATTTTTAGGTATCTGTGAACTAATCTCAGAAATTTTTCCTTTTCCAAAAAGAACCGTTACCGGATTGTAAAAATTAAAATTTTCCATTGTATTATTTTATTTGTTGTTTCTATTTATAGTTATAATGAATTTCTTTTTAAGGCTTTTACCAGCTTTTTTGCCATTTCCAAATCCGAAGCCGGATTCTGTCCTGTAATCAACCTTCCATCAACAACAACATATTGCTGCCAATTGGCTACTGAAGAATATTTGGCTCCGCGCTGTTGCAAAGCGTTTTCTAACATAAAGGGCACTTTACTTTCGGTTCCTATGGCTTCCTCTTCTTTGTTACTAAAAGCGGTCAATTTTTTACCATTCACCAAAAAAGAAGCATCGGATAATTTGATATTCAAAAGCCCTGCACCACCATGGCAAACCGCACAAATCAGCCCATTGTTCTCGTAAATAATTCTTGCTATTTCAGCAATCTCCTCACAATCCGGCATATCGAACATCGCTCCATGCCCGCCTGGATAGTAAATGGCGTCGTAATCTGCTGCATTGATTTCCTTTGGTAATTTAGAAGCATAAAATTTATCATGAGCCTCATGGTCAGAAAAAAACGCTTTTACTTTCGCATCATCTGCATCGCATTGCTTTACAGGAACAGCACCTCCTTTAGTCGAAACAAAATCGACTTGGATTCCATTTTTCTTCAAATAAAAATAGGGAACCGCAACTTCCATCACATAGCAACCAGATTCCCATCCTTGTGGATCTTTAACATGACTTGTTAAGGCAAATAAAACTTTACTCATATTAATTCTGAAATAATGTAGATCAAAGTTAAGTCCTGCTTTCCTATAAAAAAAGTTATTCTTTTTATACTTTCGTATAAAATTTCTTATACCAAAATGTTAAATTTAGAATGGTATCGCACCTTTAAAGCGATTTATGAAAAAGGAACACTAACCGGTGCAGCTGAAAACCTGGCACTCACCCAACCTGGAGTAAGTCAACAGCTTACTGCACTCGAAACATATATGGGTGTGAAGTTGTTTGAGCGCAAACCCCGAAGAATGCTTCCCACTCCACACGGAATGCAGCTTTACAATCAAATTGAAGAAGCTTTGGTGCAACTGGAAAAAACCGAAGAAAATTTCAGACGAAAAACACTAATGAACCGTCCCAAAATAAAAATCGGAATGCAGCTGGAAGTTTTTCACTATGCATTTGCGCCCATTTTAAATCAATTGGACATGGATGTTGAATTTCTGTTTGGAGAAACCGATGACCTGCAAGATAAGTTATTCCGGAAAGAGCTGGATTTACTCATTACAAGTTCGCAAAACAGCTACCAAAACATTAAATACATACACTATTATCAGGAAGAATTACTTCTGATTAGCAGCAAGGAAATGGATACCATCCCCTTTAATCAGCTGGTGTACGAACAAAAAATGGACGAAGCCGAAAAATGGCTCTCGGAACAAAACTGGTTTTCTAACTCGTATAAAATGGAAACCATAAAATCCTTTTGGACAGATAATTTTAGGAAACGGCCTTATTTTAAACCCAGATATGTAATTCCCAACTTAAATGCCATGCTGGATGCCATTCAACAAAATCAGGGACTTTGCCTTCTGCCTTATCGTCTTTGCAGGGATGCCATTGAGAATAAAGAAATAAAAGAATTGTGGCAAGGAGTAAAAACCACTTACTCCGATAGATATTTTGCCCTGCAAATGCAAAGCAAAAATCTAAAGCAAGCCGAAGAAATCATTCAATTAATCAGCAATCATATCAATCAGTAAATCATTTTTAAACTATGAATAAATTATATCACCTATCAACATGCTCTACCTGCGCACGAATAGTAAAAGAGCTTAATTTAAGTCCAGATTTTCCGCAACAAGACATTAAAACAGAAGCCATCAGCGAAGCCCAACTCGATAAAATGGCTGCACTATCGGGCAGTTATGAAAGTTTATTCAGCCGAAGAGCGATGAAATACAAAGAATTGGGCTTAAAAAACCAAAACTTAAGCGAAGAAGATTACAAAAATTACATTTTAAAAGAATATACCTTCCTAAAAAGACCTGTTCTTATCCTTGGAAAGAAAATATTTGTGGGCAATTCTAAAAAAGTGGTAGCAAGTGCCATCCTAGAACTTCAAGCCAAATAGAGAAGAATCACGCTGATTTTGTAATTCTCTCATTTTGTAATATCTTAAGACAATGAATTCTATCATCCTAAATACAGAATCAGTCGTGATTTAATCATCAACTTAAAACTTCAACAGATGCCCTATTTTAAAGTTCAAACGAATAAAAGCTTTTCGAGCCGAAAACAACAAAGTTTTCTAAAAGAATGTTCCATTCTTATATCAATGGAATTAGGAAAACCCGAAAAGTATGTAATGACAGCATTTGCACCCAAAGTTGAGATGACTTTTGGTGGTAGTTTAGAGCCTTCCCTTTTTCTGCAATTAAAAAGTATAGGTTTGCCCGATACGAAAACGAAAGATTTATCAAACAAATTTGCCTGTTTGGCAGAAGAAAAATTAAAAATCCCAAAAGATCGAGTTTATATAGAGTTTATGGATGTTCCAAGAGGTTTTTGGGGGTGGAATGGTATCTTATTTTAGTTCAATTACCATTTAGTTAGTTAATATTTTAACAAATTGAATAATTTTGATTGGAATCCTAAATATTTTTACACAACTTTACACCGTCAAATTAAAAACGAAATAGACGATGGCAATTACATTCACAAATAAGAAGCATTATAAACGCAATAAACGTTCTTGACGTTTTAGAAGTGAATTGATGTAACGCGATCGAATAAGATACTTAAGCCTGCAGAAATTCTGCAGGCTTTTTTTGAGAAAAATCACAGAAACAAAAGCTAATAAATTAAATTATTAAGCCTAAACGCCTTCCATTTCTGGACGAAATGGCAAAACTAAAATTATTAACCAATGAAAGTTTTAAAATTTGGTGGAACCTCAGTTGGATCACCTGAAAGAATTAAAAACCTTGCACAACTAGTTCAAAGTGATGAACCCAGAATTATCGTTCTGTCGGCCATGGCCGGAACAACAAATTCTCTTGTTGAGATTACCGATCTTTTATACAATAAGGAGATGGATCAAGCCGATGAGAAAATTTCAGAACTGGAAGCAAAATACAGAACTCGAATTAACGAACTTTTTGCCACTACAGAAGGAAAAGAAAAAGGAAATGAGTTAATTACCTCTCATTTTAACTACATACGTAACTTTGTATATCGAAGCTTTACAGCCCTGCAGGAAAAAGCAATTCTTGCACAAGGAGAATTGATTTCCACAGCCTTTTTCCACTACTATTTGACCGAAATTGGGGTAGAATCGGTATTTCTTCCTGCTCTTAATTATATGAGAATTGATAAAGATGGAGAACCTGACTCTTACTATATCAAAGAAAATCTAGAAAGAGAACTAGCAGAACACCCACAACAAAAACTTTTCATTACTCAGGGTTTTATTTGCAGAAATGTATACGGAGAAATTGACAATTTAAAACGAGGAGGAAGCGATTATTCAGCCTCATTAATTGGAGCAGCTCTAAAATCGGAAGAAGTACAAATTTGGACCGATATCGATGGCTTTCACAATAACGATCCTCGTTATGTAGAAAACACAGGTACTCTTCATCAATTATCTTTCGACGAAGCTGCTGAGCTGGCCTATTTTGGCGCTAAAATTATGCACCCTTCGAGTATTGTTCCCTGTAAGCAATGGAACATTCCGGTTCGTTTAAAAAACACATTAAGTCCATCGGACGAAGGAACCTTGATCACAGACGAATCTACTGGAAAAGGCATTAAAGCAGTTGCTGCCAAAGATGGGCTTACTGCCGTTAAAATTAAATCGGGCAGAATGTTATTGGCTTATGGTTTTCTTCGTAGAGTTTTTGAGATTTTCGAGATCTACAAAACACCTATCGACATGATTACTACCTCGGAAGTAGCCATTTCGCTAACCATCGACGACGATAGTCATCTTGCAGAAATAGAATCGGAATTGGCAAAATTCGGTAATGTAGAAATCGACAAAGATCACTCAATTATTTGTATTGTTGGTGATTTTATTTCCGAAACAGCAGGCAGCGCCAAAAAAGTGTTGGAAGCCCTCGAGAACATTCCTTTGCGTATGATTTCCTACGGAGGAAGCAAGCACAACATTTCCGTTTTGGTAGATCAGAAAGATAAAATAGCAGCCCTTCAAGCCTTAAGTAATCATTTATTTTAATTGTTGTCTTCACAATTTTTTTATCATGTTTAACAGTTCAAGAATCAAACAATTCTCAAACATAGCTACTCCATTCTACTACTACGATATGGAAACTCTTCAAAATACTCTGGAGATTGTTAAAAGAGAGTCATCCAAATATGGATATCATGTGCACTATGCAGTAAAAGCAAATGCAAATCCTACGATTATGACCAAAATTCAATCCTATGGATTTGGTGCAGATTGCGTTAGTGGAAATGAAATTAAAAGATCGTTAGAAACAGGATATCCATCAAATAAAATTGTTTATGCAGGAGTGGGTAAATCCGATCAAGAAATACAAACTGCCTTGGATTCTAATATTTTCTGCTTCAATTGCGAATCGATTCCAGAAATGGAACTCATTAACGAACTGGCCGCGAAAAGCAATAAAGTGGCTCAAATTGCCATTCGAATTAACCCCAATGTAAACGCTCATACGCATCATTACATAACCACAGGGGTTGAGGAAAATAAATTTGGAATTAGTCGATGGGAATTCGAAGATATTCTAAAAGGATTAGCTTCCTACACGAATATTAAATTAATCGGTTTTCATTTTCACATTGGATCTCAGATTACTGATTTAAGTGTATTCAAAGGCCTTTGTATTCGAATCAACGAAATTAAGCAGTGGTTTGCCGATAGACATGTAGTTGTTGATCACATAAATGTTGGTGGTGGTTATGGCGTAGATTATCAACATCCCGATAAAAATCCTATTCCTGATTTCGTTACCTTCTTCAAAATTTTTGATGAATTTCTTGAATTGGATCCCAATCAGGAACTACATTTCGAGTTGGGAAGATCGATGGTTGCTCAATGTGGCAGTCTAATTTCAAAAGTTTTGTATGTAAAGAATGGCGTAAAAACCAAATTTGCCATATTGGATGCCGGAATGACTGAACTATTGCGACCAGCTCTATATCAAGCCTTCCACAAAATTGAAAACCTGAGCTCTGATAAAGAGAAAGAAAATTACGATGTAGTTGGTCCGATTTGTGAATCGTCAGATTGTTTTGGAAAATCGGTACTCTTACCCGAAACAAAAAGAAACGACTTAATTGCCATTCGATCGGCAGGTGCCTATGGCGAGGCAATGGCTTCAAGCTATAATTTACGAAATATTGCTCCTTCGATATTTTCGAATGAATTGAACTAAAGCCTAGGGGCAATATCCTATACTTTTTAGACCAAGCTATAGAATATTGCCCTTTTTCTTTTTTCTAACGCAATCCCAAACTTTTAAGAATTGTTTTTGAGGGCACAATAAATATCGATAAATTACAAAAAGCTCCTCCTCCAACCGAAGAATCAATAATGTTATTTTCATTGGTCAACTTGCTGCCCGAAAGACTAAATGCATGATTGCTATTGGTCACATCGAAGTTGATATTGCTTCGATAACCACCTTCCAGCGAAGTCCACAGCCAATTGGTGATTCCCTTTTCTATTTCTATAGAAAGATTCAAATCGGCCCTTCGAAGTTCCAAAGTTTTGAAATCATCCAATTCGGAATCATCAAAATGAATGCTGTAACTACCGCCCTGCAATTTTGCTTTTGCATTGATAAAACAAAGTTTAGATGGCTGATAACGCAACTTTATACGAGCAGGTAAAAAAGCCTCTACACCCCACTTATCGGCAAAAGTATGATTGTACGAAAAGATCGGGAAAAGCAATGGATCGCCAAATGTATAGGAATATGCCAAACCAATTCCCCATGATTTAGTTGGGCTCACCTTCCATCCGATAACGGGTGAAATCTCCATTTTCAAAAAAGTATATTTACTTACATTCCCGATGTGTTCTTTCCAATAATCTCCTTTTAACTTGGCATTAAAACGAAACATAAAGTACATATTTCTTTTCACTTGAGCTGAAAAGTAGAGACTTCCACCAATTCCCTTCAAATTCTTATCGTTCAAGCTCTCATACAATGGATAATTAATATCCGAACTTTCATTAAAATGCATCTCCTCATCGCTGTACTCAAAACTACCTGCAATTTTAAACTTTTCTTTTAAAACTATGGGAAAGCGCAACTTGGTTTTAAAAATACGATTGTGTGTAATCTCCCCCTTGCCATCGCCATAGGAATCGGAAGTAGAGCTGATATCAAAATCAGCATTTTCATGATAGGAGACTTCAAAACCACGAATGGGTCCTTTCCCAATTATGGCAGGATTCCAATCATAAGTCAGAGAATCTGTTTTATCCTGACAATAAGCTTCGTAAAAAGGAAGAAAGCCCAAAAGGAGAAAAAAGAATATGCATTTATTCATTACAATCGATGTTTCAGCTATGAGATTAGCAATTTATACTAGAACCAAAAACCCAAACTTACATAGTTTGAAATTCCGCTTTTCTCCCCTGAATACATGAGTGAAAACTCCATAGGCCCAATAATACTGTTATAGGAATAAGTTAATCCGATCCCTTTAATCCATTTTCCTTCGGTAAGGGCATCATCCACATCTTCAACCAATTTTCCAAAATTCGCTTTCAGAATTAAGTAGTTGTTCCGAAATAATTCATACTGAAAGTCAGATCGAAAAACAAAAACATTAGTCGATGCCATTTCCATGCGTTCCAAACCAACAAAAGGAATCTGAATATCGAAATAATCAGTCTGATCGATTCCTCCCGTATATGAAGTATAAAAATTAGGAATATCTTTTCCCCACACCACACGTCCATAAAACTTTGGATACACTGTAAAGGAAGGACTCATACTAATTGCTTTTTGAAATTTCAGATAGGCAACCGAGGCAGGTCTTTCCATTCCATCAAGACTGGCACCATTATTGGTCACCAACTTAAATTCTCCATAAAGACTCATTCCTTTTTTTGGATAGTAGGCCTTATCAAAAGAATCTAAATTCAAAAACAGATAGTAACTAAAAAAGTAATCATCATCATTTGTATTCTCCAAATCGGATATCGAAAACTCAGAATCGATATTATAATATTCCATTTTTGCACCTAACCCAACAGAGTACGATTCCCGAAAAATTGAATGTACATTCACATTAAATTTAAGATAGTTAAAATCAAAGCTTCCTGTTTTTGCACCATATTCATAGGCATACACCTCAGAATCGTTATATTCAGCCTCCAAATTCAGACCTGGTTTTAGACCATTATCGATGGTATAAGTTGTCTTAAATCTTGGATTTTCGGCCAATTTTAAATCAAAGGACAAACGAGAACCACTTCGTAGTTTATTTCGAAAAGTAGTATTTAAAAGAACGGCAGCATTGTTATCGCTATCGTAATGCAACCCAACATTAAATCGCTTAGTTGTTCTTTCTTTCACGGTAAGCAGAAGTGTTTTTTTCTCATCTCCTTGCATCTGAAAATCTACCTGATCAAAATAACGACTGCCATAAATCCGATTGATTCCATCCTGCAAATCGCGCAAGCTAATTTTTGAATTTTCCTCAAAATTCAATTTTCCCAACAAAAGAGAATGGCTCACATCATAAAGCCCCGTATATTCAATTTTATTTATGAAGTAACTGGTTGTATCACAAGGAGGAACATAAGCATTCAAACTATTTTTTTCCAGTTTGTATTTCTCCTTTAAATCCAAGAGAGTAGGTATAAAACTTTGTGCTATCTTTTCTCCACGATAAATTAACGAATCGGCATCCTGAAAACTACCTACTGTATATTCATCAATTTCTGGTTTGATATAAATATCGCAGTATTTCAAATTATCCTTATAGTTTTTAAGCGCCATTAAGGAAGCCATCTGATTGATAATATCAAGCAAAGACTTTAATTCTTTTTTGGATTTACTACCAGATTGCACATCCACACCAATCACAATATCAGCACCCATGTTCATCAACTCTTTTACCGGAAAATTATTAATCATACCACCATCGGCGAGCAATTTACCGTCAATTTCAACAGGTGCAAAAAAGGTTGGAATAGCCATACTTGCACGCATAGCTAGTGGTAAATACCCTTTATCAAGAACCACAGGATCACCCGTTTCCAGATCGGTAGCAATACATAAAAAAGGGATAGGTAACTTTTTAAAATCGACAGTATCGTGGTAGTTAATGGTTAAACGTTCAAATAAATTAATCACATTCTGACCTTCTACTATTCCACCAGGCAGCTCAATTCCTTTGGGTTTTATAGGAAAAGACAAAACATATCTTTCAAAATCCTTTTTTTCATAAATAGGAACAAAATTTCTAGATACTTGATCGGAAAGTAATTCATCCCAATTCTGATTTAAAATTATTTTCTCAATATCCACCGCCGAATATCCAATGGCATAAAAGCCACCTATTAGAGCTCCCATACTAGTCCCTGCAACATAATCGATTGGAATTCCCAATTCATCAATAATTTTAAGAACTCCAACATGAGCAAATCCCTTTGCACCTCCACCACTAAGAACCAGTCCTATTTTAGGACGCTTATTTGAAGTTAAACTATCTGTTACCGACTGAGCATAATTTAAAAAGCTTATCGAGCATAAAAGCAGACTAATACATAAAGATTTAACGAGCATAAATTAATTTTACTATGTTTTCACTATGTTTTTTTGGCTTATTAATGAATTCGAAACGTAAAACGCAACAACTTAAGAGGTTTCATTCCTATTTAACTCTTTTGCAAGAGCAAGAATTTCTTGTGGCTCCTCTCCCATCTTCACCTGCACTCTTATTGCCCGTAAACCATAAACTCCCTGCAAATCCTCTAACACTAAATGTTCAATATTATCTTCGAAATACCCCTTTGCTACCAGATACTCCAAATATCTTTGATACTCAGTCATTTCCTCATCCTGACTAAAAATAACAGCTAATTTTCCTGGTTGTGTTAATCGCTCACGAGTATCTTTTATATGAGCTTTGTCAATTCTTTTCTTCACAATTTCGTAGCGAATATTGTAAGCACCATCCACATCAAATTTCTTCTCATCTTGTCGAAACTGAATGGCCAAAGGCTGAGAGTGTACCAGAATTAAACCTGTAGTGTCGAGATTTATAGGAAGTGAAGATTTTAAGACTTCGGTTTTGCGCGCCAACTCAGCACTCACAATCAACTGCCACAAGCGTAAATTTTTCAAGAATATTTTATCAAAAACTTTCTGTTCAGCAATACTTTGTCCCATATAAATATTGTGTTCAACTCCATCGGTACGATATTTTTCGAAATAATGAGGAAACATTTCTTGTGCTTTTTCCTGCTCTTTTTCAAGGTAGGTAGTTACACAATCGTTAATCATACCTAAACTATCTTCAAAATCTTTTCTTCGTTTGTAAACGATATTCAAAGCAGGATCAATATTTTTTTCATATTCCTTAATCGCTGCCTGTAAGGCTGTATCTATTCCTGTAAAATGAGGAAATAAGCTTTCCACATCATGACGGATAAAGTGCAGAACATTTACCTCATCGCCCGACGAGAGTCCTTTATTAATTCCTTCTATAAAGAAATCTATTTTATAAATTAGCTGATCATAAATTGGCATTTTTCGAACTAAAAATGCTGCCGTAAGAACCTTTCGAGCTAAATCTAACTGCTTCACTAAATCTTCCTGAATGGTTTGATTTCGAATGAGAGAAGAATGACGAACGTCGATTGCGCCATACAAAGGATATACTTCGGGAAAAACGATCTCCTCCATTTTTACAGCATTTCCTATTTCACGCTGCATCAATAAATTCGCTGCAGCTTGCTCAAAACGCCACTCCACACTAGGATGAATAGCTGTACACTCTTCCTTTATAATCACTTCAATCCGACTCCTTAATTCTTCACTACTTCGCTGAACCGCAATGGAAAACACAGGAATAACATCTTTTATAATTCGCAATTTTGAAAAGTTAATATCAAAAGATTTTGTAGAGCCAAGTTCCATAATTCCAATCAATTTGCCTTCGTATTGCAGAGGAACTAAACTAATATTTTTGATACCCTGATCCAAAAGAGCTTGTTCTACAGAGGATAAGTTCTCCTTGTTAGATAAATCATTGATTAATATCGTAGATCCAGATCTACCGGCTTCCTCATAAATTGTTCCCTCATAATCTTCACATTTAAACTGATTTGAATCTAAAAAACCACTCCAAAAACCTGTTCGATTTTCTACTCCTCCCTGAGTCATACTCAAAGCAAGTAAACCCATTTTCATATTTGGCAAAGCCAGCAAGGATCGCATATTCTGCTCTAAAGATCTAAAATTATCGCTATTAATAATTGATGATTTTTCGAGTAACTGTGATTTTAAAGATGAGATGACCTCAACTTGAGTAATATCGATATAACGAAAACTTAAAAACCCTGAGAATCTAAATTTATCCAAAGGCAGCGTCTCCAGCCAAAAATCCATATTCATCGGCTCATTCACCATCTGATGAATTTGCTCTTCTGTAACCTCAGGCAGCTCTCCTTCATAGCTAATATCAATGCAGGTTTTGTCGAATTCCAATTTATAGTACGAAACCAATCCATTCAATTGATCGGTCATCTTGTACAAAAATAGGTAATCCATATCCGGATCGAAACCATAAAATTTTTTAAAAATCATTGAATAAGCATAAATCAGCATGGTAAACGTTTTGTAGCAACTGCTCTGATTTTGCTGCTCAACCAATTCAAAGATTTTTGTCTCGTCGTTTAGCAACTCCCGGTACTTTGGAGTAAAATAAAAATTCTGATCATCGAAAGGGCTAGCCACAACTCCCATACTATCTTCATACTGAGAAGCTGTGAAAAAATTAGACATCAGTACATGAATCTCTGGCTCATATTTAGCAACATCCTCAATGGCAAACGATTTTTTGGCCAAGTCTGGATTTTTAGCAACAATTTCGAGCATTGCTTTAGCCTGATTCCCATGGAAATCTTCCTTTTTGGCCTCCTTCTTAAGTCGATTAATTAAAGGAACAAAACTCAAGGATTTTTCAAAAGGTATTGTATCAATATTTAATTTCAGTTGGTTGAGCCGCATAGCTTATTTTGTCTTAATATTCTTTCTAGCTGCTAAAGTAATTGTTTTTGCAAACACTTAAAAGCAAAGACTTGCGTAATTAAACGGGAAAGTAGGGTATTTCAGACTTTTTCATCCTAAAATGCAAAAAAAAGTAATTTCTAATTCTCTTAATGTGAATTATACCACTTCTTCCTGTCTTTTAAGACATTCTGTTAGTTTGAACCGAAAATGCTGATTAAATTTCACTTAGAATAAGAATACCTCAGATAAAACTAGTATTAACTAATAAAGAAGAAAACGAATGAAAAACATTGGACTAGTACTTGTAATGAGCATGATGATTTTGTCGTGCAACTTGAATCAATCGGAAAGTAAAGACACAATTCAGAAGCAACAAACTATCGTTCAGGAAGAGGCAAACCGAGATGGTGTATTTATTCACATTACCGAAGGCTACAACGATGTACATCGGGTATTAATGCCTCTAAAAATGGCTATGCTAATGGCTGACGACAAAGACGTTCTTATTTATATGGACATACATTCACCAGAACTATTGGTGAAAAATGCAAAGGACGAAAGTTTAAGTGAATTTGAATCCATTCAAAGCTATATCAAACAATTACTTGATAAAAATGTAGGCATATGTGTATGTCCAACTTGTTTAAAAGTTGCAGGATACGAAGCTTCCGATTTAATGGCTGGCATTCAATTGGCCGACAAAGAAAAATTCTTCAACTTCACCAAAGGAAGAATCCTTAACTTAGACTACTAAACGAAGGCACTCAAATTTCACATAAAGAAATAAAAACCCTAACTAAAGGTCACTTTTCTGTGACCTTTTATCCTCTAATTACAAAGCAGCTATAATTAAATTATCTCTAATTCAGAAGATTTTCATAAATTTAAATGATCAACAAACCATATATGCGTGAAAAGACCTAGTCAGACAAAAAATGCATTTTTTACTTTATTCAACTTACTTGCTATTCAAGTCTTTGGCATTCGCTTGCTACACCCTAAAATTGACTTGATAGCCCTGTTTCTTTCTGGCTAAAAATTAAATATACATCATTACATATCACGAACAAAATCAAGCACTTGCCCCTTATCCCTAAATAATCAAGAGAAGAGTGCATCAACTGTAATTTTTATATAACAATCAAATCTCGCATTTCCTAACCTATTCTATAAGCCCAAGATCATGTTAGAAAAAATCATCCACTTTAGTCTTAGAAACAAACTCATCGTCATTCTTTTTACTCTTTCCATCGTGGTTTTTGGTTTCTATGCCATTCTTAACATCCCCATTGGCGCCGTTCCCGATATCACTAACAATCAGGTGCAAGTTATCACCACTTCTGGGAATCTATCCACTCAGGAAATTGAGAAATTCATAACTGCTCCTGTAGAACTTGAGATGGCAAACCTTCCTGGTGTCGAAGAAATCAGATCTATTTCTAAATTCGGTTTATCGGTGGTTACCATAGTATTTAACGATGAAATTGGCACCTATCTTCCCCGACAATTAATTGCAGAAAAAATTAAAACAGCCTCAGCCAATATTCCCGAAGGCTTTGGACAACCGGAAATGGGTCCTATTACCACCGGTCTGGGAGAAATTTACCAGTACATTCTAGATGTTAAACCAGGCTACGAAGAGCGATACTCAGCAATGGATTTACGAACTACTCAAGATTGGATCGTAAAACGGCAACTTTCGGGAATTCCAGGTGTGGTTGAAGTAAATAGTTGGGGAGGTTACTTAAAACAGTACGAAGTCGCTATTGATCCCATTCGCTTAAGTCACATGGACATTCATTTGATGGATGTTTATACTGCCCTGCAAAACAACAACAGCATTTCGGGTGGTGCCTACATCGAAAAAACCAATCAATCGTACTTTATTCGTGGCGATGGACAAGTAAAAACCATTCAGGATATCGAGAATATTGTGGTGAAAAACAACAAAGGATTTCCCATTCTTGTGAAAGACATTGCCAAAGTTCACTTCGGATATGCCAATCGATTTGGTGCCATCACAGCAAACGGACAAGGCGAAAAAGTACTCGGGCAAATTATGATGCTAAAAGATGCTAATTCTAAATTGGTAATAAATGAAGTCAAAAAGCGTGTCGCTGAAATTCAAACAAACCTACCCGAAGGAGTTTTCATCAACCCCATTTTGGAGCGAAGTGAGTTGATCAATAAAACAAGTACCACCGTAGTTGAAAATTTACTTTTAGGATGCCTAATAGTTATGATTATTGTGATTGTTTTATTAGGCAACATCAGGTCAGCTTTGGTAATTGCCTCTATGATTCCTCTGGCTCTTCTCTTCACACTCTCCATGATGTATGTGTTTGGTATTGATGCCAATTTAATGAGCTTGGGTGCACTCGACTTTGGAATTATTATAGATGGTGCCGTAATTATTGTAGAATACATTGCGATTCGTATTCAGGCCAAATCAGGTGAACTCGGGCAATCGAGCAAAGAAAACAAAGAAACACTTATTGATCAAATCACATACAATGGTGCTTCAAAAATGATGAGTTCAGCCATTTTTGGGCAAATTATTATTCTCATTGTATTCATTCCTATTTTATCGCTACAAGGTGTGGAAGGAAAAATGTTTCGTCCCATGGCCTTATCGTTTAGCTTCGCTATTATCGGAGCTATGATTTTAGGTTTTACCTGGCTTCCAGTTGCCTCTTCTCTATTCTTGAAACCAGAAAAAAAGAGCAAATGGAATCTTTCCGATAAAATCATGAATCTCACCTACTTATCTTACATTCCGGTTATGAAATGGGCTTGTGGCCACAAAAAAATTGTTTTAGGAGCCTCCTTTGCTGCCTTACTTTTTACAGCGGTTCTGTTCAACCGAATGGGTGGAGAATTTGTTCCCACCCTCGACGAAGGAGATTTTGTGATTCAACCTGTTTTAAAAACTGGAACTTCTTTATCGAAAACCGTTGAAATATGCACACAAATGGAAAATATCTTAGGAAATCAATTTCCTGAAGTAGATCAAATTGTTTGCCGAATTGGTGCGGCCGAAGTTCCTACCGATCCCATGTCGATGGAAGAAATAGACATGATTATTAAACTAAATCCTCGACACGAATGGACTTCTGCAAAAACAAAGGAAGAATTAGCAGATCGTTTCAAGGAAGCACTAATGATAATTCCAGGCATTGACTATGAATTTACCCAACCTATTGAAATGCGTTTTAACGAATTAATTACTGGAGTGCGAGCCGACATTGCCATTAAGATATTTGGTGATGATTTAAATTATTTGAACGATAAAGCCAGCGACATTAAAAAATTAATAGAAGATGTGCCTGGCGCTGCCGACATAATATTAGAAAAAACCGAAGGCTTACCTCAAATGAGTGTACAATACAAACGCAACAAAATAGCCTTTTACGGGTTAGATATGAAAACCGTGAACACCTATTTATCCATGGCATTTGGCGGAGTATCAAGTGGTAGTATTTTTGAAGGTGAAAAACGTTTCGACCTGGTTATTCGTCTTGAAAAAGAAAAACGTGTCGACATTGAAAACATCAAACAATTGCTGATTCCTCTGCCCAATGGAAAGCAAATTCCCATGAGCGAATTGGCTGACATTACTTATTCTGAAGGTCCCGCAAAAATATCGCGTGAAAACACCCACCGAATGATGGCCATAAGTGTAAATGTTCGAAATCGCGATTTACAATCTGTTGTTGAAGACATACAAAACAAGATTAATAAAAACATTGAATTAGAACCAGGAAATTACATTGTTTATGGAGGCCAATTCGAAAATTTGCAAAATGCAAGCCAGCGTTTACTTTTCGCTGTTCCATTGGCCTTGCTCCTAATATTCATATTCCTTCATTTTGCCTTTAAATCTTTAAAAGATGCCATTATGATTTTCACTGCTGTGCCTTTATCCACTGTTGGTGGCGTACTTTTCCTTTGGATTAGAGGAATGCCTTTTAGTGTTTCGGCAGGAATCGGATTCATCGCTCTGTTTGGAATTGCTGTTCTCAACGGAATTGTTTTGATTGAACACCTTAAAGATTTACAAAAGGAAGGAACAATGAGTATGCGCGAATTAATTTTAACAGGAACAAAAGATCGATTACGCCCAGTAATGCTAACGGCTGCTGCTGCAGCCATGGGTTTTCTCCCCATGGCGATCTCTACAGGTGCAGGTGCCGAAGTTCAAAGACCTTTAGCAACGGTTGTAATTGGAGGTTTAATTAGCTCTACTCTACTTACTATGATTGCCTTGCCATTATTGTTCGAGATTTTTTACAATATCATTGGTATTCGCTTCAATCCACTACGCGTTCTCCGTTCTAAACCTACAATCACGGCTCTAATAATCGCATTTTGTTCATTTACTGCGCTAGGACAAACAAACGAAATTAAACTTGAACAGGCCATACAAATTGCTATGGATCACAACAAAGAACTTCAGGCTTCGGCTCTTACAATAGAACAAAGCAAAGCCATAAAAGAAAGTGCTTTTTCTCCAGACAAAACCATATTTTACTACGAATACGATCAAAATAACATTGCAGAAAATGGTCATCCTCTGCGCATTTTTGGACTGGAACAAAACTTTAGCTTCCCAAGTGTTTACACCTCACAATCGAAAGTGTACAAAAGAGAAGTATCCATTTCGGAGTATAGATACAATCGAAACAAACAGTTAATCATTAAAAAGGTTTCACAAGCTTACTTCCAAATTATCTATCTTAAGAACAAGCTCCAACTTCTTCAATCCATGGATTCACTATACATCACCTTCGCGCAAAAAGCAGAACTTCGTTTTAAACAGGGAGATAGCAGTCCAATTGACCTACTAACAGCGAAATCAAAACAAGAACAAGCCAGAATAAATATGCAGGAAATAAACTATAATTTAAAAATATGCCTGCAGGAGTTACAAGCTATCCTTCAGAGCGATAGTACTTATTCCATTGCGACGCAAAAGCTTGAAAAAATTCCTGTAAACATCGATCTTATTGCGACTTGCACAGATGTGGAAATTCTAAAACTACAATGCGAACAACAATATGCTCTGCTTCAATTGGAAAAAAGCAAACTGCTCCCCGATATATCTCTTGCCTATTATAGAGGAAGCAACCCCTATGCAAACGCTCAGACCTACCAGGGATTCCAAATCGGTTTGGCTTTGCCTTTGTTTTTTGGCGAACAAAAAGCCCGAATCAAAGCCAATAAAATTGCCATAGATCTCGATCAAAATAAGAGAAATAATTTTCTGATTAACCGAAATGCTAAACGTGAAAAGTTACTTCTGGAGATGAAAAAGTACGATGAATCCATTCGAAACTATGAAGAATCTGGCCGAAAATTGAGTGAACAACTCATAAAAGCAGCACAAAAGTCATATCGTCTAGGTGAAATTGATTTTTTCCGGTTTGTATTCAGTATGGAAAATGCAGTAAACCTCAATCACGCTTATCTCGATAATATTTCTCAATACAATCAGCTAGCTCTCGAACTTAACTTTCTAAGCAATTAAACCTTCCTATCATGAAAAATTTATCCATTCTTATTTTAGTAATACTCACCATCAGCTTTGTGGCATGCAAACAAACAACAGCTCCACAAAACACAAATTCTAATAAAAACGAAGAATTGATCCAAATATCACACGAACAATTCAAGTCTGAAAAAATGGAAATTGGCATTGCCGAAATGCATAACTTTGAAGATATCGTTTCGTGCAATGGCTTTATTATGGCTACTCCCAATGGCATAGCACGATTAAGTACCCCTTTTCCAGGCATTGTAAAAAGTATTCATTTCACTCCAGGTGATTTCGTGAAAAAATCCCAAATATTGTGTAAAATAACATCCAATGAGTTGATAACTCTTCAGCAAGAATTTGCCGAAACAGCAGCACTACAGGAAAGTATTGCTGCCAACTACAAAAGAAGTAAAACCCTATACAAAGAGAATATTGGATCAGAAAAAGAGCTTTTAATTGCCGAAAGCACTTATAAGGCAAACAAAGCAAAATATGAAAGTTTGGCTTTAAAACTACAACTTCTACACTTCAATATCGATAAAATAAAAGAGGGATATTTTTATTCTTCTTTTTCGATGCTAGCACCAATTAATGGCTATATTACTAGTTCCAATCTTGTTCTTGGAGAATTTACTGACCAACAAAAATCATTTGTGGAATTGATAAATCCTAATGAACTTCAGATGCATATTGCAGTATTCGAGAAAGACATTTATCAACTAAAAATTGGACAAAAGGTTCTTTTTAAAAGTCTCAGTAAGCCTGATGAAATATTTACAGCTCAGATCAACTCAATAGGAAAAGGAATTGATCCCGAAACCAAAAGCATTATTTGTAGAGCGAAAATTGAAGAAAAAGCACAAAAAACTTTGTATAACGGCTCATTTATCGAGGCTGAAATCATCACTCATCAAAAAGATGCCAAGGCAATTCCTACTGAGTCTATTCTGAAATCAGGCCCCGACCATTACGTTTTTGTTTTAGCTAAATCTGATGAAAAAAATTACTATTTGCGAAAGGAAAAAATACGAATTGGATCTGAATCAAAAGGCTTTTCAGAACTTTTAGATTCCCAAAAACTGGATAAAGTACTGATTCATGGAGTTTACAAACTTTCTACCTATTAACTATGCTTATGCAAAAAAACAAGACCACTCTAAAACTTTTTATACCACTGAATGCTGTCATTTTTTTGCTCGACTCTCATAACAAATTGTTCGAACAAAAACATTTAGCATCCATTAATCTGCAATAAATGAATATTTTAAGAGTACAGAATGAGGAATTAAAACCAGATTACTTTTTTGCAAGTCCATAGGAATTTTGCAAGCTCAAACCATAAACAAAATGCAAAATTATCAATAATAATCCAATTACATTTCAAAACGATCTCGAAAAAGAAAATTCTATTTCTTACTTTTACCCTATGATTTTAAACCCACTACTCCTACTTTCTATTCTTCTTTCACTTTGGTGTTTTTTTCACAGTTTTCTCATTACAAATAGCAGTACCAAAACCATTCAAAACAAAACAGGAAACCTCTTTCGATACTATCGAATCTTTTACAATCTATTTTCTCTGCTTACATTTTTGCCCATCATATACTATTCGTTTTCCATAAAAAGCGAGACAGTTTTCAAATGGGAAGGCAAACTGCAAATCGTTCGTGGTCTGCTATTTATACTTACCTTTTACTTATTTTATGCAGGTTCAAAAGCCTACGATTTACTTTCTTTTATTGGTTTGCGTCAAATGAAAGAACCGCAACATCATAAAAGTTTGTCACAACATGGTTCAATTAGCACAAATGGTATTCTCAGCTTCATTCGTCATCCCTGGTATACTGCTACTTTTCTTACCATTTGGTTGCAGAATTTAAACAAAAGTACAATCATTGTAAACCTAATTCTATCAATTTATCTATTAATTGGCTGTTATCTAGAAGAAAAAAAACTAGTTTTAGACTTTGGTTCCGAATATCAAGAATATCAGAAAAAAGTATCCATGCTGTTTCCTTTGAAATGGATTAAAAACAAGCTTAGAAAATAAAACTTATGGATTATAGGGATGAAGTATTTATGGCCGTAGCCGAAAATCTCAACTTTTCAAAAGCCGCAGAAGAACTATTCATCAGTCAACCAGCAGTTACCAAACACATTAAAGAGCTGGAAAGCAAACTAAACATTGCTCTTTTCGAGCGAAAAGGAAATAAAGTTTACCTCACCAAAGCAGGAAAACTTACTTACAAAAGCTTAAAGCAAATCAAACAGCATTACCGAGATCTGGAATATGAATTGGGACGCTTACACAACAGCTTTGAGGGGTCTATACGAATTGGAGCTAGTTCCACAATATCTCAATACCTTATTCCTTCAGTTATTGCTGTATTCCATTCTCGTTATCCAGATATCAAGTTTGATTTGTTAAATGGAAATTCATATGAAATGGAGCAAAAACTTCTCAATAACGAAATTGACTTGGCATTGGTTGAAAACACCAGCTCCAATTCAAACATCAGATACAAAGATTTTTTAGACGATGAAATTGTGTTTGTTACTGGAACACAAAGTGTTTATGCAAAACGCAAAAACATTAACTTAAGCGACATACAGGAAATTCCCGTGGTTCTTCGAGAAAAAGGCTCAGGAACCCTTCAGGTTATCCAAAAAACATTAGCCAAGCAAAATATTTATTTAGAGAAATTAAATATTCTAATCCATTTAGGAAGTACAGAAGCTATTAAAAATTTTCTTTGCGATTTTGATGGCATTGCTCTCTTATCCGAAAAATCAATAGAGAAAGAATTGGAACTGAAAAGAATCATCAAATTAAAGGTAAAAGAACTTTCTATTCAACGAAAATTTCGAATAGCCTGGCGACAAGGACCAGAATTAAGAATTCCAGAATTATTCAAAGACTTTCTGCTCCATTATAACTTTTAATTGGAAATTCTGATTTTTTACCATTCCATAAACTGTTTGCTCACAGCATTTTTGGCTTCATAAAATCAAGCAACTTGAAATGACTTGATCATTATTACAACTCAAAAATGAAATTCACACCAAAATGCAAGCTCCTTTTTATGTTTCCTTTTCATACAAAGAACATCATTTTTCTTACCATTGTGTGATTTTAATCACATATTATAATATTAACATACTTCTATTTGACTTTATTCACAAATTGATGTAATTTCCGAATTCAGATAAAATATAAAGTCAAATTGTATGTCAACAGAATTAACCCATACAAATGAACGATTTAGTGTTCTTAGCAAATCAAGTGAATTTTTAAACCTGATTCTTAATAACATTACTTCTTGTGTTATGCTTCTAGATAAGGATCTTAAATTAAGAGCCTATAACGACCCTTTTTTAAGTATTTTCTCCAATAAAAAAGATGAAAATTTATTGTACCGAAGATGTGGTGAGGTAATCGGATGTGCATATCAGATTGAAGAAGAGAAACTGTGTGGGAATACAAGTATGTGCCACAGCTGCGAACTGAGAATAGCCGCTCTCCAATCTTATGCTGCAAACAAAGCAATATTCAAGGAAAAGATCACAAAGCCTTTTTTTAATTTTGAAGGAAAAAAAGAAATCAAACACCTTCAATTTTCAACTCGCTTATTTACTTTCAAAAAGGAAAAATACATTATTTTGATACTAGAAGATATTACTGAGTTGGTAACTGCTAAAGAAAAGATACATCATTTAGAAACTGATATTTTATAACAAACAAATTATAAGCGACATAACAACAAGAAGAAGTCTGAAGATTCTACTATACCATCCTATTAAAATAGATGTAAAAAAACTGATTCAGGCTTCCTCTTGTTTGTCACAAAATTTTTTTAGATCAATTCAATTCCTAACAAAGCACAAGCTAACTGCAGCTTCTTAGTCTGATCTCCTTGTAAAATTAAATGATGATTTCCCAATGGATTTTCCTTTAAACTTTCAATCGCTTTAACAGGTAATTTCACTTCAATTTGTGTGCGACAAGCTGTGGTATACTGCGGACGATCCAACACATTACCTGTCGTTATAAATGCCTTATTTAACGCACTATTAAAACGAAAAACAGTAATGTCATTGTAGCGATACATACCTTGAATTGCAGTTCCCAAACCCGTTTCGAAGTGGGTTGTAACTTTGCAAGCTGACAGTAAACTTTTTCCGATAGTACAGTGAGCAAACAGAGTCGCTTCTGTTGAAATCCTTGCCACATTTGCCATCCAGGGAATAGACCCACTTACCTCTTTAGCGAACATCATTCCAACAATACTGGCCAAATCTCCTTCGCAACCAGCTGGAATTTGCTGATCGTTAAAGAGTGACAAAGCCAAACATGCAGTTACCGATTTCTGACGAACCAAAGGAAAACATTCAACCGTTAAAGCATCTAATTTTTCTTTTTCAACGCAATCTTTTAAAATGCTGTAGATTTTTGAGGCATTGGTTTTTTCTTCCTGATTATTGTATTCAAATTCGCATAAAAAATCTGAATTTACTTCGGCTTCTTCAAATGAACACAAACTCTTCCAATCAATTTGCTTGAGATTGATTCCCAACTTATTCATCAACACATTTTTTTCAACGCTCGATGCAATCAACCAATCGGAAACATTTCCAATAAGACCCAACTGTTTTCCTTTTAACGATTCAATGGCACTTGCTACTTCAACATAAGTTGCTAAATAACTTCTCATCTCCTCGGGATTCGAAAGCAATTTGGAAGCAATTTTCTCTCGATTCATCCAGGCTTTTATTTCCAAAGCCGCTGCATTAGAATTATCTAATTCATTAGACAGAATGATATAAAACTTTTCCTTTTTTGCCATTTCCTTGGCAGTCTGCTCACTTCCGCCACTCAAAACAAACAAAATATCAGTTTGTTCTTCGACAAATTGAAATTGTTCAGCATATTCGGGAAGCATAGCGCTCAACCGCTCTCTTCCCAATTCAATATAATCTTGTTTGGCCTCGGCAAAGGCTAAAATTTTAACTCGTAATTGAAGCATACGATTCGTTTATAATCTGTTAATACTGTAATTATTGGGATTTATAATGGTTGCGCTCAAATATACAAATTATCTTTTCGATCAAAATAGCCCAAAGCAAAGAGGTTTTAATGATCGAATCGATTTCACTATCTTTTAAGAACTGAAATTCGCGCTATAACAAACGATATAAATTAGTTATTGAGTTATTGTGATTTCAAAAAGCTTGATCGTAATTCTACTTTACGCATCATATTTAGACCAATCCTATTTAGTAGGCTGGTTCAAAAAAATAATTAAATGCTTTCCGTATTACTAGGCGATTGATTAGTTTTGTAGTATAAACTACATAAAATGGCAAGAAAAAAAGAATATATCGAAGCAGAAGTAATTGAGAAAGCTATGAATTTATTCTGGCAAAACGGATATGAAACAACATCTGTGCGTATGCTGGAAAAAGAAATGGGAATCAATCAATTTTCGATGTATTCAAGCTTTGGAAGCAAACAAGGTGTTTTTCTGGAAAGCATAAAATGCTACAAAGAAAAACTAAATGGCATACTAAACAAGCTTAAAGAATCACCCGATGGAGTAAATGCAATCAAGCAATTCTTTTACGATTTCCTTGTTTTTTCGAGAGAAAACAAATCAAAACGCGGATGTCTATTGGTAAATACTGCCACCGAACTTGGCGAGAATGGCGATGAGCAAATTTTATCTGAAATATGGAAATTTGTAGAAAAACGCAAAGCTATATTCATCGAAAAATTAAAGTTGGACAGCTCGAAAAGTGAGGAAACCATTTTAAAACAAGTGAATTATTTACTGATTGCTCAGCAGGGCTTGGCCGTTGCTTCTAAATTCTACAATCAGCAACAACTCGAAGACTTTATTGAAACTACCTTCGAAAAATTGTAGTTTTTTGCAATTAAGCTAAGATTTTAATTGGCTTTCCTATAAATATCTAAGACAAAATTAAGCACAATAAAAAAAGTAAAACGATGTCAGAAAATTACAAGTTTTTTCAAAATACAAAATGTGAATATTTCCCATGTCACAAAGGAATTAAAGAAGAAGAATTCAATTGTTTATTCTGTTTTTGCCCTCTATATATGCTAAAAGATAAGTGTGGCGGAAATTTTAAATATACAAATGGCTTTAAAAATTGTGCCGACTGCACCTTACCACACACAAAAAAATCTCATGCATACATGATGAGTAAAATGAGTATCGTCTCGAAAATTGGAAGTGAGCGAGAATAGTAAGAATGATAAAAATTCAAAAATGGATTTTTAACAAACATGCCTTTTTTAAAAACAACTAAAACTAAATTATGAAATATACTATTATCGTATTGTTAGCTCTTTTTTCTTTTTCTCAAACTTCATTCGCTGCAAATAGTAGTAAAGACAAGAATGTGAAGTCTGAATACAAAGCGGATTCAAAAGAGGATAAATTAAATATTCTTTGGACCACCTCAGAAAAGGAAACAGCTAAAAACATGATTGCTATGTATGCTGGGGCTTCGCTAAAGAATAAATGGTGGTCGGAAGTTAATATTATTCTTTGGGGAGGGTCGGTAAAGCTAATTAAAGAAGATGCTGAAATGCAAGAAGTTGTTCGAAATTTAATAAAAAGCGGTGTTCATGTAGAAGCTTGCCATGCATGTGCAGGAAAGTACGATGCCGTTGATATCTTAAAAAGTTTGGGAGCAGATGTTAAATACATGGGAAAATCATTGACTGAATATATCAAAAATGGTGAAAATATAATTACCATCTAATTTAATAATCTATTTTCGAAGAGCACTTCTTAAGAACAAAACAAAAAAGGATGTGAATATTTCCCTTGCCACCTAGTAATTAAAAAGGTATAATTTAATTGTTTGTTTTAACCCACTGTGCATGTTGGAAAATAAATGTGGCGGATTTAAATATACAAATGGCTTTAAGAAGTATACCAATGGCAACTTAGCACAAATATCATGAATAAACGGTGCGTAAAATTGAGTATTATCTCTAAAATTAGTAACGAAAGAGAGTAATTTTCATGCTCTCCCTTATTAAAGTAAAATTTACTTTAAAAATGCCTCACTCAAAATACGTAGGGCATTTTTTGTATTTACACAAATCTCGCTTTTCTTTCTCTATTCGTAAAATTTCCTCCTAAAATAAAAGAAGCAGAATTACCCTCTCCTGTACCGTACAATTTACAGTCTCATCAGCAGAATTATAAACTAATATTATTTCTACAATTATTCGAATTAACATTTCTTTAACTAAGAAAATTTTGCGTATATCTAAGCATACGTTTAGTTTTGTATCAAGCATATTTAAAAAAATACTTTCAATACAATAAGTATTTTTTTTATTTAACTACTAAGCAGTTGCTTATAATTGCAAATTAGTTAAGAATAATAAAATAGAAATAAAACAAAAATAAGATGAGCGAATTTAAAATTCACGCAGTAGAATCAGCACCAGAAGCTAGTCAGCCTTTATTGGCACAATCATTAAAAACATTTGGCATGATTCCAAACTTACATGGTGTTTTAGCCGAAGCTCCAGGCATTCTGGAAGCTTATTTTAAGCTACACGATTTGTTTGAGAATTCATCTTTAAACAACGAAGAACTAACCGTTGTATGGCAAACAATAAATGTAGAACATGAATGTAACTACTGTGTTCCAGCGCATACTGGAATTGCCAAAATGATGAAAGTAGATGATGCAATTACCGAAGCTCTAAGAAATCAGACTGCAATGCCCACTGAAAAACTTCAAGCATTACACGTATTTACACTTTCTATGCTTCGTAACAGAGGTGCAGTAAACCAAGCAGAACTAGAAGCCTTTTTCGCAGCTGGATACGAGCAGCGTAATGTTTTAGAAATCATTTTAGGTTTATCGCAAAAAATAATTAGTAATTACACAAATCATATTGCTAGAACTCCAGTAGATAAACCTTTCGAGAAATTTGCCTGGAAAAAAAAGTAACATGCTATCACCACATACATAGTACAGGGATAGAGACACATTTTTAATCAAAAATAAAATAATGAGTACATCAATCAATAAGAAAATAAATTTTAACAAAAACCTGAAAAAAAAATATAAATCCATAAGAATTTCAGGAACAAAGATCATGATCATGACTGCTTTTTTGTTGGGAATGAACGTGTCTGCACAAGGACAAGTACGATCAGCAAATGAAAATTTTGATCAAGTAAAAACTCAGCTTACAAAAAGAAATACTTTACCAAAACCAAAAGTAATAGTATTCGATGTAAATGAAACACTATTGGACCTTTCTCCTCTAAAAAAATCGGTGGGTGACGCCCTTAACGGAAGAGAAGATCTTTTGCCTTTGTGGTTTTCAACCATGCTACACTACTCCCTTGTAGAAACTCTTAGCAATAACTATCATGCATTTGGGGAAATTGGAACAGCAGCGCTAATGATGGTTGCAGAAACTCAAGGTATTAGTATGAAATACGATGATGCAAAAACATCTATTGTAACTCCTCTTCGCTCCTTACAAGCCTATCCTGATGTTGTTCCTGGATTAATAGCACTTAATAAAGATACTTTTCATATTGTTAGCTTAACCAACTCATCGGCCAAAGGGGTTGAAACACAATTCATAAATGCTGGATTAACCGATTATTTTGAAAAGCGTTACACCATTGGAAGCATACAAAAATACAAACCACATCCCGATACATATCAAATGGTACTTAAAGACCTTGGCGTAAAACCAGAAGAAGTATTGATGGTTGCTGCTCATGCCTGGGATTTGGCAGGTGCTAAAAATGTTGGATTGCAAACCGCCTTTATTGCAAGACCAGGAAAAACACTTTATCCGAATGTTGATGAACCCGATTATATCGTAAAAAACCTAACAGAACTTGTCAAGATTCTTCAAGAACAATACGCCACCGACACAAACAAATAAGGATAATTTACAGGACAATAAATTGAAATAAGATATATGGAAATTAGTTTATTCGAAACAAGTAGTAGGTACATCCCTTAAAATTGCTTTGGTAGTGGGAACTGTGCTGGGATTAATAAATCACGGTTTGGATATTATTGCAAATACTTTAACAACTGAGCATATAATCCAAATTATCATCACTTATTTGGTTCCTTATTCTGTTTCAACTTATTCTTCGGTAAGATCTATTCTTCAATTAAAAAATCAAGCGTAAAACTTAGTCTTTCAATTGTAGATTTAAATTAACACTTCATTTAACAATGATGAGCTAACTGTTGTATGGCAAACGATTAATGTAGAACATGAGTGTCATTACTGTGTTCCTGCACATACAGGTATTACTGAAATGATGAAGGTTGGCTGCAATTACAGATGCACTAAGGAATGGTACTACAATGCCTACAGCAAAACTACAAGCACTGCACATTATCAGTTGTTCGAAATAGAGGTACTGTTAACCAAGCTGATTTGGAAGCATTCTTTGCTGCTGGATACAAACAACGTCACATATCAGAAATCATCTTAGGCTTATCGCAAAAAGTAATTAGTAATTACACAAACCGTGTTGCCGAAACTCCTGTTGATACAGGTTTAAAAAAAATACGCTTA
Organism: Labilibaculum sp.; assembly: GCF_041595635.1. GTDB lineage: Bacteria > Bacteroidota > Bacteroidia > Bacteroidales > Marinifilaceae > Labilibaculum. The sequence goes on from NZ_JBFHJW010000041.1 coordinate 31,235, forward strand.
GTCTATAAAATAATAAAAATACAATCAGCACAAGTAGGTCTACTTGTGCTGATCAATTTCTACCCCTAAAAAGAACAGAACAATTAATCTACAACTAAATCAATTGAAAATAGCAGGGGTGCATGGGTTCATATGAATTTAGTAGCATCTATTAAAATTTCTCAACTTCTTCGCTTAACTCTGCACCAAAATCAGCTACCTGTACATCTAACTTCAACGGAAATATATATAAAGTCTATTAAATTCTTGCGAACAACCGCGTAATTAACAGGAGTTAACTCAAAAATAAATTGTGTTAACAATTTTTTAACGGCTTAACACTTGCCCGATATAAAGCGAATGCTTAGTTTTGAAACTATCAAAATCAGATGGTTAAAAATAACAAACAAGAAGTAATCGAAAAGGCAAAGTATCTGTTTTGGAAATAAGGATACAAAATAGCACCTCTTCAAATCTTTAAAAAGAAATTTGTGCAGTAACTAATATTCTAATTTTGAAACAAACAAGGAGTTTTGATTGAAAGTCTGAAGTTGGTGAATACAAAATACATTTCATTCTTCAAAAAACTGATGAAATGATGCTAAGCTATTCAATAAATTATTTAAAATGAGTACTAAAATTAAACTAGATATTATCTCTGATGTTGTTTGTCCATGGTGCCTTATCGGCTACAAACGCCTAGAGCAAGCTATTTCTGAATTGGGAATACAAGATCAAATAGAGATTTCATGGCAAGCTTTTGAGTTGAATCCTAATATGCCGATGGAAGGTGAAGATATTCTTGATCATGTGAAACGAAAATATGGCAGTTCTCCTGAACAATGGAGAAATTCACAAACCAATATGATAAAGCTCGGAAAAGAAATCGATTTTACCTTTGAATTTGCTGAAGGAAAAAGGATTGTAAATACCAGAGATGCTCACATTTTACTTGCATACGCAAAAGAATCAGGTAAACAAACAGAACTAAAAATGCGTTTGTTCGAAGCTTATTTTAGTAAAAGCAAAAATGTTTCTAATCGTGAAGTTCTGCTTGAGGAAATTAAAAATATTGGCTTGGATACGAATGTTGCCAATGAGAGACTAGAAAACAACGATTCCCGTAAACAGCTCATCGACGAAGAGGATTTTTGGCGAAAAAAAGGAATATCATCAGTACCCACGATTGTTTTCAATAGATCTAGCTCTCTTACTGGAGCTCAATCGGTATCTGTATACAAACAAGTTTTAGCTGATTTATTAAACCATAATCATTTATCTAAAATTCAACAAAATTAGAAACAAGTTCATCGAACTAAAAAATTGACAGAAATGAAAATTGCATTCATAGGTTTGGGTATTATGGGGAGTCGAATGGCTGCTAATCTTGCAAAAAGAAATGTTGATCTTACCGTATACAATCGAACACCGAAAAAAATTGAAGCTTTCAATTCTAAAAACGTGACAATTGCAGATTCTGCCCTATCCGCAGTAAAAGAAGCTGACATTGTATTCAGTATGCTATCAACTCCTGAAGTGATCGAATCTTTATTTTTTGGGGAAAATGGTCTTTTACAAGGAATGAAAAATAATGCAATTTGGGCAGACTGCTCAACCGTCAATCCATCCTTTAGCATTAGAGAATCTGCGAAAGCTAAGCAATTTAACATTCGCTTTTTAGACACACCAGTTTCTGGTTCGAAAATGGCTGCTCAGAATGCAGAACTCGTTTTTATTGTTGGCGGAGATACCGATACACTTCAAGAACTTTCTCCCTACATTAATATGATGAGCAACAAAACTTTGCGAGTAGGAGAAACAGGCAAAGGTGCTTCCTATAAGATGCTCATAAATATGATGGTCGCTCAAACAATAGTCATTTTCTCGGAAGCTGTTATTTTGGGTGATAAAATGGGGATTTCTAAAGAATTCCTTCTAGATACGATTCCCAACTCGGTTGTAGGCTCACCAGTGAGTAAAATGAAAGCTCAAGGCATTAAAAATGATGATTATGAAACACATTTCCCTCTGGAATTAATGCTAAAAGATTTGAACTTGGCAAGCATTACTGCCGACGAAAATGGACAAACATTATATCTAGCTAATCAGGCCAAAGAATTATATGCCGAAGCCACTGCTGAAGGAATGGGAAAACTCGATGTATCGGCAATCTATAAATATCTGGAAAATAAAAAATAGGAAGCCAATGGATTTCCCAACCTAATAAAATTAATTCCCTAAAAATAAATATCATGCTTACGAGCTGATTCAATGTGAACTAATCTAAAAAAAGCAACATGTATACAAAAAGTATTTTAGCGGCATTTGCCGTACTAATGATGACTGTAGTAGGTTGTCAAACAAAAACGAATAAAGAAAATAAAACAAATCAACAACCTGGTACCATGGAAACTAGTAACAACAAGGTAAAACCTTTAGACTCCTTGCTCAATACAAGAAGAGTTGAGTTTGCAAAAGTTGCATCAGATGAAAAAAAGAAAATTTACAGCGAAGGAACTGATGCTGTAAAAAATTCTGGTATACTTGATAAAGCTCTAAATGTAGGTGATAAGGTTCCTGACTTTACACTTAATAACCAAATGAGTAAACCAATTACCTTATACAAAGAATTAGAAAAAGGTCCTGTTGTTTTGATTTGGTATCGTGGAGGATGGTGTCCATATTGCAACATAACCTTGCACTATTTACAAGAAAGACTTCCAGACATTACAAAAGCAGGAGGTTCTCTATTGGCACTTACGCCTGAGTTGCCAGACAAATCGATGAATACCACCGAAAAACACAGTCTTGATTTTCTGGTATTGAGCGATGTAGCCAACAAAGTAGGTAAAGAATATGGTGTCGTGTTTGAGTTAACGCCCGAAGTAGCTGCCCTTTATCAGGAAGCATTCGATCTTCATGGATATAACGGTGATGAAAGCAACGAATTGCCTTTGGCTGCCACTTACGTGATCGACCAAAAAGGAATCATTCAATATGCCTTTTTAGATGCTGATTATAGAAATCGTGCCGAACCAGACGATATTGTGGCTGCTTTGAAGAAAATAAATGCTAAAAAGTAAATCCAACTTAAAAAATCAAGAATGATTCTATAGATCCTGTTTTTCAGATATGTGAATAACAGGATCTAAAAACATTCAAACAAAAATCATTAAAATGGATAAACTAAACATTCTTTGGACAACAACTAATAAGGAAACTGTAATTAATATGATTTCCATGTATTCGATTAATGCATTGAGTAAAGGCTGGTGGAAACAAGTAAACATTATTGTATGGGGCGAATCGGCAAAACTCATTGCCGAAGATGCTCAAATCCAATTGGAAGTAGAAAAAATGCTTACGGCTGGTATTAGCATTGAAGCTTGTCGTGCTTGCGCCGATAGATATGGGGCAAGTGCTATTTTAAAGAAGCTGGGACTGGATGTGAAGTACATGGGAGAACCCTTAACCACTTACATTAAAAGTGGCGAGAAAATGTTGACTTTATAAAAAAGACTGCATTCGCAATCTATTTTGAATCTGCTTTACTTAAATTCCTTCCGGTTTTTAAATTAAGCAAACCGCTATATTACAATCTTGTAATTGATGTATGGCACAGATAAACACAAAAGCAGTAGTGCTTTTGTGTTTTGTTTTTACGGTCTTTGATGTTTTACAATAGCTGGTAAATTATTGCTCTTTCTAACCATTCGGTTAGCTTTGTATTCGAATCTGCAAATATGGCACGACAAAAAGCATATAACGAAAAAGAAGTCATTGAAAAAGCAACAGAGCTTTTTTGGAACAATGGCTATGAATCTACCTCAATGAGTTTGCTAGAGAAAGCCATGGGAATCAATAAATTTTCCATTTACGCCAGCTTTGGAAGCAAACAGGGTGTGTTTATAGAAAGTCTTAAGTGCTATAAAAACAAAGCTCAGGACATGCTTACCAAACTTAAAAAATCCCCGAAAGGGAAAGAAGCCATTCAGGAGTTTTTTTATGATTTTCTGCTATTTTCAAAAGCCAGCAACTTGCAGAAAGGATGCCTGCTCACCAACACATCTGCTGAATTGGGAAGTCATGGAAATGCAGAAATCATGGCAGAAATCGCAAGTTTCACCAAAGAGTTAAAATCCATATTCGCCGAAAAACTAGCAAAGGATACATCTAAAAGTCAGGAACTAATTAGTAAGCAAGCCAATTTTTTAATCATTGCAAAACAAGGTCTCTCTAACGCATCTAAAGTTTTTGATCGTAGCGATTTAGAAGATTTTATTGAAACAACATTCGAGAATATTTAAAAAATTTCCCTTTAAACTAACCGAGCGGTTAGCATCGAAAGGAAATCCATTACTAATAATAAAAGAAGTAGTATCATGAAAATGCCAGAAGAAGTAGTTCGCTTGTTAAACGACAAGGAAGCAACAAGAGTATTAACCACCGTATCTGCCGAAGGAGTACCTCACTCCATAGTTGTTGGAAGTGCCATGGCTCCCGAAGCCAATTTAATTGCTGCTGCTGAAGTGTTAATGCAAAGCACTTCTAAAAATTTACAAATCAATAAAACGGTAAGTGTACTGGTAGTAAAAGGAATGGAATCGTACCAGGTGGTTGCTGAAGTAAAAGGTCGCCAAACCGATGGACCACTTTTCGATGCCGCAAAAGCCGAATTGGAAAAATTAGGATTACCATGCCGCGGATTGTGGTTATTCGAACCTCTTGAGGCATTCGACCAGGGTGCTGGTGCCAATGCAGGAAAGAAAATTGCCTAAGAAAAGCACACAACATACAGGCAGCTTGCTTTTGCTTTCCCCATCTTTTTCTATGGAAAAATACTTGCAAGCTGCCTGGTTTTCGATTCTTAAGCTCCCTTTTTACCCATGAGGAAACAAAGCCAGGCGCAAGATTCCAGAACCAAAATCAGCTCATCAGAAATAGACATTTATGATATTAGGAATTTCAGGCAGTCCCCGATCCAATGGGATCTCTGCCAATGCCATAAAATATCTTCTTTCGAAATGCGAAGGAGAAACCAAATACATATCGCTGGCTGGCAAGCACATTGGCGGCTGCATTAGTTGTTTGGGATGCACTAAAGACAATAAATGTGTTGTAAAAGATGATTTCCAGGAAATAGCCAACTTAATGGAAAAAGCAGATGCCATTGTATTTGGAATACCCAATTATTACGATGTGCCCAATGCTTTATCGCATAGCTTACTGGAAAGGTGTTTTTGCTTCCGACACCAAGGAGCTTTCCTTTTAAAAGATAAACCATCCATTATTTTTTCTACTGGCTATTCGAGCGATGAAGAAAACAACCAAGTACTAAAAATAGTAGATCATTTTCTGATGATGAATAATATGAAAGTGATCTCTAAATTTTTAGTTGGTGCTTTTTCACAATGCTATACCTGTAAATATGGTCGTACTTGCGAAGATGGAAATGTGGTAAAAAACAATGGTATTGTTGATAAAATCACCCCCGCCATGTTACCAGCTAAATTCGACAAGCAAGTAGAATCCATGCTTAAATGTGATAAGGCTGCACGACTGCTCAATGAGATTCTTACGTGAAAGAAACAAGGACAATAATTTTAAAAACTAAAAAGCAAAATTAAAATGGAAAAGGCAGTTTTTTTTGATATGAATGAAACCTTATTGAATTTAAGCTTACTTAAAAAAAGTTTCGATAAAAGTTTTACCGATAACTATGTACTCAAGTATTGGTTCACCAAATTATTGCAAACCTCTACAGTACTTGGAGCAATGAACGAATATAAGAACTTCGGCGAATTGGCTGGTGTTGTACTAGAAAATACATTCTATGAAAGTGGTAAAGAATTAACCAAAGAAACAAAAGAAGAAATACTCGGATCTTTCAGGAAACTACCTGCTTACAATGATGTTCCTGAAGCTCTTACTCTTCTTAGTGAAAATGATTTTAGAGTGATTGCGGTATCGAACTCCTCTTTGGAAATGATAAAAGAGCAACTTACCAATGCAGGAATTATTGATTTATTTCACGCCTACTACTCGGTAGATTCTGTAAAAAAATACAAACCCTTTCAAGACATCTACCATTACGTAGCGAATAAAGAAAATATAGATACTCGCAATATTACAATGGTTGCTACACACGATTGGGATTTATTTGGTGCTAAAAAAGCAGGCTTACACACCGCATATATCGAACGTAAAAAAGAACTATTTAATCCATTTTACCTAAAGCCAGATTTCACTAATACAAATTTGGTCGACTTGATTCAGGAAATAATTAAAAATTATAAAAACTAATAATAAAATGGAAACACCCTTATTTCTTTGTCCTCTTTCTTTACTGCTTCTTAAATCTCTTCCTCAACTAGTTCCAAACCATTCCCTCTCTCCTATTTTTTTTTGGATGGCTTGCGATGATGCCAAAAGATCGTTACATTCAGACTTCAAAATGAATTTCCCGACTCAGGATCTCGGAAAGCAGTCGGCCTGCAAGGCAACAAATAAATCTAAAATTTTGCTCTATGAAAAAATACAGCCGATTACTAATCAGTCTTACCCTTCTGATTTTTCTACTCGTTGCCAAGCCCATTTTCAGCTTTATTGATGAATCCTACTTTCGCGACGACTCCACTTTAGGTATCATCAAACATGCACTTTTTATTGCCAGTGTCTCTTGGATCATCATTGAAATACTTCGCCTTTTCAAAAAACGCTTATTGAAACAATACGATATCTCGAGCGAAGACAACCTAAAATCGAGAAAACTGCACACACAGATCAATCTCCTCGAAAAAATCGTTGTCTTCATCATCATTCTTTCGGCCATTGGCCTCATCCTTCTTTCCATCGAAAGCATCCGAAAAGTAGGAGTTGGAATTTTTGCTTCCGCAGGAGTCGTGGGAATCATTATCGGTTTATCGGCACAAAAGATTGTGGGTGCTCTTTTGGCGGGAATCCAAATTGCCATTGCTCAACCCTTTCGGGTAGATGATGCCGTTGTAGTTGAAAATGAATGGGGCTGGATTGAGGAGATCAACCTCACCTACATTGTGGTGCGAATTTGGGACAAGCGGCGTTTGGTGCTACCCACTACTTATTTTCTCGAAAAACCCTTTCAGAACTGGACCCGAACTACTGCCGACATTATTGGTAGCGTTTTTATTTACACCGATTACCGAATTTCTTTCGATGCTCTTCGAAAAGAGCTCACCCGACTGTTGGAATCGACCGACTTGTGGGATGGCGATGTGAATGTTCTTCAGGTAACCGATTCGAAAGAAAGCAGCTTAGAGATCCGAATTTTGGTAAGCGCTAAAAATTCGCCCACTGCTTGGGATCTTAGGGTTTTTATTCGCGAAAAAATGATCGAATTCATTCAAAAGAACTATCCTGAGAGTTTGCCTCGAACTAGAGTTGTGCTTGAAGATAAGGAAATAAAGGCTAAAGGTTAAAAAGGATTAAAGGTAAACCCAAGATCAACAATATCGCATTGCCCCGTGCTTTGGCTCAGAAATAAAATATCATTCAGAATTAATCAGAACATATGAAAATAGGAATTATAGGAACAGGAGGAGTTGGAGGCTATTTTGGAGCCCAATTGGCAGCTGCCGGAAACGAGGTTCACTTTTTAGCACGTGGAGAACATTTAAAAGCCATTCAAAATAATGGTTTAATCGTAAAAAGCATCAAAAAAGATGTTCATATTCTCCCTGCTTTGGCAAGCGATAAAATTTCAGATCTCCGCAATTGCGATCTCGTAATTTTTGCCTGCAAAGCCGGGCAGGTTCGCGAGACTGCGGCTCAACTATCCCAAACATTAAAAAAGGAAGCTTGGATTCTCCCCTTGCAAAATGGCGTTCTTGCAGTTGACGAGTTGGCCGAATTCTTCGACCGGAAACAAATTTTAGGCGGACTCTGCATGATCTTTAGCTTTATTGATTCCCCCGGAGTAATACGCCACGTTGGCTTAAAGGAACCCATGATTATTTTTGGAGAACTCGACCAAACCAAAAGCGAGAGAAGTAAAACAGTTCTACAGCTACTCGAAAAGGCAGAAATTCGCTGCAAGCTCAGCGATGATATTCAAGCATCTATCTGGCAAAAATTCATCCTCATCTGCCTTAGCGGCGTGGGAACCATTGCCAATCAGGGCTATGGCCTGATTCGGAAAACACCCGAATCGAGAAGCATACTGGTTGATATACTAACAGAAGTAAGTCAGGTTGCCAAAGCC
>NZ_JBFHJW010000042.1:0-38420 GCF_041595635.1 Labilibaculum sp.
ACTTTTTACAGTCAAATTCAAGAAACAGAAGGAACTTTAACTTCAGCGAAGAAAATTCACGGTAAAGAACTATCTTACAACAATATTGGAGATACTGATGGAGCCTTGGAAACATTAAAAGAATTTCAAGAGCCTACCATTGTAGCTGCAAAACATGCAAATCCTTGTGGAATAGGAAGCGCTACCACCATTTCCGAAGCTTTTCAGAAAGCTTACGATGCGGATCCAGTTTCTATATTTGGTGGAATCGTGGCTTCTAATTGTGAAATTGATAAGGCAACGGCCGAAATTATGAGTGGAATTTTTCTGGAAGTAATCGTTGCGCCATCTTTTAGCAAAGAAGCTTTAGAGATTTTAACAGCGAAGAAAAATCTACGATTACTGGAATTGCCAGAAATATTAAAATCGGACTACACTTCCTTTAAAGGAAAAACAGTTCTAGGAGGTTTCTTGATTCAGGAAATGGATCAGAAATTGATTGGAGAAAAAGTAGAGGTGGTTACAGAAAGAAAACCATCTGAAAAAGAAATGGAAGATTTGATGTTTGCATGGAAAACAGTAAAACATGCAAAATCAAATGGAATTGCCATAGCAAAAGATAAAACAACAAGTGGCGTTGGTCCCGGACAAGTTAGTCGTATTTGGGCTTTAGAGAATGCCATTCGTCAGGGAGCAGATCGAATTGCAGGAAGCGTATTAGCTTCTGATGCATTTTTTCCTTTCTCGGATTGTGTTGAAGCGGCTCATGCTGCAGGAATTACTGCTATTATTCAGCCTGGAGGTTCAATTAGAGATAAGGATTCTATCGAAGCTGCGAACAAATTTGGAATTGCTATGGTATTTACAGGAATGAGACATTTTAAGCATTAAAATAAGATAACAGAGATATAGCTAACCATATGGGATTTTTTTCATTTTTAACTCAGGAGATTGCGATTGACTTGGGAACAGCAAATACCATCATTATCTGTAACGATAAGATTGTAGTTGATGAACCCTCTATTGTAGCTCTCGATCGTCGCACCGAAAAAATGGTGGCGATTGGCGAAAAAGCTCGCCAAATGCAGGGGAAGACTCACGACAACCTAAAAACCATTCGTCCGCTTAGAGATGGTGTAATCGCCGACTTTAATGCAGCCGAACAGATGATTCGTGGGATGATCAAGATGATCAACAAAAAGCCTCGTTTATTTCCGCCATCTTTGCGAATGGTAATTTGTATTCCTTCGGGAAGTACAGAAGTTGAAATGAGAGCGGTTCGAGATTCTTCTGAACATGCCGGAGGACGAGATGTTTACATGATTTACGAACCAATGGCTGCGGCTATCGGAATTGGAATTGATGTGGAAGCTCCTGAAGGAAATATGGTGGTTGACATAGGAGGTGGAACAACTGAAATTGCTGTGATTTCTTTGGGAGGTATTGTAACCAATAAGTCGATTCGTATTGCAGGTGATGATTTAACTTCAGATATTCAGGAGTATATGCGTCATCAGCATAACATCAAAATTGGAGAACGTACAGCCGAGGAAATCAAAATCCAGGTTGGATCAGCTCTTTCTGAATTAGAGGAACCACCTAATGATTTTCGTGTTCAAGGTCCTAATCAAATGACAGCACTTCCTATTGAAGTTCCTGTTTCGTATCAGGAAATTGCTCACTGTCTCGAAAAATCAATTTCAAAAATTGAAATTGCGATCCTGAGTGCATTGGAACAAACGCCTCCCGAGCTATACGCTGATATTGTTAATAGAGGAATATATCTTGCTGGAGGTGGAGCTTTGCTTCGTGGTTTGGATAAGCGATTAACTGATAAAATAAATATTCCATTTCATATTGCTGAAGATCCATTACGGGCCGTAGCACGTGGAACAGGTATAGCATTAAAAAATGTAGATAAGTTTTCATTCCTGATGAGGTAATCAGGAGTGAAACTTATTTTGGTTGAACAGGGATTTGATTTTTTGAATGAAGAATTTATTACATTTTATCGTAAGATTTCATTTTACGATCTTATTTGTTATAATCGAAATATTCTGTATGTTGTTGTTGGTTAGTTACAATAACTATCAGAAAACCGAATTCCTGAATTCCAGTAATGCCTTTACTGGGAATATCTATGAGAAGGTTTCATCTACAACCGATTATTTGGCTCTCGCCGAAACCAACGAAGAATTAAATAAAGAAAACACCCGGCTTAAGAATATTCTGGGGGAGTCCTACAAAATGTCAGCGGATTCGTCGGTTTTTTATAATGATACATTGTATCAGCAACAATACATTTATCGTACTGCTAAAATTATTAACAATTCGGTTAATAAACAGTTGAACTACATTACTCTAAATAAGGGAAGTTTAAATGGAATTCGATCCGAAATGGCGGTTGTTACCGATCGAGGTGTAGTAGGAGTTGTGAAAAGTGTTTCCAAAAATTTCTCCACAGCAATTTCTTTGTTGAATAGCCGAATTAGTGTTTCAGCCAAAATCAAGAAAAATAACTATTTTGGTTCTCTTACCTGGGATGGATTGGATTATAAAAGTGCTCGTTTGTACGAGATTCCTGTTCATGTGGCAATTCAAGTAGGTGATACCATTGTTTCTAGTGGCTATTCTTCCATTTTTCCAGAAGGTTTGTTATTGGGAACCATTCAGGAAGTATTGCCAAGTTCAGGAGGTAATTTTCATGAAATTATTGTGGCTTTTTCCAACGATTTTAGAAGCATATCATACGTTAAGGTAATTGGTGATTTAATGAAGGAAGAGCGTTTAGAACTTGAGAAAGGAGAATTAGAATGAATAAGTCATTAAAAAATTTGCTCCGATTTATTATTCTTGTGTTTATACAAGTAGTCATTTTGAATAACATTCAAATCAATGGTTTTATCAACCCATACCTGTATGTATTATTCATTTTATTACTTCCCTTCGAAACGCCAAGTTGGCTACTGTTGGTTTTTTCTTTTATTTTGGGTTTAAGTATCGATATTTTTTCAAACACACTGGGAATGCATGCTTCGGCCTGTGTATTTATGGCTTATTTGCGTCCTTATGTGTTAAATTATTTATCTTTACGTGATGGTTATGAACAAGGAACAAGTCCGTGCATCTCGAATTATGGATTTGCTTGGTTCTTTAAATATAGTATGATATTGGTGCTAGCTCATCACTCTTTTTTGTTTTTTATTGAAGTTTTTTCATTTTCGAACTTAAGTGAAACAATGATTCGGATTTTTCTGAGTAGCTTGTTCACCCTAAGCTTACTAATAACCTCACAATTCTTACTGTATAAAAAATAGATCAATTAGCACGTAAAAATGAATAATTTCTCAAACCGAAAATACATAATTGGCGGAATATTCATTCTGCTTGTTCTGATTTTCATCGTGCGATTGTTTAACCTTCAAATCGTTGACGATACCTATAAATTATCTGCAGAAAACAACTCACAGCGACAAGTTACTCAATATCCGGCAAGGGGATTAATATATGATCGTAATGGAAAATTGTTAGTTTACAATCAAGCCGCTTACGATCTTATGGTTATTCCTAGGCAGTTGCATGCTTTTGATACTTTGGATTTTTGTAAATTATTAGGAATCGAGAAAAACGATTTGATCGATGGAATAAAGAAAGCAAAACATTATTCGTACCGTAGAGCTTCTATCTTTTTAAAGCAGTTATCCTCGGAGAGGTATGCCGTTTTGCAAGAGAAATTGTATAAGTATCCTGGCTTTTTTGTTCAAACCCGAACCTTACGCAAGTATCCATATAAAAGTGCGGCTCACACCTTGGGATATCTTAGAGAAGTAACCAATCAGGAAATAAAAAGCGATCCTTATTTTCGTCAGGGAGATTATATAGGTAAAAGTGGAATAGAAAGAACTTACGAAAAAGAATTGCGTGGTGAAAAAGGTGTAAAGATGTTTTGGGTTGATGTTTACAACCGAATAAAAGGTTCTTTTCGCGATGGAAAATTTGATAAAAAAGCTGTTTCCGGAAAAAATTTAGTCAGTAGCTTAGATATTGACTTGCAGCAATATGGGGAATTATTGATGCAGAATAAAAAAGGCGGGATTGTTGCCATAGAACCTAAAACAGGAGAAATTCTTGCGAAAATATCAAGTCCTGGCTACGATCCCGAAATGTTTGTAGGACGAGCGATGAACAAGAATTATCAGATGATGGTGCAGAACGATACATTAAAACCATTGTTTGATCGAACCATGTTAGCTCTTTATCCTCCAGGATCTATTTTTAAGTTGGTTAATGCGTTGATTGGTCTTCAGGAGGAAGTAATTAATCCATCAACAAGATTCGAATGTTACAATGGTTATCATGTTGGTAATTTCACCATGGGATGTCATTCGCATGAGTCGCCTCTCGATTTGCGCCATGCAATTCAACACTCTTGCAATTCCTACTTTGCAAATGAGTTTCGAGCTATTTTGGAAAGTCCCAAGTTTGGTTCGGTTCAGAATGGTTATGTTCAGTGGAGAAAAGACGTTACTTCTTTTGGTTTTGGCGATAAGTTGGGAGTTGATTTACCCAACGAGAAAACCGGTTCAATTCCTACCAATGAGTACTATCAGAATAAATACCGTGAGAAATGGAGATCTTTAAATATTATTTCGGTGGCAATTGGGCAGGGAGAATTGCAAATTACCCCCATGCAAATGGCCAATATGGTGGCAGCAATAGCCAATAGAGGATATTATTACCTTCCTCATATTATTAAGTCGATTGGAGATGAACTTACACCGGCTGAAAAATATCAGGAAAAGCACTATACAAATGTCGATTCCAGTCATTTTATTCCAGTTATTGATGGAATGGAGATGGTGGTGAGTGGAGGAGCTGGGAGTACGGGTACTTTGGCTGCCATAAAAGACATACGTGTTTGTGGAAAAACTGGAACTGTTGAAAATTCTGATGAAGCTGATCATTCCGTTTTTGTGGCTTTTGCACCTCGGGAAGATCCTAAGATTGCTATTGTGGTTTATGTTGAAAATGGAGTTTGGGGTAGTCGCTATGGAGCTCCCATTTCTGGTTTAATGATTGAAAAATATTTAAAAGGAGAGATTGCTGAAAATAAAAAATGGTTGGAAAAGAGAATGCTTGATTCAGATTTGATTCATACCATTAAACCGGATATTAAGAATTAATTAAGGCAAGTAGGAATGACAAGAAGGGTGAGTTTGGTAAAAAATCTGGATTGGTGGACAGTTTTTATGTATGTTCTGCTCGTTTTTATGGGCTGGGTAAATATTTACGCAGCTGTTTACAACGAAGAACATCAAAGTATTCTGGATATTAGTCAGAGGTACGGAAAGCAGTTGATGTGGATTGGAGCTGCTTTTTTTCTTTCTTTTGTTATTTTACTTATTGATGGAAAATTCTTTTCAGCCTTCGCTTATCCTGTTTACTTTTTCATGATTGTTCTTCTTATTGCTGTTCTCATATTTGGTAGGGAAGTAAATGGAGCTCGTTCGTGGTTTCAATTAGGATCAATACGATTGCAACCAGCTGAGTTTGCTAAGTTTGCAACTTGTTTGGCTATTTCCAGATATATTAGTCAATTTAATTTTAAGATCCATAAATTTAAATCTTTACTTGTTGCAGGAATCATTCTCTTTACTCCTGCAGTATTAATTATTCTTCAGCGCGATGCAGGTTCAGCATTGGTTTATTCGGTATTCGTTTTGGTTCTTTATCGAGAAGGACTTTCTGGTGTGGTTTTATTTGTTGGCTTATTATCGGCCATACTGTTTATTGCTACCCTACTTTTACCGAAACTACAAGTCATCCTTCTTATCATTGCATTTGCTTTTGTTTGTTTAAAATTTGTTGACTTACGCTTTAAACAAATCGGTATAGGTTTACTGAGTATTGCCCTTTGTTTTGCATTTATTTGGGGAATTGAGATGCTATTCCAATGGAATATTTCCATTTATGCCATGGTTTTAGTTTCTCTTGCAGTGAATTTGATTCCTTTTTTGTTTTATATTTATAAAGAGCGATTGAGAAAAGCAGGCTGGGTATTTTTAATTGCTCTAGGGAGTTTGTTTTTTTCTTTCTCTGTTGGTTATCTATTCGAAAATGTTTTGGAGTCACATCAGCAGGAAAGAATTAACGATTTATTGGGCATTGAGTCGGATCCTTCAGGAGCAGGCTATAATGTAGCACAATCTAAAATTGCCATTGGTTCGGGAGGGTTTTCGGGCAAAGGTTTTTTAAATGGAACCCAAACAAAATTTAAGTTTGTGCCAGAGCAAAGTACCGATTTTATATTTTGCACTGTAGGCGAGGAATGGGGTTTTCTAGGTTCGACCTTTGTTTTGTTCTTGATCCTGAGCTTAATTATCCGCTTGTTATTTTTAGCCGAAAGGCAAAGAACTCCATTTAGTCGAATTTATGGCTATGGTGTTGCCTGTATTCTATTTTTTCACCTGGCTATTAATGTTGGAATGACCATTGGTTTGGCTCCTGTAATTGGAATTCCCTTGCCCTTCTTTAGTTATGGAGGTTCTTCTTTGTGGTCGTTTACGATTTTACTATTTATCTTTCTTCGGTTGGATGCAAATCGTTTGGAATTACTACGTTAATTCTATGGTTCTTATCTACATAGTCAATCAGGTCTTTCATAAAATAGGTAAACTCTTCTTCAAATGCATCGTATTCATTGTGAAGGGTAGAAATTGCAAAGTCTGTCTGATCAGGCAAACTAGTATGGCGAGACATAATTGCTAAGGCTGCTTGTATTCCTTCAATTTTAGAATAGCTTTCCATTCTTCTACTTTGAATCATGAAGGGAAGAAATAGTTTCACCTTTTTTGGAAGCAGTAAATAGTTTCTTATTAAAATTTCATGTGATTTATTTACGAATGTCCCGATGGCTTGAGTGTGATATAGATGCCAGTTCTTGGCTAAAAAATGATCATACAAAACATCTACAACAACTCCGGAATATTTTTGATAGCCTTTTTTGAGTCGCTTAGAACTTTTAATAACCATTGGATGACGATCGGTAAAGTGATCGATATTTCGATGAAGAAGAATGCCTTTTTGTATTTCGGGATGGTATTTCTCGTAATTTCTACCTTTGATGTAATCACCAATAAAATTACCAATCCTAATTTTCTCTGATTCTCCAGATAAATATTGATGCGCTAGAAAGTTCATAGTTTACTGGTATCGTTTGTCGAAAATAAGAATTAATTGGGAAAGCTAACTGTTTGTATTGCTAGAAAAGGATATCAGTGAGTAATTTTTTAAGTGAAAAAGTTCTAAACCACACAAGTTATAACGCTTCTTCGAGAATATCAATTTTTTCAATGTTATTTATCAATTAGCTCAAAATAAATAAGTTGGGTGCTTTTAAATTAGTTGAATTCCTTTATTTTTTTTAATTTAAGTACTCACACTTATCTATTAATTTTAACTAAATAAAGAGAAGTTATGGCTAAAAAGAATGTTCTAATTATTGGTGCAGCGGGTCGTGATTTTCACAATTTCAATACCTATTTTCGCGACAATCCAGAGTACAACGTATTAGCTTTTACTGCAGCTCAAATTCCCGATATTGATGGTCGGAAATACCCTGCAGAATTGGCTGGAGAGCTTTATCCCGAAGGAATACCAATTTATTCTGAAAACGATTTGGTTTCTTTAATCAAAGAAAATTGTATTGATGATTGCATTTTTTCTTATTCGGATGTGCCTTACAAACGAGTAATGCATATCAGTGCAATTGTGAATGCCGCAGGTGCAAATTTTAAACTACTTGGTCCTGGTGATACTTCCATCAAAAGTCGTAAGCCAACTATTGCGGTACTTGCTACTCGAACCGGATGTGGAAAATCTCAGACATCAAGAAAAGTAATTGAGGAGTTAATGAGTAAAGGTCTTAGGGTAATTGCCATTCGACATCCAATGCCTTATGGCGATTTGGTGGCTCAAAAAGTGCAACGATTTGCTTGTTTAGAAGATTTGCAAAAGCACAATTGTACCATTGAGGAAATGGAAGAATACGAACCCCATATTATTAGAGGTAATGTAATTTATGCTGGTGTTGATTACGAAGCCATTCTTCGGGCTGCTGAGGAAGATCCTGATGGTTGCGATGTTATTTTATGGGATGGCGGCAATAATGATTTTTCCTTTTACAAGCAAGATTTGACCATTACAGTAGCCGATCCTCATCGACCAGGAGCCGAACTGAATTACTACCCAGGGGAGGTTAATCTTCGATTGGCAGATGTGGTGGTAATCAATAAGATGGATTCAGCTTCACCCGAAGGAATTCAGACAGTGCGTGAAAATATTACAATGGCTAATCCCAAGGCAATAGTGATTGATGCTGCTTCTCCAATTCATGTTGATCATCCTGAATTAATTCGTGGCAAACGGGTTTTAATTGTTGAAGATGGTCCTACCTTAACGCATGGTGAAATGAAAATTGGTGCGGGAACAGTTGCTGCTCGTAAGTTTGGAGCAATAGAAGAAGTAGATGCAAGACCTTATCTTATTGGAAAGTTGAAGGAAACTTTTGAGATTTATCCGAACATAGGTCATGTTTTACCAGCCATGGGTTATTCTGATCAACAGCTAAAGGATTTGGAGTCAAGTATTAATGCTTGCGATTGTGATTCGGTGATTATTGGAACTCCCATTGATCTAAATCGGATTATTAATATCAAAAAACCAACAGTTCGTGTTTCTTACGATTTGGAAGAAATAGGATATCCTAAACTGTCTAATGTGATTGATCAATTTATAAAGAAAAATCAGTTGGATAAGGAAATGGTTTAAAATCAATTTAAATAAAAAATAAAAAGGAAAGAGCAGGGTATGTCTGCTCTTTTTATATTTTTGCTTCATGTTTTAGGAAAATACAAGGATCTATAAAAAGCAGGTGAAAAACACAACCTTATTTTTGATATGTAGTATACTTTCTTTTACTAAATATGCCACAGTTCATTGTAAGGTGTCAATGAGAAATTACTAATTATATCTTCCGTTTTTATTTATGAATAATTCCCTTTTTTTAAGTTTGATTCAAAATACTGCTTTGCTGCTGTGTTTTAGTATGTTGTATGAATACTTGTGGCTTAAAAAAGTTGGCATTGTAAATTTCTGGAAAAAAGCAATGAGTGGCATTATTATCGGTCTCATAGGAGTGGTTCTGATGATGTCTTCGTGGGAGTTAACTCCTGGAATAGTGTTTGATACTCGTTCGGTTATTTTGTCTATTTCAGGATTGTTTTTTGGGCCTGTTCCAACAGTAATTGCCATGTTAATTGCTGGTACTTATCGCATTATGCTAGGAGGTGAAGGGGTAGTTATGGGCTTAGCAGTCATCATTAGTTCAGGTGTGATTGGGATCATATGGGAAAGATTATGGTCATTCATAAGGGTAAAGAGGATTTGGTTGTATTATCTTTTTTTAGGAATTGTGAACCATGCTGTAATGTTAGCCTGCACATTATTTTTACCGTCCGATCTTATTGTACCTACCCTTGCACAAATAAGTTTGCCATTACTTCTTATTTACCCTTTGGCCAATTTATTTCTAGGTTTATTTATGAACCGCCAAAAAGAAAATTGGAACAATAGACTTGCCTTACGAAAGAGTGAAGAAAAATATTCTCGTTTGTACGAAAATATGAATGAAGCGTTGGTCGTTTTGGATATGAACAGTTGTATTACCGAATTTAATTCCGCTTATCGTGAAATGTTGGCCTATTCGGAGGAAGAGTTAATTGGTATGAGATGTAGCGATTTAACGCCAAGCAAATGGCTGGGAATGGAACAGCGAATCATTGATGAAGAGGTAATGGTTTATGGAAATTCTAGCCTTTATGAAAAAGAATACATCCGAAAAGATGGAAGTTTAGTTTTTGTTGAAATTCGAATTCATTTATTGAGAGATGGAAGTGGGCAGCCATCAGGATTCTGGACAATGGCTCGAGATATTTCTACTCGTAAAAAAGCATTAAGGCAAATTGAACACGAGCGATCACAGCTAAAAATATTGATTGAAACTGTTCCTGATATGATTTGGTTAAAAAGCACGAAAGGTGTTTACTTGTCATGCAATCGAACTTTTGAAAAATTTAATGGATTTTCTGAGAATGAATTGATTGGAAAGCAGGATTCAGATCTTTATCCTCAAGAGGTAGCCGATTTTTATGCGCAGAAAGACTTGGAAGTATTGAAAGCGGAGAAAACAATTCGCTTCAGCAATTGGTCCGTTTCTGCTTTAAATGGGAACAGTATTTTAACCGAAACTATAAAAACACCAATGCATGATGCCGAGGGTGTTTTAATTGGTGTATTGGGAATTTCTAGAGATATAACAGAGATTAAGCGTACCGAAAAAGAGTTAATTAAAGCCAAACAAAAGGCTGAGGAAAGCGATAAGTTAAAATCGATTTTCTTAGCAAATATGAGTCATGAGATCCGTACTCCTATGAATGCAATTATGGGTTTCACAGAGCTACTTGTTGACCCAGAAGTGGAAGAGGATGATAAAGCTCAATACATTAATATTATTCAAAATTCAGGAAATAGATTGTTGGGGATTATTGATGATATCGTGGATGTTTCAAAGTTGGAACTAAATCAGGCTGGAGTTCATAAATCTGAAACTAATTTGCATGCGATATTTCAAAGTAGCATCGAAACAGTGAAAAAAAGTGTTCTATTTGAAGAAAAACCACTAATCGATCTGGTTCTTAAATTGCCTGAAAAAAATAAAGATCTGACCGTATTAACAGATTCCAACCGGGTGCATCAAATTTTGGATAATTTACTGAAAAATGCAATCAAATTTTCGAAACAAGGTATTGTAGAAGTAGGTTATAAACTCGCAAATAAGTATTCAGGAACAGTAATTGAAGTATATGTGCAAGATGAGGGGTGTGGAATCCCTGAAAATAGAATGGATATTATTTTTGAGCGATTTAGACAAGGCGACGAAGAGAATTTTATTGATGGGACAGGACTTGGATTGACCATTTCTAAAGGACTTGTTAGTTTGCTAGGCGGAGAAATTAGATGCACCTCGGAAGAGGGAAAAGGGAGTACTTTTTATTTCACAATTCCTTATTTCGAAAGTGAAACTAAGCTAATGGATGACTCGAACTTTGCTTCGTTGGAAAAATCTTTGGACCATAAGATGATCTTAATTGTAGAGGATAATTACAATTCATTTTTATATCTCAGCAAGTTGCTGGAAGACGAAAGAGCAATGGTTTCGCATGCTTTAAATGGAAATATGATGATGAAAATGTTGGATGATGTAGATCCAGATTTAGTGATTCTTGATTCTAAAATTAATGGTGACATTTCTTCGAGATATCTTTCCGATTTAAAAGCAAGAAATATAAAGGTAATTGCCCATACAGCTTTCGACATAAAAGGACAAGAGGACAGGTATCTTGCGTCGGGTTGGCATGGATATATTTCTATGCCAATTGGTAAAGCTGAATTTTTAAAGGAGCTTCGTAGGGTACTTAATTAGTTCTTGCTAAATTAAAATTGAGTAGTAATCTATATTTTAAGAAATCATCAAACAACTAAAATAGTTGCTAGTTTGGGTTAAAATTAAGAGTCAATATTCACGCCAGATATTTTACTTTCTCAACATGAAAGTCTTATCTATCTTTTTGTTTAATTGAAGAGGTTAAGCTCCGAATTTATCGATATTATTTATATATTCGTGTGCATGGAATTGAATTTACTTTTAGCTGCTCTCTCAACTTTTGTTCTTAATATCCCTTTTGGCTATATCCGGCAAGCTTATAAAAAATTTTCGGTGATGTGGTTTGTTACCATTCACGTGCCCATTCCGTTTGTTATTTTATTTCGACATTTATTTGGTTTGGGTTTTCAGCTGTATACCTATCCTATTATGGTGAGTGCCTTTTTTTTAGGACAATTTTTTGGTAAAAAAACACGAATCCTACTTAATGCGAGAAAACTACAATCGAAAGAAATAAAAAAAGACCAACTTTAAAGTTGGTCTTTCGTTTAAGCTAAGGATATTGTGCTTACAATTTTTCTTTTATTTTTTTTGTTGCTTCCTCATAACCTGGCTTTTCAAGTAAGGCAAACATATTGTTTTTGTATGCCTCAACACCTGGTTGATCGAATGGGTTTACATTTAAAATATAACCACTAACTCCGCAAGCCATTTCAAAGAAGTAAATAAGTTCTCCCAAGAAAAATGCATTCAATTGAGGCATTTCAACACGAAGATTTGGCACGCCACCATCAACATGAGCCAACTGAGTTCCTAATTCGGCCATTTTATTTACATCATCAATGTGTTTTCCAGCCAAAAAGTTCAATTTATCAAGATTATCTTTGTCTTTTGGAATCAATAGACTATGGTTTGGTTTTGCTATGGAAATAACAGTTTCGAAAATAGAACGTTGTCCTTCTTGTATGTATTGACCCATTGAGTGCAAATCGCTTGTGAAATCCACACTTGCAGGAAAAATACCTTTATTTTCTTTTCCTTCACTTTCGCCGTAAAGTTGTTTCCACCATTCAGCAACAAAGTGCAATTTTGGATTGAAATTGGCTAAAATTTCAATTCCCTTGCCTTTTTGGTAAAGTGCATTTCTAGTGGCAGCATAAAGTAAGGCGGGATTTTCTTCAAAAGCAGTTGTTGCAGAATGCTCCTGCATCGATTTAGCTCCTTTTACCAATTGCTTGATATCATTTCCAGCTACAGCAATGGGAAGCAATCCAACTGGTGTTAATACAGAAAAACGACCTCCAACATTGTCTGGAATTACAAATGTTTTGTATCCTTCCTGATCAGCTAAAGTTCGCAATGCTCCTTTCGACTTGTCGGTAATGGCTATAATTCTTTCTTTAGCTTCTTCTTTGCCAACATTTTCTTCCAATAGTTCTTTTAACAAACGGAAGGCAATAGCAGGTTCAGTTGTAGTTCCTGATTTAGAAATTACGCAAATACCAAAATCAAGTTCTTTAACGATTTCCATTAATTCAAATAGATAATCTTCGCTAATGTTTTGGCCAGCATACAGTACAAGTGGGTTGTCATCACTAGTGTTTAGTTGATCAAAGCTATGAGCTAATGCATCATTAACCGCTTTAGCACCCAGGTACGATCCGCCAATACCAATTACTACAAGTACCTCTACTTTTTCTTTAAGAGATTTGGCTGTTGCTTCGATATCGTCTAACTCTTCCTCAGTAATTTCAGAAGGTAGATTTACCCAACCAACATAATCATTTCCCTTACCGGTTCCAGCTTGAAGAGCAGCCATATGTTTTTCACTCTCTTCTTTAAATTTGAATATCTCTTCTTTGCTTACAAAGTTTAAAGATTTTTCAAAGCTCAACTTGATGTGTTCCATTATTTTCAAATTAAGTGTAAAATCCATATCTGTCAGAACCGATGCCCCCCTCAGAGCGAATGACAGAAGTGATTTTAGTGTGTATAATTAATTAAATATATTTCAATTGAAGGCAATTGATGGTTTCCTAGTTATTTTATTCAGATTAATAGGAGCTCATCTGTTCCAGAATCAAATTTACAATAGAAAATTAGTTTTAACGTAAATCTTCTGTTAATAATTTAATTTCGATGGCTGGAGATATTTTTTCGAATAGAATATTGTAAACGGCCATCGTAATTGGCATATGAACTTTGTAAGCTTCATTAATTTCTTTGATGCAACTAACAGCATAATATCCTTCTGCGATCATGTGCATTTCTAATTGGGCAAATTTTACAGAATATCCTTTTCCAATCATGGTTCCAAAAGTTCTGTTCCTACTAAATTGAGAATAGCAAGTTACCAATAAATCGCCAAGGTAGGCCGAACTTTTAATGTCTCTTGAAATGGGATGAACTGTATCCACAAAGCGTTTTATTTCCTGAATAGCATTGGAAATTAATACCGCTTGAAAATTATCACCATAACGAAGTCCGTGGCAAATTCCTGCAGCAATAGCAATTACGTTTTTCAGAACTGCGGAATATTCCGTTCCATAAATATCATCCGAAATGCTAGTTTTAATATAGGCACATTCTAGTTTTAAAGCTAAATTTCTGGCTTTTTTTGTGTTTTGAGAAGCTATGGTGAGATAAGAAAGTCGTTCTAGGGCAACCTCTTCGGCATGACATGGCCCCGAAATAACGCCAATATTGCTAAAAGGAACGTCATATTTTTCATTGATAAATTCACCAATAATCATATTTTCATCGGGTACGATTCCTTTAATGGCCGAAACAATAAATTTATTTTTAATGCTTACGGTTAGGTTTTTGAGTGCGTTTTTAAGAAATGCAGAAGGAATGGCTAAAATGATGATGTCGGAATTCTGAACAATTTCATCCAAATTATGGGAGAAATTGATTTTACGAACATCAAACTCGGCACTGGTTATGTAGCGTGGGTTGTGCCCCAATTGTTTGAATTGTTCGATGGTGTCGGGGTTGCGCATGTACCAGTTGATACTTGCTACATTCTCCATTAAAATTTTTGCAATGGCAGTTGCCCAACTTCCTCCTCCTACAATGGCAATTTTTGATGATTTATTCATTCGATGTATCTATTCGTCTGTTTAAGTAGACTATTTTTAGTAGAAATAGAACCTAAATTTACAAAATATCGGAGGAAGGGAAAAATTCCCGACCTCCGATATGAAAATATAATGAGAGTTAACTTAGGATACCCAAGCTGCTACTTCTTCTTGACTAGGATTTTTTAATCCCATTTTTAATTTTTTATTCCAACCACAAATATCCTGATGTAGTTTTGTATGTTTTTCTTCCTTAAGAGCTGCCACAGTTTGGAATCCCGCTTTACGGATAATTGGCATCCATTCCTGAGCAATTCCTAATTCCACAAATTTTTCATCACCATCAACTTGAGCTTTTTTCTCTGGTCTCATTTGAGGGAAGAACAATACATCCTGAATAGATTGTGAGTTGGTCATTAACATGGTTAAACGATCGATACCAATTCCCATTCCTGATGTAGGAGGCATGCCATATTCCAGGGCACGAACAAAATCCATATCAATAAACATGGCCTCATCGTCTCCTTTTTCGCTAAGTTTAATTTGATCCTGGAAACGTTCAAGTTGATCGATTGGATCGTTCAACTCTGAGTATGCATTACAAAGCTCTTTTCCGTTTACCATTAACTCGAAACGTTCGGTTAATTCAGGATTGTCGCGGTGTTTTTTACAAAGAGGCGACATTTCAACAGGATAATCAGTAATGAAAGTAGGCTGAATGTAATTTCCTTCACATTTTTCACCAAAAATCTCATCAATCAATTTTCCTTTTCCGAATGATTCGTCAACTTCGATATCTAATTGTTTACAAACATCAAAAAGCTGGTCTTCATTCATTCCGCTAATATCGATTCCTGTGAATTCTTTAATCGAGTCGAGCATCGAAATTCGTTTGTAAGGACGTTTGAAGTCAATTTCCTTATCGCCAACCATTAATTTGGTTTGTCCGTGAAGATCCATGGCTACTTTCTCAATCATCTCCTCAGTAAAGTCCATCATCCAATTGTAATCCTTATAAGCAATATAGATTTCCATGACTGTGAACTCTGGGTTATGCGTACGATCCATTCCTTCGTTACGGAAATCCTTCGCAAACTCATAAACTCCATCAAATCCACCAACAATAAGACGTTTAAGATACAATTCGTTAGCAATACGCATGTACAAAGGAATATCTAAAGCATTGTGATGTGTTTCGAAGGGGCGAGCAGAAGCTCCACCTGGAATTGCTTGCAATATTGGAGTTTCAACTTCTAAATAATCTTTGCTGTTGAATAACTCACGCATTGAATTGATGATCTTAGTTCTTTTTAGGAAAACTTCCTTTACACCAGGATTCACAATCAAATCAACGTAACGTTGACGATAGCGCATCTCAGGATCACTAAAAGCATCGAATATTTTACCATCTTTTTCCTTGACGATAGGAAGCGGACGAACAGATTTTGAAAGAACAGTTAATTCAGTAGTATGGACAGAAGTTTCGCCTACCTTAGTTATAAATACGTATCCCTTAATTCCTATGAAATCACCTATATCCAAAAGTTTCTTGAAAACTGTATTGTATAGGGTTTTATCTTCACCAGGACAAATGTCATCTCTGGTAATGTATACTTGTATTCTTCCTTTTGAATCCTGAAGTTCCAAAAAGGATGCTTTCCCCATAATTCTTCGGCTCATGATTCTACCGGCAATACAAACCTTTTGAAGGTTATTCTTTTCAGGATCAAAATTTTTTAAAATTTCTGAAGAAAAGGTGTTTACATGATATTGTGCCGCAGGAAATGGGTTGATACCCAAGGACTGCATTTCTTTAAGGGAATTCCTTCTAATGATTTCTTGTTCACTAAGTTCTAACGCATTCATCTTAATCTCAATAAAGTTTATTCGGGTGCAAAGATAGTATAATCTATACAAATAATTAATTTCAACAGCTTTACTTGAAGGTTTTGGTGCTTTGCATGCATAAATAAGGATGGAGTAAATATTATTTATGAGTGGAGAGAAGAGATGATTCTATTGAGGTTTCGAATTTATTTTACTTGAGCTTACTGGGTGTTTTTTGATTCTTAAAAATGTGTTTCCTTCAGCTATTGTAAAGCGAAATATATTTATTAATATTGCAGGATAGTAATGATATTTAGACTGAATAAAAATAACCACACGCAACGAATAGGTCAAAAACATGAGGTATTTCAGCAAAAATTAATTTGTTTCGAATACCTTTGCATGTGCTCTTTCGAGTGATAAAATTGTTTTTTGTTATCAGATTTGTTGTGGTAAGTCAAATTGTTTTTAAGGATTTATTTTCTAGGAATCGAATTAATAATTCGATTAACTAGGGAAAATTAAGCATTAGTTAGATGAAAACAAGAAGAAAACCAGATTGGTTAAAAATACAGTTGCCCAAAGGCGACGATTATGCATATGTGAATGGAATTGTAAAAGAACACGGACTGCATACAATTTGTTCTAGTGGAAAATGCCCTAATGTTGGAGAATGTTGGGGAAATGGAACGGCAACTTTTATGATTTTGGGAAATATTTGTACCCGAGCGTGCAAATTTTGTAATGTTCCCACTGGTAAACCTCTTGCTGCCGACTGGAACGAACCCAAAAGAT
Source organism: Labilibaculum sp. (assembly GCF_041595635.1). Taxonomy (GTDB): domain Bacteria; phylum Bacteroidota; class Bacteroidia; order Bacteroidales; family Marinifilaceae; genus Labilibaculum. The sequence continues at coordinate 17,185 of NZ_JBFHJW010000042.1, forward strand.
TAGCTCGTTCTATTAAATTAATGGGTTTAAAACACGCTGTAATTACTTCCGTAGATCGTGATGATTTAGAGGATGGTGGTTCTGGTATTTGGGCTGAAACCATTAAATCGATTAAAGAGATCACTCCAGAGACTACTCTTGAAGTGTTAATTCCCGATTTTAATGGAAAATCAGAAGACATTCAACGTGTGATTGATAAAAATCCAGAAGTAATCTCACATAACTTAGAAACGGTTCGACGATTAACTCGAGAAGTTAGAAGTAAAGCGAAATACGATCTCAGTTTAAAGGTTTTAAAACAAATTGCAGATTCTGGAATTGTCGCAAAATCTGGTATTATGCTTGGTTTGGGAGAAACAGAAGAAGAAATTTACCATGTAATGGACGATTTGATTGAAGTAGGTGTTCGGGTAATGACCATTGGTCAGTATTTGCAACCTACTAAAAATCATTTGGAAGTTCAGGAATACATTACACCTGAGGTGTTCAAAAAATACGAGACAGTTGGCTTGGAAAAGGGCTTTTCTTTTGTGGAAAGTACACCCTTGGTACGTTCTTCCTATCATGCCGAGCGTCATGTGAATGCTCTCAATTTAAAACAGACTATAAAAAATGGTTAATACAATATATCAGGATCTTGGATCCATCGATTATATGAAGGCATGGGATTATCAGGAAAAATTATTTACTGAAGTTTTAAGCTCTAAGCAAGCCAATGCAGATCTTCCTGCCGAACAGAAAAAATTATCGAATAATTACCTTTTGTTTTGCGAGCATCCACATGTTTATACTCTTGGGAAAAGTGGCAAGGAACAAAATATGCTTCTTGATTTGTTGCAATTGCAGGCCAAAGAGGCAACTTTCCATAAAATTAATCGTGGAGGCGATATTACCTACCATGGCCCCGGACAAATTGTTGGTTATCCTATTTTAAATTTGGAAACCTACGACATGGGAATTAAAAAATACATCGAAAATTTAGAGCAAGCTGTTATTAACTGTATCGCCGATTATGGTATTGAAGGAAGCCGATTGGAAGGAGCCACTGGTGTTTGGTTGGATGTTGGAAAACCTTCAGTTCGTAAGATATGTGCCATTGGTGTGCGAGTAAGTAGATGGGTAAGTATGCATGGTTTTGCTTTTAATGTGAATACTGATTTAAAATATTTTGAGTACATCAATCCTTGTGGATTTGTTGACAAGGGAGTGACTTCTTTAAAAAAAGAATTGGGCAAAGAGCCTGATATAGAAGACGTAAAACATAATTTAAGAACGCATATTGCTAAACTATTTGATATGACGCTTGAAATTGACTAATTTAGCTAGCCAAATTCTACAGTATGGAAAAAAGATGGGTAATCAATGAGCCGGGAGATGAAGAAACGGTTGCATCACTAATGAAATCACTTGGCGTGAACTACTTAATCGCCAATCTTCTGGTCCAGCGTGGGATTACTACTTTTGATATGGCTAAGAAATTTTTTCGTCCCAATTTAGATGATCTTCATGATCCTTTTCTGATGAAAGATATGGATAAGGCCGTTGAACGGATTGAAAAAGCGATTGCCAATCAGGAAAGAGTCATGATATATGGCGATTATGATGTTGATGGAACTACCTCAGTAGCTCTTGTATATAGCTATTTACGAAAGCACTTCGATTTTATTGATTATTATATTCCTGATCGTTATTCGGAAGGATATGGTGTTTCGAATACGGGGATCGATTACGCAGCAGAGCACAATGTAACTTTAATGATTGCTTTGGATTGTGGAATCAAGGCTGTTCAGAAAATCGCTTATGCGAAAGAAAAAGGCATTGATTTTATCATTTGTGATCATCACACCCCTGGCGATAGTTTGCCAAAAGCTGTCGCTGTTCTCGACCCCAAAAGAGAGGATTGTAACTATCCTTGCGATGCATTATCAGGTTGTGGTGTTGGTTTTAAATTGATGCATGGTTTGTCGAAAAAAATGAACTGGCCTTTTAAGGATTTAATTCCATTGCTGGATTTGCTTGCTGTAAGTATTGCTTCGGATATTGTACCCATTACTGGCGAGAATCGTGTTCTTGCGCATTTTGGCCTAATTCAATTGAATAATTCTCCTCGTTTAGGGTTTAAAACCATTCTTAATTTAGCAGGAGTAGAGAAAGATCTGAGTGTAAATGATATTGTTTTTAAAATTGGTCCAAGAATTAATGCAGCCGGTAGAATTCAATCTGGCAACAGGGCTGTACAATTACTCATTGCAGATACCGAAGAATCAGCCACTTTAATTGGGGATACCATAAATGTGATGAATGAGGATCGCAAGGAATTGGATCATAGTATTACTGATGAAGCCTTAGAGAAAGTAGCCAAAAGTAATCAGCTTCTCGCAAAAAAAAGTACCGTACTTTTTGATCGAAATTGGCACAAAGGAGTTATTGGAATCGTGGCTTCTCGAATGATAGAAACCTACTACAAACCAACGGTTATTTTAACCGAATCGAATGGTTTTGCGACTGGTAGTGCCCGTTCGGTAGATGGTTTTGATTTGTATCAGGCCATTTCAGATTGCAGTGACTTACTAGAGAATTTTGGTGGACATAAATATGCGGCAGGATTAACCATGAAAATTGAAAATGTTGGTGAGTTTCAACGGCGTTTTGAGCAGTACGTGGTTAATAATATTAGTGATGATATGTTGATTCCTCAGGTAAAAATTGATGCTCATATTAAACTATCCGACATTACGCCTAAATTTTATCGTATCATTAAGCAGTTTGAACCTTTCGGACCTAAAAATATGACTCCTGTATTTGTTAGTGAACGAGTTTTAGATTACGGATACAGTCGTGCGGTAGGAAGAAATAAGGAGCATCTTAAGCTTTCTGTTGTGGATGATATTCGTGAAGGTGATGTGAAATCTGGTATTGCTTTCTCAATGGGGAATCTGCATGATAGAATTTCCAGTGGTGTGCCTTTTGATGTTTGCTACTCGCTACAGGAGAACGATTATATGGGAAAAGTGGAAACCCAATTGATGGTTCGGGATATCAAATTTTAATCAATATCTTTTTGTGTTTAAATTCTCTTCGGCACTCGTAAGGGCTCGTAATAGTGTGTGCCTGAATTATTGTATTTCACTATGATTTAAATAGTCAGCATGGAATTCATTATTCGGATTTGTTCTTTTTTGCATCCTTATTATCTTTGCGCCAATTTGTAAAGATTTAAACCAATTTTATGATCCTATCTCAAGAAACGAAAGTGCCGAGCTTCGACAGCCCGGCGAAAAGAATTATTATCGGGATTCAATTCTTATTTGTTGCCTTTGGTGCAACAGTCTTAGTCCCTTTACTGGTTGGTATAGACCCTTCAGTAGCATTATTTACAGCAGGAATAGGAACCTTGATTTTTCATTTAATCACAAAAGGTAAGGTTCCTGTTTTTTTAGGTAGTAGTTTTGCCTTTATTGCACCAATTGTTGCAGCAACAAAACTTTACGGTTTTGCGGGAACACTTTCCGGTTTAATTGCCGTAGGTTTGGTTTATGGTATAGTATCTGCCATAATTAAAGTGTGGGGACTGCGTGTTATCGAGAAAATATTCCCTTCTATTGTTGTAGGACCGGTGATCATTATTATTGGTCTTTCTTTGGCTCCGGTAGCTGTTGGTATGGCTAAAACAAATTGGATTATTGCCTCAGCTTCCTTATTAACAGCTGTTATAATTGTGGTATATAGCCGAGGCTTGATCAAGTTAATTCCCATTTTTGTTGGGATTGTTGTGGGATACTTGCTTTCTATTGTATTGGGCGAGGTCGATTTCACCAGTATACAGGATGCTGCATGGTTTGCTTTGCCTGATTTTGTGCGCCCGGAGTTGAATTGGAGTGCAATTCTTTACATGATTCCTGTTGCATTTGCTCCCATTATTGAACATGTGGGCGATATGTATGCCATCGGCGGAGTTGCCGACAAGAAGTTTGTGAAAGATCCAGGTTTGCACCGAACCATTTTGGGAGATGGTGTTGCTACTGCTTTTGCAGGATTTTTTGGTGGTCCACCAAATACAACTTACTCTGAAGTAACTGGAGCTATTGCTTTAACGAAAGTTACCGATCCCCGTGTGTTGCGAATTGCTGCAATTACAGCGCTTGTGTTTTCGCTAATTGGAAAAGTTAGTGCTTTTCTTAAAACCATTCCTCAGGCTGTATTGGGAGGAATCATGCTTCTTTTATTTGGTATGATTGCTAGTGTTGGTATTAAAACATTGATTGATGCAAATACCGATTTCAGTAAAACCAGAAATCAAGTGATTATTTCTATAGTGCTAACTGTTGGAATTGGTGGTGCTCAAATTACTTATGGGACATTCTCTTTGGCAGGAATTGGTCTTGCATCTTTGGTAGGAGTTGTTTTAAACCTAGTTTTACCAGATACATCGAAACCGATAAAAGGGAGTGAGGAGAAGGAGGAATAAGTCTCACGTCTACTACTAATATAATATGAAAGCCCCAATTGGGGCTTTTTTCATTCTAGTAGGTTCTATCTTTGAAATTGTGGAGATCCTCATAGGCAAATATCATTACTTTTCCTGGATATATTGCAGCTACCTGATGCTTTGTATTTTCTTCCTAAGGTTTTTCTTTTATTCTAGAAAGAGGTATTGTGAGGATTTGAAATTGCAGAAGTGAGTTATTAACAAGCCTGTTAATAACTTGGATTTTATGAGGGCGATGTTTACTAAATTTGTTTCTCCTTTTCTTTTCCATAAAAAACACCCCAAATGTTGTGTCCAACTTTTGGGGTGCAGTTCAATTCGCGAAAAAGGTTTTTAAATATGAATTATTCTATTTGGATAGAATTACTATACAAAATAGAATTTGATAATAAACAGGACGGCAATTACAATCATTACCGGACTTATTTCTTTGTAGCGACCAGTACATAGTTTTAAAGCTACAAATGATAACATTCCAAATACAATACCATCGGCAATGCTGTAAGTAAGTGGCATCATTATAATGCAAAGGAATGCTGGGATAGCTTCTGTGAAATCATCTAAGTTAATTTTCATGATTGGAGACATCATAAATAATCCAACAATAACCAGAGCTGGAGCTGTAGCTGCAGAAGGAATCATTACAAAAACGGGAGCAAATAATAATGCCAATGCAAACATACCAGCAGTTGTTAATGCTGTCATACCCGTTTTTCCACCTTCCGATACACCAGCTGCACTTTCAACGTAAGTTGTAACGGTAGATGTTCCCAGAATAGATCCGAAGAAAGTACCAATAGCATCAGCAAAAAGAGCTTGCTTCACACGAGGTACTTTTCCATCTTCTGTTAACATATCAGCTTTTGAAGCTACACCTACTAAGGTTCCAACTGTATCAAACATATCAACAAAAAGGAATGTAAACAATACAATTGCCATATCGATAGTAAGAATTTGCGAGAAATCGAACTGGAAGAAGATTGGAGATAGTGAAGGAGGTAAGCTTACGAATTGATAGTTTTCTGGTAGGTGTGCAACTCCTAAAATAAGAGCTAAAACAGTTGAGAAAAGGATACCAATTAATAAAGATCCTTTTATGTTTCTTGCAAAAAGAACACCTGTTACTAAAATACCAACTAAACCAACAATAACACTCGGATCTTTCATATCACCAAGGCTGACTAATGTAGCTGGATTATCAACAATAACACCAGAACTTTTTAATCCGATAAAGGCAATGAATAAACCGATTCCTACCGAAACAGCATGCTTCAGGTTTAAAGGAATAGAGTTTACAATTAACTCACGAATATTAAATGCAGTAAGAATTAGGAAGATGATACCTTCAAGAAAAACAGCAGTTAAGGCGAATTGCCAGCTATAACCCATTCCAAGAACTACGGTAAATGCGAAGAAAGCATTTAATCCCATTCCTGGGGCCAAGGCAAATGGTAATTTTGCTACTAAAGCCATTACTAAAGTAGCAATTACTGCAGATAAAGCTGTTGCTGTAAATACAGCGCCTTTATCCATTCCAGTAGCGCTCAAAATATCAGGATTAACCGCTAATATGTACGCCATGGTCATGAAAGTGGTGATACCTGCAACAATCTCGGTACGGAGAGTGGATTTATTTCCGGTGATATTAAAAAACTTATCTAACATGGTTGTTTATTTTTAATTCGGTTTGGATTAGAAATTCCATTTTACAGCTAAAGTAGGACGAACTTTAAAGTCGTCACCAGCGAAATTGTTTGAGATTTCAATCTCACTACCTAAAGAAATATTTTCGGTAGCATTGTACCAGATTTGAGGCTCAGTTATGAATACAAGCTCGTCAGAAACACTACCTGCAGCAATCGCTTCGTCATCACCATTCTCAGACCAAAGGTCAGCAAAACCAGAGAAAGTCATTTTTCCATCGAAAAAGTTCACATACCAGGTTCCTGTAATTTGGAAGTTTGCTTTGCCAGCATCTTTAATAGCTTTGTAACCAGCATAAGTAGAGAATCCCGATTTAGCACCACCTTTAGCGTAGTTTAAACCGAAAATCCAAGCGTCGTTAATTGTGTAACCACCTTGATTGTCTTCGTCAATTTTAAAATTACCTAATCCACCATTGTATTCAATGTGGATACCAATAGGCATTTTTTCAGTTTTCAATACACGAGCAATTTCAAAATATCCTTGGCTAATTCCATTATCGGCATCGTAATCAAAATCAACGAAGGTAAAAGTATTTCCCCATTTGTCCATTTTGAACATTTCGAATGTAGATGTGAATAGATCTCTGTCTAGGTCGCGGTGCAACTGAAAGTTTTGAGCACTAGCTGTTAGTGAAGCTAGAACGGCGAAGATTACAAGTAGTTTTTTCATCTTTTAAATGATTGTTTGGTAAATAAAATAGTTGTAAAATAAAAATGGTTGTTTTAATTCTTTATAATATCGTTAAGATGGCTTACCACTTTTGGACAGCCAGTTGCTTGTAATTTTGTAATGGATTGATGTCCTGCTGCAATTAGAATACATTCGCAGCCTAGTGTTTGTGCTACTTCGAAATCGTGAACTGTGTCTCCTAAAAGGCAAATATCTTTTGGGTTTAGTTGATGATTTTGAATCATCTTTTTCCCATTTTCGATTTTCGAACTCGCATAAATATTATCGATGCCAGAAATTTCAGAGAAAAAAGAGCTGATATTTTCGGCATTTGTCGATTGATTGAGCATATTCTGTTCCATGGCCGATAGAATAAACTGTTGCTTGCCTGCGGCCGAAAAATGGGATAGAAGCTGAATTGCTTCTGGGAATATTTTCGATTTTGGCAATAAAGATGTGTACAGCGAAATAAATTCTTTTGCAGTTACTGCCCAGTTCTCTTTTTCGAAATCGAAACCAATAGTCTCGTAGTAGTTTTTTACCGGAAAACCAAATACATCGCGATAACTTTCAGCAGTAAGCAGAGGAAGCTTTCTTTTGGAAAGAAGTTGGTTTATGCTTTCGAGTCCAATGGAAAGATCATCCAATAGAGTTCCGTTATAATCCCAAATTATGGCTTTGCTGTTTATCATACTTTTTGAGATTTTAGATGTGAGATATTTCCTGTTCTTGCTTTTGTCAGTTTTATTAAACTTTGCGGATTTAGCTGCAATTGTTTTCCTCTGATTCCTGCGCTAATAAAAATGTAGTCGAGCTCGAGGGCGCTTTCATCAACGAAAGTTGGAAAATCTTTTTTCATCCCTAAAGGGGAGCAACCGCCACGAATGTAGCCAGTAAGTTCATGAATGTTTTTCATGGGAACCATGGCACATTTTTTATTACCACTAAGTGTTGCGAATGCTTTAAGGTTAAGTTCTGATGCGCCAGGAATACAGGCTATGATAGTGCCTGTTTTGTCTCCGGAAAGGACAAGTGTTTTAAAGATAAATTGAATATGCTCGCCTGTTTTTTCGGCGACACGCTCTGCACCCAATTCGATTGGATCCACATCGTAGTCGATAATTTTATATTCAATTTTTGCCCGATCTAAAATGCGAGCCGCATTTGTCTTTTTCATCCTTTTGTTTTTTGGCTAGCTTAAAAATATTTATTTTTTAATTTGCTAGAGACTACCAGTTTCCCAGATGATATTTTTAATAAGCCGCAAAATTAATAAAAAATTTAGATTTTAATGGAAGAGTGAATTTGTAATTCGAGTAAATGAATGACATTTATCATTCGCAAAGCTTTGCATAGTTGCTGTCTGGACCTGTTTTAATTTATTTAAAATAAAAACTATAGGTGTAATGGTCATATAATCAAGTGTAAAAGGTGTTTTGTGTAGAAAATGTGTCAAATTTAGATTGTGAGCTGGTTAGGATCGGCTAGATTCTTAATTTTGTTATACCTTTCTAAGGTGAAAATTTAAACCTAAGTATTGTGAAAGTAATCGAATCGCATATTGTTCCAGAAGGGATTGAAAGAATCCGTTTGCAGGATTACGCTCCTTCTATTTTCAGTTCAATTTCTTCTCATCAGGGAATGAAAAAGGCCATTAAGAAGAAAATGGTTTTGGTGAATGGTGTTGCGGCAACAACTGCTTTTTGGGTGGAACCGGGACAGAAAATAGAGTTGTGCGATTTGGAATTGCCTCCAGCAAAAGTTTATGAGCTAAAATTCGATGTAGTTTACGAGGACGATCATATTGCGCTTATTAATAAGCCGGCAGGTATTTCGGTGAGTGGAAATCAGTTCAGAACCATTCAAAATGCCTTGCCTTTTAATTTAAAACCTTCATCATGTCAGGATGCTTTGCACGTTTTTCGACCCGTTCATCGTATCGATAATCCGACTTGTGGTTTATTGCTGATTGCTAAAACTTCACAAGCCATAGGAGACTTGGGAGTGCAATTTGAAAATCGAATGGTTCGAAAGCGATACACAGCTGTGATTATTGGTAGTTTGCCTGACAAAGGAATGGTTGATATGCCTGTAGGTGAAAAGGAAGCGGTGAGTTCTTTTCAGGTGGTGAAGCGAGCTCATTCCATTCGAAATCATACTTTAAGCATGGTTCATTTGTTTCCAAAAACAGGAAGAACACATCAATTAAGAATTCACATGGCTGGTATGGGAACTCCGATTTTGGGCGATAAGTTGTATGGAAGCGAAGGAGAAATTTTACGCAAAAAAGGATTGTTTTTATGCGCTACGGGATTGCATTTTGTGCATCCCTTCACTCAAAATGAGATGGATCTTTCAATTGATCCACCTTATAAGTTTGGTCGTTTTATGGCCATGGAAGAAAAACGATGGAAGAAGTACAACGAAGAATTAAATAATATTTGATTAGTCTTCGTAAAATGCTTCTATTCCAGGATAGTCAAACCTTTTTTTCGCTATTTCCTGTGGGAATATCATGTACTGAACTTCCGCCTCGGTGCAAACTTTGCCATCGGCATTTATAATCTCAGCATGAATGTTTGCAAAACGTCTATTTTGAGAGATTAACTTTGCTCGAATGCATAACTTACCTTTATCGGTAAAAACAGAATTTTTGAACCTTGCATTTAAAGTAGTAGTTACGCCACTGGTTTGGCATTTTATAAATACTACCCAACTGGCAATTTCGTCGAGAATAGTGCTTTGAATTCCTCCATGCAATACATTCTTAAAACCAGCCAAATGAGTTTTTGGTTGCCAGTTTGAAATTACATAATCGCCATCTTCTAAAAATTCCATTTGTAAACCTTGTGTATTTTTTGGCGAGCATCCAAAGCAGTTGCTATTTTCTACTTTGATATAAGGATTGATAATTTTTTTCATATTTTTCAATTTCAGTTCCGAATGTAAGAAAGGATTTTGGAACTGTGAAATTATATGATGTTTTATAGGCGTAATCGGAGTAAAAATTTTACTTCAGACTTCGTGTCCCCGGAAATTTCTGAGTTGCCCGAACCTATTGAGGATTGGTTTGAATATTTGCTTTGAGCATATTTGATGTAGAATTTCAAATTTCGGTTCAATTCCCAATTCATATTAAAATAGAAACGATTTCCTTTTAAATAGTAGGCCGGAACCGAGTAGGAATTGAGGATGTCGTTTTCATAAGCATATATTGCCGAATTGAAAGAGTCTGTGTCGAATAAAGCGTATCGAAGATTGAAAGACAAAGGCAGCTTTTCAAAATGATAGATCAAATCCTGATAAATCAGATAGCCATTTTCATGATCATCTTCTTTTTGGTAGTGGGAGAGTTCTATTCGGTTTCTGATTTCCCATTGATCGCTCATTCGGGCCGATAAGTGAAGTCGGTATTGATTTTTTGTTTGCGTTGTCAGAGCTTTTATTTGCTCTGAGCTATTATTTTCTGGTTTGCTTTCCTGTTTGTATTTAAAGTAAACTGAAATAGATTGATTTGGTGTGTACTCAAGTTGAGAAAAATATTCATGTCCTGCGCTGGGGGAACTGGCAGAGTATCGCAACCAGGGAAATTCAAATTGGTCGTAATATGCTTTAATCGCCCATTTTGGATAAGGATGAAATTCTACCCCCATATAAAAACCTTCCTCATTTTGTGTTTTACTTTGTTCGGCAAAGGCATTTGAAAATAAGGCATGATAATCGGGATCGTAATTTCTGTAAATTACTTCGAAGTTCAGTTGAGGATGCACTTGAATATTGGCTCCCTGCAAAAATGCTCGTCCACCCGATTTACTTTGTGCTGCTTCTCCGTATAGGTGAATGGAATGCAATTGAGTTTGGTAGCAGATGCTGATGTTCTGATTTTTATCGCCTTTAAAATTGTATAAGTTGTAGGCTGCATCGGTACCTACTATTTCGGGAGAGTAAATCGATTGTAAAAAGGATACACCTAATTCGATTTTCTTCCAGTTGGCCAATAGGTAGCTGCCGAAAAGGGTTTCTTTTAAATTGTGCTTTTGTGCAAATTCATTTGCATTTCGATGATATCCAGTATTAACAATGCTGCTTATACCTGATGAAATAGAATCGGAATGTAAGCTTCCATCCTTTTTTTTATAAGAAGTAAATAGAGCGATTTTTATGTTGTTGAAAGGTTTTAGAAGTAGCGATATTCCTCTGTAGAATTGATTTTCATCGGTAGATCTGAAGCTTTTTATTCCTTGAGATTTGTAGGCATGCGAATTACTTAAAGCAGATTTTCCACTACTAAATCCTGACCAAAGACTTACTCCTTGTCCAAATTTAATCTGGTAATCGCCTAGGTTTATTTGTTGTAAAATGCCTTTGGAATTGTATTGAAAGTGGGCCGAGTAGAAATCGAAACCATTTTTATTTTCGCTTTTAAAAAATGGTTCTCCTTTGTCCTTTTCCGATGTGAAACCAAATACAATTTTATTGTCGGCTGATGTATATTGGTAGCGTGAATAATATTTCCACGAGTTTCCCAGGTATTTAGAATCTTCATTTTCGCTCGTGTAGCCTTTTTCTTCCTGTAGCGTTTTTTCCGATTTTAAAAGTAATATTTGCTTTGCTCTTTTTCTCGCATTTAGCTTCTCTGTACTTTGGTCTAGGCTTACAAAAGGAGAAATTAATCTGATAATATCCGATGAAAATCCTGGTATTAATTGCAATTCATATAGACTGTAGATTCTACCTGTGCGTTCACGGTAGGTGATAAAGTTGGCTATCTGATTCTTGTTAAGAATAAATAGTTGATCCAAATCATTTTCGCTTGCACGATTCAAATCAATAGGCTCTAAAAGAAGTTTGTTAAGTTCATCCAGAAAATCGGAATAATCTACTTCGTTTTCTTCGTTTTGTTCTGCAATGGTTTCAAGTAAGTTTTCGATAAAATCATTTTGCGAACTTGTGTTTTGCGAATGACTGAGGCTAGCGAGGCAAATCAGGAATAAAAGAAGAATTAATTTTTTTATTGTCATCATATCATACATTTAAAAAGATATCATGAGATCAGCCGCAGGAGTATAGCCTAATACTGGATGTCTGGAAAACGAAACATTGGCTTTTACCATTTCAAAAGAGAATCCCACACCCATACTAATGGAGTTGGGGTGGTTGTGAACACCAGCACGAAGTGAAATTTTATCTGTGATCGTATATTCCATACCGAATTTAGTTTTCATCTCTTGATCGAGATCTTTTTCAATCTCGGAGGTAATGATGGCTTGTTCGGATAATTTCCAGGAGAGTCCAAATCGTGCAATACAGGGTATTTTATCTTCGTAATCGAAGGTGGTGAAATTGGTTTGGCTAGGGTTGAAAACATGAAATCCCAGATAGATATCAGTTAAAATTTCAGCCAGAATACCTATTTCAAAAGTGTATTGGCTTTGACTTCCATATGATTGGTTCAACTCTTTTTTTATTTGATCGAATTGCAAGCCTGCCCAGAAATGTTTGCCTAAAGCACGGGAGTAGGCAAAGCCTATTTTCGATTCTTTATACAGGTCAAACCCGAATTGTTTGTAGCTTAAACTAAACGTTCCAATTTTACTAGGGTAGTTAAAGTGAAGGGTTTTAGTGCTTAAGTCTTTTGTTTCGAATCGATTTTCGTAGTAGGCCCCAATAGAGATATGTTCCAGTTTTGCCAATACAGCTTGATTGTTGAAAGTTCCCCATTGATCAATTAATGCCACACTAGCATTGCCCATGGAATGAGAACGGGCGCCCGCCAGATGATTTTCATTAGAAGCAAGCAAGTGAATGGGAAGCAGTAGGAAAAGCAGAACGAGTGGGTTTTTCATTGAAATTCGTTTGGTGGAGCATGAATCGAATAACTTTATTGCAACCTTAAGATGATTGTTAGTAGAGGTTAATGGTTGTAGCTATTTATTAGCTATGAAAATTTAGTTTTTAGTAAAGATTTCAACCAATTGATTAGTGTAGTGGCGTTTATTAGGTGCAAAAGCAGCTGCAGTAATCAGTTAGCTAGATTGTGACACTGTTAAATATAATAAAAAAACCACAAAACATAATCGTGTTTTGTGGTTTTTATTGAAAAGTTGTATTGTTCTTAATTTGTCTTGAAATCGTATTGAATAGCAGATAGTTCTTCGTTTGCTTTCACGATTTTTTCTTTTAGACTTTCTTTAAATTCGATCACATTCTTTTGGAGTTCGCTATCGCCAATGGCAAGCATTTGTCCAGCAAGAATTCCAGCATTCATAGCTCCGTTGATACCAACTGTAGCAACAGGAATTCCTGGAGGCATTTGAGCGATGCTCAAAAGAGCATCCATACCATCAAGAGAGGCATTAATGGGAACTCCAATAACAGGAATCGGAGTCATGGCTGCAATTACACCAGGAAGGTGAGCTGCCATTCCCGCACCAGCAATAATAGCTTTTATACCTCTGCTGTAAGCTCCTTTTGCAAATTTTTCAACTTCTTCGGGGGTTCGGTGAGCCGACAAAGCATGAATCTCGAACGGAATTTTAAATTCGTTTAATACTTTGGCTGCTTTTTCCATAACAGGAAGGTCAGAAGTACTCCCCATTATAATGCTAACTTTTGCTTTCATATGGTTTTATTCGTGGATTTAATAAATAAAATGACAAAAAATTGTACTTTTGCACCAAAATTAATGAATAGTTTCGATTCCAGAAAATGCTTGCATTTATTACTGCTTTTTAAAGCGTAAACTTGAAAAAATAGGTAAGTACCATCACGGAATTGAAATGTTTTTCACTTCTATTTTATAGAAAGATATAATTTATTTAACGATATTTTAGGGCATTGCCTTAAATGCCCGATATTTCAAGAAAAAACTTGAAGGGGGAATTCGGACAACTAAGACAAAAATTGAATCAATGAAAACAGTAAAACTTCTGGATCGAGAATTTAGAGTGTCTATTCCTTCTGAGGATATTGACAAGGTAATTTCTCAAATGGCTGAGAAAATGAATAAGGATCTTGCTGGAACAAATCCTTTGTTTATTTGTATTTTAAATGGATCTTTCATGTTTGCATCGGATCTAATGAAACAAATTACAGTTGAAAATGCTCAAATTACCTTCATGCGATTATCTTCATACGAAGGGATGGGAACAACTGGAAAGGTGAAAAAGCTAATGGGTTTCACCGAAGACCTAAAAGACAGAACTGTTGTTTTATTGGAAGATATTGTTGATACTGGAATTACCATTACAAATACTCTCGATCAAATTAAAGATTATGAAGCCAAAGATGTGTTAATTGCTACTATGTTGTTTAAGCCTGAAGCTTTGATTCGTGATGTAAAATTGAATTATGTAGGAATGGAAATTCCGAATGATTTTATTGTGGGAAGAGGATTGGATTATGATGGAATTGGTAGAAACCTTCCTGATGTATACACCGTTATTGAAAAGAAATAAATGTTGAACATTATTTTGTTTGGACCTCCAGGTTCTGGAAAAGGGACACAGTCTAATTTGCTTCAAAAAAAATACGGATTGATTCATCTCTCAACAGGGGATGTGTGCCGAGAAGAAATAAAGCAGGCAACACCTGAAGGGTTAGAGGCCAAAAGGTTGATTGATGGAGGAAATTTTTTTCCAGATAAATTGGCTTATCGGATTGTGGAGAAATTTTTAGATGCAAACAAAGGTGCTAAAGGCTTCGTGTTCGATGGAATGCCTCGTCATGTAGGACAGATTGATGTATTTGATACAATTTTAGCCAAACGAAATAGTGTTGTTGATGTTGTTGTTGAATTAAAAGTGGAAGAGGAAGAGTTAATTCAACGACTTTTAAAAAGAGGCGAATCTTCGGGTCGTTTAGATGATAGTGGACGGGAAGTTATTGAAAAACGCCTTAGAATTTACGATGAGGTTACTGCTCCTATTGCAAAAAAGTATAAGGAAAAAGGAGTATATTATTCCCTCGATGCAATGGGATCATTAAATGATGTGCTTGAACGAATAAGCTTATTGATTGAAACATGTTTAACGGGACAATTAGTTCCGGTTAAAGCACAATAGAAAAAATATATTATGGCTGGGTCTAATTTTGTTGATTACGTAAAAATATTTTGTCGTTCAGGAGCTGGAGGAGCTGGGTCTACTCATCTTTTCCGTGACAAACTGACTATGACTGGCGGACCCGATGGGGGAAATGGAGGTCGTGGAGGACATGTCGTGATACGTGCGAACAAGCAACTTTGGACTTTAGTACATTTAAAGTTCAGTCGCCACGTATTTTCGGGCGATGGTGGCGATGGTGGTGCTAGTCGAAGTACAGGTCGCGAAGGTGAGGATAAAGTAATTGAAGTTCCTTTGGGAACAGTGGCTCGTGATGCAGAAACTGGCGAGGTTATTTTTGATGTAACCGAGGATGGTGAAGAGAAAATATTGGTAAAAGGAGGTCGTGGAGGAATGGGAAATTGGAATTTCCGTTCTTCAACTAATCAAACACCCCGATATGCTCAAACTGGAGAGGAAAGGGTTGAGAGAGCTGTAATTTTGGAGCTTAAGGTTTTAGCTGATGTAGGTTTAGTAGGATTCCCAAGTGTTGGAAAATCCACCTTACTTTCGGTGGTTTCGGCGGCAAAACCAAAAATTGCGGATTATCCGTTTACCACTTTGGTTCCTAATTTGGGTATTGTTTCGTATCGTGATAATCGTTCATTTGTGATGGCCGATATTCCAGGAATAATTGAAGGTGCACACGAAGGAAGAGGTTTGGGATTGCGATTTTTGAGACACATTGAACGTAATTCTGTTCTTTTGTTTATGGTAGGTGCCGATAGCGATGATATTCATAAAGAATACAAAATTTTACTGAATGAATTGAAACAATTTAATCCAGAGCTTCTCGATAAGCAAAGATTGTTGGCGATTACAAAATCAGATATGTTGGATCAGGAATTGATGGATGAAATGAAATTGGATTTACCAGACATTCCCTACGTTTTTATTTCTTCGGTGGCTCAAAAAGGATTGATGGAACTTAAAGATATGGTCTGGAAGGCCATTAATGCTTAAAAAAAATTAGTGAATGGATACCTTAATTCAGTTGGATAAACAATTACTCATTTGGCTAAATAGCAATCACACGGATTTTTGGGATGTGATTATGATGATTTTTACCCGGAAAGAATTTTGGATTCCTTTCTATCTTGTTCTTCTTTATCAGATTTATAAAACAAAGGGAAAGGAAACACTTTTGGGGGATATTGGGTTTGTTTTTATTGGTTGTTTTGTGCGATCAGATTTCAACTCAACTCTTTAAAAATATAATACAGAGGCTTCGTCCAAGTCGCGATCCTTCTCTGGAAGGAGTGGTGAATCTTGCTAATTCGTATCGGGGTGGTAACTATGGATTTGTGTCTTCGCACGCTACCAATTCTTTTGGGATGGCTATTTTTAGCTCGCTTTTATTTCGAAATAAATTTTACACGACCTTTATCTTTTTATGGTCCTTGTTAGTTATTTACACTCGAATTTATTTAGGGGGTCATTTCCCTGGCGATGTAATTGGAGGCATGCTGTTAGGTTTGCTTATTGGTTATGCAGTATATCGTTTGGTTCAGTGGTGGATTTCGTGGCGTAGCGGACCATCTATAGCATCAAAAAACAGAAAAATAAAACTATCTTATGCAGGAGTATGGCTGCTTTTGGGAGTCGTTTCTGTCGAAATTTTGACCATTTGTTTGGTGGTAAAAAAGCTTTTTAAATACGGTATGTTTTAGTTGATTGTGGGCTTATTTTATTTGTAAAGAAAAAATGATAGAGTTGGTTTTTATCTGCTTTTGAAAAACATAATTCTATTTGTATTTTATTTGATATTGGTCTGAATAAATTTATTTTATGCATTCCTCCTTCCTGATTTTTAGTTGGATAAGTTATCTGTAAGCTTGTTTGCTAGCCCTAATGATAGGTGCTTTCAACAGACTGTTGATAAACTGCTTCCGAACGAATCGTTCTTTTAGCTATATTTGTAAAAACGCGATTTTTCATGACTGCAAAATATTCTGAAGACTCAATCCGTACATTAGATTGGAAAGAACACATTCGAAAGCGTCCTGGTATGTATATCGGGAAACTTGGAGATGGATCTTCGCATGATGATGGGATTTACATTTTATTGAAAGAGGTAATTGATAACTCTATTGATGAATTTGCCATGGGAGTTGGCAAATCTATCGAAGTTAGTATTTCCGATAGAACTGTCACCGTTCGAGATTTTGGTCGAGGAATTCCCTTGGGCAAATTAATTGACGTGACCTCTAAAATGAATACCGGCGCTAAATACGATTCTCAAGTATTTAAAAAATCAGTAGGGCTTAATGGAGTTGGAATTAAGGCCGTGAATGCTTTGTCGGATCAATTTATTATTGAATCGTTTCGAGAAGGAGAAGTGAAAAGGGCCATTTTTTCGCGTGGAAATTTGATCGAAGAGAATGAGGTTGAAGCAAGCGAGGAAAAGAACGGTGTGAAAATCGTTTTTCATCCCGATGAGGAATTGTTTTCAAATTATCGTTTCATTTCCGAATACGTAGAAACACTGCTAAAAAACTACGTGTATCTTAATTCAGGTTTGTCTATTTACTTCAATGAAAAAAGATTCTTTTCGAAAAATGGATTGCTAGATCTTTTGACCGAGAATATGAATTCTGAAGGATTGTATGACATTATTCACTTGGAAGGGGACGATATTGAAGTAGCAATGACTCATGGTCGACAATATGGCGAAGAGTATTATTCATTTGTAAATGGTCAACATACTACTCAAGGAGGAACTCACCTTTCCGCCTTCCGGGAAGCTTTGGTGAAGGCAGTTCGAGACTTTTTTAAGAAAGATTTTGATACTTCTGATATTCGTACTTCTGTTATTGCAGCCATAAGTATAAAAGTACAGGAGCCGGTTTTCGAATCGCAAACAAAAACAAAATTAGGTTCTAAAGATATTGGTCCTGAAGGACCGTCGGTGCGAAATTTCATTATGGATTTTGTGACCTCCCAATTGGATAATTTTTTGCATAAAAATCCAATGGTAGCCGAATCTATTCATAGGAAAATTTTAGAATCCGAAAAGGAAAGAAAAGCCATCTCCGGCATTAAAAAAATTGCCAAAGAAAGAGCTAAAACTGCTAATTTGCACAATAAAAAATTACGCGATTGTCGTGTGCACTTTGATACCAAACATGAACAAAAATCGGAAGCTTCCTTGTTTATTACCGAGGGAGATTCAGCCAGTGGATCAATCACCAAATCGAGAAATGTAAATACTCAAGCTGTATTTAGCCTTAAAGGAAAGCCGTTAAATACCTATGGTTTAACGAAAAAGATTGTTTACGAAAACGAAGAGTTTAATTTGTTGCAAGCAGCCTTAAATATTGAGGACGGTTTGGATGGTTTGCGTTATAACAATGTGATTATTGCCACAGATGCCGATGTTGATGGAATGCACATTCGTTTGCTTTTGATCACCTTCTTTTTGCAATTCTTTCCGGATATTGTTCGAAGTGGTCATTTGTATATTCTGCAAACGCCACTTTTCAGAGTCCGCAATAAAAAATCAACACATTATTGTTACAGCGAAGAGGAGAGATTGCACGCTATGAAAGTATTGGGAGCCAATCCTGAAATAACCCGATTTAAAGGTTTAGGTGAGATTTCGCCTGATGAATTCAAATATTTTATCGGAAAGGACATTCGACTCGATCCGGTTGTGATGAAAAAAGATGATTCTGTTTCGGATATGCTTGAGTTCTACATGGGAAAAAATACCCCGAACCGACAGGAATTCATCATTGATAATCTTCATATTGAAAGGGATGAAGTGTAAGTTGATTTCCTGAATTCTTTTTTGAAATAAATAAAGCCAAAATACTTCTATGAATAACGACGAGACAAATGATATGGAAATCCCAGAGGAAAAAGATAAAGCCGTGAATGGTAAACAGTCCGAAGCAATGAGGAATGTAACTTATCTTTCTGGAATGTATCAAAATTGGTTTCTGGATTATGCATCTTATGTGATTTTAGAACGAGCCGTACCATATGTAAATGATGGTCTAAAGCCTGTTCAGCGAAGAATTTTGCATGCCATGAAGCAGTTGGATGATGGACGATACAATAAGGTTGCCAATATCATTGGAAATACCATGCAGTATCATCCTCATGGAGATGCTTCCATAGGCGACGCACTGGTTCAATTAGGACAGAAAGATTTGTTGATTGATATGCAAGGAAATTGGGGTAATATTCTTACCGGCGATTCTGCGGCTGCACCTCGATACATTGAAGCTCGTTTGTCTAAATTCGCACTCGAGGTTTTGTTTAACCCAAAAACAACCAATTGGAAACAATCTTACGATGGTAGAAATAAAGAACCAATAACTCTTCCCGTAAAATTTCCATTGCTATTGGCGCAAGGAGTAGAAGGTATTGCTGTTGGATTGGCATCAAAAATATTGCCTCACAATTTCAATGAATTATTAGATGCCTGCATAGCCTATTTAAAAGGAGAAGAATTTGAACTTTACCCAGACTTTCCAACTGCTGGAATGATCGAGGTAAGCCGCTATAATGATGGTTTGCGAGGAGGAGTGGTTAAGGTAAGAGCAAGAATTGATAAGTTTGACAATAAAACCTTAAAAATATCAGAAATCCCATTTGGCAAAACAACATCATCACTTATCGATTCCATTATCAAGGCTAACGATAAAGGAAAAATTAAGATCAAAAAGATTGATGATAATACGGCTGAACATGTAGAAATTCTGGTTCACTTAGCGAATGGAATTTCTTCTGATACCACCATTGATGCACTCTATGCTTTTACCGATTGCGAGATTTCCATTTCGCCCAATGCGTGTATTGTTGAGGATGATAAACCTAAGTTTATTGGAATTGCAGAAATTTTAAGGCGAGCAGCAGATAATACGGTTGCTTTGTTAAAATTGGAGCTTGAGATTCGCAAAAATGAACTTGAGGAGGCATGGCATTATGCTTCCTTAGAGAGAATTTTTATTGAAAATAGAATTTACCGAGATATTGAAGAATGTGTAACTTGGGAAGAGGTACTTACAACCATTGAAGATGGATTGAAGTCATTTACATTGAATTTAATGCGAGCCGTAACTCGTGATGATATTGTTCGCTTAACAGAAATTAAAATCAAAAGAATTTCCAAGTTCGATATCAATAAAGCAAAAAATTACATTCAATCTATCGAAGATGAGATTGCTGAAATTGAAGTGCATTTGGCAAATATTATCGATTTTACCATTAATTACTTTAAAGCCATCAAGAAAAAGTATGGAAAAGGTCGAGAACGAAAAACCGAGATTCGTAGCTTCGAAAATATTGTGGCAACAAAAGTAGTTGTGGCTAACGAAAAATTATACGTTAATAGGGAAGAAGGTTTTATTGGTACCGCCTTAAAAAAAGATGAGTACCTGTGCGATTGTTCGGATATTGATGACGTGATAGTAATTAGAAAAGACGGAACCTATTTTGTAACTAAAGTGAGTGATAAGTGTTTTGTTGGTAAAAATTTATTGCACATCGCGGTTTTTAGAAAGAATGATAAACGAACCATATACAATGTGGCTTATCGCGATGGAAAGGCCGGAACTTGTTACGTAAAACGTTTTTCGGTAACCAGTATTACTCGCGATAAAGAGTATGATATTACTAAATCAACCGAAGGATCGCGAATTCTTTACTTTAGTGCCAATCCTAATGGCGAGGCTGAAGTAATTCGTGTGGTTCTGAAACCCAAAGCTCGTTTGAAAAAAACAAGTTTTGAATTCGATTTTGCAGAATTGGCAGTTAAGGGACGTGGTTCTATGGGAAATATTTTAAGTCGTAACGATGTTCAGAAGATTACTTTGAAACAAGAAGGTGTTTCCACATTAGGAGGACGAAAAATTTGGTTCGATCCTGATGTTTTACGAATCAATACCGATCATCGTGGTGATTTTATAGGTGAATTTTCGGGTGACGATAGAATTCTTGTGGTTACAAGGGCTTCTTCTTTTCATTTTACAAGTTTCGATTTAAGTAATCATTATCCCGATAATATCAGTATTATTGAGAAATATAAGGAAGAAAAAATATGGTCTGCCGTATTTTTTGATGCTGACCAGGGCTATTATTACCTCAAGCGTTTTACCATGGAAGGAAATGGGAAAGAAGTAAGTTTCTTGGGTGAAAATCCAAATAATAGGCTCGTTTGTTTAACAGATGAACAGCATGCTCGTTTCGAAATTTCCTATGGAGGCAAAAATGAGGATAGACCTAATGATATTGTTGATGGTGAAGAATTTATTGCGGTAAAA
>NZ_JBFHJW010000043.1:0-37220 GCF_041595635.1 Labilibaculum sp.
GATTTTGGTGTTCGATTCATCCGTTCAGATGATAGAATGAAAAGGGAACCCGGTGAAAATCCGGGACAGTACCCGCTACTGTAATTCTCATTTTGCATGAAGCAGAATATAGTTTTTATACCACAAGCCACTCTCAATATTGGGGGGAAGGCAATAAAAGCTGAGAAAAGTCAGGAGACCTGCCATATCGTAATTAATATCATTTTGCTTCCGGGAATCGAAGTATATGTATTGAGCCTACGCGCGAGTTCAGTATCTATCATTTCAAATTCTAATTAGGGTAAAACCCAGACAGTAAGATGTGATGTTTATGAGATTAAAAATCACTATGTTATGCAGTCTAAAAATTATTTTCTGATCGCTGTTTTGTTACTGATGAGTCAGAGCTTATTTGCGCAGCTGGCAAGTCTGTCGGGAAGGGTTTATTCCGATGATGGAAAGTCGCCCCTGATAGGAGCCAACCTTTATTTTCCGGGAACAACCATAGGAACTGCCACCAATGGAGACGGGGAGTACTCCTTTAAGAATTTGAAAGCAGGAAGCTATGAAATGATGGTTTCCTATTCGGGATTTAAGAAAAAGAAGCAGACGATAGAAGTTAGAGCAGGCAATCAGCTTGTTGATGTTCTGATGCAGAAGTCTGAAAAAGA
This sequence comes from Labilibaculum sp., assembly GCF_041595635.1. Classification (GTDB taxonomy): domain Bacteria; phylum Bacteroidota; class Bacteroidia; order Bacteroidales; family Marinifilaceae; genus Labilibaculum. Next base: position 651 of record NZ_JBFHJW010000043.1, read on the forward strand.
GTTAGGCGAAGTGGTGGTGACTGGTACGGGAACCCCTCACCATTTAAAAAGTGCACCTGTACAAACTGAACTTATTAGTAAAAAATTGGTGAAAGCCGTGTCAGCTTCTGGTTTTGTCGATTTAATGACCACCGTTAGTCCATCTTTTGATTTCAGTCCTGGCAATATGGGTGCTTTTATGCAATTGAATGGTTTGGGTAACGATTATATTTTGGTTCTTATAGATGGAAAAAGAATGTATGGCGACATTGGTGGGCAGAATGATCTGAACCGAATTAATCCTGATGACATCGAGAAAATTGAAGTGGTAAAAGGAGCTTCCTCCTCGCTTTATGGTTCCGAAGCCATTGCCGGAGTGGTGAACATTATCACCAAAAAATCGAAAAGAAAGGTCTACGCCGAAAATAGCAGTCGCATTAGCAAGTATGCAAGCTGGCAGCAGAATAATAAGTTAAGCCTAAACCTTGGGCGTTTTTCCTCCTTAACTACCTATGCACACAAAGAATCGGATGGCTGGCAGTTGAGCAATTACGAAATTGACGAAGACTATGACAATGATGATGCTTCGGATGATGATTTGGTAGAGACCGATGCCAAAGCTGTGAATGCTTACACCGATTACACCCTTAATCAACGATTCGATTACGATATCAGTAAAAAACTAAGTGTTTATGCTTCAGGATCGCATTACGAGAAGGAGGTAAGCGTTCCCACAACGGTAAAGAAGTACGGTTATTTTTTCAATGATTTCTCCTATTCGGCAGGAGCTAAGTTTCTAATCAACAAAACAGATAGAATCACTTTGGATTATAATTCCGATCAGTTCAAATACTACTATATCTACAATCAGGATTATAGCGATTATACCGAAGGACAGAAAGTTCTGAATACCAAACAAAGAAGAGATGATATCAATTTAAAATACATTTTTAAATGGAATGATGCGCATTTGTTTACCCTGGGAACAGAGTATGTGAATGAAGTTTTAGAATCGGATGGACGCTTGCTAAGCGATAAGGAAGATGCCTATACTTTTGCAGCTTTTGCTCAGGATGAAATTAAAGTGGTGAAAGATCTTTCCTTAGTAGCTGGAGTGCGATATGTACAGCACAAAGAGTTTGGAAGTAACTTCACCCCCAAATTATCAGCTTTGTATAAGTTGAATCATTTTAATTTGAGAGCAACCTATGCCAAAGGATTTAAAGCTCCAACTCTTAAGGAATTGTATTATCACTACCAGAAAGGATCTACACTTTACCTGGGAAATACTGAGTTGGATGCTCAAAAATCAGATTACTATTCCTTCTCGGTAGAGTACATTATTTCCAAATTAACATTGAGTCTTTCGGCTTATCAAAATAGTGTGGAGGATATGATTGCCTACGAAACGGTAGAAACAAGCGCCGAGGATGAGGCAGATGGTGTGAGTAAAACCCGTGAGCACTACAATATTGAGGAAGCTGAATCGAGAGGAATTGATTTCCTTGTAAATTACAGAATTGGCGCCGGATTTACTCTTGGTGGTGGTTATTCTTATGTAGATGCCAATAATAAAACAGATGATATTCGTTTGGAGGGAGTAGCACAAAACTATGTGAACCTTCGTTTGCTTTACGATAGAAGCTGGAAGGACTATAGCTTACATGTAAGTCTTAGCGGAAGAATTCAGGATGATAAATTCTACGATGGAGAGCCTGATGCCAAGGGATATCATCTTTGGAAACTGAGCACAAGTCATCAGTTTGCCAATGTTGGTGCCTTTCAGTTGGAAGCCAGTGCGGGAATCGACAACCTATTCGATTATGTAGACGATAGTGCTTACGGATCTAATTATGGGACCTTAAATCCTGGTCGCACTTTCTTTATTGGTTGCAATATTAAATTCGCAAAATAGAAAATAACAATCTGTCAAAGTAAATTTCCTGAGCTGTTTAGAAATTAGAAACTCACAAATCAGGGAATTTACTTTTTTTAACGATTCAAAGAATAGCATGAGCAAGTTGAAGAAATTACTTCTCCAGATTCACGATCTATCGGGCAGCTTGCTGAGCCTGATGTTCGTGATTTGGTTTTTATCGGGTTTTGTATTGATTTATGCAGGATTTCCTCATGCTTCGCGTGAAGAGAGATTCATGCATTTGTCGTTTTTAGAGCAGTCTGATTTTAATTCCATTCAAATGCCTTCGAACCTATCGGGTAGGCTGGAGTTGGAGAAGAGGAGTGGAATACCTGTTTACAGAGCCTACAAAGGCAGAAAGTCGCAAAAGGTTTACAATGCGATTTCCCTTGCCGAGTGGAAGAAGTGTAGTGAAAAGGAAGCCCTTGCTCTGGCCGAAGATTTTGTGGGAGCGAAGACATTAGCTGTGCAGAAAATTGATGAACTGGATGAATGGATTCCCTATTCGTACTACCATGTTTTACTGCCCATGTATAAAATTAGTTTGGACGATGAGGAGCACACGCGGCTTTATATCTCTGAGAAATCGGGGAGCATTGTGCAGGAAACGACCAGGGCAAGTCGCTGGGCGGCACGCGTGGGTGCCATACCACATTGGGTGTATCTTCGCTCGCTTTACCAGCAGAAAGCTTTTGGTGCTACACTGGTTACAAGTCTTGCTTTCATAGGTATTTTGGCAAGTCTGTCGGGTTTAATTGTTGGTTTTATCCGTTTGCGGAAGAGGAAAAAAGGAGAGAAGAAGCAGTGGCAAGCTTTTACTCCCTACAAGAAATTCTGGTACAAGTGGCATCACATTAGCGGATTTGTCTTTGGCTTCTTTGTATTTACCTTTATTTTGAGTGGGCTGGTATCCCTCACCAGCATTCCCAAATGGATGGTTTCTGTGCATGCCAAAGTATCCCCTCAAAAGGTCTGGAATCAGAGTCCGGATCTGAGACAATTCTCAGAAATTACAATGTCCGATTTCTGGTATGCTCTGGACAATAAAAAGGAGATCCGTAAAGTGGTTTTTAAGAGCGTGATGGGGAAGCCCTGTTTTTGGTTGTATCGGAATCATTTCCAAACGGCCGAAATTTATTCAGTAGAGGAGCAGGGCATTCATCGCAAGGAGCACTATTCCGGGGAGGAAGTTCGCCAATGGTGCGAAAAAAGTTTTCCAGAGGTGGCCTATGACCTACAGGAGCAGAAGGAGTACGATGCCTACTATCAGCCCACGGGCATGGCAACGCGTCCCTTGCCTGTTTGGCAGATCAACCTGAAAGATGCCGACCATACACGCCTGTATGTGAGCAGTAATAGTGGCGAACTGCTAAAGAGTTACAATAGCAATCAGCGCTGGCGACGCTGGTCTTATCGATCCTTACACGCACTGGACTTTCCATTTTTAAAGCAGCACGAGTGGCTGCGCAAACTGATTCTGATCGTGATTCTGATTGGAGGAAGTGCAGTGAGTATTTCGGGTTTTGTGTTGGGGATGCTTTCCATCAAACGAAAGTGCAAAAAGAGAAAGAAATAACATAGTATTCAGATGAATTATAAAAGCATATTTATGAAGAATAGAATAGCAAATACAAGCAAAATAGCTTTCCTGATGATCCTACTTAGTATCTCCTTTATTGGGAATGCGGAAAAAAGGAAAGCAGATAAAACAGGGATATTGCTGGTTTCTTTTGGTTCCAGTTATCCGGAAACGAGAGCCACCTTTGCCCATATCGAAGAGGAAGTAAAAGCAGCTTTTCCCGAGCAGGAAATCCGCTGGGCCTTCACTTCTAAATTCATTCGCAAGAAATTAAGGAAACGTGGAGAGCAGATTGATTCCCCTGCCGAGGCACTGGCAAAAATGGGCGAAGAGGGCTTCCAAAAAGTTGCCGTACAGTCTTTGCACGTAATTCCAGGCGAAGAGTACGAGAATTTAAAGAAAACTGTGGAAGCATTTTCGGGCATGCCCAAGGGAATTGAGGAGGCAAAGCTGGGCGCACCTCTGCTCTATCATCACGAGGATATGGAAGCGCTGGCTGCTGTTCTGGTTCGCAATCTGCCAGAAGAGATTGGCGCGAAGGATGCCGTAGTATATATGGGACATGGAACGCAACACACGGCCAATGTTTACTATCCGGGAATGCAGTACTACCTGTCGCAAAAAAATCCCAATGTATTTTTGGCCACCGTTGAGGGATATCCCGAATTGAGTGAGGTAATGGAGAAATTGGATCAAAAGAAATGGAAAAAAGTGTACCTGATGCCTTTTATGACCATTGCGGGTGATCATGCCAGAAACGATATGGCAGGAGAGGAGAGCGAGAGCTGGAAATCGCAACTGGAAGCCAAAGGCTACAGGGTAGAGGCGGTACTTAGGGGCATGGCCGATGAGAAAGAGGTGGTTCAAATTTGGATCGATCATTTGAAAGAAGTTTTTCAGGAAATGAAGCTAAAATAGAAAGGATGAATGTACTGATTTTGGCCTTTGCCTTGCTAAGCATGCCTAGTGGGGCTGCGGATTACGACTTGCTTGGAACACGGCAATATGCTTACAATGAGGCAGGTTTACGAAGTGAGAAAATAAGTTTTGATGCAGAGGGCAGACTGGAAGGAAAAGTCTACTACTTTTACGATGCAAAGGGGTATAAAATCAGAACCGAAAAATATTCAGTAGAAGACAGTCTGCTGGCGCTTTATGAATATCAGTTCAACTAAAAGGGCGAGAAAGTAAGCAGCTTAAAAACCGATTATCGCAGAGATAAAAAAAGTAGGAAAAGCTACCGCTACAATGAGGAGGGAGAAATGATTCGTGCAGATTATTATGCCCACCAATCCTTAGTTAAAAGCATTTGTTATGGCTACGATGTGTTCGGAAATCAGACTAGATATGAAGTGAAAAATGCAAAAGGAGAACAAAGTGATTTGTGGATTACTGAAAACAGATATGATAAGGAAGGTCGCTTAATCGACAAGTACAAGCGAGATGCAGAAGGCAATTTAGTGAAAGAGAATCACTACAAGTACAATGCAAAAGCACAAATTTCGATTAGCTTTGCCGATTATTATACCGGAAAGCGTCCCAATTCAAAGCGAGTGTACTCCTACAATGCTGAGGGACAAAAAATAGGATTTAAAAAGTATGTTTTGCGAAGCGCTCAACACTAATCAAATTATTTTATGAGCAGAATGGTACAGACAGGAAGTATGATTGGCCTTTTGGGTCTTCTTTTGCTTTCCTGCCAAACGAACAAGAAGAAAGAGAGTAGCGATTTAAGCGCTTCCTATGAGAAAAAAGAGCTGGAATATGCCAGAGGCTTTGAATTGTTTCGTTCGGAAAAGGATCAAGTACTGAGGGTGTACAACAGTAAAAGCGTCGACTCTACCTATCAGGACTTTAAGCTGGTAGCTAAGAAGACGGCCCCCGACGAAATACAGGTTCCCTGCAAAAAGATCATTTGCCTGTCGTCAACTCAGCTGACCTATTTTTTTGCTTTAGACGATATCGATCCGATTGTAGCGACCAATAGCAGCAGACATCTTTTTCACAAAGCTTTGGGAGAGAAAATTAAAAGCGGAGAAGTGAAGCGGGTTGGCAAAGAAGGTCATTTTAATACCGAGTTAATTGCCGGCATCAATCCCGATCTGATTTTTGTATCGCCTTACAAGGCAGGAGGCTACGATGCACTTAAAAATCTTGGCATTCCATTGGTTCCCATGGCTGCTTACGATGAAAAGAGCCCACTGGGAAGAGCCGAATGGATAAAGATGATTGCTCCCTTTATTGGTAAAGAGAAGCAAGCAGATTCTATCTTCCAAAAGGTGTCGCTTCGATACGATTCTCTGAAAAACTTAACTCAAAATGTTAAGAAAAGACCCACGGTGTTCTCTGGAAAAATGAGATCGGGCATTTGGTATGTGCCCGGCGGGAAAAGCTTTTATGCCAACTATTTTCGCGATGCAGGGGCCCGCTACATTATCGATGATGAGAAGCAGGGCGCCTATCCACTCGATTTTGAAAGCATGTATACCAAAGCAGCAGCTTGCGATTACTGGCGCATTTTAGTTCCCGAGCCCATTGGCTTTGGGCGCAAGGCTCTTTTGGAACAAGACGGACGTTATGGAGATTTTAAAGCCTACAAAACAGGCAATGTATTCATGTGTAACATTCGTGAAAAACCCTATTACGAGCAAAATGCCATGAAACCGGATGTAATTCTGGCCGATTACATTCATATTTTTCATCCCAATTTATTGCCCAACTATCAACCTGTGTTTTACGAAGCATTACAATAAGCTATGCGATTATTTTTAGTCCGAAAGTCGATATTAATACCCATTTCTCTACTTGTTTTAGTGCTCCTGGCGGCCTTAAATCTTGCCTTAGGCTCGGTAAAGATTCCCATGGATCAAGTGCTGAGCATTGTCATGGGCAATGGTTCCACTAATGTAATTTGGGAGAACATTTTACTGCGCACCCGTTTGCCACAAACCATTGTAGCTTTAGGTGCAGGCATGGCTTTGGGGGTGGCAGGTTTGCTCATGCAAACGCTCTTTCGAAATCCTTTGGCGGGTCCTTCGGTACTGGGCATCTCTTCGGGTTCGAGTCTGGGTGTTGGTTTTGTTCTTTTGGTGGCCGGTCAGGTATGGGGATTTTCCTTTGCACAGGTAGGCATCTGGGGCGATTTGGCTGTTATCATTGCTGCCCTGGGCGGTGCATTTGCCGTTCTGTCCTTAATCCTATTCGTCTCTCATAAAATAGGGGGAACCCTCAGTGTCCTGATTATTGGGGTGATGATTGGTTACCTATCGAATTCGATTCTGAGTGTACTGAAGTTTTACAGCATGGAGGAAGATATTCACAACTATGTAATTTGGGGGCTGGGAAGTTTCTCGCGTATGTCGGTAGAGCGAGCTTATCTGTTTGTGTTCCTTACGGTGATTCCCTCGCTTTTGGCTCTGCTTTTGAGTAAATCGCTCAACCTGATGGCTCTTGGCGATCGTTATGCCAGCAATTTGGGTTTGAAGATTAAGCGAGCCCGTTTGCTGATCATACTATTTGCCGGGACACTAACTGCCATTGTTACGGCTTTTTGCGGTCCCATTATTTTTATTGGGATGGCCGTTCCGCACATGGCAAAGTTAGTTTCACGCACCAGTAATCATCTCTACCTGATTAGCAATGCCTGCATTTTAGGAGCAGCCACAGCTCTACTGTGTAATTTGTTGGCCCGACTCCCTGGCATGGAAAGCGAGTTACCCATTAATTCGGTGACGGCTTTTATTGGTGCTCCCGTAGTTATTTCGGTGATTTGGAAAAAGAGGAAAGAAAATTTTTAGAAGCAAAGCATGAAGTCAGATTTATTGCAGGTAAAAGATTTAGCCATAGGATATGGCAGTAAGTTAGTTGCCGACAAGCTATCGGCAAATATTCCTTCGGGCGAACTCATCTGTTTATTGGGTTCTAACGGGACGGGAAAAAGTACTTTGATTCGAAGCATCTGTGCTTTTCAGCCTATTTTATCGGGCAGTGTTTGTGTGAACCAATTAGAGCTTCAAAATTTGAATTCCCGTGAGCTTTCGAAGCTGATTGCTGTGGTTTTAACCGATCGGGTGGTGGTACCCAATGCCACGGTAGCCGAATTGGTGGGTTATGGTCGCAGTCCCTACACCGGAATGCTCGGACGTTTGAATGCAGAGGACAGGATGATTGTTGAGAATGCCATTGAAGAATGCGGAATTGCACATAAAAAAGACCATCCTCTTTCCTCTCTGAGCGATGGAGAAAGGCAGAAGGCTTTTATTGCCAAGGCGCTTGCCCAGGATACCCCTCTTATTATTTTAGATGAGCCAACCGCTTTTCTGGATTTGCCTGCGCGCGTTGAAATTATGCAGCTCTTGCGAAATATTGCCAACTCTTCCGGCAAATCCATCCTCATGTCTACGCATGATTTGGATTTGGCTCTTCAATTATCCGACCGGCTGTGGTTATTGCAGCAGGGAGGTCCATTAATTACCGGAAGCCCGGAAGATTTGCTCCTTCAGAATGCTTTTCAATCTATGTTTCAGCACAAGGGGATAGAATTCGATAATAAAACAGGACTATTTACCGTCACCCACTCTCAGCATGCAAATATGGCGGTAAAGGGGCATGGTTTTGAGTATGTTCTGCTGCGCAGGGCTTTTGCCCGAAATGGGATTAAAACCATGAGTAAGAAGGAGGAGGATGCTAGCTGGCTGGAAATCTGCAAAAATGGTAGTGTTCACTTTAAATATTACAAGGATGGCATCTGCATGGGGCAGGAAGAGTCCATTGAGGATTTGGTTCAGCTTACCCTAAAATCGTTTCAGTAATGAAAGTGGCGGCGATAAGTTCAAAAAGTAGGATTGGAGATGTGAACAAAAATCTTTCCACCACCATCAGCTGGATTAAAAGACTGGACGCGCAGGGCGTGGAATTCATTCTGTTTCCAGAATTGAATCTATCGGGTTATACCAGAGATGTTGCTATTTTAGAGAAGGTATTGCTGGCAAAAGAGGAGGTTTTTGGAAAGCTGAAGGAATGTTCGAAGCAATCGAATGCCGCTTTTGCTGTGGGTTTCCCCGATAAGGAGGAGGAGGATAAGTACTTCATCTCCCACTTTGTTTTCCATGAGGGAAAAATATTAAGTTCTCATCGCAAGACTCACCTAAGTGCAAATGAAAAGAAGACATTTACCGAGGGAGATCAGCTGCCTGTTTTTCAGGTGAAGGGGATAGGAATTGGAATTCAGTTGTGCTACGAGACTCATTTCCCTGAGCTTAGTTTTCTGCAAGCCCAAAAAGGTGCCATGCTGTTGGCCATGGCATTTGCTTCCCCTAAGGAGAGTTCTCAGGAGAAGTCTGAAAGATTTCAAAGATACCTTCCCGCACGAGCCTACGATAATTCCTGTTATGTGATGGTCTGCAATCAGGATACTGTGAACGAAAGGGGAATTATTTTCCCACCTGTTCATTTTATTCTCGATCCCAAAGGGAAAGTAGCCGCAGAATCAGGATCGGAGAACAAAGAGGTGACTTTGCTGGAGCTGGATCTTCAGCTGATCGGGAAGATCAAGACATCGAAAATGGCCTATTTTAATGCACACAAGAGAGTTGATTGGTTAAAAGAACAGTAGGGTTAAATCAGTTGGAAATGCTATTCTAATCGTATGAATTATGTGTACAATAATAAAGTGCTCAATTACGGTTGAGATTTGCTGGGAATAGTAATTTTTTATGGAGGAGTTGCTTACTGATTATGATTCCTGAAGATTTAAAAGTGGACCAAAAAACACTAGTTATTGAATATGATTCCTTGATGGTGCTATCTGTATATGATACAGAGTTCTATCTTTCCTTCAAAGCAGTCCGCATGATTGTTGATTCTGCAAGTCATAAAAAAGCGGAAATAGTGATTTCATTGAAACCATAGCGGAATAACCTATTGTTATATATCATGCTGGAAATAAAGATACTTGCAAAACAATAATTGGCAGTATTATTTTGTGTTTCTAAGTTTTGTTTAACAGATAATCTTTATTATATTCGAAAGTTGTTTCTGAATTGAAATTAAAAACTAAAGAATAGAATAGGAGAGGTGAAGCATAATTAGGATCATCCTTATGAAAAAACTATTTTTAAATGATAAAAATATACTGGTATTAATCCTGTTAAATGCAGTTGTAATATTTACAAATGGATTTCAATTAAGCCAAAGTCAAAGGTTCCCATTAAATATTCTCGATAATGTTATTACTGTTCTTTTTATAGTAGAATTAATTATTAAGTTTCACGAATTTGGACTAAAAGAGTATTTGTCTTCAAATTGGAATAGACTTGATTTTGTATTGATTCTTGCTTCTATACCTGCATTAATCGCTTTTATCTTGAATGTTGGAATTACGAATTGTGGATTTCTTTTGGTTTTTAGGGTATTGAGGATCTTTAAATCATTTCGATTCATAAAATTTGTTCCTGGAATTGACGATTTGATGAAAGGAGTAAATAGAGCATTAAAAGCCTCAGTGATTGTAATACTAGGTTTTGCTGTTTATATTTTCATTATTGGTATTTTCTCTTTTTATTTATTTAAGTCTAGTGCACCCGAATATTTTAGCAATCCATTGACATCGCTTTACTCAATCTTTAAAATATTTACCGTTGAAAGTTGGTTTGAAATACCTGAAATAATCACACAAGGATATTCCGAAACAGCTTCTTTTTTTACTTACATATATTTTATGTTTATCCTATTGTCAGGTGGAATATTTGGATTATCTCTTGTGAATTCGATATTTGTTGATGCAATGGTAAGTGACAATAATGATGAACTTGAAAAAAAATAGATAAACTCCAAGAAAAGATAGACGATTTAATTAACCTAAAAAGCAACCAAAATGGAATTCCTAAGCAAGTTAAAAACTTTATCAGAAAGAGTTGAAACTCTTAAAGAAAATCTACAAACTGAAGAAGCTACAAAAAATGCTCTTATCATGCCATTTATCCAAATTCTTGGATATGATGTTTTTAACCCAATGGAAGTAATTCCTGAATTTACGGCAGATTTAGGAATTAAAAAAGGAGAAAAAGTAGATTATGCAATTATGCAAAATGGGAAACCAATTATACTAATTGAGTGTAAACATTGGAAAGAAAATTTAGATATTCATAGTTCTCAACTCCATAGGTATTTTAATGTGACCAAAGCTCGTTTTGGTCTTCTAACAAATGGTGTAAAATATAGATTTTACACTGATTTAGAGGAGAATAATATCATGGATAAGGAAGCATTTTTAGAATTTGATTTCGAAAATATCAAAGAAAATGCAGCTATTGAACTTAAAAAGTTTCAAAAGGAAAATTTCGATATTGATAAAATTATTAATAGTGCAAGTGGATTGAAGTATTCAACGGCAATAAAAGAGATTCTAATGAATGAACTTGCCGATCCGTCAGAAGAATTTGTGAGATTTTTTACCAAACAAATTTATACTGGAAAAGTAATTACTAAAAAAGTGCTTGAAGAGTTCACAGAGATTGTGAAAAAAGCAACAAACCAAGCGTTCAAAGATATTGTAAATGATAGATTACAATCAGCCTTAAATAAAGAAACTGAACCAATTGAAGAGGACGAAAATTCAGTAAAGGAAGAGTCAAAAGTTGTTACTACCGAAGAGGAAACTGAAGCATTCCAGATTGTACGTTCAATTGTTCGTACAAAAGTTGATCTTAGTAGGGTTTCTGCTCGTGATACACAATCATATTTTGGAATTTTACTTGATGATAATAATAGGAAACCTATTTGTAGGTTGCATTTGAATAACTGCAATAAATATCTTGGTGTTTTTAATCAAGATAAAAAAGAAGAAAAAATTCTTCTCAATAATATTGATGAAATCTTTCAATATTCAGATAAGATATTAGAAGCAATTTTGATTTATGAACAATAATTGAAGTTTTTTTTGTAATCAAATTCTCCACAAGTTTATAAGGATTTTGTATACAGTGTTTTTTTAGTTGGTATGTGATTTTATCGCGTGCTTTTTCTTTAAATTTTAAACCACTGAATACAATCGTGCGAGAGTGTTGCAAGATATGGGAACCCGAGGAATTCGAATTTATAGAAAATAAAAGAATGGTAAAATGTCCTAATGAGATCTACAACGTGTTTTGCAATCTTATCCGTACTGTATGGCAGAACACGTTTTTCGTAGGTTGTGTTGCCTCCATTTCATTTTTCAGAATGCAAAGCCATTTTTCGAGTATATCATTCGATATGATTGTCTATTTCGATGTTAGCTGTTTTTCGCAGGAATATAATCTGCAGAGCTACTTCAAATTCATAAAAGCGCCCAAAAAAGGTAGTTGGTTCAGAATTAAAAAACATAAAATATGAATTTGAGAAAAAAGACTTATTTAGCTATAGCCGCTGGAATCCTATTTTTATTTATGGCATTTTCTGTGACCTTTGTAATTATAGGGATTAATAAAGAAGGCCCTTTGTTGGATAATTTTGCAATAAGGTTTAACCTTGCTTATAGTTTGTTAATATTGCTATTGGGCTTTGTTTTTAGCTTGTGTCAAGCATTAAAAAAAGAAGCTAGCTAGTGTAAGCTTGTATCACGTTTTTTTGATTTATACTTTCAATCATCGAATGGAACTGTGCAGAATTGGTATGGTGAAAAGTAGGAAAAAAATAGGATGGAGAGACTTGAGTTTGTAATACAAATAAAAAATACTTGAAATGATAATTGACGCTCACACACACATTAATAATTACCACGAAGAAAAGGTGACTTCTCTCGAGGATAGTCTTAATCTTCTTACTGATAGTATGTTGAAGAATAATGTTGATTATTCATTGGTACTGTCATCCTATAAGGTTAATAAAAATAGACCAAGCACCAAGCAGGTGGTCGAAGCGATCAGAGGAAGAGATAACCTGGGAGTGGTTTCCGGCATTAGCTATCTGAATTATAATTACAAAGACGTTCGGGAAATTAGTGAATATTTGGAGAAAGGATTAATTAAGGGATTGAAATTTTATCCTGGCTATGAACCATTTTACCCTAATGATAGCAGACTTAAAATATGGTATGAAATGGCCATGGAGTTTGATACACCAGTAATGTTCCATTCGGGTGATACATACGCACCAACAGGAAAAGTAAAATATTCACATCCTCTGCATATTGATGATGTAGCGGTGGATTATCCAGATTTAAAAATAGTAATTTGTCATGTTGGTAACCCGTGGATTAAAGATTGTATGGAGATTGTTTATAAAAATAAAAACGTATATGCAGATATATCTGGTTTAGTGCTTGGTGATTTTTCGGAGAAGTTTGAACGCTATATTAAAAATGAAATTGAAGAAATGATTACCTACGCAGGCGATCCTAACTATTTATTGTATGGTACCGATTGGCCAATATCAAATATGAAATCTTACCTAAAATTCATGGATCAATTAGAAATCACCGACGAAAAAAAGGAACTTATTTTATGGAAAAATGCAGCCGATTTATTTAAAATTGATGTTAACAAGCTGTAAGATCAGGTGGATTTCTGTATGCAAAGATTAATTCATCTATCTGAAATATTGAAAAACCAGAGTCTAAATGAAAAAGCCTGCGATTACTAAACTGCTATTACTTGTTCCTGCTTTATGGACGAGCCTATTTGATTCAGTGATCACGATTGTTCATCAGCCCAGAGAATATTGGGATGGGAATTTATATTTGGCGAATGAAGCAAATCCTATAGGTGAACTGGTGATGAAATATCATATTACGGGGATTTTTGTACTCTGTGCACTTTGGTTAGTAGCAATAGGGGGGGTAGCTTACCACTTGCCAACAAAGCTTTCGCGGATTTTTCTTTTATTCGTGATTATTGTTCATGCTTATGGAGCCTCGAGTTGGTTGAATATGATTTATGGATTCTGGTATGTGCTTGTATTTGTACTGTTTACAGTGGTGTTGTTTTATTGGGTACAGGATTGTGTCGATTCAAAAATTTCGAATAAGGAGACAGACAACTAATGAAATAGATAAAATAGAATGCGAAAAATTGATAAAACGAAACCAGTTTTGGTGACAGGAGCTACAGGATATGTTGCTGGTTGGCTGGTGAAGAAATTAGTAGAGGAAGGTTGTAGGGTGCATGCAGCGGTTCGTGATCCTGAGAATAAAGAGAAGTTGAAATTCTTGGATGATTTGGCAGCAAAATCGAAAGGAAGTATTACCTACTTTAAAAGTGATTTATTACACAAAGGATCTTATGCTGAAGCTATGAAAGGCTGTGAATTGGTTTTTCACACGGCATCGCCATTTACCATGGATGTAAAAGATGCGCAAAAAGAATTAGTCGATCCAGCTAAGTTGGGTACTCGAAATGTGTTGGAAGAAGCCAATCGATGCGAATCTGTAAAAAGGGTGGTGCTTACCAGTAGTTGTGCTGCTATTTATGGAGATAACATCGATTTGCAGCAAACACCAAATGGCATTTTTACAGAAGAGATTTGGAATAGCTCCTCTTCTTTGGAGCATCTTGCTTATTCGTACTCAAAAACGCTGGCTGAAAAAGAAGCTTGGGAAATCAATAAAAAGCAAAATAATTGGGATTTAGTAGTGATCAATCCGAGTTTGGTGATAGGACCCGCTGTGAATCCTATGGGAGTTAGTTCGGAGAGTTTTAAGCTGATCAAGCAATTTGGCAATGGTATTCTTAGAACGGGAGTGCCTAAAATGGGTTGGGGAATTGTGGATGTTCGCGATTTGGCCTTCGCACATTTTCAGGCTGGTTTTGTTTCAGCAGCTCAAGGCCGTCATATTATAAATGGGCACAATACATGGTATATCGAGTTGGCGAAGGCATTGCAGCCCAAGTATGGTAGTACATATCCAATTCCTAAAAAAGAGATGCCAAAGTGGATGATTTGGTTGATGGGACCAATCATTAATAAAGCAATTACCCGAAAATTTATAGCTCGAAATATAGGTTATCCTTGGGTGGGAGATAACTCGAAAAGCATTCGCGAATTGGGTGTGAATTATCGTCCTCTTTCCGAATCAATCAATGATATGTTTCAGCAGTTGATCGACAATAAAATAATACAAGCCAAATCTTAGAAATTATTTTACTAGAATAGAGAGTAATTTTTGCTTGTATTACGCCAATAGAACAACAGCCCTATTGCAATGCGATAGGGCTGTTTGTTATATTATTGCAATTGATTGGCAACGATTTTCGACCATTTCTCAAGAGTCTGCAATTCATCATTCAGTTCAAAGCTCTGTTCCGAATTGTAGAATTCCAAATCAATAGCATCTGCATTTTTAGATAGAGGGTAAAAAAGTAAATCCAATCTACTTATGATATTATGTCCATGTTTGGTGATAAGCTTTTTACTGCTCTTTATTTCGCTAAGGTTGATCTGTTTTATTTTGTTTTCTTGATCGTATTTTTGCAAGAAGAAAATAAAATTATGTATTTTATCGATTCCAATCACGAAGTTACTGCAGAACTCATATTCATCAATTATACAGTGGTTCTGTTTTGCAAAATCAGATAAAGAATTTACGATTTGTTTTTTGTTTCTTTTTTTTATGAATCCTAATATTATAATTGGTACAATAAAGCATGCCAACATAATTAGGCCTGTGATTGCTTTTCCTAATTCCATTTTGTTTGTTTTTTAAAATTAATACATTGAGGTATTGGTCATGTTGAAGAACAAAACCGAAGGACTAAAGGCGCATAAGTGTGCCAAGATATTCTAATGTATTTACCAAAAATAATGGAAAGGAAAAATCAGATCTGATTTTCGATATTGTATGAGGAGGATTCTCGAGGTGTTAAAGTAGTGAGAATACTCCGATTTTTTAATATGTTCTTTAGAAGCATACAGTGCATGGAAAATTTTACAATATTCTTGACTCTTTGTGCTGGAAAAACAAGAAATGCTTTCTGTAAAATCTTCTGTTTGAGGTGTTTGGCAAAAAGGGTGGTGAGCACTAAAGGATAAATAGTTCTCAACCTGATGAGAGCTTGTGCTTTTAGTATCATGCTGAGAAGAGGAAATGCTATTTTGACTCGTAACAAAGTAGAATAATGTTACAAGTAAGATTGCCAATAGGGACTTTAATAGCTTATTTAAAATTGAATTCATTTTCAATTACCAAAATTTTATAGAAAATTTCTGTGGCTGCATTATTGTTACTATCCTCTTTTTATTCGCACAATTTTTTCAGTGCCTGCAAATGTATAAACTTCTACTTATATCTTTATTCTTTTCGATTAAAATTTACATTGTGGT
Organism: Labilibaculum sp.; assembly: GCF_041595635.1. Lineage (GTDB taxonomy): Bacteria > Bacteroidota > Bacteroidia > Bacteroidales > Marinifilaceae > Labilibaculum. The sequence goes on from NZ_JBFHJW010000043.1 coordinate 16,424, forward strand.
TTGTAAAAAAAACAGGGAGTTTCGTCTGTATCACTCCTCTAAAATTACTTGAAAGTTCTTTGTAATTGTAGCCAATTATGAAATTTTTAAATTGGGAAAATCAAACAAACGATGGCTCCTTTGGAATTATTATTGGCAGCAATTACACTTCCTTTGTGAGCTTCCATTATTAGTTGTACCAAGGCTAAATCCAAACCTTTGTTCTCATCGGCATATTCATCTCCAGTAGCAAATAATTGGAATAGATTACTCAATTCTTTCGAACTGAATCCTTTTCCCTCATCGATGAAAGAGCAACGAATATTTTCGTCATTTTTTTCACATTGTACTTGAATACTGCTTCCTTTGGGTGAAAATTTAATGGCATTGTCGAGAATACTTTCGATACAAAATTCAATCAACTCAGGGTTACCCTTAATTATTCTGTTTTGATTATTCTCTTTAGTTTGAATGCTAATATTTTTTGTGTTGATTTTTTCAGCGAGGTGCTGTTGACTCAATTGAAGAAGCTGATCGAAATTAATATCTGCTTTTTTAATGCTTACTTGCTTAGTTCGTAACTCGGTTATTTTTAAACTTACTTTGGCAAAAGAATCAAGCCGATTGGCCGAAGTCTCTAAATAGGAAAACATTTCTTTCAAATGAGAATCAGACAATTCATCTTTTAAAAGACCAATAAAACCAAGAATTCCATTTAAAGGTGTGTTAATTTGGTGGCTAATCATGGCCAAAAAATCCGATTTCGATTTATCGAGAATACTCAATTCTTCGTAGGCTTTTTCCAAATGACTATTTGATTCTTTAAGTTCCTGAGTTCGTTCTTCTACCTTTTCTTCCAACAACAAGTTTATTTCTTTCAGTTGATCTTTACTTCGCTTTAACTCAATGTGAGTTTTTACCCGAGATAATATTTCTTTGGAATTGAATGGTTTTGTTACGTAGTCCTGACCACCAGCATCAAAGCCTGCAACAATGTCTTTAGAATCGTTCAGAGCCGTAAGAAAAATAACAGGGATTTCAGTGAGGTTTTTGTCGGCTCGCATGGCTTTGCAGGCATCCATTCCATTCATCACAGGCATGTTAACATCCATAAGTACCAAATCAAAATCGGGTGTTTCTTTTAAAAGATCTATGGCTTGCTGACCATCGTAGGCAAATCCTATTGAATATCCCGCATCACGAAGAATGCTTCCAAGTACTTGTATGTTTTTTGGGTTATCATCAACCGTTAGTATTTTTATTTTAGGATTGTTGTTTGTGTTAATTTTCATGTGAGGTATACTTGGTTAAATAGTTTTTGAGTTGTGCTGTAATTAATGGAAACCGATCTAAGCTTTGACTTAATTTGTCAATTTCAAAATTATCAACTAAACGGCATATTTCTTCCGTATAGTCTAACAAATATTGTATCTTATTTTCCTCTGCTAGTAATTTAAGATCTTTACCAAACATTTCAATATGGTCGATCATTTGCGACTTACAGATTTTTTGATGTCTAGGAATAAAATCAGTTTCCAGAATATCAATTAGTTTTGGAAGATTACCGATGTGTTTTTCTATTTGTTGAAAACTATTATTCGGAGAGTTTTCTTGTTTTAAATTTTCAGGAGTTTGATAAGCGAGATAATTTTTCATTTTCCCAAATAAATCCGAGGGATGCAATGGTTTCATTAAGTATTCATCAAAAATTTGTTTCGATCGCCCTTGATAAATAATTTTGCGGCTCGATGCAGATATGGCAAATACAGGAATATCTTTTGTTTGTGGGTTTTCGCGAAGCAGTTTGGTAGCCTCGTAACCATCCATCACAGGCATGCGCAAATCCATAAATATGATGTTAGGAAGATTTTTTATTGCTAAGGCCACAGCCTCTTCACCATTTACAGCTTCAATAAAGTGCATATTAGAGCATTCTAATAAGTCTTTAATAAGTTTTCTGTTTGCGGAATTGTCGTCGGCCAATAAAATTTTTGCTTTCTCAAATATAATTTCCGAATGATCGAATGTGTCGTTAACAATTTCAATTTCATGATCAGAAATGCTAATGCCAGGAAGCAGAACGGTAAAGCTGCTGCCTTTATTCAATTTACTTTCTAGGACAATGCGTCCGCCCATATTTTCGATTAGTTTTTTTGTGATGGACAAGCCTAATCCTGTTCCTCCGTATTTTGTGCTCTGGTCTTTTTGTTGGCTGAATGGTTCAAAAATGATTTCTTGTTGATCTTTAGGGATTCCCATTCCTGTATCTTCTATGCGAAACAAAAGGTCTAGTTTTTCGTTCTCCTTGGAAGTAGGTTGGGCATCAAGACTCACAATTACGTGTCCATTATCGGTAAATTTAATGGCATTACCAATCAGGTTAAACAGAATTTGACGCAATCGAACTTCATCAAGCAGAAGTATTTTAGGAAGGACACTTTCGTATTCTATGGTAAAATAAATATTCTTTTCTTTTGCCTTTAGAATGAACATGTTTTCTATTTCATGCATAAGGTTTGGAAGATTAATCATTGCTGGCTGAATTTCAATTTTGCCGGCTTCTATTTTTGAAAGATCGAGAATATCGTTGATGATTTTTAGTAAGGTTTTGCCACTACTGCGTATGGATTCGACCTGTGAGCGTTGCTTGTCATTTTTTACCGACTTGGCCAGTAATTCAGAAAACCCAATAACAGCATTCATGGGAGTACGAATTTCATGACTCATGTTGGCCAAAAATTCGCTTTTGGCACGATTGGCAGAATCGGCTACTTCCATGGCGCTAATAATGTTTTCTTCGGCAACCTTTTTGCTGGTAATGTCAAATCGAATGGCAATGTATTGATAAGGTTTCCCTGTATCATCTAATAGGGGAATAATGGTGGAATCAACCCAATAAATACTTCCATCTTTGGCTTTGTTTTTTATTTCACCTCTCCATATTTCACCTTGAGTAATGGTTTGCCATAGGTTAATAAAAAAATCAGAAGTATGGTGGCCCGAATTAATGATTTTATGTGTATTGCCCAGTAGTTCACGGCGTTCGAATTTTGAAATGCTGCAAAATTTATCATTTGCATAAGTAATGACTCCTCTCTTATCGGTAATGGCTACTATACTTGATTCATCTAAGGCATATTTATAATCAGAGATGTCTTTGAAACTTTTTTTGAGTTTTTGTTCCGAAATGGTGAGTTCTTTTGTTCGCTCGGCAACCATTGTCTCTAAATTTTCCTGATGCTTTTTGATCATCTTCTCGGCTATTTTTTGCTCGGTGATATCCATGTCGATGCCGAGCATTCTACATGGTTTTCCTCCTTCATCATAGCTAATAAAACCACGTGCCATTATGTGATGAATAGATTGATCTTGCCAAATAACTCTAAATTCGATATTGTATTCCTTTTCTCCTTTGATTGCTTGCTCAATTTCTAACTGAACTCTCATTTTATCTTCATGGTGTAAGGCCGAATTCCAGGCAATAGTTGGATCAATAGACTTGTCAATAAAACCAAAAAGTTCATACATGGTATTGTCCCAAATTATATTGGATGTTTTAAAATCCCGATCCCAAACGCCAATGTTAGCCGCACTCGTTGCCATTTGCAAACGGTTTGATATATTTTGAATTTCGATTTCAGCTAGTTTTTTTTCCGTAATATCTCTTATGGTTCCAATCATCTGCCGAGGCTTGTTTTGTTCATCCAATTCGAGTAGTCCCAATTCATGTACCCAGCGTACCTGTTTATCATTATGTCGTATAATTCGGTATTCCTCATTAAAAGAAATATTTTTGCTTACAGCATTCTTTAAATGGGCTTCCATTTTCTCTCGATCATCAGGATGCAGGAGATCTACCCAAAGGTCAATCGAGTGAGTTTTGCCATTTGCAATACCAAGAATCTCATTCAGGATTTCTGAGTTTTGCCATTGTTTTGTCTCAATGTTATAAGTGTAGCTCCCGAGTTTGGCAATTTTTTGTGATTTTTTTAATTCGTTTTCATTATTTTTTAGTTCCAGAGTTAGGCTTTTAGCTATTTGCTGTGCTTTGTATTTTGTATTAAGTAAGGATCTGGCAAGTAATAGAATAAGTATGCTGATTATGATACCACTAAAAAATACGATCCATGCACTTAAATAGTCTGCGAAAATATTACCTTTCCCTTGTGCAAAAACCAAACTCCAGTTGTGGCCATTGAAATTGATAATTGATTTAGCGGAATAACGGATTTGCGCTAACTCTTTTGTGTTTCTAGAGGCGAATAAAAGTGATTCTCTTGTGCAGTTTAGACCATCATAAATTTTAAGGTCAAGTGCTCTTTCTTTCTTTTTAAAATCCCAATCGTCTAAAATTCCTCGAACCAGATCGTTCATGCGGTAAGGACTGTATACCCAACCTACAATTGCTGCACGACGTTCTTGTACATTTGAAATTGGTAAGTTTTTTTTGTAAACGGGAAGGTACATAAGATTTCCTGTTTGGGTGTTGGTATCTGTTTCCTCTACCAAAAGTACTTTACCCGATAGAGCGGCAATGTCTTCATCACGTGCTCGTTCCATTGCTTCTTTTCGCACATTCTCTGTCATCATGTCGTAGCCAAAAGCACGAGAATTGTTTTTAGAGAATGGTTCCATCAGGATAGTCGTGGTGTAGACATCTCTTTTGTATTCGGGCCAGATTTTATAATCAGGAAAACCCTCATTTTTTATCTGTCTGGAATGTTTTTCAAGATTTTTTGATGGTATAATTTGACAGAACCCAGTTCTTAAAATACCAGGTAAATTTTCTTTTGATTTTGATTTTTCTACAAATTCACGCCAATCTAAGCGGTTTACTGTATCCGAAGCAGCTATAAAAGCGACTCCACTTTGAAGTAATCTTGCATGAGCGTGGAGCCTGAGGTCTATTTTATTGGCAATTTCCTTGCTCTCAAAATTAAATTCAGATTTGGCTATTTTGTCAATATCTTTTTTTATCAAGAATGCGGCAAATAATGTTGAGCTTATTCCTATGATTAGTAATAGGTACACTCGCCAATCATTTTTTATTTTAATCATTGTTCCTATATTTATAATGGTTGGAGCAATTATTAAATACTAAATATATAGATTTCTTTAAAAAGCTACTTAACAAAGCTGAGAATGCTAAAGAAAAACCGAAATAACTACAATTACAAGCCATGCTTGAAAGTATTAATCACGATTGGAATTTTATATATTAAGGATTTGTTTGATACTCAAATTCTAATTTTAAGTCAGTATCTACGCACTTCTTTGCCAAAAGATGCATTTATTTTCTTCTTAATTTTCTTTTTGGGTAAAGAAAGACTTTATGATTTGTATCAGGTAAATTTAATAAGTGGTCATGTTCTAGTTGAAATTCAGTAAATTGGATTGTTTCAGCATGAGAATTCTTTTTTAATGTTTGTCAAGATAAAAAGATGTTCTTAAACGGAAGTAGATACTGTTTTTAGTGGTGAAGTTTTGTATAATAACAACATAAGGTAGTCTTGAAATAGACTTGTTGCTTGTCTCTAATCGTTTCTTTTTTAAGTGTGAATTCGATGATATTGAGCAAGTTTGAGATCAAGAACAATATTCTTTTTTACTTGGCTTGAATATTTTAAAAATGTATTTTTAAAAGTGTATTTTAATAGATAAACACTATTCTGCTGGTACTTAATTGAATGACAAAGCAGATGAGCTTATAAGAAATTTTTTCAATGGAGTAGAGTAAATTCATAATCTGAAAGTAAATGAAAGAATCAACAAGAAGAGATTTTATTAAGAAATTGATGATCACAGCAAGTATTATTCCTTTTGCAGGTTTGCCAGGAACAAGTTGGGCTCTGAATAAAGAATCCAATAACAAAGAACTTGCAGTTCATATTTTTTCGAAGCATTTGCAGTTTTTAGATTGCAAAAGCATGGGTGAGAGAGTGGTGGAAATGGGTTTTTCGGGCATCGATTTAACGGTGCGTCCCAAGGGACATGTATTACCCGAAAATGTAAAAAGTGATTTACCTAAGGCAATTCATGATATTGAAAAAGCTGGTTCTCGTTGCCAGTTAATTACTACTGCTGTTGAGAATGTAAACAATCCTTTGGATGTGGATGTTCTGCGAGCAGCAGCCAGTTTAGGTGTTCAATTTTATCGGCCAGGATGGTTTCGTTACCCTGAAAATGGATCGATGGAAGCTGCCATTGAACAATACAAAGTGCAGGTGAAAGCCTTAAGTGAACTGAATAAAAGTCTGGGTATTGTTGGCTGTTATCAGAATCATTCAGGAAAATTTGTTGGGGCTTCGATGTGGGAGGTGAAGCAAATTTTAGCAGATGTGCTTCCTGATTTTTTTGGGGCCCAATACGATATTCGACACAACATGGTGGAAGGTGCCAATTCGTGGGAAAATAGTCTTCGTTTGATTCATAATTCCATTAAAACCATTGTTGTAAAAGATTATAAATGGGCACAGGTAAATGGAAAGTGGATGCCTGTTAATACGCCCATAGGGGAAGGAATGGTTGATTTTAAGACCTATTTTAGATTGCTTAAAAAGTATCAGATTAATGTTCCGGTTTCCTTACACATAGAGTATCCTTTAGGAGGAGCTGAGAAAGGAAAATCAGAACTTACAGTGGATGAGAAAGTTGTTTTTGACGCCATGAAGAAGGATTTGATTCGGTTGCAAGAACTATGGAAGGAGGCATAGAAATTCAAAGATGTTTACCTTTCTATTCACCATTTCTGTACCAAATATCAGTAATGAAATTAGGAAAAGTAACACTATTGGAAGAAGTTGAACTGTAAAATGTGTATTTTCTAAAATATTTAATTTATAACAACATACCAATATTTTTGCCGAAGGGCATCTCGCACTATGAGAAAGTGCCACATAATTAATTACGCAATTTATGTTGAGGATATTCATTTGCTTTTGGACTACTATTTTTTCTTTACTCTGTTTGTTTCCGCATTCAGTCTACTCTCAGGACGTGGTTAGGGGGAGCAAAAAGATTTTGATTTTGCATTCTACAAAAGAAGAGCGGCCTTGGAATATATTTTTCAATGAAAAATTCAGAGAAACCATAAAGAAAGACAGCCAATTAAATGTTGAAATATTTGTAGAAAATTTGGATTTACTGCAGTACCGATCGGAGGCATACAAAGATCTGATTGCTCAAACCCTGGAATACAAATACGGCAAAAATTTGCCTGATATACTGATTGTTACAGAGCCCGATGCAGTGCGATTTGCCCATGAAAGAAAATTATTTCCTGAAATTCCTAAAATACTAATTGTTGCATCAAAGAAGGAATTCCAAAACTACCCCAATTCAATATTTTTACTCCATACAGCAGATTATAAGGCTAAACTAAAACATGCTTTTTCTATTTTTCCAGACACTAAAGAAGTATATGTAATAACAGGAAGTAGTGGGATTGATCACCTAAATCTGAACCATTTCAAAAAAGTAGTGCCTTTCTTTCAAAATCAGGTCTCATTTACCTATTTGTTTGACCTCAATCGCTCCGAAATACTGAATCGAGTTCAAAACTTGCCCGAAAATTCGATTGTTTACTATTTAGCTTACACTCAGGACATAGATGGAAGTACTTATATGGCAAAAGATTTTAGTGTTGATTTGGCTAAAAATAGTAATAGGCCTGTATTTAGTTACCTCGATTTAATTACCGAAGGAACAGGAATTTTTGGAGGTATGGTTTTGTCTTTGCAATCTACAGCCGAAAAAACGGTAAATATAGTTGGGCAATTATTAAGAGGAAATAGCTTGCAAACTATTTCTGTAGATAGTGCTAGTTATACCTATATATACGATTGGAGAGAACTTAAAAAGTGGAATGCCTCAATTAGAAAATTGCCTAAAGAAAGCATAATTTGTAATCGTGAATATTCTTTTTTCGAAATGTATAAAAAGGAAGTAATTGGAGGAGTTTTTCTTCTTATAAGCTATACAACTTTACTTTTTATGCTTTTGTATAGCAATCGAAGTAAACGTATAAAAGAAAAAAAACTGATTAAGCAAAATGAAGAATACGAAGAGCTGAACTTGAAATTTAAATCGCAAAATGACTTGCTTCGTATTGAAAAATTAAAATCGGAAGAAGGCAAGAATATGCTGAACACCCTTATCAATACAATTCCTGATTTGGTTTGGCTAAAGGATGTGAATGGTCGCTTTCTGACTTGTAACAACCGAATTGAAGATCTTTATGGAAGAAAAAAAGAAAAAATTATTGGGACTACTGATTATGATTATGTAGATAAAGAATTAGCCGATTACTTTCGGCAGAATGATAAAGCTGCTATGAAAGCAGGAAGACCTGTTAGCAATGAAGAAAAACTCACCTTTATCTCCGATGGCCACAAGGAAATAATTGAAGCAATAAAAACGCCTCTTTTTAATAGTGAAAATGAGGTTGTTGGAGTGTTGGGCATTGGAAGAGATATCACTCAAAGGGTACAAGCTGAAAAAGATATTTTGGCTGCCAAAGATAAAGCTGAAGAAAGTGATCGTTTAAAATCAGCTTTTTTAGCCAATATGAGTCATGAAATTCGCACACCTATGAATGGGATTATTGGCTTTGCCGATTTATTGAAAAATCCAAATTTAAGTGAAAGTAAAAAGTTGATGTATGTTGATATTATTGAGAAAAGCGGTTTGCGAATGCTTAACTTAATCAATAATATTGTTGATATCTCAAAAATTGAGGTCGGATTAATGGAAGTTTATGAGGATGAATCGAATGTTAATGATCAAGTTGATTATGTGTATTCTTTTTTTGAGTTGGAAGCTGAACGTAAAGGCTTACAATTGAAGGTGAAAAAAAACTTGCCAGAAAATCAGGCTATAATTACCATCGATCGCGAAAAAATTTATGCTATTCTGATTAATCTAATAAAAAATGCCATAAAATATACCAGCAAAGGTTCAATTGAATTTGGCTATGAGAGAAAAGGTTCCGAGCTTGAGTTTTTTGTGAAAGATACGGGAATGGGAATTTCCAAAAATAGACAGGAAGCCATATTTGAGCGCTTTATACAGGCTGATATTGAGGATGTTCAGTTTTTTGAAGGGGCAGGGTTAGGACTGAGTATTTCAAAAGCTTATGTGGAATTGCTGGGAGGGAAAATTTACGTACAGAGTGAAGAGGGAAAAGGTTCTGTTTTTTATTTTACAGTTCCCTATCGGCAAGTTTCCTTGTAATTATTTTCTAGCGCTTAGTGAATTAAAAAAGATTTGATGTACTATCGCAGCAGCTTAAAATCATTCTTGCAACGAAAAATAAAAAAATCAGCAACAACTTATTAGAATTGTTTTTACTTTCGCAATCTGAAAATGAGCAGCATAAGGCTAAGCTCAAATTGTGAAATTTAGAAACCCACCGCAACGAATTTACCGAGAGAACTATTAATCCAGTTATTTTAGTAAAGGGAGAAGAAATTGAGTGAGGGATCAGAAGAACATGCAAAAAGATGAATTATAAGATGTTGGTACTCGATTTGGATGATACGCTTTTGAGCGACGACCATTGCATATCGGAGAGAAATAAGGAAATGCTGCTAAAAGCACAGGAAAAAGGGGTCTATGTTGTTTTGGCATCAGGACGTCCAACGCCAGCAATAATGCAGTATGCAGAGCAACTCCATTTGAAAAAATACGGATCCTTTATCATTTCCTTCAACGGTGCTGTAATTACCGATGTAAGGCATCAGAATTGCATTTTTGAGCAAAGTTTAAGTAGGGAGCAAATTCATAGTTTGCACGATTTTAGTTTGGCAAATAATGTTGATATCATCACTTATACTTCCGATAGTATTATTAGCGAAAGTACCTCGAAATATATCGATGTGGAAGTGGAGCTTACGCAGATGAAATTTAATAAGGTAGATAGTTTCAAAGCAGCTGTAACTCAACCGGCAGTAAAATGTATCCTTCTGCAAGATCCTGATTATTTAAAACAGGTATCTGTAAAATTAAAGCAAGAGAAACCTAATGAAAGTGTTGCCATTTCGAAACCGTTTTTTCTGGAGGTGATGCCTCAGGGAATCGATAAAGCCGCCAGTATTGCTCGTTTGGCCGAGAAACTAAACATCAAACAAGAGGAAATTATTGCTGTAGGTAATGCCGAAAATGATTTGAGTATGGTAGAGTATGCTGGCTTGGGTGTTTGGGTCGATAATGTATGTGAGGAACTTCGCGCTCGTGCCAATGCAATTGTTGCTTCGAATAATAATGATGGAGTTGCCGAAGTGGTGGAAAAATACATTTTAAATTAAGGAAATTACTTTTTTAACAAGCCCATTTTCCCAATAAGAATAAATGGCAAAATGGTACTTAGAGAATGTGTTTTGCCTAATTTCTTTACTTTCCTATGAGATATTCGTAACTTTATTGAACTGCAAAGTATTGGCAGTTGTTAATATGCAGACCATGCCCTTTCTGTTTTTTCATGAGTAGTGAGCCTAAAATTTAACTTGTTGAGCATTTTGAATTGTTTTACAAAAAAAATGGCTTTATGAGGAAGACAATGCTTTTACTGTTGATGGCTTTGTTTTTTTGTGCTGGCATGGCTCAGAAATCGCAAATCAAAATGAATTTTTATAAGACTTGGGTGGGGTTAAAAGATTCTACCGAAGTTGAGGGTGTGCTCTATCAGGTGACGGATACTTCCATTGTTCTTACTCAATCTCTACTAGTGAAGGATTATTTAATGGATTCTATTCAGTTGAAAAATCTTCATTGCAAATGGATAGAGACGATCCAAACAAAACGAAAAAATGCTGTGGGAAGAGGTGCCTTGATTGGCGCTGCATGCGGTTTTTTTGTAGGAGCAATGGTTGGCTTTACTGATGGAGATGACGAGAATTCTATTGTTTTTTTTAGTGCAGAAGAAAAAGCATTGCTTGGAGGTTTTACAGGAGCGATTGCAGGCGCTGGGATAGGCGTTTTGCTAGGTTCTTTTAAACTGAGTATTCCTATCAATAGAGATCAAAAAAAGTTCCGGGATACTCAGTTTAAATTGAAAAAACGAGCACTGATTCATCAGTGAAAATTACTTTTGAGGCATACACCTAAAAATTCCTTTTAAAATAGTTTGCGGTAGCAACGCTTGCGTTTGTGTTGAATGTGATCAAAAGATTTCCATAGCTGAATGGCAACGTGGTTATTTTCAAGCATTCCAGTTGTCTCGGCAAATTGAACTCCATCGCTGTTAGCTGTTTTTAGCAATTCATTCATTAGAATGGATACAAAACCCAGTTTTTGGCAATCGTAATCAATACCAGTTAGCATTAAATCCATTTCGGTAGGATGTTTTAGTGCTTTTCGTAAGTGCCACCATCCGAAAGGCAATAATTTTCCTTTGGCTTTTTGTAAGGCTTTCGATAAGGATGGCAAGGCAATAATGAATCCAACCAATTTATCGTCTTTGTTCAATATGATTTTAACATATCGGGGATTTAAAATGGGAAAGTATTTCGAGATGTAAAAGCGAATCAATTTTTCGGGCAATTTAAAGGTGCCAAAAAGATCGGCAAAAGCATCATTGAAGACTTTGAAAATCTTTTCTTTATAAGGTTCCAGTTCTTTTTTTGTGGTGAAGTTAACGGTTTGCAAGCCATATCGTTTCTTGATTAAGTCAGCAATTCTACCTGCTTTTTCGGGAGTGTTTTTCGGAAGAGAAATTCTAAATTCCAGCCAATCAATTTCTTTTTTGTAGGCTAACCGTTCGAAATGATTTTCGTAGTAAGCAAAATGATAATCGGAAGCCATGGATGGTAACCATTCGTGACCTTCAATTAGTAAACCAGCATGGTCTAAATTTGAAAATCCCAAAGGACCTGCAACGCCAATCATTCCTTCTTCTTGAAGCCATTTTTCAGCTGTTGAAAAAAGGAGTTCAGAAACCTCATAGCGATCTACGAATTCCATACGGGTAATTCGTCCGATTTTTTCGCACTGTTTTTCTATGCATAAATTATTTACGATTGCCCCAATGCGTCCAACAACGCTTCCATTTTCGTAGGCCAACCAAAATTTCGCTTTGCAAAAGTCAAAAGCGGGATTTTTTTCGGGCATTAGTAATTCTAGTTCTCCTGCTTTAAAAGGAGGAACCCAAAATTTATGTCCTTTATACAAGGTAAAGGGAAAGTTGACGAAAATTTTACGCTGATTTTGATTTTGAACTTCTACAATTTTGATACTCATATACGAAAATAAAAGTTGAACCTGTTTTTAGCCTTCCAGTTAGGGACTGAAATCTCCAATTCACAAAGTTTTGGCCAAAAGTAAGGATTTAAGATCAATAGTAACGAGGGAAAGAGAGCTAAAATTGTATTTAGAATGCATATATCTTATTCAACAAGTTTGCTTACTTTCTGTAGTAGGTAAAAAAAAGAATAGTATGTGTTGTATACTTATCTGTTGTGCAGATGATTGATGTTTATTGCTAGGTAGTACCTTTCGTCTGTTTTTTTTGATCATTGGAAGTTTTAGCAATTAGATCTTCTTTTTTCGGGTGTAAATGGAAGCTCCAATAATTGCCGTGAAGGGAGCTACTAAAACCAAACCAAAGCTACCTACTAATGTATGCAGAATTTCACCTGAAACGTAATTCAGATTTAGAATGTTAATCATAGGTGTTCCCTGAGCGATAAATACCATAAGCAAGGCCGAAAAGCCACCTGAGTAAGCAAGCAGTAAAGTAGTAGTCATGGTGCCAACAACAGCTTTTCCTACCTCAAAACCAGAATGACGAAGTTGTTTTGCATGTATGTTTTTGTTGTGTTGGAATACTTCATATTGTGCCGTTGCGATATCCATGGAAATGTCCATGACAGCTCCCGATGATGAGATGAAAATCCCCGCAAGGAAAATTTCGGTAAGATTTAAATAGGAGTAACCCGAATAGAGCAAAGTCTCAGAGAAAGGTTTAATGGCACCATGAATGTTGAAGAGCTTGCCAAAAAGCAAAGCCATAAAACAAGTAATTGCAATGCCACTCATGGCACCCAAAAAGGCAACCATACCTTTTTTATTGATTCCGGCCACTAAAAATATAATTACCGAGGTAAGTAGAGCAACTATGGCCAGGGAGAGAGGAATGGGTGAATATCCGTTTAGCAAGCCTGGTAGCAGTAGTTTCCAAATGCAGATGCCCGCAAAAAGGAAAGAGAGCATGGCTTTTACACCGGTCCATCCTGCAAAAGAGATTAAAAATAATACGAAAAGAAAGAGTAAAAAAGCTTCCAGATTAATTCGGTAATGATCGATAACATTGGCACTGATAATTTTAGATTCATCTTCGCTTAAATTCAGTACGGTAAGGGTTTTATCGCCAGGTGAGAAAAATTTATCAAATTCCATTCTACCTATTAACTCGTTAAATGCGCTAATTTCTTTTCCCTTGAATTTCCCATCAAGAATTTTAATTTGTAGCATTTGCGAACCTGTTTTTATGATTCCTGTAGCTACAATTAGCGAATTATCTGTTTTTAAAACCAAGGCTTTAACTCGACTTGAATGCTTTCCTTCTTTTTCGGAAAAACCTGTAGGCAAGGATAAAATTAGAGTGCTTAGTAAAAGGGTAACAAGAACTAGAATCAGATCTGATTTTTGAGGCAATTTGAATTTGAACATAGCCATAAAGTTAGAAATATCTGCACAAGAGAAAAAGAAGAAGGCGGGTTAAAAGGATGTGATTTGCGATCTTCTTTTTTATAGTCTGAAAAAAATGCCCTGCATAAATGCAGAGCGATACAATATAAGTTTAAACGAATTACTTCGATTCGATTATTTTCATTAAATTTTTTGGCATATCGGTATTGTCGAAATAGCCAGTGAAAAGTTTGGCACCAACACCTATGGAACGAACAGGAATAGGCGATGCAGTGTGTGAATAAGAAGTCCAACCAATACCTGCTTTTTGAGCGAGAATGTGACAAGCTGTTACGGTAAAAGGATCGTAGCTACCATACAAAAGGTAGAATTGATCATCTTTTTTCAAATCATCTAATTTGGTCATACTCTTTTTAAAGGCGGTTTCAAGTTGTTGCTTTTCGAAGGCAGATAAAGTTAGATTTTTGGTGCTGTCGCCCAAACCAAAATGTTCATGTACCATTTCTAGTCCATCTGCAAATTTGTAATCAGAAGGATGTGCATCTCTGTAGGTTGCAATTTTAGCCGTGAAATTTTCGTAGGAGATGTTTTGGTGCTGCAATAAGGCAAAATCTGATTTGTAATGGCTACCAGCAAATCCTAAGGCCAAGCCTCCTGTTTCATGATCGGCAGCCACCAGAATTAAAGTTTCTGTAGGATGTTTCTTATAAAAAGCCAATGCCTGAGCAACAGCATTGTCGAATTGCAAAACCTCATTAATTACTGTGGCAGCATCATTAGCATGACAAGCCCAGTCAATTTTTCCTCCTTCAACCATCATAAAAAAGCCATCAGGATTGTCGAGTAAGTCGATGCCTTTTTGAGTAAATTCAGCTAAGGAAATATCGGCACCATTTTGTTGATCGATAGAATAAGGAAGAGCCGAACCACTAGCAAGAACAGGTGCAATGGCAATTATTTTATCATCGCCTTTTTTCAGTTGAGAAAAATCTGCTCGGTTATTTACAATTCGGTAGCCTCTTTCCTGGGCTATATCTATCGAATTTTTTTCTTTCTTAAGAATTTCTTCTTTTCCGCCCATGCCAAAATTAGAAAGGGAATTTTCTTTAATAGCTCCATCGCCTTCGGGATGTTTCAATCCTCCACCTGCAAAATAATTAAAACCAGAATTGCTCAAATCCAGACTAATTTCGTAGTACATATTTCGTGATGGCTGATGAGCGTAAAAAGTAGCAGGCGTAGCATGATCGATAGAAACCGTACTCACAATTCCTACTTTATAGCCTTTTTCTTTAGCCATTTCGGCAATGGTTTTATACGGATGCAATCGGTCTTTATCCATGGAAATGGTGCCAATAGAAGTTTTGTGTCCAGTGGCAAGTGCTGTTCCTGCGGCTGCAGATCCGGTAATGAATCGGTTTGCCGCATAAGTGGTATAAAATCCCAGGTAAGGAAGGGTGCTTAAATTTAATTTTTTGATTCCTAGATTTGTGCTGTCCAGAGCCCCCAAGTATGCTTCGGTGGCTATGGTTTGCGACAAGCCCATTCCATCGCCAATAAAATAGAAGATGTATTTGGGTGCCTTGCCTTCATAAAGCTCCCTTTCGGTGGGTTGACCATTGGATTCGAAAGCAATAAAAAGCAAAAATATTGCCATGAATTGCTTTAGCGTTCTTGTAAGAGTTAACATGTGTTGCAGTTTATAATTTGTCAAATCTATAAATTAAATCTTATTTATAATAGTTTTAAATAGTTAATTTACGATTAATTAGTCGTTAAAGCTTTGTAAGATTTTCCTGATTTTTTGAATTCAGCATGTTCTTTCCTTCTGGTGTGTATAGAAAATCAACATCTTCTTTAAAGTACGTAACCACTTTGTCGCGAACCACTTTCATGGTTGAGTTGAGTAGCTTGTTTTCTTCTGTAAATGCTTCGGGAAGAATGCCTACAGCTGTTGGTAGCCAACGGTGAGGAAACATATCTTCGTGTTTTCCGCCTGGACGATATTGGTTGAGTTCCTTTTGTAGGATTTCTAGTGCTGCCATTCTCCCTTTCTCACTATCCAGAGTGAGATCAAGAGCTTTTAAGCGAGCTGCAATTGCTCCTTTATTGGGCACAATTAATGCAATGGTGTAAGGATTCTGGTTGTTGTATAGGATGCACTGGTCAATCAGGTTGGTCTGATCTACAAAGGCTTCTTCGATTCCTTCCGGACTAAATTTTTCTCCATCGTTGGCAATTAAAAGTGACTTGAAACGACCCAATACATGCAGAAAACCTTCTGCATCCATATAACCCATATCGCCAGTATGCAACCAGCCATCGCGAAGCGTTTCATCTGAGGCTTTATCGTTTTTCCAATAGCCTTTCATTACGTTGCCTCCTTTAATCACAATTTCGCCTTTTTGTCCGGTGATTAAGGAATCTCCATTGTCGTTGCAGATTTTTAAATCCATGTTCTGTACAATAAATCCAGAAGAGCCCAATTTGTGCTTGTGATGTGCATTGGAAGAAATAATTGGAGAAGCTTCCGATAAGCCATATCCTTGATACATAGGAATGCCAATGGCGTAGAAAAATCGTTGCAATTCAATGTCAAGAAGAGCACCTCCACCCACAAAGAATTTTAGATTGCCGCCAAAATTTTCTCTTACCTTCGAAAATAAAATCTTGTCATAAAATAGGTACAAAGGTTTTAAAAGCTTGCGCGAGCCTTTTCCTTTGTTCCAGCCATCGCCATTGTATTTGTAGGCTAGGTGAAGAGCTTTGTAAAAAAGTTTTTCTACTTTAGGTCCTTTTGCTTTGATTCCTTTTTCGATGTTCTTTTTAAAGTTTTTCGCCAAAGCGGGAACGCTTAATAAAATATCAGGTTGAATTTCCTTTATGTTGTTGGGAATATTTTTGAGAGCTTCCATGGGCGATTTGCCTTGTTGAACAGCAGCAATTGAAGCACCTTTTAGCATGAAACTGTAAATTCCAGCTGTATGTGCAAAGGAATGGTCCCAGGGAAGAATTAGTAAAGTTTTGTAGTTAGCAGGAATCTCCATTAAGCTGGAAGCTTGTAGCACATTGCTTACATAATTGTTGTGAGTTAGAATAATTCCTTTCGGATCGGCAGTGGTTCCCGAAGTGTAGGAGATGTTTGCATGGTCGTCGGCAGTAATGCTATTCTTAATCTTTTTAAGTTCTGCACGTTCTGCTTCCGAGAGCTTCTTGGCTAGTGAATAAAGTTGGTTCAATGAAATTTCATTTTCCTGTAATTCTGCATCATCATCTAGAACAATAATAGTATCTACTGTTTCCAGTTGGTCTTTAATAGATCTAATTTTCTCTAAATGATTTTTTGAGACAATTATAATGCGTGATTCTGAATGATTTAATCGGAACTTTAGTTCATTTTGAGCATCAAGCTTTACAGATAAGGGAACATTTACTGCTCCGGCAAATAATACACCAAGTTCCGAAAGAACCCAGGCATTTCTTCCTTCTGATAAGAGGCCAATTCGATCGGCTTTTTTTATGCCCAAGGAAAATAAGCCAGCAGCGAATTGCTGTACCTCTTCGTATAATGATTCGTAACTAACAGATTGATAACTTGAATTTGTTTTTTCCCATAAAAAAGGGTTTTTGCTAAATTGTTCAACACTGTTTTCAAAGAGTTGTATGATTGTATTCATCTATTTTTAAGTTGTAAAAATGCAAGTTTTTAAGAAGCCCAAAAATAGCTGATTAGCATATCGAAAGCAAACCTAAGGTCTTAAAAAATCGAGAATGTTATTTTGGTTTTCTGTTTTGGGTGCTAAATAAGGAAAATGCTGATGAAACTGTTTGATTATTGCAAATAGAATATTTAAATTTCCAACCCCTAAGCAAATAGGGGGTATCGATAATTTTTGTGATTTTATGCTGATTTTTCGTCATGTTAAATGCTTAATGGCAAAATAGGATTGAAAATGAGAATATATACAAAGAAAAAAACAAACTGAATGAGTAATCTGGAAGAATATTTTAGCAAGTTTCGTGAAAATACAATAGGTCATAATGCTAGTTTTTATTCTCCTTTTGGCGAACAGAAAATTGTGTATGGAGATTGGATTGCCAGCGGACGTTTGTATGCACCCATTGAAAAGAAAATAGCCGAAGAATTTGGACCTTATGTGGCCAATACTCATACAGAAACCAACGAAACGGGTACTTTAATGACTCAGTCTTACCATAGGGCGCAGGAGTTAATTAAGCAGCATGTAAATGCTGGTCCGAATGATGTAATTATTCATGCAGGTTTCGGCATGACTGCAGTGATTAATAAGCTGCAAAGAATTTTAGGATTGAAAGGTTGTGGTGTTTTAGGGCGGCAAATTTGTCAAATGGAACGCGAGAAGCCTGTTGTATTTATTACTCATATGGAGCATCATTCCAATCAAACCTCTTGGTACGAAACCAATGTGGATGTGGTGGTGGTTCCGCCGGGAAAAGATTTGAGCATTAGCTTGGATGAGCTGAGATTACAGTTGGAGAAGTACAAGGAAAGAAAAATTAAAATTGGCTCTTTTTCTGCCTGTTCAAATGTAACTGGTATTGTTACTCCCTACCATAAAATGGCAAAAATGATGCATGAATATGGAGGCGTTTGTTTTATTGATTTTGCGGCTTCTGCTCCTTATGTTGATATCAATATGCATCCCGATGATGAATTGGAAAAATTGGATGGACTTTTCTTTTCCCCGCATAAGTTTTTGGGAGGACCAGGATCGTCGGGAGTGATGATTTTTGATTCGAAGCTTTATAAAAATGAGGTGCCCGATAATCCAGGTGGTGGTACTGTTGATTGGACAAATCCCTGGGGGAAATACAAATATGTCGATAATATTGAGCTTCGTGAAGATGGTGGAACTCCCGGATTTCTGCAGTCCATACGAACAGCTTTGGCCATCGAGCTAAAAAATCAGATGGGAACGAAAAACATTGCAAAAAGAGAAGAGGAATTGCTCGATTTGGCTTTTGAGCGATTAAAAGCAGTGAAAGATGTTCATGTATTGGCCGATAATGTACAAGGCCGATTGGGAATCTTGTCTTTTTATGTGGAATACATTCATTTCAACTTATTGGTGCGATTATTGAACGATCGCTTTGGGATTCAGGTTCGCGGAGGTTGTGCTTGTGCAGGAACCTATGGTCACTACCTGTTGGAAGTGAGTCAGGAGCAATCCAAAACCATTACCGATGAAATTTCTTTGGGCGATTTAACGCACAAACCAGGATGGGTGCGATGGTCGCTGCATCCAACAACAACCAATAGTGAGGTTTTACTATTTATTGATGCGCTGCATAAAATTGTTGATAATTATGAGGATTGGAAGATGGATTATACTTACAATCGGAAAACAAATGAGTATTATTACAGTGGTGATCAGGAAGTAGAAAAGAAAATAATTGTAGATGACTTATTCAAACTTTAGATGAATTAGCAAGCTTTACCATACTATCTAAATTCTGATTATTCGTATTTAGGATTTTTTTTACTTTTGATTTTAACACCTTAAAAAATAGAAACGTGTACGATATAATTGGAGATATTCATGGCGAGGTAGAAACATTGAAACACATGTTGCTTAGTCTTGGCTATGTAGAAGGTGAGGAAGGATATTTTCATCCAAAAAGAAAGGCTGTTTTTGTGGGCGATTTTGTGGATAGAGGTCCCAAGATTTTTGAGACCTTAGAATTGGTCCAAAAAATGGTGATAGCAGGAAATGCTTATGCTGTTGTTGGAAATCATGAATTAAATGTTCTTTCTTTTTATACCAAGGATAGTGATGGTTTGTATTTGAAGCAGCACAACTTAAAAAATCGGACACAAATAAAAAAAACCTACGAGGAGTTTAAACTCGATAAGCCTCGTAGAAAGGCCATTGTGAAATGGCTTCGTACTTTGCCTTTATTTCTCGAACTTGATGGCTTTCGTGTAGTACACGCATGCTGGGACCAGCAAGCTGTAGATTTGTTGAAAAAGAAAAACCCGAAAAATTGCCTGAATAAAAAATTCTTACGAAAATTAAATTTAGAGACAGGTGATGTTTTCGACGCAGCCATGCTCATACTTAAAGGACGTGATTTTTCTATGCCTTCCGATTTGATATTGAAAGACGACTATGGTTTTAAACGTACCTCTTTCCGCATAAAATGGTGGGAACCTATGAATGGAAAAAGTTTTCGGGAAATCTCCTTTGGGAATAAATTTCTGCTGCCAAATTACACACTTCCACCTCAGCTTTCCTTTGATATCCCTATTTATCCGGAAGATGAAAAAGCTGTTTTTTTTGGGCATTATTGCCTTGGTAATGCTGCCGGACCTGTGCGTAACAATTTGTGTTGTGTTGATGCATGCCTAGCCAATGGAGGAAGTCTTGCTGTCTATTGTTGGGATGGTTTGCCTTTGGATGCTAAGAAAATGATTTGGGTGAAAAAGATAAAAAAAGCATTGGTTAAGTCTTGAATCTAGATCGATTTTTCCACCAAAAAGTTAAAAATAAAATTCTCGAAAAGGAGATAGGAGTCAGGAGAAGGAAAACAATAAAGCTTTCAGAATCGATAAAGGCAAAAAAACAAATAAGAATACTGCTAATTAGGAGCAGAAAACCACCTAAAGCAAGCTTCCAAAAAGAAAGCAAAAAGCCCAAGCCATAAGCAATCGAAAGAGAATTAAAAACAAGCTGCCAAGGTATGTTGCTTTCTGGATCTCCATCCGACAAGTTTAAGAATTCTAACAACATGAATAAAAGAAATCCTCCGGTAAACAGAAAGCCAAGCATTCGGGCAATAATAAGATAAAATCGTGTAGGATCATCATGCACTAGAATTCGTTTTTTCATTCTGATAGACGTTAGCTAAATGAATGAATTAAAATTACGAAATTCGAAAATTATAATCAAAAATAACTGACAGTAAGCTTGTTGCTGCACCTGTGCTATTGTTTGCGTTTGATGGATAAAATTTTGATTTGATCTACCAGCATTTGTTCTTCATCCTTTTGTTCTTGAATTACTTTTACCACATCCATGCCTTTTACTACTTTCCCAAAGGCCGCAAAGCCTTGTCCATCGGGGTTTCGCATTCCTCCAAAATCTAAACTTGGCTGGTCGCCTATGCATATAAAGAACTCGGTAGAAGCCGATCC
>NZ_JBFHJW010000044.1:0-36844 GCF_041595635.1 Labilibaculum sp.
CGGCAGTTTTAGAAGATCAGGGGTTAAAATATGTGTTTGTGCAACTATCGGGCGAAAGCTACGAAAAGCGATTCGTAAACATTGGTATCAGTAATGGAAAAGAAGTTGAGATTACTTCGGGACTAAAAGCTGGTGAGCGCGTGGTGAGCAAAGGAGCCTATTTTGTTAAGTTAGCCTCGATGGCTGGTTCATTGCCCGAACACAATCACAATCATTAAAAGAAAACAAAGTGACCTTTTTCTTCACCTCTTTTAGAACAGGAGTAATACACAGAAGAATAGTCGCAAAAAAATCAATAAGAAAAATATAAACGCTGATAAACAGTAAACTATCGTGTTAAATAAAATTATACAATACGCATTACACAATCGCCTACTGGTAATGTTTGTATCGATTCTCCTGATTGTGGGAGGAACCTACACCACCGCTAATATGGATGTAGATGTGTTTCCCGATTTAACGGCTCCTACGGTTGTGGTGATGACAGAAGCACACGGAATGGCACCCGAAGAAGTTGAGAAATTAGTCAGCTTTCCCATCGAAACTGCTGTAAACGGAGCTACAAACGTTAGACGACTTCGCTCCTCTTCTTCTGCAGGATTCTCCATTGTATGGATTGAATTTGAATGGGGAACCGACATTTACAAGGCCCGGCAAATTGTGAGCGAAAAACTACTCACCGTATCGGAACAACTGCCCGAAGGAGCAGGAAATCCCAACTTAGCACCGCAGTCGTCTATCATGGGCGAAGTGCTGATGATAGGTTTGCAATCGGACAGCATTTCACCTATGGAGTTGCGTACTCTGGCCGACTGGACCATTCGTCCTCAGCTGCTGGCGATCAATGGCGTGGCTCAGATTGTTGTGATTGGTGGCGAATTCAAGCAGTATCAGATTCTGGCCAACCCGCAAAAAATGAGGTACTACAAGGTGAGCATCGATGAGTTGATGAAAGCGGCTCAGGCGACCAATCAGAATTCCGCAGGTGGTTTTATCAACGAGTATGGAAACCAGTACAATATCCGCGGAATTGCCCGTACCTCGGACCTGAACGAATTGGGCAACTCGGTGGTAAAAATGTATGGAAATGTTCCCATCCGCATCAGCGATATTGCGGAGGTAAAAGCTGCGGCAGCGCCAAAAATTGGTTTGGGAAGCATTAACAGTCAGCAGGCCGTTCTGCTCACGGTGAAAAAGCAGCCCGGCATTAACACCCTTAAGCTCACCGAAAAGCTGGATGCATCCATTGAGGCATTATCGAAATCCTTGCCCAAAGGAGTAAGAGTAAACACTCACATTTTCCGTCAGGCGGATTTTATCAACTCCTCCATTGGCAATGTAAAAAAGGCTCTTTTAGAAGGATCGATTTTTGTAATCGTGATTCTGTTTTTGTTTCTGATGAACTACCGAACCACCATCATCTCTCTTTTGGCCATTCCTATTTCGCTTCTGGTTACCATGATCACCTTAAAGTTTCTGGGAATCGGTATCAATACAATGACCCTGGGAGGTATGGCCATTGCCGTTGGCGATTTGGTGGACGATGCCATTATTGATGTGGAGAATGTGTACAAGCGACTGCGGCAAAACCATCTTCTGCCCAAAGAGCAGCGAGAGAAGCCCCTAAAAATTGTGTACTCGGCCTCCTGCGAAATTCGTTCCTCGATTATCAACGCCACCTTTATTATTATTGCTGCCTTTTTGCCTCTGTTTTTCCTTAGCGGGATGGAAGGAAGAATGCTGCAACCCCTGGGAATTGCCTTTATTGTTTCCCTTTTTGCCTCCTTAATTGTGGCACTAAGCCTAACGCCTGTGCTTTGCAGCTTTTTACTTACCGGCAATAAAATGCTCGATAAGAAAAAAAAGGAAAGCTGGTTGGTTGCCAATTTAAACCAATGGTATGGTCGTTCGCTGGAAAAAGCCATGCGCTACAAAAAGTGGATTTTGGGTGGCGCCAGTCTTCTCTTCCTTCTTTCCCTGTTTATCCTTACGGGATTAGGAAGAAACTTCCTGCCCGAGTTTAACGAAGGATCCCTAACCATCACGGCCATTACCAAGCCTGGCATTTCTCTGGAGGAATCGAATCAGGTAAAAATACTGGCAGAACATGCCTTACTCGAAATTCCGGAAGTTAAGCTCACTGCTCGTCGTACCGGTCGTTCCGAACTCGACGAACATTCCTTTGGTGTGAACACCTCGGAGATTGAAGTTCCTTTTACTTTACAGGAAAGAAGCAAATCGGAATTTTTACAGGATGTTCGTGAGAGATTAAGCCACATTGCGGGGGTTAATTTTGCCATCGGGCAGCCCCTGGCGCATCGTATCGATCATATTCTTTCGGGAACCAAAGCCAATATCGCCATCAAAATTTTCGGTGATGATTTAAATCTAATGTTTAAAATGGCCAACGACATCAAAACAAGTATTTCGCCCATTGAAGGCGTGGTGGATGTAAATGTAGAACAGCAAGTGGAGATTCCACAGATTAGAATCGTACCCAAAAGGGATATGCTGGCCAAGTATGGCATTTCCATTTCGCAATTCTCAGAATTTATTCACGTTGCTTTTGGAGGTTCGAAAGTTTCGGATGTATTTGAAGGCATCAAAGCTTTCGATTTGGTGGTAAAATACAATGAGGAAAGCCGTGGTAATATGGATGCCATTCAGAATGCACTCATCGACACCTGGGATGGCAAAAAGATTCCATTCAGCTATGTAGCCGAAATTCAATCCCTCTCGGGTCCCAATACCATCAATCGTGAAAATGTTCAGCGCAAGCTGGTGGTATCGGCCAATGTTGCCGATCGCGATTTGCGAAGCGTGGTTACCGATATTCAAAAGCAGATAGAACAGGAGGTATCCCTACCCGAAGCCTACCGAATAGAATATGGCGGTCAGTTCGAAAGTGAAGCCAAAGCCTCGCGTATTCTGATGCTTGCCTCCCTTTTTAGTATCCTGATTATTTTTCTACTCCTTTTTCAGGAGTTCAAAAGCACACAGCTGGCCAGCATTATTTTGCTGAACCTACCGTTGGCACTTATCGGCGGTGTTCTTACGATCTTCTTTACTTCGGGCATGTTAAGCATTCCGGCAATTATAGGTTTCATCACCCTCTTTGGTATTGCCACCCGAAATGGTATTCTACTGATTTCGCACTACCAAAGTATGAAAGGCAAAGGTTTAGCCATTAAGGATGTAATTGTTCAGGGATCGGTTCATCGTTTGAGTCCTATTTTAATGACTGCACTAACAGCGGCACTAGCACTCATCCCTATGGCCATAGCAGGAGATCAACCCGGAAACGAGATTCAAAGTCCCATGGCCGTGGTAATTTTAGGCGGACTTCTGAGCTCTACCCTTCTCAATATATACATCGTTCCAATTGTTTACCTACAACTAAACACTAAAAACACAGGAAATGCTTAAAATATTCTTATTCATCACCCTAAGCGGATTGAGTCTTCAAGGAATGCCTCAATCCACCGTTTCGCAGGTATTGCAGGAGATTGAAAAAAACAATCCACATATTCAGGCACAGCAAAGCTATCTTGAAGCCCAGAAATTAGGCTTTCGGGCAGAGAATAATTTGGCTGATCCCGAAGTCGAATGGGAAAAAAGTTTCTCTTCGGAAGAAGGAAAACCCTATGAAGTATTGGTGAGTCAGAGCTTCGATTTTCCGAGTGCTTACCTGTATAAAAAGCAAATTAAGAATCAGCAAATTGCAAACCTATCAAACCAATTTGCTCAAATCCGACAGGAAGTTCTCCTGCAATCGGAATTGATTTGCCTGGAGCTGATTTATCGGAACAAGCAAAAAAAGGCTCTGGAAACAAGAGTTGAGAATGCCCAAAAGCTGGCAGACTTTTTTGAGAAAAGATTGCAGGAAGGAGATGCCAATATTCTTGAAACCAACAAGATAAAGATGCTTCTACTGAATACAACCAACCAATTGGCATTCATTCAGAATAAAATCCTTAGACTGGAAAAAGATTTGCAGATGCAAAATGGCGGTTCCCGAATCGACTTGAGTCTTGAGAACTACCCAATCATCGATGTAGAAAAGGAGGCAGAACAAATTCTCGACAAAGCATTGCAAAGCGATCCTTATCTGAATCAACTCCGATCGAAGCAAGAAATAGCCTCTACCGAAACTTCCCTGGTAAAAAGTAATTCACTTCCTACATTATCTATTGGCTATCGCTATATCAATTCTGATATCATGAAGGAAGCCCATGGAATGAAACTTGGAATTAGCATCCCTTTATGGGAGAATAAGCACAAGGTAAAACAAGCCAAGCTGCTGGAACAGTTTCGAAAAGAGGAAGTTTCTCTGGGAAAAATGCAGAAAGAGAGTGAGTACGAAAAATTATTTCAGCGCTTTTTAAGCCTGCAAGTAAGTCTTTCGAACTACCAGGATGTATTTGTAAAAAAGGACTACGACCGTCTTTTACAGAAAGCCCTGCAGTATGGAGAAATCTCTGGTATTGAATACCTTATGGAGAGCATCTACTACTATGAAAGTTTCGATACATACCTGGAAACAGAACATGAATACTACCTTACAAAAGCGAAAATAGGAAGATATCTACTTTAGTAATTATGTAGATTCATTCAAAATATCACTATAACGATAACTTTTTTTTAAAATAGTGCGTACAACTTTCAAAACGGATACCGTTTTTAAGGTTTAAAGTGAATAGATTAAAAAAGGATGGAGTGGTTGCCATCCTTTTTTGCTATCTGCCATTTTGCATTAGCATGAAAATTTAGAAAAACCACAACTTATTTGACAATAAAAAATTTATTACTATATTTATGCCGGATTGTCTTTTGACAATTCAGGTTTTAAAGTGAATATGAAAAGGACGGAGTGGTTGCCGTCCTTTTTCGTACCCTCTATTTTCCTCTAGAAAGTGATTTTTTTGCTTCAAACGACCAATATTCATCTCAACTCTTTCTCTAATAAAAACAAAAATGGAGAATCTTTACAATCCTCCATTCACTAAACTACAAGCTAATATTTTATTATTTGAAGAGCTTTTTCAACAAATCCTTTCCTTTATTTTCAAGTTCCTTTTTAGCTCGACGTTCCAATTCTTTTGCAACAGCTTGTTGGGCCTGCTTAATAGCTTTGCTTAAATCAAGTTTCACATTAGGATTATCCACCGTGCCGGTAATCTTTACTGCAACATCAAGTTCTTTTACCTCGTCGAAACCTGGTAACTTATCAAAATACTGATTTACTTCCCTACCCAATTCTTCTTTAGGTAACTTCATGTCCATGCTAAAATCCAATTTACCATCTACCGATTGTGTTCCATAAATTTTAGCTGGGTGGCCCGCAACTTTTGCATCGAAAGGTTTCACTTCCACATTACCATTGGTAATCACAAAATCCATATCGAATTGAGTCACAGAAATTCGTTTGTATTTATCATTTTTTAAAGCAGTCGCCAGTGCATTAAAGGCTTTATTATCCTTAATGATAATCTCTTTGGAATGAACCGAACCGTTTCCGTTCAGTGTATTCATCACTGGATTCATTTCCTTATCGAGTAAGGATTTAATTTTTACATCGGATGAAAAACGGCCTGAGCAATTCATAGCAATTGGCACCATTTCCTGAATCATGCTCAAAGATTCGTAAGCCGAATTAATATCAAATTCCTTCACATCCAAACCAAAATCAATGGCTGGACTCTCCACATTTTTTGTACTATATGATCCATTCATTGTCATGGATCCCTCAAGCATATCCATTGACAAATTGGTCAATTCTGCTTTTGCATTTTTAATCACAATTAATCCTTCTACATTCCCAATCTTCATTTTATCGTAAAGAATCAATTTCATAGATGAAACTAATTTCAAGTCTAGGTTAGCTGGAATTTCAACCACAGTAAGAGGAATTGTATCCTCAGAAGTCTGCACCTCTTCATCATCAGTCACAAATTCATTCAGATCAAATAAATTCGAACTCAATTTAAAATTTCCTTTTAGAACCTGATTTTTTAAGGCGTAAGGAATGTAATTCTCCAACTTACCAACCAACTGGATATCTGAGTTTCCAATTTTTGAATTGAAAGAAGTCAGGCTAATATATTGGGGGGTAAAATTTAGCACCGAGCTAATAATATTAATTCCCTGAGGAAAATCAGGTGTGGAAAACTCGAAATTTTTCAATTTCACATCTCCCTTGGTCATAAATTTCTCGTAATCTTCCTTTTCTATATCCGACATCTTTCCACTAAAGCGAACGTCAGAGGTAACAATTCCCTTTATTTTGACACTATCCATTGGAATTGCATTTCGAATTTTAGCAAAGTCGATAACACCTTTGAATAAACCAGTAATAAAAGGATCAGAAATAGGATTCTTCACATGAAATTGAGCATCGAAAGGATTTTTGGCCACCTCAAAATGAAATGCATTAACATCTGCCGTTAATAAATCAAGTTCTCCTCCAGGATGATTTACCTCAGCTTTAATCGTAATTTTATGAACAGACTCTTTTAAATCCAGATATTTAAGTGAAGCATTTGCGACACTTAATTTAGCTCCGAAAGATGGAAAACTATTTTCTTTATAATCTCCTTTTGCAAAAGCGGATAATACCAATCCACCAGTAGTTTCTAACCCTTTCAAGTCTGATTTAAATACCTCTGGAACCATGGAAAGTAAGGTTTTAAAATCAGCTTCCTGAGCATTCATTTTCAAATCCATATTATAACCATTGTCAATGATTCCCACATTTCCATCGATACCAAAAACCAACTCATTTAGAGTTAACTCATTCTCCTTAAAAGTGAAAATCATATTCTGAAGATCTGCAGCAATAACTGCATTAAGAGTTACACCTGCCTCTTTCAAATAATTAACCCCTTCGTAATCAAAATCTATCCCTGAAAGTTGTGATTTTAAATTTAAATTGGTCGATTTAACAGTAAAATCGCCATTTAAACTCAAATCAAGATCTCCAACAATCAATTTTGCCTTTAAAGATTCATCGTTATATATCAGTGAAAAATTTTCAATTCTAACTTCCTCAAAAATCACTTTAAAATCAGAAGCGTCCTTTTGTTCTTCTTGTTCCACAACCTCATCTGATTCTTTTACGATATCCCAATTCGCTTTACCCGATTCAAGTACCAAAGCATTTACTTTCGCATCCGCCAATACAATTGCACCAACTTCAATCTGGGAACCAGACATAGCAGAACCTAAATCGACAGCAGTATACAATCGACCAATTTTCGCCAAAGTATCAGCTGAAAATTCATCTTTCCCCACTACACTCACATTTTCCAATTCTACATATAGGTTCGGAAAATTCTTTAATAAGGATAATGACAAATCTCCAATTTCGACCTTAGCTTCTATCGTATTGTTTATTTCGGTTTTCACCCGTTCCAATATCTGATCTTTAAAGAAAAAAGGTAAAACGATAAGCAGAGCTAAAACTAGAACCACAAATCCGCCAAAAAACATTAAAATCTTCTTCATTACACAATCTATTTATATGAATTTACATAACAAAAGTACAAAACCTAAGGCATTACACTTAGCCCATTGAACAAATTTCCAGGACAAAGTAAATTTAGCATATTTTTACTTTCAAGGCGAATCCTAACTAAAAGATTTATAGTTTTTTAAAAGCCCACCCCTCTAAACAATGCATTTTTATTGAAAAAAAAGCTCAAATCATAAAGCATGAATGCAAAATTTATATATATTTGCATCGCATTACCGAGGTAATTATTGGATGCGTAGCATAACTGGATAGTGCACTACGTTACGGCCGTAGAGGTTGGGGGTTCGAATCCCTCCGCGTTCACAAAAACTCATCAAGAAATTGATGAGTTTTTTTTTATGGTGAAATACCAAAATAAACTTTCATCCAAATCCCAGATCAAGGATCAAAGCGAAAAATTATGGGATAGAACTTAAATTATTTTTGCTTACAAAAGCCAAACAAGAATAATGACAAGACAAGAAAACTGTGAAAAATTACTTCGCTTACTTTTACAGAAAGTACTTTTAAATTATTTCAGTATTGAGAATATTATTTAGAATAGTAAGGTCATTAATTTTGAGTATCTACACTCATTTTTAAAATTGATCAAAAAAAACCGGAGTTCAAATACTCCGGTAGTTTCTAATTTAAGGTAAGCTCTGAAATATCTGGAAATTTCAGATTTACATTTTGTGTGGATTGACGAAATCCTAAAATCCGATCGAGAAGATTCGCAGAAGAATTTACTTTAAAACGATCCAAATATTCCTGTAGTTCCACAGAATTAAATACATCAGAATTAGCAATTCGCTCTAGCAAGGAAGTCATTTCTTGTCCCGAATTTTTACAGTCCAAATTCAATAGTGTATAAATATCATTCATAGGCATATAATTATTTCTATTTACCTATTAACGACCCTTATACACTTTTAGTATTTTTTTTGCAAAAAGATTAAAAAAAAATACAATCCCTAAGCTCTACATTTTAAAAATTTAGACTAATATTTCTCTCTTCAATGGATTTTCGCATATTGATTAAGGCATATCGCATACGGCCCAATGCAGTATTAATACTAACATCCGTTTGGTTTGCAATTTCCTTAAAACTCAAGCCCTTGTAATGTCGAAGAATAACTACTTCCCGTTGATCTTCAGGCAATTCCTTAACAAGCCTACGAATATCGGCATAAATCTGATTTCGGATCAGTTCATCTTCGCAGTTTTCTTCGCAAAACTTTGCCGAATTAAAAATATCCAATTCATAATCATCTTTAGAAAAAGTATTTATCTGTTTCTCCTTTCTAAAATGATCAATAATCAAATTATGAGCAATTCTTAGTACCCAAGCTAAAAATTTACCATTGTCTTGATATTTCCCCATACGCAGAGAACGGATCACCTTAATAAAGGTATCCTGAAATAAGTCTTCGGAAAGCTGATGATTTTTTACGATTAGATAGATATAGGTATATACCCTATCTCGGTGTCGAGTTACAAGAATATCTATACTATCATCATTACCATCAATGAATTGCTTAACGAGATCATAATCGGTGGGATTAGTCTTTCTCAATTTCACAGCTATTAAGTTAAACAGTGTAAAAGTCAGTCTATAAGCAATATCTCCTTTTAATGATGGTGAATAAATAATACTAATAAGATGCAATAAAGTAATTTTTAATGAGATTTGAAAATGTTTAGAAGTTAAATATCTTTGTAGATTCGTTTTTAGTAAACTTATAGGGTTCCGAATCTGCATTCAAATTATCAGTATGGCAAATAACAATTCAGAAAAACACATTTATATAAAGGGCGCACGAGTTCATAATCTTAAGAACATAGATCTTAAGATTCCCCGAAATAAATTTATCGTGATTACTGGTCTCTCTGGATCAGGCAAATCCTCACTAGCATTCGATACACTTTATGCCGAGGGACAAAGAAGATATGTGGAAAGCTTATCCTCTTACGCACGACAATTTTTAGGCCGAATAGACAAACCCGAAGTTGACTTTATAAAAGGAATTCCGCCTGCAATTGCCATTGAACAAAAGGTAAATACAAGAAATCCGAGATCTACAGTCGGAACTTCAACTGAAATATATGACTACCTAAAACTTCTTTTTGCAAGAATAGGAAAGACCTACTCTCCCGTTTCAAATGCTCTGGTAAAAAGACATAGTATTACCGATGTTGTTAATTATATTCTGAAACAAAAGGAAGGTATTTCAGTTATAATAATGGCTCAAATGTTTGCGGAAAATCGCAGCATATTAGAACAACTAGAAGTACTATCTCAGCAAGGTTTTTCGAGAGTAGAAAACAATGGAAAGATCCATAAAATATTTGATATCATTGAGTCTCCTGATATTTTGCAGGAAAAAGAAGCAATTTATATTGTTATTGACCGCATACGTGTTTCCACCGACGAAGACACCAAAAACAGAATAGCCGATTCGCTACAAACTGCCTTTTACGAAGGAAAAGGAGAATGTTTTCTTACCATTGAAGGAAAATCGAATTACAAATCTTTTTCGAACCGTTTCGAAGCAGATGGAATTGTATTTGAGGATCCCAATGTTCATACATTCAGCTTTAACAACCCAATTGGGGCCTGTCCAAGTTGCGAAGGTTTTGGTAAGGTTATTGGCATTGATGAAAACCTGGTAATCCCCAATAAAACAATTAGTATTTACGATGATGCTATTGTATGTTGGAAAGGAAAAAAAATGCAGGAGTGGAAAAATAAATTGATTTACTCTGCCGAAAAATTCAATTTCCCTATTCATCGCCCCTACTTTGAATTAAACGAAGAAGAAAAAATTTTATTATGGACTGGCAATAAATACTTTAAAGGCCTAAATGATTTCTTTAAATATCTGGAGGCTAAACAATATAAGATCCAATATCGGGTCATGTTATCACGTTATAGAGGCAAAACAATTTGTCCGGAATGTAGAGGAACCCGTTTAAAAAAGGAAGCTGGCTATGTCAAAATAAACGAGAAAAACATTCAAGATTTGGTTCTAATGCCGCTGAATGAACTACGTGACTTCTTCGTAAAACTGAAATTAGATCAAACAGAAGAAAAAATAGCCAACCGATTACTTTTAGATATTAAAAACAGAATCAACTTTTTATCGGATGTTGGTTTGGGATACTTAACCCTTAACCGTTTATCCAGCAGCTTATCTGGTGGTGAATCTCAACGAATCAATTTGGCAACTTCGTTGGGTAGCAGCCTGGTTGGTTCTCTTTATATTTTAGATGAACCCAGTATTGGTCTGCACTCACGCGACACAGAACTTCTGATTAAAGTACTACGTCAATTACGTGATTTGGGAAACACAGTAATTGTTGTTGAACACGATGAAGACATTATATTGGCCGCTGATGAACTTATTGATATCGGTCCTTTCGCAGGAAGATTAGGTGGTGAAGTTGTTTTCCATGGGAATCTAAAACAACTTAAAGAATCACCAGAAGGTTTAACAGCCCAATATATCTCCCAAAAAATGATGATTCCAGTGCCTAAAGTTCGAAAAAAATGGAATAATTTTATTGAAATAATTGGAGCACGAGAAAATAACCTAAAGGGATTGAACGTAAAATTTCCCTTAAATATCATGACTGTAATCACGGGTGTGAGTGGCTCTGGGAAATCTTCCCTAATAAAAACAATTCTGTACCCAGCACTAAAAAAACATTACGGTGGATATTCCGATAAGAGTGGTCATTTTGATGCACTAAAGGGAGATCTTCATTTAATTAAGAACATTGAATTTGTGGATCAGAATCCAATCGGAAAATCATCTCGTTCGAACCCTGTTACCTATCTTAAGGCTTACGACGAAATAAGAAAATTATTTGCTGATCAACAAGCTTCGAAATATAGTGGGTTTAAGCCTGCTCACTTTTCATTTAATATCGACGGAGGAAGATGTGATGAATGTCAGGGAGAAGGAATTATTAAGGTTGAGATGCAGTTTATGGCTGATATTTACCTTCAATGCGAAAGCTGCAAAGGAAAGCGATTCAAAGATGATATTCTTCAGATTCGTTACAATACCAAAAACATTCACGATGTTTTAGAAATGACTGTAAACGAAGCTACCGAATTTTTTGCTCAGACCAAAGGCAGCATCGAGAAAAAGATTGTTCAGCGATTACAACCACTGGTTGATGTTGGATTAGGCTATGTAAAACTAGGCCAATCATCAAGCACCTTAAGTGGTGGTGAAAGTCAGAGAGTTAAACTAGCTTCCTTCCTGGCCAAGGAGAAAGCAGAACCATGTCTATTTGTATTTGATGAACCTACGACAGGATTGCATTTTCATGATATTAATAAATTGATGGATGCATTTAATGCTCTACTGTCAAGAGGTCATACCATACTGATTATTGAGCACAATATGGAAATAATTAAATGTGCCGATTGGCTCATTGATTTAGGCCCTGAAGGTGGTAATAAAGGTGGGCAGATTGTTTTTGAGGGAATTCCTGAGGATGCAATTCAATGCAAAAATTCATTTACGGGACAATATTTAAAAGAAAAACTAACTAAAAAAGGTTCCTTATAGGAGCCTTTTTTCACAATTTAACACCAATTAAAACCGACACACAAGAACTTTCTTTGCCTATTTTTCGATTTTCATCTTGATCAAGATCCAAAACTATAATTAAGTTCATTGCCTCATCCAATTCAAAATCGAAATGATCCAAATAATTACTTTCCATGTTGTCAAAAATTAAATTCTGATCGGAATCAAGAATACAAAAATGAATTCTAGGAGAAAAATCTTCACAACCAACAACTACACGATACTCCTGCCCACTAAAAAAAGCTTTATGCAGCTCCACTTTTTCCTCTCCCTTTAAAAGAATACCAATACAATTACCTGCATAGGCATAGCCAGCCAATTTAGCTTTACAAAGGTTTATAGTAGAGTCTTCACACTGAGAAAAAGACTGATTTATACCAAAAAACAATCCCAATAGGACTGAGAGAAAAAAGTACTTCATCGATAAAAAAATACGTAAATAATTTATTTTAATATACAAGATAATCTCTCATATCTTCCACTTTCGCAACCAGCTCCACAAACACTAAGTCGTCTACATTCTCAATATAATCGTCACTTTCCTTTGTATTTATAGTTTTGAAACTTCTTTCAAACAATTTTTCCAACTGCAAAACATCCAAATAAATAGGTTTAATCATTGAATCGGATTGATTGTCGCGTAAAACGGTTTTTATACTCTCAAGCGATAGTTTTTGATCCAAAATTTGTTTGATTAATTCCTCATGGGTTTTTTCACTAGTTTGAACACTCTGAGTGGCTAAATACATACTCTCCACCCAAGCTCCAATAAGCATTAAAGCAGCAAGAGAATATCGTTCCTGCTCGCGCAATTGATCATTTGATTCCAAATATATATCCGAAACAACATCAACAATCAAATTTTTATTCATCACATTATTCTCAAGCAGACGGATTTTTTCCGGATCTACTGTTTTAAGAATACCTAATGATTCAGCAAGATTTCTAGATACATTCATGTACTCCATTACTAGCTGATATTGCTCATACAAACTTGCATAACTTAAATCGGCACAATACACACCAAGGGCAATGGCTCTTGATGGACTGGTAGAGTATCCAGGCAAATTTTCTGTTTTATTCAAGAGTTCCTCTTGAAAAAGTACTCCAGAGGTTTTTATCAAGCTAGAAATTTCCATAGGACTCGGCAGAACAAAAAATATCCTTTTCATTTTTTCTGTGTTCTCTTGAATCAGCTCACGCTCCAAAGCATACTCATCAAGTTCTTTATTGTTATTCTTTGATGAAAGAAGATTGCATGAGGAAAACAGTAGAAAAACACAAAGACTCCAAATAAATTTTTTCATTGAACTTTAGTTGAAGGTTAAAAAAGCAAATACAACGAACTCAAATTACAATTTTTCATGAATATAATAAGCTCTTTTTTGATAATATTACCCGATATGAATGTAAATGATAAATTACAAGTAGAGTTCATATTGATCAATAGCAACACAAAGCACATAATTCTATATGCCTTTAAACATTCATACGATACTTAGTCTACTAAGCAAACACTCTCAAGCATTGCATAAAATTAGAATTATAATCGTAGTTCCAAGTCTCTTCAAAAACTAGAATTAAAAATCAATTTCAGATACTTTTAGAAGTGTTAGAAAACGAATAAAATTACTAATTTTGCGAGAAACCAATCCATACTTTAATGAGTAATATTAGTAAAAAGGATTTGCGAAACTCCATAATTTTAGGACTTAGCTCTACCGACACTAAGGTAGTAATCAACTCCATTAATCAATTAAGAGAAGAAGGAAAACCAAAAGACATCCTACTTTTGTTAGATGTGATGCTTTCCAAATCCGAAACAGAGATTCAATCAGCAATCCATAATTTCCTTGCTGACTTAAAAAATCAAGAATCAGCTCAAATTATTATAGATGCAATTCAAAATCAAAAGTATGTTTCCATCAGAAAACATCTAATTTCTACTTGTTGGGAATCTAGTATTTCATTTTCCAATCATATTTCAACTTTTGTTGATGTACTTATTGAATCGGATTTTGAAACTTCTTTTGAGGCTTTTACGGTGATTGAGAATCTTACCGATAAAATATCTGAGGAAAGCAAACCTATTGAAATGGCTAAATTAAAAGATGCTATTCCAAGCGTGACTGCTGATAAAAAGGGAATGCTTCACGAAGCAATTCACATAATTGAGAAACTTTAAGCAAAAAAAAGCCGCTTTTAAAGCGGCTTTTTTAATTTTATATTAGAACGTCCTTTTCCTTATTCGAAAAATACTTCATAAACTGTGCTCTTTCATACAAAGCCGGATTCGGAATACTTCCGTAATTCAGACTTCCTCGAAACTCATCGACGGTTTTAAAACCTTTTGCCTTCATCCATTTCGAAATATCTCCGAGAATATCGCTAATTTGATCAAATCCATGCTCATATACGGTTGAGCAAATCTGAACCGTAGTTGCCCCAGCCAACAATTGTTTAATCGCAGCTTCACCATCATGAATTCCTGTTGATGCGGCAATATCAAGTCCTTTAATTTTATCCGACAACATGCCTACCCAACGAAGAGACTTACGAATATCGCTTGCCGAGCTTAGTACTGGAGCGCTTTTAATTGTCATGGTCTCAATGTCGATATCTGGCTCATAAAATCGGTTAAACAATACCAAGCCATCAACTCCATCAGCATTCAAACGATTGGCAACAGAAAATAAATTGGTAAAATAAATACCTATTTTCATCGATATTGGAATACTCACTTCCTTCTTTACGGCATTAAATATATTGTAATACAAATTTTCATACTGTGTAGAGCTCATGTTTCTATCAACAGGAACAATGAATACATTTAATTCGATTGCATCAGCACCCGCTTTTTCAATTTCCTTAGCGAAGGA
Source organism: Labilibaculum sp. (assembly GCF_041595635.1). Taxonomy (GTDB): domain Bacteria; phylum Bacteroidota; class Bacteroidia; order Bacteroidales; family Marinifilaceae; genus Labilibaculum. The sequence goes on from NZ_JBFHJW010000044.1 coordinate 14,994, forward strand.
AGTCCAATCGGATGAAGAAACACAATTAATACTTGCAATAACAGGTATCGAAACCGCTTCCTTGGCCTCTTTAATAAGAGTCAAATAATTCGAAACAGAATGTCCCTTGATGTAAGTCTGAATATAGTCTTCAGCTTCTGGATAATTAGCATTCGAAGACTCTTTTCCAATCAAGTTTTTAGCTTCATTGGTAATTTGTTCTTCAAATAAAGATTTTAGAACAACTGCACCTGCTCCTTTTTCTTCTATAATTTTAATTTTTCGCACCGAATTTGTAAGTCCGGAACTGCTAACAACTAAAGGATTCTTTAATTGCAATCCCATATAAGTGGTTTCAAGATTAATCATACTATTTTGATTTTTTTATTTTCAATCGTGATAAACAAATATAGTAATTTCGAGCTAAATATTGACATACTAAGCTCCAACTTAAGTTAATAAAATTGGCAATTTTTAAAATCTGGAGCCAAAAATACAACTACCAAGCCTTACCATAGTACTACCTTCTTCAATTGCCAGTGCATAGTCTCCTGACATTCCCATTGAAATTTCTGTAAATTCTTCTTTAGTCTTAAAATAATCTGCCTTTAAGTTTTCAAATATCGACTTCAAATTTCCAAACTCTGTACGAATTACATCCTCTTGAACGGTGTAAGTGGCCATTCCCATGACTCCTATAATTTGAATAAAATGTAAATTTAAAAACTCTTCGGAGCTAAGTAAAGCCTTTGCATCAGCCAAAGTAAGTCCAAATTTACTTTCTTCTGAGGCAATATGAAATTGAAGCAAACAGTTAATTACTCGTTTATTTTTTTCAGCCTGTTTATTGATTTCCTTCATTAGCTTCATACTATCCACAGCATGAATCAAATGAACAAAAGGTGCAATGTATTTCACTTTATTAGTTTGCAAATGACCAATAAAATGCCATTCAATATCCTTAGGCAGATCGCTATATTTTTGTACTAATTCCTGAGGCTTATTCTCTCCAAAAATACGATATCCACCTTCGTAGGCTTCAATTATATCTTCCTTAGGTTTAGTTTTGGAAACAGCAACCATTTTTACATGATCGGGAATTGTTTTGAGTATAGTATTGATTTTTTGAGATATGCCCATAGCAAATTGCAAATTTTTAGAATTCAGCTTCAAAATTACAATTTTTAGCGATTCTGATCCATCAATTGACCGCTTTAATTATTCTCTGAAAGAATAAAACCAACACCATGAACATTTTCTATTTTTATTTTCTCATCCTGTTTCAGATGTTTTCGGAGTTTTGTAATAAAAACATCCAAACTTCGCCCCATAAAATAATCATTTTCGCCCCACACCTTCACTAATATTTCTTCTCGGCGCAATACATTATTTTTATTCTGCAACAATAAATACAAAACATCACCTTCTTTTTGTGTGATCCTCGAAATGTTTTCCTTATAATTCAACGTCAAATTTGCATGATCGTAAACAAATTCACCAATTGTAAAAAGCATTTCTTTTTCATCTTCTACATTACTTGCTCGTTTTAGAACAGCATTAATTCTTCGAACCAATTCATCCTCATCGAATGGTTTGGTAATGTAATCATCTCCACCCAAATCAAAACCTTTCAACTTATCCTCTTTTAAAGATTTAGCCGTTAAGAAAATGATTGGAACTTCCTGATTAAATTTGCGAATTTTCTTAGCCAAGCTAAAGCCATCCATTTTTGGCATCATACAATCGAACAAACAAAGGTCAAATTGTGAGTTGACAAAAGCTTCATACCCTTTCTCTCCGTCGCGTTCTAATGTAATTGAAAAACCTTCCATTTTTAGAAACTCCTGAAGTACAAGTCCCAAATTGGGATCATCTTCTACCAATAAAATATTTTTTGAAAGAGAATTTGTCATAAGTAAATTTTAGTTTGAAGGTAAAATAATAGTAAAAGTACTACCATAATTTCGTTTGCTCAATACCTTTATCGAGCCTTTGTGTGAATCTATAATCATTTTAGAATATGATAAACCGATTCCAAAACCTTTAACTTCATGTTGATCGCCTGTTCGAGCTCTATAATAACGGTCGAATGCATGCATTTGCTCCTCCTTACTCATCCCAATTCCTTTATCGCTTATGGCAATAAAAAGATTTCCATTCACATTTTTCGTTTCCACCTTTACTTCAGGGTTCGATTCAGAATATTTAACTGCATTATCGAAAATATTAAGCAAAACATTCTGCAACAAATCCTTATCGCCACACACAGAATCATCCTTAGCAAGCAGATTCAATTCTATATGACCTTTTCGCTCTGCTAACTGAACCGAAATACGATCGACACATACATTCAGTAGTTCATGCATGTGAAATTGATCTGAATTTAACTTCAGCTCTCCTCTTTCGATACATGCAAGTTTTAACAACTGATCTACTTGACCTTTCAATCGATTATTCTCAGATAAAATCATGTTTGAATAATGTTCAATTTGATCAGGTTTGGAATGTACCGCATTTCGTTTTAACATGCCACTAGCCAAAGAGATTGTGGCCATAGGAGTTTTAAATTCATGAGCAATATTATTGATCAAATCAGTAGTTCGCCCTAAAATCTTTTTATCATTGATTAATGATAAAATAGTGATCCCGAAAAAAGCACAAAGAATAAATATTAATATAATGGAACATATAAACATGCTACCCATACTATCCATTAAATTTTGTTCTCTTTTCTGAAAATATACATTTAGTACTGCCTTATCGTGACTTAATGCTTTTCGCAAGCTATAATAAAAACATTTACTCTTTGGTTGTTCATCGGCAGTGCTTAGCACCTCAATGGTATAGGGAGACTGAATCTGATAGTCTTCAAATTGTTGCTTAATAATAGAATCTAATCGTCCAACCTCTAATTTTAAACGCTCACTATCGTTGGCATCATACTTTTCCTTATTCATGAAAGCTCGCATTTTCTCACAAGTTTGCTGGTCTTTTGCAAACTCATCAACAGATTCATGCAAAGCCAAACCAACCCGATGATTAAATTGTTCATCGCTCAAACTCCTAGCCCTCTTAATCCACTGAAATTGAATTAGTAAAAGAAGGAGCAGAACAATTATCGATATCACAATAAATATCTGTATTCTATATTTTTTTCTATTTTTAAATATTGCTTTCAATGGTAATTTTATTATATAATTATCGCAGAACAACCTAATTACAAGGTGATTTTCACGACCCAAATTTAACTAATTTTTTAAGAACAAATTGGAGCTTTAACAAATCATTAACAGCAGACAAAAAGATCTTTTACTTTCTTTGAGCATAAGAAAATCAAACTAAAACAGATTTGTAACACTTTAAAATTAAGAAACATGAAAAAGTTATTATTTGGACTTCTATTTGTATTTGCAATAAATGTAGTAAGTTTTGCCAACCAACCCGAAATTACAAACTTTGACAATGAAATTTCGCTCGCTCAAGATCAGGAACAAACCGATGTTGAAAAAAAGAAATGTGCTGCAGATTGCACCAAAGCCTGTTGTACAAAGGAAGCTAATGCTGATAAAAAAACTTGCTGTACAAAGGAAGCTAAAGCGGATAAAAAGAAATGTTGTACTAAAACAGCCAAGGCAAAAAAAGATTGTTCTAATTCTTGTGAGACAAAGGAAGCAAATGCCGCAAAAAAATGTGCTACTGATTGCACGAAAGAATGTTGTAAAAAATCGTAAATATTTTACTTCCATTTAAAAGACCGTTACTAAAAAGTAAAGGTCTTTTTTTTGCAATTTGGTACAATTTATGCGGTAAATTTAAAAATAAATTCATCAAAGCATAAAACGTATTAGCATGAAAAAATCAATTCTTATTATTGTTAGTTTACTCTATTGTTTGGGTGTATTCGCTCAAGATGTAGAACGTTATAAAGAATATCACGATAAGGGTAGAAGTCTAATTTTACAAGGAGAATACGAAAAAGCTATTCACTATTTAGACACTGCAATTGTAATTATGCCTTTCTATACTGCCATTTTTCAAGATCGCGGTTACGCAAACATGCAACTAAAAAAATACGACGAAGCAATCATGGATTTCGATCATGTTCTGAATATAAAGCCATACCTATCGGAAGTGCATTTACAAAGAGGAATGGCGCTGTACCATAAACATCTATTGAATGAATCGGAAATGGATTTACTAGAAGTCCTTAATAGCAACCCCTCAAAGAGTAAAGAAGCCATTCTTTATCTTAACAACATTCAGAAAGAACGAAAAATAATCAATGATCAAAAACAGATACAAAATCTCAACTCACTTCGCTATCAGTTAGAACGAGAACGAATAAGTAGAGCTAGACATCGAGAGGAAATTATATGGAATACTGCTATTCCACTCGCTTTTTGGACCACCGTCTTTTTAAGCTGGTAAATCTGTATCTTTTTTAATCGGTTTTTCTTTAGAGGATATTTTCTTTCTCTTGGATTTGGTTTTTCGATCTAAATTTCTGTCAACATTCTCCATTTTTAATCGAAATTTTTCAATACTTTCTATTGAACCGACTACAGTTAGAATATCGCCCACTCGAAGTTGAGTATAACCAGTTGAGATAAGGGTATTGTTGTTTCGTTTGGTAGCCAAAATAATAAGATCACTTGGAATTTGTATGTCTCGTAAAGGAAGTCCATGCAAATCTCTATTTTGCATCTCAATATCAACAGTATCCTGATCTTTTTCCATTCCCAGCAATAAACTGGTAGCAATAGGCGATCGCACCAAATGATCCATTAAACTAACCATTACCGTGGTAGGTTCAACAATTAATGCACCAAGCTCAATAAATTTGCTCACATAACTACGTTCATTCACTCGAACGACTAAATCTCGAGTTCCAAAATGTTCATACGCCAATTCACAAACCCTTAAATTATCCTCATCTTGATTCAACATAACAATAGCATCAGCCTGATCGGCTTCTGTTTTTTTCAATTCGCTTAAACTCAACTCCTTTATAGACGTTACTTGTACACCATTGTATGCAAGCTTAGCTCTTTCCTCGTTACGCGTAACTATTTTCACCTCCCAATCGTGATCCATTAACTGGCGCGCCAAAGCAAGTGACTGCCCTTCCAAACCGAAAATAATAGCTTTCTGTATTTTATTATCATGCAATCGTTCTGTTTTGGTATGTCCCTCACCTACCATTATTATAAACCACTTAAACAAAGGTGGTCCACAAATCTCGTTAAGAACAATAACGGCAATTAAAATGGCTGCAAACTGAGGTCCCCACTCTGGATATTTAGCTGCTACAACCGATACCAAACCAATAGCTACACCTGCTTGAGTAACGTAAGGCATCCATGAAAAACGATTCACTTTTATTGGATCACCACCAAGTGTTCCCCCAATAAAAGCACCAATCATCATACTTAACAAACGAATAGTGAAGAAAAGAAGCGCTACAGCCCAGGCTTGAGCTAAAACATCCAAAGAAACAGAAGCTCCGGTTAGGGTATAAAAAAGAACATAAATTGTCGGAACCACTAGTTCTATAATCGTAATAAACTCCCGTCGGTGACTCCCATAATTCACCACAACAAAACTAGCTATAATACAAATAAGTAAAGGTTCTATATAAAGTTCAAATCCAAAAGATATGAGACTTTGATCGTGTACAAAGTGAGCCAGCAAATAAATGCTATATCCTAACAAAACCAAAAGAATCGCCTTTGCTATAGTCGGCAAACTTCTGCCCAACAACCAATTCATGAGTAAGCCCAGTGTAAATCCTATAAAAATAGACAAACATAGTTCTCCAAAAAGAATAACCACCAACCAAAAATCAAAAGGAACATTATTTATTAAGGCTCCTGCAACAGAAAAACAAATGGTAAACAATATAATAACCAATACATCTTTGATAACTGTAACTCCGATAGCAGTTTGTGTATAAGGCCCTTTTGCACGCATTTCGTTAATCACAGCAATTGCAGATGCTGGCGATCGAGTGACAAAAATAGTTCCAATCAGAAGTGCTATAGCTAACTGTACAGAAAAATCTAAATCAGATAAAAAAGGAATTCGATTGGAAAAGAACAAAACTGCGGCAGCGCTTAAACCAAAGGTGAAGAACAACTGCCCAAATGTCATCCATTTAATACTTTTCATTCTGCCTTTCAATTCTTTTAAAAAAAGTTCGGCTCCAGCTGCAAAGGCGATAAAAGCCAATGAAGCTTCATTAATAAACTGAAGATGCGGAAGTGATTTTTTAGGAATAAAATTTAAAATGAAAGGACCTGAAAGAATGCCTATAAAAAGGAGACCTGAGATCACAGGTAATTTTGCCTTGGGAAAATATTTTGAAATTCGATTGGCCGCCGTAGCAACGATCAAAAAACCAATGGTAAATATGATAATTTCCAAGGATATAGTCATTTAATAAGAATTAAGTGTTACATGTTCCCCTTTGCTATTTCGAATTTTAAGATACAGAATAATATCAATCAATGCAATTGAGAACTAGGATTCCCTGCGCATTTCTCAAACCTTAAAAAGTCTCGATTAAACTTATCTACTTCATTGAAATTGTAAGAAAAGCAACTTTTAAACTATAAACAAAAACTAAATCGTCAATTGAAAATACAGCCAAAAAAAAGGACTGCTTTATCAACTGTCCTTTTACATACTATTTACTTTGAAAATTACTTTACGTATCTTTAGTTATAAAAAAAATAAATCATGAATATACTATTGGACCAAGGATGGAGCGAAATTGATAGTAAATTGATAAAAGACTATGTTCTCCCAAATTTTATCGAAGCGATCAATTTTATTAACTTAGTAGCTAAAGAGGCTGAAGATGAGAATCATCACCCTGACATTAAGCTTTATAAGCACAAAAATGTTCGCTTTATTTTAAGTACTCATTCCGTAGGAAAAATTACCAAAAAAGACATTTTGCTTGCCAAGATGATCGATAAAGCATACGAATCGATGAAAGTTTTTTAAGTAATTATAATCCCTTGATTGTAGGTACCTAAAACTTTTATTTCTTTGGCATAATGCGATATTGTATCCAAAGCATTACGAAACTGACGAGGTCCCTGGAATTCCAAATCGACATGAAAAAAATACTCCCAATTAACACCTGGAATTGGCAAAGATTGAATTTTCGAGAGGTTGATATTTTCCTTTGCAAAACAATCCAAAATATACGATAGGCTTCCTGGATCGTGACTTGTACTAAAATACAAAGAGGCTTTATTATATCCTCCGTTGGCAACAACTTCGTTTTTTCTTTTTAGCAGAAAAAACCTCGTTTGATTATCTTTAATGCTTTCTATTTCGGCAGCGATAATTTCCAACTGATACAATTCGGCCGGATAATCGCCTGCAATAGCTCCTATACCAACCAACTGATTTTCTCGAATATTCTTTGCACTCAAAGCGGTATCTTCCATTTCTACCATTTTAATGTGTGGATAATCGTGGAAGAAGGTGCGACATTGGTTGATAGCCATCGGATGGGAATGAACTTCTCTTAAATCTTCAATTTTTTGTCCAGGCAAAGCCATCAAATTTTGCTTGATTCGTAAAAAAATTTCTCCTTCTATCACTAGGCCTGAATCTTGTAACAACCCATAATTTTGCAGAATACTTCCGGCAATCGAATTCTCAATGGCCATAATACCACCATCGCACACCGATTCGTCTTGTGTTAATTCTACCAATTTGGCGAAACTATCGGCCGGCACAATATCAACATCTTCACCATAGTAGGCATTTACTGCTAAATGGTGAAAACAACCTTCAACTCCTTGAATTACAATTTTTCGCTTATTCATGCTTATAGTTATATTTTGGATCACAAAAAAGTCCCAATTAGTAAGGACTCCCTATGAATATTTTCAAATATTATTTCGTAAGAATCCCATTTTCCTTTTCAGAAAAAAGAAAAACAGACAAAAAATTTCGAAACAATACCTTTCTCATATGGTCAAAAAAAAAGAGCCTTTAAAGAGGCTCGTCATCAATTAATAATACATGCAAGTCCTCTTTTAACAAAAGCTGCTAAAAAAGAAAAATCGTTCGATATGCATGTTATAGCTCATTCTTAGTGTTCTAATTGCTCCCAAAGGTAAAAAAATATTCCATACATCGTACATACAATCAAGGCAAAATAATCATCATCAAATAATGCAAGTTTATCAATTCATTTGAGCGAAAATTTTATTTTAACAATTCAATAACACGCAGAATAATTCTTATTTCATCAATTGTAGTATATTTAATACCTGAAAGTCTTAATATAAAAAACATGAAAATAAGAGTACAACTATTACTGATACTAGCTTTTGCATTATACTGTCAAACTACAAATGCTCAAGACATTAAAACCTATAATTTTAGCGAATTGGAACCAATCTTCCAACAGCAAAACGATACCACTTACGTGATTAATTTTTGGGCCATGTGGTGCAAGCCTTGCGTTGAGGAACTGCCCGAGTTTGAAGATATCCGTAAAGATTATGCCAACAAAAAAGTAAAAGTAATACTTGTTAGTCTCGATTTTGGAAGTAAACTAGAAGAACGAATGGCAAAATTTTTAGAACGAAAAAACATTCATGCAGAAGTACGAATTCTGGACGATCCTGATGCAAATAGCTGGATTAGTAAAGTAGATGAAAAATGGGATGGAGCATTACCTGCCACAGTAATCTATAATAAAGACAACAAAACTGTATTTACCCGCCAGGTATCCTACGATGAACTGGCAAAATCAATTGATAAATTAAGTAAGTAATCCTATAAAAAAATAATAATTATGAAGAAAATGATGATTCTTGGCCTTTTCGTATTGGCCTCATTTGGAATTCAGGCTCAAGGTTACCAAATTGGTGACCAAGCAAAAGATTTTAAACTAAAGAATGTAAATGGCAAACAGGTATCTTTAGCCGATTACAAGGATGCAAAAGGTTTTATCGTAATTTTTACCTGCAACCATTGCCCATATTCTGTAGCTTACGAAGATCGAATCATAGAAACAGATCAAAAATACAAAGCGAAAGGATATCCTGTTATTGCGATTAACCCTAACGATCCCGAACTATACCCAGTGGACTCATACGATAATATGATTATCAGAGCGAAGGAAAAAAGTTTTACATTTCCATACCTATTCGATGAAACTCAAGAGATTTACAAACGATTCGGAGCGACCAAAACACCTCATGTTTTCATATTAAGCAATAAGGCTGGAAAATATACCGTAGAATACAAAGGAGCTATCGATAACAATTATAAAGATGCATCTCAGGCAAGCAGTCATTATATCGACGATGCTGTTGAAGCTTTGTTACAAGGTAAAAAACCTGAACTTACCGAAACCAAAGCAATTGGTTGTGGTATTAAAACCAAAGGATAAATAAGAAAAAGGTAAAATTAAGTCCCGAAAATCAAATGATTCTCGGGACTTTGTTATTCTCTACATTTCAATAGTAATAATAATTTTATTCGGCTACAATAAGCGACAATTTTCCAACAACTCTACCCGTTTCGCTGTACTGGTGTGCCTCAGCTACATCATTAAGATCGTAGGATTTATCAATATGAGTTTTTAAGAGTCCAGCATCCACAAAATCTGCCAGCAATTCTAGATCTGCCCTATTCTCCTGTACGAAAATATGCTTCATTTTTTGCGAAGCGAATAGATTATGAACAGAACCTAACAAAAGAATATTGAAGGAAGGAAGTGTAGTTACAAAAACACCAGCACGTTGCACAAGATGTTTTACTTTGGAAAATTCCTGATTCCCCACCACATCAAAAAAAATGTCGTATTCTTCCTGAAGCGATACAATATCCTGACTCTTGTAATCGATGACTATATCGACACCTAAATCTTCCGCAAACCGTTTATTTCGGCCGCTACAAACTCCAGTAACCCGGCAATCGAAAGCCTTTGCCAATTGAACCGCAAAGGAACCAACTCCTCCCGAGCAACCATTCACCAATACATTCATTCCTTTCTTCATTTTCCCCAGTTTGAGAAGTGCTTGTAAGGCTGTTAATCCTGCCAAAGGCAAAGTGGCAGCCTCTTCAAAAGTCATTTTCTGAGGTTTTAAAGCCAAATGATTCGCTGAACATGCCACATATTCAGCGTAAGCGCCATTTTTACTGATATCAATTTTCCCAAATACCTCATCGCCTATGCGAAAAAATTGTACTTTTTTGCCCACTTCAACAATTCTTCCAGCAATATCTCCACCTAAAATACAAGGCAATTTTTTTCTCATAAATAACTTTAAACTGCCTTTTCGGATTTTCCAGTCTACCGGATTCACCGAAGAAGCATACACTTCAATCAAAACCTGATCATCTTTAATTTTGGGTCGGGAAAGGTTTGCTATCTCCAATACATCCGACGGACCATATTTCTTCATCACTACCGCTTTCATATCCAAAAGTTTTAAATTAAAAACTCTTCTTCTAAACTCCCTAGTCTTCAATTTACAACAAGTTTCAGATACATTCAAAGAAAAAAGGGCTATTCCATTCGAATTAGCCCCATAGCAAAAATTTAGAAAACAGCTTATTTCAATTGCTCCCAATTTCCATCAAAAATTATTTTATCAGTAGATCTACGAGACCTTTCTTTCGATTCCATTTCACGAATATTCTCGGGCAGTTGTTTTGGGTCACCCAAATAACCAAGGGCAATCATACTTACAATATCAAAATCATCAGGAATATCGAACACCTCCCGAGCCTTATCTGAATCAAAACCAGCCATTTGATGAAGGTACAAATTCATACTTGTGGCTTGAATCGTCATGTTTCCGATCGCTAAACCCAAATCGTGACGAGCATAATGATTGATTTTTTGATTTTGAGCAAACTTTTTACTGGTCAAAGCCATCATTATCACAGGTGCATTTCTCGCCCACAACTTATTAAATTCCACCAAACAGGATAAAAGCTGATCATATCGTTCTGCATACTCTTTACTTGCATAAATAAAGCGCCAAGGTTGCTCATTAAAACAAGAAGCCGCACAGGAGGCTGCTTCAAACAATGCATTTATTTTTTCCACTTCTATTTCTCGATTCGAAAAGGCTCTAGGACTCCATCTCTTATCTATAAATTCATGAATAATTTGTGACATAAAAACCTATTATTTAATAAGTAAAGAATTCCGATTTACTATTGGGAAATCATCCCATAAAATAAACTCTATCCATAGATTTGGTATCGCTAACTTATTGTTCGCGACTGAACTACCGTTGAATATAAGCATATTTTAACAAAAATTTAGGACTTGCTTGTATTTTATTACATATCTTTGAGCCTAATTTATAAACACAGAACTACTCAAATACTCTAAATCAATGAAAGCAAGTGTATTTCTATTGATTCCTCTCTTACTATTTATGTTACTGGTAGATTTTTATACTTACCGCGGCATAAAACCTCTGATTGCCAGATTAAAAATCAAGCTGGCAAGACAATCATTAATCGTACTGTTTTGGGGTATCTCAATTTTCATTTTTGCAAGTTTTACCCTCTTCATGTTCGGAATTAAGCATGTAAAAGGAGCACAATCCTACATATACGTAGGCTATTTAGTGGCTGGTTTTTCCTTGTTTTACATTCCTAAGTTTGTATTTGTACTTTTCGTTCTACTGAAAGATATACTAGGGGCGATTACGAGAACCATAAGATGGTTCAGAGAGAAAAAGAATAAAAGTGTAACACAGTTTAACTCGAAAAAAAAGATGGAGAGATCTGAGTTTTTGTATCAAATGGGAATTATTTTAGCTGCCATTCCATTTGCATCAATATTATATGGAGTAACCAAAGGAAAATTTAACTACCGAGTGATGCGCGAACGAATCCGCTTCGATCATCTTCCTAAATCGTTCAAAGGATTAAAAATCCTACAGATTTCGGATATGCACCTAGGTAGTTTCAACAAAAATTTCAATAAAATTGAAAAAGCTGTCGAGCTAATTAACGAACAAGAAGCCGATTTAATTCTTTTTACTGGCGATTTAGTTAACAATTTTGCCGAAGAAACCGATGGCTGGGCTCCTATTTTATCAAAAATGAAAGCCAAAATTGGCAAATACTCCATCCTTGGCAATCACGATTATGGAGACTACTCCCATTGGCCATCCGCTCAGCATAAAGCTGAAAATTTACAAGCCATTAAAAATTTTCATGCTAGCATGGGTTTTAAACTAATGTTAAACGAAAGTGAAACCATCCGAATTAATGGAGAAGAAATTGCATTAATTGGTGTCGAAAATTGGGGAAAACCACCCTTTCCGCAACATGGCGATTTACACAAAGCAATGAGTGAAAACAACAATCATCCTTTCAAGATTCTAATGAGCCACGATCCCTCGCATTGGGATGCTCAGGTTCTAGATACTGACATTGCCCTTACCTTTTCGGGACACACTCATGGCATGCAATTTGGACTCGAACGTGCTGGTATAAAATGGAGCCCTGTACAATATAAATACCCTCGCTGGGGCGGATTATATCAGGAAGCCAATCAATACCTATATGTAAACCGAGGCTTTGGATACATTGGATTTCCAGGTAGAATAGGAATGCCACCAGAAATTACCCTGGTTGAATTAGCTTAATTAAGACTTATCATCAATACGAATAATATCAATATACAGTAAGAGGATTCCATATTGGAATCCTCTTTTTTTCTGCACACAACTTATTCCTTCTCGATTTGCAAATTCTTTACTCTATCGGTTAAAAAGTAAAAGTTTAGATCCTATTCTGCAGCTAATAAAAATCAAACCATCAACTTGAAAATGCCAATACTTGCAAATTAAATTGAGTATAATACTTTTTTATTTTGTACATTTAATAGACCTTATGATTTGATATAGTGATCATTCAACAGATTTAAAACCTAATTGAAAGCTCTATCATGTTGTATTCTATTAATCCCAATTACTAACTAAACAATTTTAACATGAACGAATTCAAAAAATTTATTGCAAAAGGCAATGTACTCGAAATGGCTGTTGGTTTAATCATGGCTCTCTATTTTGGTGCAATAATAAAATCGTTGGTGAATGATATTATTATGCCCCCAGTAGGAATAATTTTAGGTGGAGTCGATTTTTCTGATCTAAAAATTATTTTACAAAGCGCTGTAATAGAAACAAGTCCCGGCGCTGGCGATGCCCTCAAAGAAGTCGCTATATCCTATGGTCTGTTTATTAACGCGATTATAACCTTCCTTATTGTTGCTTTCTCTATTTTTATGGTCGTAAAAGGATACAATAAAATGAAAGAGAAAATGGCAAAGAAAGAAGAAGAAAAACCAGCTGCTCCTGCTGCTCCTAGCAAAGAGGAAGTTTTACTTACCGAAATACGCGACCTACTCAAAAAATAAATTGAGAATAAATATAACATTTTAAAGGACTCTTTCGAGTCCTTTTTTTTGCAGAAAAAATGGCGATCTACATCCTTCTTCAAAATACCGTAATCCTTATGATTGTAGGTAATCCATCAAATCACTATGCCAATTCATTTACTATACTTTTTCATTGCAAGATCATTCCACCTGATTACTAAAGCATAAGTATATATTTTTCAAAAAAACAACACGCGTATTGGTACTGATAATTAATAGCATTTTTTATTCACCTTACTAATTTTATGCTTACTTTAGGAAAATGATACGAATATAAAAACTCACGATTTTTTAATCAATCTTACACCCGCAAACTAATCAAATTGCGCTTTTTAAATTATAATTCAGTAAATTTAACAGGCACGGTTTACACTGATTTAATTGAATAATTAATACAAATACATAAGCGATCTTTTCGACTAACTATTCTCATCCTCTCGCCATATCAGTTCATGAAATACTGATTTATCTTCTGTTAACTCGTTAACGAAACAGTTTGACACTTGAATTTTTCTTTTACTAATAAATACCAATTAAAAGATGAAAAGTAGTCCTGACAAAATTAGCAAATGCCCTGTCACAGGAGCAACTAAAAAGCACAGTGTTGGTACCAGCGGTACAAAAAATCGCGACTGGTGGCCTAACCATTTAAAACTAAATATTCTTCGACAACACTCTAACCTATCAAATCCAATGGGATCTGATTTCAATTATGCGAAAGCATTTAAAAGTTTAGACCTGAAAGCCATAAAAAAAGATCTTCACAACTTAATGACTGATTCTCAGGATTGGTGGCCTGCTGATTTTGGTCATTACGGTCCATTCTTTATTCGCATGGCATGGCATAGCGCAGGAACCTACCGAACTGGTGACGGCCGTGGTGGTGCAGGTACCGGACAACAGCGATTTGCTCCTCTTAACAGTTGGCCTGATAATGTGAATCTAGACAAAGCCCGACGACTACTTTGGCCAATCAAGCAAAAATATGGTGAAAAAATATCATGGGCCGACCTAATGATTCTTACTGGTAATGTAGCATTAGAATCAATGGGGTTTAAAACTTTCGGTTTTGCTGGCGGACGAGAAGATGTCTGGGAACCCGAAGAAGATGTTTATTGGGGAAACGAAACCACCTGGTTAGAAGATAGCGATCGATATTCAGGAGAACGAGACCTAGACAACCCTCTTGCTGCAGTACAAATGGGACTTATTTATGTGAACCCTGAAGGTCCAGGAGGAAATCCCGATCCTCTTGCCGCTGCCAAAGATATACGCGACACTTTCGCCAGAATGGCAATGAACGATGAAGAAACTGTTGCTCTTATCGCCGGAGGACACACCTTTGGTAAAACTCATGGTGCTGGAGATGCTGCACATATTGGTCCTGAACCCGAAGCTGCTGGCATAGAAGAACAAGGCTTGGGATGGAAAAATTCTTTCGGATCTGGAAAAGGAGGCGACACCATAGGAAGCGGCATTGAGGTAACATGGACACAAACACCTGCCAAATGGAGCTACTACTTCTTCGAAAATTTATTTAAATATGATTGGGAACTCGTTAAAAGCCCGGCAGGTGCCTATCAGTGGGTTGCAAAAAATGCAAAAAAAGTGATTCCTGATGCTCACGATTCTTCAAAAAGTCATGTTCCAAGTATGCTTACTACCGATCTTGCCTTGCGTTTTGATCCTGTTTATGAAAAAATTTCCAGACGTTTCTACGAACATCCTTTAGAATTTGCTGACGCCTTTGCGCGTGCGTGGTTTAAGCTAACTCATCGTGATATGGGACCAAGCTCTCGTTATTTAGGTTCCGAAATTCCAAGTGAAGAACTCCTATGGCAAGATCCTATTCCTGCTGTAAATCATCCCCTTATCGATGAAAAAGACATTCGTAGCTTAAAAGCAAAAGTGCTGCAATCAGACTTAAGTATTTCTCAATTGGTAACTACCGCTTGGGCATCTGCCTCAACCTTTAGAGGTTCTGATAAACGTGGTGGAGCCAATGGTGCTCGTATTCGCTTGTCACCTCAAAAAGACTGGAAAGTAAACAATCCAGAGCAACTAAAAATTGTTCTGCAAAAACTAGAAGCAATTCAGAAAGAATTCAATAGAGCCACAAGCAATGGTAAAATGCTATCGATGGCCGACCTTATTGTTTTGGCTGGTTGTGCTGCTCTAGAAAAAGCAGCTAAAGATGGAGGCAATGCAATCAAAGTTCCTTTCACTCCGGGACGTATGGATGCATCGCAAGAGCAAACCGATATAAATTCTGTTGACGTTTTGAACCCAGCAGCTGATGGGTTCCGAAACTATTTAAGGAGTAAATTTACCATTCCAACAGAAGAATTATTAATTGATAAAGCTCAATTACTTTGCCTAACGGCTCCAGAAATGACCGTTTTAGTAGGTGGTATGCGTGCATTGAATGCAAACTATGACCATTCAAAAAATGGCATTTTAACCGATCGACCAGAACAACTCACCAACGATTTTTTCGTTAATTTACTTGATATGGGAACCGTTTGGATGCCAACAGATGATACCAAAGAAATCTTCGACGGCCGCGATAGAACCAGTGGTAGCAAAAAATGGACTGCAACTCGAGTTGACCTAATCTTTGGATCGAATTCCGAACTTAGGGCTCTTGCTGAAGTTTATGCAAGTGCCGATGCTCAGAAAAAGTTCGTTACTGATTTTGTAACAGCTTGGGACAAGGTGATGAATTTGGATCGTTTTGATTTAGTCTAAACCTTAAAATTACTTTTACAAAACACAACAAAATAACAACAGAAAAGGTGGTCGAACAGGCCACCTTTTTTCTTCAATAAAAACATCTGTTAAAGACAGGTTTTACAAATACCATCATAGACTTAAAAATCTATCTGTCGTAATTTTTTTGAAATTTAGTATGAACTCAAGGAAATCGACAGTAAAAGATTTGCAAACAAATTACCCGTTTGATCTTCGTACCCAACACGAATTCCCAAATCAACAGGAGAAGAAAATCGCAGCACATGCAAATCGGCATTAATTTCAGCTCCAAAAGAGGTATAATCTTCCTCGTAATTGTATAAATTATCTCCACTACTAAATCGGCCTTCCTCACGCGCATAGTCAAGAAATGCATCCAATCGAATTCGCTTACAGTAAACCAAAGGACCTAAGTTCCAATCAGGGTAAAATAATGGCAAAGCATAATCAATACTTGAAGAATAAATATCTTCACCATAAATATCCGACATCCCTCTTGGGCTTCTAATTATCGTTGAAAAATTCGAATCGTAACTAGAACGATTTTGATAACCACCATACAATTTAACACCATGATGTTTATAAAAACCAGGAAAATATAGAGTACTCGCTACCGACCACGTTTCTCCTAACTGAGCATCTCCAAAAGGAGTATGCCGATAGTTAAATTCGAACACCTGTGCCCACTGATATTGTACATCACGAGTGGCCATTTTAGCAATACGATAAGCAAAAAGCTGATATTGCATTATTTTCTGACTGTAATCCTCATCAGCAAAATCATACTCCCCCAACCCCATACTACTGTTTGTATTCAGTGCTATGTATTCAATTTTATCCAGTTTTGCTAAGTTATAAGTTATTTTTGGCGTAACAGAGGTACTATATTTCCCAGCAGAAAGATCAAATGGGAAACTAATACTATTCTCCCAGCCCCATTGCCTCATAGTCCGGTTCACATAAACCGTATCGACTTGAGAGGGTAAGATTCGATCTGCAAGTGTCCAAAAAGTAGCCTCTTTACTTCCAACCGTTAGCTTTGATTCAATAATAGGAAACCAAGCTTCATAGGAAAAATTTGCATAAAACTGTCCCTTGTCATAGCCTTCCTCTTTTCGATAACCAATTGTTCCCAAAAGTGTGCTTAGTTTATTTTGGGTCGCAACAGAAACTCCTATATCTGCTTCCTCTTCCAAACCATCAATAAAGACAGGTGCCCAGGAGTGGAAATTAAATAAATGTGCTGTTTTAGAATATTTTTTCACTTCGAAGCGATCCAAATTACTTGTATCTGGTTGTAATTTTTCACCCAACTGTTCCGACAAGCTCTCGGCCAAAGGAAAAGGTGCAAAGTTTCCTGTCCACTCTTTCCATTCATCTGTCTGATAATCGGTTTTTACTGGCAAGTAACCATCCGAGGTATAGTCAGAATAGTAAAGTTTATTTTTAGAAACATGCAAATCTCGAGCTCCAAATCTTGAGCTAGTCACCTGATACAGCTTTTTACTAGATCGATCGTAAGCAAAAATATTATCAATTCCAGTGTAAGCCGCTGTAAAAAAGATATGTTTATCACTCAATTCTATTTGCGAGATATCGTATTTCCCAGAACTAAACAAACATGTTTTTTTTCTCGACTTAATATCAAGAGAATACATTTCCTTGCCTTTTTTAGTAAGTAAAACGTAAACGATTTGATCATTTCCATCCCATTTCGGTGACAAAACAAACTCATTTTTTCCGAAATCAATTTGTTGCTCACTCTCCAAGTTCTCAGCATTCAAAATAATCAAGTCATTATCACCCAACAGATCACTTTCTACAGCCACAATCTTTTTCCCATCAGCCGAAAAGGCAGGAGCAAACAAACTGTTCTTATTTTTAATTCTGATTCTCTTTTTTGTATGGGTATCATAAATAACAAGAATACTTTTATCCGCTTTTTCCCAACGTAAATGTTCCTTTTGTTCCGACCAAATTAACT
Source organism: Labilibaculum sp. (assembly GCF_041595635.1). GTDB lineage: Bacteria > Bacteroidota > Bacteroidia > Bacteroidales > Marinifilaceae > Labilibaculum. Next base: position 33,155 of record NZ_JBFHJW010000044.1, read on the forward strand.
TTCCACTTTGATAATCAAATCCGGTATTAAAATCATATCCGGGAACAAAAAGTTTTTCCTGTTCTCCATTCTTATGAACGATTTGAAAATGTGCCGCATCCGATAATCCCTCCTTCAAAACAATAAGATCACCAACTTCATTTTCGTGCGGAAAACGAACATTGGTATAAATAGACTCACGATTCAGTATAGCTTCCTTACTTGTTAAATCCAATTTTGCATCCTGAACTTGCCATTCCCATTGCAACTCCTTCATCGTATCGTAATAGAGCATTTTCTTGGTATCAGCACACTGATTGTCCTTTTTTACTTGCTCCCAATCAATCTCCTCTACCTGAATTCCCTGAGCCAAAATATCCTTTTGCTTTTCAGATAAAGCAGCAAAAACATCATCGCGTTTGCCGAGCATGCCCATTTTTATTCCATCGGAAAAACTGGTGATTCCTAATGGTTTTTGCCCCACATGATTAAGTGTTTTTTCCCACAATTCATTTCCATAATGCGTTTTTGCTTTTCCTACCAGATAGTAACCCAATTTATACCGATTAGAAATAAAATCCTCATAAGAACCATTAACAGCTTTATCGTAAGAAAAACTTCCTTTTTCCAGTAACTGAGCTCGCAATTCCTGTTCAAAAAAAGGATATCGTCCGCGTCCTGCATCTCCTAGTGCAGTTTCCATACAAACTGCATCTCCTTCTAAAAACCAAGTTGGCAGATAGAGACCCAACACAACAATAGTTGCCTGCTGACCAAATGCATAATTTAAAAACCCAGTAAAACCCTGTTCTAATTTATCCATTTGCAGAATATGTCGATATTCATGGCTGCAAACATGATCGATCCAAAGCTGAGAATCATTATCGGGAGCCGAAGTATTATATACTTCCATTCGCTTAGGCGCCCAGGCAACCATGCCATTACTCGTTGCGCTATGTGTGTGTACCACTACCGAAAATTTCTTTGGCCTATGCTGAAGATCCTTACCCTCTTTTTGCAACAAATCCTGAAAAATAGCAGCCATATATTTAGCCTTCTCTTCGTATTGCTGGGGAAAAATAATTTGAAAATCCTTTGTGTCAATTTGTTTCCAATGAATAGAAGCGGGATCCTGCCCTGTACTATAATATTGTCCGAAAGCAAAATTACCACCACTTATCAGTAAAAAAATAAGATAACATATTTTCATCCTCCTCATCATATCGAAAAAATCGTAAATTATTATTATTTTATTTGGATACACTTTTATAATTGAATGTAAAATTCTAATCAATCATTTCCACTAAAAGCCCAATACTTATCAAAGAAAGTAAAATTAGGACTAAGCCCACACAGAAGAACGAAAAGTCTTCATAAATAATATTTTCCAAGCAAATAAAATTACTTATTTTTAATTAAACCAAAATTATCCTATGAAAATCAAACAATATAAAGTTTCAAAAAAAATCAGCTTAGCCAATACCGACACATTCGAAGAAATTGCCGACGCTAAGAACAAATTAAAAAACATCCGCCGTAAAATTAGTGAATTACAGGATATTATGTATGCACATGGCAAATACGGCATGCTAATTTGCTTGCAAGGCATGGATACATCGGGTAAAGATAGCTTGGTACGTGAAGTTTTTAAAGATGTAAATGCTAGAGGTGTGGTTGTGCATAGTTTTAAATCTCCCACTTCAGCAGAATTGAAACATGACTTTTTGTGGCGCCATTACATCGCCTTGCCCGAAAGAGGGAAAATTGGGATTTTTAATCGAACCCATTATGAAAATGTGCTAGTTACCAGAGTCCACCCACGGTACATTCTGGGTGAAAAAATACCTTCTGTTACCTCTGTTGATGATTTAAATGATGCTTTTTATCATAAACGAATGGAACGAATTGTAAATTTTGAAGAACACATTGTGGAAAGTGGCATCATTGTCTTAAAATTTTTTCTTCATCTTTCGAAGGAAGAGCAAAAAAACAGACTGTTTCGACGCTTGAATAGAAAGGAAAAAAACTGGAAATTTTCCATTGATGATTTAAAGGAACGCAAACTATGGAGCGCTTATCAGGAATGCTATGAAGATGCTATCAATCGTACCTCGAAAAAGTTTGCTCCCTGGTATGTTGTTCCTGCTGATGACAAGGCATCGGCGCGACTAATTGTAGCTGAAACTATTCTGCAAACACTTAATAATCACAAAGATATTAAAGCTCCAAGCCTAGATTCGGAAACACTTGCTCGATTGGATGAATATAAAGCTCAACTAGCCAAAGATTGAAGTAAAAAGTTATCCCCAATAATTTCATTGGCAGACTCTATATAACCATAGAAACATTCTTTGGAATTGTTCTAATTAGTAAGGGCAAATTGTTTGCATAATTCATTTTCTATATAGACCTTTGCCATCCTAAATATAGAACTAATAAGTTCTTTTGAATACAAGAAATTATGAGTCAAATTATCATTAAAACTCCAGAGCAAATTGAGGGAATTCGTAAAAGTTCTCAATTGGCAGGAAACACACTAAAATATATTAGCGATTTCGTAAAAGAGGGAGTTAGTACACTGTACCTAGATAAATTAGTTGAAAAATACATTCGAGACCACGGCGCAATTCCGGCTCCACTTAACTATCATGGTTTTCCAAAATCATGTTGCATTTCATTAAATGAGGTAATTTGTCATGGTATTCCTGATGAAAAAACCATTCTTAAAAATGGAGATATCCTAAATATTGATGTAACCACCATTTTAGATGGCTACTATGGCGATACTAGTACGATGTTTACCATTGGTGATGTTTCGGAAGCTGCAGAAAAATTAGTCGAAGATACTGAACATGCTCTTTATCTGGGTATTGAACAAGTAAAACCTGGCAATTATTTCGGCAATATTGGTTTTATGATTGGCCGTTATGCTAAAGCTAAAAAATACAGTGTGGTTTACGAATTTTGTGGTCATGGTGTTGGTATCGATTTTCATGAAGAACCACAGGTAGAGCACATTTGTCCTAAAAATTCGGGTTCTAAAATGAAGGCCGGAATGATTTTCACCATTGAACCAATGATTAATTTGGGCAAAGCAAGAGCGATTATTGATGAGAAAGATGGCTGGACTGCTCGCACAATTGATAAAAAACTATCGGCTCAATTTGAGCATACCATTTTGGTAACCGAAGATGGATACGAGATTCTGTCGGACGTTGGTGATTATGAGATTTTCAAATAAAGCAGAAGCTTGCTCTTTGTAGAATATAACAAGAAACCGTTTCGAAATTCATTTTTGAAACGGTTCTTTTTGTTTTGAAGAAGCATATTTTATTGTAAATTCGATGGCTTAATCTAAATCAAAAAAATGAAAAATATAGCTGTAATTCTGGCCGGAGGAAGTGGAAAACGGATGGAAATGAAAGTGCCCAAGCAATTTTTAGTACTCGGAGGAAAGCCAATTATTCAGCATTCCATAGAAGCTTTCGAACGACATGCTGAAATTGATGAAATATGCATTATTATTCATGCTGATTTTGTTCCGGAAATTGAAGACATTGTCAACAAAAATAGAATCACGAAAGTGAAACACATTTTACCGGGTGGCAAAGAAAGAAGCGATTCAAGTCTTGCTGCTATTCTAGTTTATAAAGGAGAGCTGGATGTAAATTTAATCTTTCATGATGCAGTTCGTCCTTTTGTATCCGACAA
>NZ_JBFHJW010000045.1:0-36281 GCF_041595635.1 Labilibaculum sp.
AAGTGCCATTTTCCGATAATAGAAGTTTGGTAACCATCTTCTCGCAGAACTTTAGCAATGTTATTTTGCTCAGGATACAAAGACCCATTTAAGGTTTTTACTCCATTCACATGGCTGTATTGACCTGTTAACACGGTTGCTCTACTTGGTGTACAAATTGAATTAGACACCAAAGCATTTTCTAACACACAACCCTCTTTAGCTAAACGCTGTATATTAGGTGTATGAACATGATCTTTCAAGATTCCACCATAAACTCCCCATGCCTGCCCTGTATGATCATCGGACATGATGTAAAGAATATTAGGTCGATCTGCTGCTGTTTTTTTAACCGACTTATTTCCATTGCTACACCCCACGACACTTGCAAGGAGGATAGTAGCCGAAATAAACCATTTAAATTGATTCTGCATTATTTGAAATTTTATTTATTATTATTCAATGATTTCAAACTTAGTTGTTACCAAATCGGAAGAAGAAGAACCTATTCCAATTTCGAAGAAACCAGCTTCCACTATTTTTTTATCCTGATCAACATCAAAATACTCTAGATCTTCATGTGTGATTTGAAAAGTCAGTTTGCTTGTTTCTCCCGATTCCAGGCTAATTCGTTTTATCCCACGTAAGCTCTTAATTGGACGAACTACCGAACTTTCCACATCCTTAACGTATAATTGAACCACTTCGTCGCCCTTGTACTTACCATCATTTTTCACCTCGATACTGCACTCCAAAGAATCTTCTGCAGTCATCTGAGATTTTGATACACTAATATTTTTGTAGTTAAAATCGGTATAACTTAAACCGTAACCAAAAGGGTAAAGCACTTCCCCTTCGAAATAGCGGTAAGTACGACCTTTCATGGCATAATTTACAAATGGAGGAAGATCTTTTACAGATTTGTAAAAGGTAACTGGTAAACGTCCGGATGGATTGTAATCGCCAAATAAAACATCAGCAATAGCAGCACCACCTAACTCTCCAGGATACCAAGCTTCTACAATAGCTGCTAGATTTTCATCTTCCCAGTTAACAGCTAAAGCACTACCATTTAGCAGTACCAAAACAACAGGTTTACCAATAGCATGTAAATCTTTAAGCAATTGTTTTTGTACTTCAGGCAGCTCAATATTTGTTTTATCTCCACCATCAAAACCATCATATGGAACACGCATTTGCTCCCCTTCCACCGCGGCAGAAATCCCACCAACAAAAATCACTACATCCGATTTTTCTGCTAACTCTATCGCCTTTTCGCGTGAAGTTTTTTCAGGTGTTTTCCATACTAAATTCAATTTAGCAGGACAACCTTCGTGAGCATAATCGATATTGATATCGTATTTTTTTCCTTTTTTCAAGAAAACCTTAGCCGATTGTCTTTTTCTTTGTGGATCTTCCCAATTATCTATCAATACATCATCGTTAATAGATAATTTATAAGAATTATTCGCAGTAAGCGACAAGGTATATTCTCCACTTACATCAACTTTAATCACACCCTTTAAGTTCACCGAAAACTCAGCATCGTTTAATCCTTCAACCAAATCGGAATTCCAATTTGAATTGATTTCCTGTTCTATTCTGCTTACAAGCGGAGTTCCTGACAAATCGCTACTATTGTAGTAAGTTGCCTGTAATCCTTGCTGCTTGCTAAAACTTAAGAATTCAGCAGGAATCAAAGAGTATGCATTTTTCGTATCAATTAGGTTACAAGCGGTTTCAAAAAACACTTCGGTATTTTCTGAAACTTTGTTTTTAATTCCTTCAAGAGGAGTAATATAATTGGCAGGAAAACCATTGTAATTCCCCAATAAAACCTCTAGTTGGTTGGCATTTGGTCCCAAAACAGCTATCGATTTTACATCCTTTTTAAGAGGTAAAATATTATTCTCGTTCTTTAGCAACACCATCGATTTTTGAGCTGTTTCCAAAGCCAAAGCCCTGTGTTTAGCAGAACTAACAACATCCATCGGAATTTCAGCGTAAGGAACTTCATCTGGAGAATCGAACATCCCTAATTTAAAACGAGCGGTAAAAACTCTTTTTAGCGATACATCAATTTCATCCTCTGTAATGAATCCCTGTTCAACAGCTCCTTCTAAATAAGCGTAACGAAAGCCACAATTCAAATCACATCCGGCTTGAACAGAAAGGGCAGCTGCCTCTTCTTTGGAATCGGTAAAATTGTGGTAATCGCATACATCGCGAATCGCATTACAATCGGAAACAACATATCCTTCAAATCCCCAATCATCTCTTAAAATATCAGTAAGCAAACGAGGACTTGCACAACAAGGTTCGCCCATATAACGATTGTAAGCGCCCATTATAGAGTAAGCTTTTGCCTCTTTCACACAAGCTTCGAAAGCTGGCAAATAGGTATCGTAAAAATCTCTTTCGTTGGTAGCAGCATCAAAAAAATGTCTTTCTGGTTCCGGACCACTGTGAACAGCAAAATGCTTTGGTGTAGCCACCAATTTTAAATAATTAGGATCATCTCCCTGAAGACCTTTCACAAAATTCACTCCCATGCGAGCTGTTAAATATGGATCTTCACCATAGGTCTCCTGTCCGCGTCCCCAGCGAGGATCACGAAAAATATTCACATTTGGGGTCCAGTAAGTTAATCCTTCATATCGTAAATATGAATTGTTTCGCTGAGCTTCGTGATGTTTTGCTCTTGCTTCATCAGAAATAACCACTGCCGAACGGTAAATTAAATCGGTATCCCAGGTAGCAGCAAGACCAATAGCCTGAGGAAAAACGGTTGCTTTTCCGGCACGAGCTACCCCGTGCAAACACTCATTCCAATATTCGTGAGCTGGAACGTTTAAACGAGGAATTGCCGGAGCTTTATTCATCATTTGTTCCACCTTTTCTTTTAATGTCATTTGTGAAATTAGGTCATCCACACGTTCTTCTACAGATAGACAAGAATTCTCGAATTTAAATTTTGTTTCTTGTGCATTCACATAGCTACACATGAAAAGCAAAACAAAAACCCATTTCGCTTTCGATAAAAATCTTTTATAATTTAAGGTCAACATAGCTTCAATCTTAATTTTATGACTACTTATTTAAAACGACATTTTAATACCACAGGATAACTTCTTCCATTCACAACCGGCATTGTAAGGCTTACTTTTTGCTCATCCTGTTTAAATGAGATTTCATGTCCATTATCTAAACGACTTACATTTATCAGTTTGCCTGGATTGGCATCCTTATTTAATCCCAAACTAGGAATAACCAACTCCCCTTTAGCAGGATTCATAACAATGATGTAAAAATCCTCTCCTTTGGTTGTAAATCTTACTTCATCGTGAGCAAAAGCAGGTGTTGCCGTAGTTCGCTGATTAAAATGCTCCCCTTTCTTTTGGTTGGCTGTTGCATTTCGAAGTTCCCCCTCAACGGTTTCCACGAATTCGCCACGAACACTTTTCCCATCGCCAAACACTTTCCATGGACGAGTTCCATAAATAGCTTCCCCATTTACTTGTAACCAATCACCCACAATTTTTACAATCTCTTTCTGCTCCGCCGGAATGGTTCCATCAGGTTTTAACTCAATATTTAGTAGAAGGTTTCCGTTTTTACTTACCGCTTCAATAAGCATTTCAAGAATTGTACGTGCGTTATGAGTTAAATGGCGATCAACTTTATAGAACCAATCGGTAAAAGTAATTTCCGATTGCCAGGGTTCTTCCCGCAAAGTATTACTTCCACCACATTCCACTTCATTTACAGTCCCCTTTTCTTTCTTTTTTAATAGCATTACGGCGTCTATCTTGCCATTTTTATTTAAGCTATTGTTATACATTGTTCGGCACACTTCCCGGCCATGTTCGCCATAGGAAAAGTTCATTCCGTCGTTGTAAAGTAAATCCGGCTGGTATTTATTTACCAACTCGAGGTGACGTTTCTCCCAATTTTCTTTGATTGCTTCAATCACTTCAGGTGTTCTGTCTTCAGGAACGGGTCCATATAGGTCGGCAGGATCTAAACCTTCCCACCATTTACCAACACCATCTTCTTTCGTTAGACGACCATCGTAAGGTACGCCCGCATATTCACCGGTTTTATCAACACCAAAAGCTGGCAACCACCAGTTTAGAAAACGATCATCGTGACTTGTCACTCCAAATTTCAAATTTGCACTTCGGGTTGCCTTTTCAAACTCTCCGATAATATCTTTTTTAGGACCCACATTCACCGAATTCCAGGCATGATAAGTAGAATTAAACAGATCGAAATGATCATGATGATTTGCCAAAGCCATAATATATTTAGCACCATTTTCCTTTGAGAACTGAACCAATGCCTGTGCATCAAATTTTTCAGCTTTCCAGGTATTGATCACATCTTTAAATCCAAATTCAGAAGGATGCCCATAGGTCATTTCATGATAAGGACGAGCCATTTTTCCAAACTTCTGACGTCCTACATTTTCCATATACATATGTCGTGCATACCAACCACCACCTTGCTCAGGTACAGCTTGTGGTCCCCAATGAAACCAAATACCAAATTTGGCATCTCGAAACCATTCCGGACATTCAAATTGATTTGCAAGTTCATCCCAACTTACCTTTTTTTCTTCAGATTGCGCATTGGCATCAAAGGCTAAATAGGCCATTACGGTCATTAATAATATAAACTTTAGTCTTCGCATCATCTTTAAGGTTTAAATCTCTTATTCTTATTACTATTTTAGTTCATGTGTTGCATCATACTCTTCATACAATCCAAACATATCTTTATTTAATTGAGCAGGATCACCTGTCTCATCAATTCGCTTTTGCAATTCAACTTTAAGATCTTCTACTTTATCAGAGTAGCTATCTTCATCAGCAAGATTTTTCAACTCCCAGGGATCATTTTTTAAATTAAACAATTGTTGGGTAAGAACACCATCTTTACTGCTTAATATTAACTTGAAATCTCCTTTGCGAACCGCTCTTAGAGCGCCACGACCATTATCCTGGCCTTTCTTTTTGTGTTTTATATCACCAACCCAGGCATTGTAACCAAAATGCATTACCTCTCTTACTTTATCCTTGTCGCCCTTAAGAACAGGCTCAAGACTCAATGTCTCAACTGTCTCAGGAATCTCTAACTGGCTTAAATCACATAAGGTTGGAAATACATCGTGCAAATAAGCAAAAGCTTCTGTTTTTACATTTTCGGGAATACCAGGACCACAAAAAACAAGTGGCACTTTTATACTGTGCTCGTAAACATTCTGCTTGCCTATTAAACCATGCTGTCCCAATGCCAATCCGTTATCTCCTGAAAAAACAATAATCGTATTATCTGCCTTTCCGGATTTTTTAAGCTCATCTAAAATTCTACCAATTTGAACATCGGTAGCGGTAATCATGGCATGATAATCTGAAATATGCTTTTGAACCCCTTCTTTCGTACGAGGAAAAGAGGCTAATTTTTCATCACGAATTTTCATATCCCCAATTTTAAAAGGATGTCCTGGCATAAAATTAGCAGGCACTTCGATATCTTTAATAGGATACATTTCGTGAAACTCTTCAGGAGCAGTTCTTGGATCGTGAGGAGCCGTAAAAGCAACATACATCATGAATGGCTTATCCTGATGATCTTGATCTATAAAATCGATGGCAGCATCGGCAAATACTTCGCTTGAGAATTTCTCCTGATCAGCATAGAATTCCGACCAGCCATTTGTTTGATCGAAATCTCTTACTTTGGTACCAAAATGCTTGGTCATTCCACCCAAATAAAGTGCTTTTCCTTTGTCAAAACCCCGTTCTACCCAATCGCTTCCATTATGCTGTTTCCCCGTAGCAAAAGTCTCGTAGCCATTGGCTTTAAAATATTCTGGAAAAGTAATGGTATCACATTTTCCTCTTTCGTTGCCTGGAACCGAGAACTGTGCATACACATTTGGAGTAAGATTAAAGTAATATTTTCCAGTCATTAGCATAGCACGACTTGGCGAACAAACCGCTCCATGAGGAGCACCAAAAATGTAAGCATTTGAAAAAGAAACGCCCCCTTTTACCAGGCGATCGAGATTTGGTGTTACCACCTCTTCCTGATGCAATTCCTCTATGGTTCCGTAACGCTGATCATCGGTTAGTAATACTAAAATATTTGGCTTTTGTTCTACATTCTTCTCAGAACATCCTACAAACAAATAGGACAAAGCCAACAAAACAAATACAAACTTATACTTACAATAACTCATAACCCTTTTTTTAGTATTACCATATTCCACCATTAATTGTCTGATAATTAAAAGTTAAACTCATCAACCAACTATTTATCACATCGAAGCTTATTCACTTTTTCATCAGCACTAGCTCTAAAGTGACGCTTGTATTCTTTTGTATATAAACTTGCTACCAATGGATATTCTTCAGTAAGTTTATTATAACTATCCCAAGCCTTATCGTAAGCTTTGATCCATTTTTTTACTTCCTTCTTGTCTCCTTTGCTATCGGCATAAGCCATATAAACTAAAGATCGATAGATTTTGTACAAGCGTAATCCATATACTGCCGATCCAATGGCGTGACTACGAGCCTCCTCATTTTCCCAACGAATGGCTTTGGCCAGCTTAACGATCTCCTTCCACATAGCAATGGATTCATCTTTCTGATCTAAATTTCGTTGCTGTGCAACCGGATCTTTAGGACATCCGGGCCAGGCCATTCCCTGATCACGAGTCCACGATGGCATCATATCGCGATAAGTTGTATTTCTACCTCGCACTACAGCATCAGCCGATAGCAAACAAAGCTTCCTAAATTTTGCAACATCCTCACCCTGCAGATGAATCCGTTCTGTAGCATATCGATTAAAAATACTCTCCTCAGACTGCTTAGGATCATTCGCCCACTGAGCCATAACCCAAGCATTTACATCGCACCACATTTCATCTTTAATGTATGGGCCATCCCATCCACCACCTCGTGTCCAGGTCCAAACCCCAGCATATAAAGCAGGACGTTTCTCAACAAATTCTGAAAGACTATTAATCTTCTCCTCAGGCATAGACTTATGCTCTTCGAAACCATCAATTACACCATTTGCAATGTAATTTGGATAAGCACCTTTTCCCTCATATTCGCGAGCACACTGCACTTCTATAATTTGCTTATGACGTCCTTGTCCGATTACTTTACTAAAAGCATTGGCTCTATGAAAATCACCTTCACATTGCTTCACACTAATGGTTAAATTCTCATGTGGTTCAATTGCATCGTTAACCTTCATGTAAGTATCCATTTTTACATCAAAAGATCTCCAGGTGCGAAAAATCAATTTTTTATTGAGCTTCACACAAATCTCTTCACGTAAAATTTTCATAAGAGGAATAATGGTATTATCGGCATTTTGACGATCAAGAATAGAACCTTTATGGAAAGGTGCATCGTGCAAATAAGTTTCACCAATACGAACTACCAACCCATCCATAGCAGGAAACTGAGTAAATATCTCTTTTATTTGAGCTCTGATAAATTTAGCTGTCAACGGATTATTTGGGTCTCCAAAAGTTTCCTCCATATTGTATTTTTCAATCAATCGTTTTGGAAACAAAACAAGATCGGACATAGCATATACATCCATCCCCTGAGCTTTACTCGCCGCATACATCTTTTTAATTTGTGCCGCTTTTTCGTCTACCCATTTACGATCATCGCTACCCTTAGGTAAAATATCCGCATCAACCGATTCCCAACTAATAGCCAAAGCAGGTGATTCGAAAAGAAAGTAAACCTTTCCATTATAGCCCATATCTTTAATAAATGCTGGATCGTTATATTGAGTATCGTATGGCTTTTCCCCTGGATTATGGTGTACCATATCCAAAACAAGCGGATCGGAAGTAATATTCTGCGCCAACAAATTAGTTACAAAACCTGCACCAATCAGTACAAGCGAAACAAATACCTTTCTTAAATTCATCTTACTCATAGTCTATTTTTATCCAATTCTATAACAAACAACAAATTTCTTTCCTTTCGGAGGATATCATGCCCATTCTGTATCGTTCTGTGCTGCTAGCCAACCTTTAATTTCAGATTTTACATCTGCAAAGCCCAGGCTAACACAAAAACAGATGTACTCAGACACATAAAAGTGAATGAGAACAAATGACATTTAAGAATATGCACAAATCTAAACCACATACCATCCTACCGCTTTACTTTCTAATTATCAACAGTAAGCACAAACTAAAACTTGACTTAAAAACTAAGTTTGAGTGCAATACACAAAACAAGTTTTGTAATAAATTAGAATTAATGTCTGCAAATTAAATAATTTTCATGATCTATTTTAATCTTTTTTAATTTTTTTTCAAAGTATTTTATTTACATCGCAAACAAGACTGACTTACAGATACTTACCATGCATATTGAACACCAAGAATATTCCCATAACAAAGCATTATCATCGATAAAAAAAGAAAATAATCAGCCATACAAAACTACGAAAAAGCACTTGATATGCTACCAATAAAACTCCTAACCAAAAGGAAATAAGAATGAATCAAAAAGGATAAAACACATTGAAACGTAGATTTATTATCGTTTCCTAATATAAAAAAAAGCCTGCTTAAGCTGATTATAAAAAATCAGTTAAGCAAGCTTTTATAAACTTATAACAAGTATTTACTTATTTACCAACCCGGGTTTTGAGTTAAGTTTGGATTCAAAGTCAACTCATCCGTAGGAAGTGGATACAGATACATCTGAGGAGATGTAAAAGTTCTACCATCAGGAAGATCTGTAGCATAAGGCCAAATATAACCATCGTCATCTAGGTAAAGATCAGAATCAACTTCAACATTAGGGTAATAAGACGCCATAAATTTCATTCCCAACAATCTATTTTCCAATAAATCACCAGCAGCCCATCTCATCAAATCATCATATCTGAAATTTTCAATCGCCAATTCGACACGTCTCTCACGACGAATCTCATCTAAAGTGGCGTCAATATCAGAAAAATCAGAATCAGCATCTTTCACTAGGTCTGCGATAACCATATCAGGCATTCCAGCACGAGCTCTTAATAAATTGATCGACTTATCAACATCATCTTGAGTAAGGACACCTAATTCGTAAGCAGCCTCAGCATAGATTAATAATGTTTCACCATAACGATAGATAATAGCATCATACGCAGCCCATTGAGCCAAAGCTGTATTTGTAGCGTTATTATCCCAATGTTTTTCAATAAGATATCCTGTTGTACTTACACCAATCGTATTATTGATTTCAGGTGTTTCAGTACCAGAAACATAAGCTCCATTGATATTTGGATAGGTACCGTCTAACCATTCAGAATCTGGAGCCGCAACAGTAACACTTAAACGAGAGTCACGGTTATTAAATTCAGTAAACCAACCTTCCGATTCGTCATACAAAGAACTTTGAGAAATAGGCAAACCATCAGTACATAAAAAGTCATCTACCAAAGATTTTGAAACTCCTTCATTATTATTATTATAATTCAATTCATAAAGTATAGCAGTTGTCAACAAATCTACTTCGTAATCTTTCATCAAAATTACCTCAGGACTATCTGATTTATCCTCTTGACTAAATAAAGTTCTAAAATCAGATTGTAACGAATAATCACCGCTTTCCATCAACTCAAGAGCTGCATCGTAAGCTTCCTGAAGATATTCAGTATAATCTCCCGAGTCGTGATACTTTCTGTAAGTACCTTCGTGCAAAGCCATTCTTGCTTTAGCTGCCAAAGCTATGTTACGATGAATTCTACTATGATTTGATGTTCCTTCATCCAAATAATCTATTGCTCTATTGATACAAGCCATGGCTGAATCCATACATGTATTTCTAGAATCGCGAGCACTGTATAAATCTCCTGAATCTTCGTCTAACACCTCATCAAGCCATTGGTAAGCACCATAACGTTTACACTTTTCGAAATAAAACTCAGCTTTAAAAAAGTTGGCTTCTCCTACATAAGTAGAAATCTCAGTAAAAGTAAGGTCTGTTTCGTCAGCTGCTTCAAGAAGCGTATTAATAGTACGAACGGTAGAATAGGTGTAACTAGCATCAGAAGAAGGCACAGTATACAATCCTGCAGCCCACTCATTTACAGTTTCAGGCACCAGGTTGTCACTTTTATCGTCACCAAACACAATTGGGCTATTTGTCCATTTAGTACTATGTCCTGTATAAAAAGTATACAATCCATTACATACTAACTCATAATCGGTAGCCGTAGTCCAGTATAAATCAGTTTCCAAATCAGTATCCGAAAGCGTATCGAAAAACTCATCATCGCTACAGCCACTGAAAGCTACAATAGCTAATAATAATAATAAATATATTTTATTTTTCATTTTAATTCAGTTTTATAAATTATAGACTTACCTGTATCCCAAATGAATATGAACGTCTGTTAGGATATACTTTACCCGTAGTTGTAGACGCATTTCCAATCACTTCAGGATCATACAATCCATAAAGGTGATCTTTAGTCCATAGATTTTGACCCGTAACATAAAGTCGAACTTTATTTAACTTCGCTTTATTCGTAATAATTTTAGGAATGGTATAACCCAATGTCATACTTTTTAGTCGTAAAAAGGCACCATTTTCAAGGAATCTACTTTGTGTTTCCATATTCCAGGTACTGTTGTTCATGTAAATTGGCAATTTAGCATCTGGATTTTCAGCAGTCCAGGCATTATCTAAAGCCCAGTGATTACCCGTTGACCATTGGCTGTTATTAGCTCCAGAATGTCCCCAATAATAAGAAGCACCGGTATTAAAGTATACATCTTTTTTACCCACACCTCTAAAGAAAGCACTAAAATCAAATCCCTTATACTCTGCTGTTAAAGTAACACCATAGTTATATCTGGCACGTCCATTACCAATAATTTTCTTATCCCCTGGATCATCCAAAGTTGAATTTCCATCGGTTACTGAACCATCACCATTTATATCTGCATAATTAACATCTCCAAGAGCCCAAGTTCTACTTTTAATATCTGACTGATTTTCCATAGAAGATAACTCCTCAGCAGTACTAAAAATACCCTCAGTTTCGTATCCCCAAATTTCACCAAACTCATATCCTTCGTAGTAATCACTCAATAGTCCTTCATCGTTCAGCTTGTACTTGGTAATTTTTGACTGACTATCTGATAAATTAGCAGAAATACCATAAGTTAAGCCATTATCCAAACGTTGTCTCCAACCAATTGACAATTCAAAACCATTGGTTTCCATATCGGCACCATTTGTTTGAGGAGCATCAGTACCCAAAGAAGCAGGCAATTCCTCACCATCTACAATCATGTCCTCGGTAATACGCTGATATACGTCTAAGCTAACGTTCAATTTATTATTGAACATACCTAAATCCACACCAATGTTTTTTGTTTTACTTACTTCCCAAGTCAAATCATCAGAAATTAAATCTGCAATTGTCACTTTGGTTGGATATTCACCATCAATTAAATAACCCGTAACCGATGAATATCCCATTAGCGATGTATATAAATCCTCGCTAACATTCTGATTTCCTAAAGTACCGTAAGAAGCACGAAGTTTTAAATTACTTACGTAAGGAACATTTTCGAAGAATTTCTCTTTAGAAACTACCCAAGCAGCAGAAGCTGATGGAAAAAATCCATATCTATTTTCTTCAGGAAATACATAAGAACCATCGTAACGCGCGTTCATTTCTAAGAAATATTTGTTTTGATAGTCGTAATTAAAACGTCCGAATATTCCTCGAATAGCAGTTTCATTTGCATAATCGGTAGCAGTAACATCTCCATTAACCAACTCAACAGAGGTATTATCATCTTTTACCTGATCACTTGCTTTAATTACCTGATTGCTTTCATCAGAAGTAGTTTGGCTATAACCTGCCATTATTTTAAAATGATGATTGTCTTCCAGGTCATATTTATAAGTAGCAAAAACATCCAATACATTCTGACTGTATACACTTGAAGTCTTTTTAATATAGCTACTTGCCGACTGACCGTTAAAAACAGTACCATCGGTATATCTAACCATATTAACACTTTTTTCGTGCTCTTCTTTCTGATAGGTATAATTTTCGTGAGTAAAAGTTGTATTTACCTCGAAATTTTTAAAAGGCTTAAGAATAATATTACCGGTAAGGTTTGTTTGCTGAGTATCTTTCACATCTCTACCACCAAAACGCTGATAAGCTAAAGTGTGATTCATTGGATTACCACCACCATCAAGATCTTCAGGAGTTGTAACTAACTGCCAAGGTTTAGAACGCTCTAATGCATGCCAGTAACTACCCATTCCACTGTACGAATGTGGCTCATCATAAGTCATTTTATTGTAACTAACATTAAAACCGGTACTCAACCACTCATTCACATCGTAATTGTATTTGAACATGGTATTGTAACGATCTTTCACATCAGGATTAACTCTCCATTGTCCTTTATCCTGAGTGTAACCTAAAGACACATAAAATGTAGAATTATCACCACCACCAGCAAGAGAAACATTATGTTGTTGACGAACTGCAAAATTAGAATATGCCTCGTCATACACATCTAAATTAGCAACAGTAACATACTGACCTCCGTCTTCATACCATACAGGTGCACTATCAGGATCATCAATGTAATTCTGAAGATACTGGATAAACTCACCAGAATAATATTCTGAATTACCACGATTGGTACGAGCAAGGTTCATTGCATTTGCTGATTCCACAGAATTTAACGAATTAGGCAAATACATAATATCAGAAAGAGTCATACTCGATGAGTATTTAACAACTGTTTTTGAATTCTTCTTACCCATTTTGGTAGTTACCAAAATAACACCAAAAGCAGCACGCGCACCATAAATAGCAGCAGAAGCCGCATCTTTCAATACAGTTACACTCGCGATATCTTCCGGATTAAAATCGCTCAAATCATCATAAGGAACTCCATCTACTAAAATAAGTGGATCGGTATCGTTTAATGATTCAACACCACGAATATTATAACTTGCTTCGGCATCGGGAGATCCACTGGCAATATTGATATTAAGGTTAGGAACTGCTCCTTGTAAGGCAACAGCAATATCAGCAGTTGCTCTATCTTCGAACACTTCGCTACCTACCTGAACAACAGAACCAGAAAGATTTCCTTTTTTCTGTGTACCATAACCAACAACTACAACCTCTTCAAGGTCTGAAAAATCATCCTGAAGCACTACATTAAAATCGGATTTTTCACTCACATCTAGCACCAAGGTCTTCATACCAATAAAGGAAAGCTGAAGAAATTCAGTATTCGCAGGCACATCCATTGAGAAAAACCCATCAATATTAGTAATTGTTCCACTAAGTGTACCTTTAATAAGAATACTAACACCAGGCAAGGCCACTCCAGTAACATCAGTTACCTTCCCTGTTATTTTTCTTTCTTGTTGTTGTCCAGACTGAACTGGAAATTCATTTCCCTCCGAAGAAGCAGATGCATAAGTTTGAAAAAAACCAACCATCAATATAAATATTGAAAGGCTCGTGATTTTAAACATTTTCGACAAAGGGAAGTTACCCCAAGCCAAAAGTCGATGTGAAAATTTCATAAAATTACGTTTTTTAAGTTAACACTGATATGTTTCCATTATACCATAATTGGTTAGATTTAACTGATATAAAGTCATTACTACCTACATCCTCATTCATCAAACACAGGCTCAAACAACTCTTCTATTACTAACTTGATAGATCTGTTTAATTTTTCACTACTGTAATTAGATTTTTCAATTCAAACGATATAAACAAATTGAAAAATACTCTAGTCGTTTAATGAAAAAAAACATCTTTTAACACTTAAACTAATCTAAGTTCTGTTCTTATAAATAAATTAGAATTAACGTTTGCAAAATAAATAATTTTAATGATCTATCTAAACCTTTTTAATTATTTTTTCAAAGTAAATCTATATTCGAATCTATTATCTTGATTTTCTACCAATTAGTAGACTTGTAGAATTCCTATTTAATTGCAATACAAATAGTATTTTCTCTGATTTTTTAAGGATTTCATCAAAAAAACTAGATTTTCATTCTATTATTCTTCTACCAATGAACAAAAACAAGAGCCTAATTGTTAAAAAATGTTACATTTCCATAATTAAAGAAGGATATCAATATGATATTTCAAAATAAAGAATGTGAATAAGAAGGGACACCTGTTGTCATCACAAAATCAGATGTAAAAAAAGCCCGACAAATTGCTCTCAATTTATCGGACCATTAGCCAGACACTCCTGGCTGCTATGTACTATTTGAGAAGTAAAATTTCCGCTGACTTTTTATATACAAAGAAAGCTTGCCTAGCATGATTTAAAAAATCAGCTAAGCAAGCTTTTATAAACTATCCAAGTTTTATTTTACTTACCAACCTGGGTTTTGTTCTATTTCAGCTTCTGTATTCGATTCGATAACTGTAAGTGGTATTGGCCACAAGTTATAATCAAAATTCAATGATGATGCTGTTGCTGTCCAATGTTGGTATTCTCTAATACGGTCTACAGCAATAGTACCGCCCATACGTAGTAAAGTATTCCAACGAGCTTCCTCATAAACCAACTCACGAGCACGTTCGTCAAGAATCATATCAAAGTCATCATCCATATCAGCAGAAGTCACCATATAGTCACACTGAGCTCTGGCTCTAAGTAGATTGATATCATCAGCAGCACCTGATTTATCACCTTTACGTTGTTTCGCTTCCGCTCTTAGTAGAATCGTCTCAGATAAACGAACAATGTAATTATCGCGAAATAGATTAGATCTATCTTCACCTTCATCTAAACCTACATACGAATCGGTAGCAATTTTACACGAGATGGGATAAATTTCACTGGTATTGTTTCTGTAGGTATCTTCATCAGAACTGTCGCCATACATCACATCCCAAGGCACAACTAGCCCATAGTAATCTGCACCTTCAACATTTCCTTTTAGTCTTCTACGTAAAACACTTTCCGAATTTCGAAGATCCCCTTCGTAATCCCCTTCGTAAACATAGTCGCGAGTGTACATGGTAGGCGCTACATAACTAACACCTCTACCTCCAACATTCTCACAAGTACCTGTAATATTAGCACTAGCAATATCACGAAAAACAGGTCCAAAAGCTCTAGAATATCCTAATCTCGCTCTAGTATCTCCCGCTACATAAGCATCGTAATCAACTTGAGCTGCCCAAATACATTCTGAATTTCCATCCTGATAATTTACATTATCATCTTGAAACAAATCCCAATAAACATTAGGAGTTAATTGCAAGGTATCTACAACATCAGCAGTATCATCTCCACCTTTATAAATATTAATAGAGAAAGTATCTTCATCTGCTCTTGATCCAAATCTACTTGTCATCAAACTATATACGCCACCATCAATTACATCATCGGCATAAGCTATTGATTTTTCGTAGCAAGTAGAACTAGAAGCAGTTCCACCATTCTCATCAATCTCAGTTCCCAAAGCCAAGTACAATTCAGCTAAATTATGCTGAGCCGCACCACGAACAATACGTCCACCAGAAGTTGTTGTTTCAGGTAGATCATCCAATACAGCTTCCATCTCATCAATTGCATACTGATAGGTTTCCTCACGAGTTGAACGAGTGTAATCGTAACGAGCTTCTGTCTCCATTTCAGTTACCAAAGGCACACCACCAAAAAGTTCTCCTAAATTTTTGTAGGCATAAGCACGGAAAAAACGAGCTTGAGCCAAAGCATAAGCTTTTTCATCCTCATCAGACCAGTAAATACCATCTAATTCGGCAGCGTAAATAGCTGTATTCGCTCTGGCAATTACATAGTACCAAGTTGTATAAACATTGTAAAAAGTACTATTGTCGGAATCGATAGAACTATAATCACTAAAAGTCTGACTTAATCTGATTACAGGAACGGTATACATATCGGTACCTTTCCCTTTCCAGTTATAAATCCACTGTGTTCCATTACTTGAAGAACTATTGTTCCACAAATCACGAATGTGAGAGTAAATACTCACCAATACCTGATCTACCTGATCGGAAGTTGAAAAAGCATTATCAACGGTATAAAAAGTAGTTGCTTCTTCTTCTAAAAATTCCTCATCGGACTCGCATCCAAACAAACCAAGAAACAGAGCAAACAAGCCTATTATTATATATTTATTTTTCTTCATATCTATAAATTTTAACAAAAACTTTATCATCTTTTAAACAATTGCAAAACGTTTTAAACGCTACATGAGTTAGATTGACTAGAAGTTTTATTTGTATACATAATTATGTCTTTCTCTAGACCTTATTAAAAACTAAGTTTAGCTCCGAAAGTATAGGTTGACATTACTGGTTTTGTACTAGTAGTATATGTATTTCCCAATTCAGGATCACCACCATCCCAATTGGTAAATGTAGCAACATTTTTCGCTGCAAGGTAAACGCTCAACGAACCTAATTTTGCTGCTTTTAACCATGCCTGATCAAACTTGTAAGACACGGTAATATCTTGCAAACGAACATAGCCTTGTGATTGCAATGCTTTATACTTACTATCTGCAGAATATCCTGCTCTTGGATTTTTGTTACTAGCATTTTCGCTTGTCCAATAATCTATATAAGTACCATTAGCCCAAACATTACCTGATACATTTGATACAGAAGCTGGAATATTACTTTTTTGATAGTATCCATTACCACCGAATGTTCCTGTCAACAATACATAAAATGTCCAATTTTTATAAGTAAGTGTATTACTTAAGCTCAATTTGAAGTTCGCATCTGCAGTACCTAAAATTTTTCGATCTTCTGTTGTAATGCTTCCATCTCCATCAAGATCCTTGTATTTTGGATTACCAGCAGTTTCACCATTTTCACTAATATACTCCGTATCGGTAGTTTGAACAATACCATCTTGCACATAACCGTAGATTGCATTTATCGATTCTCCAATATATAACCCATTGGATGCATCATCATCTTCAACACCATCACCGTCATTATCTTCACCATATAGTTCAATAATCTCATTTCTGTTCATCCAATAGGTAGCAGCAGATGTCCATGAAAAATCTCTGTTTTTAATATTTACGCTTCGTACAGTTAGCTCAATACCTTTGTTATCGACCTGCCCCATTGAATCCCACATGTACTTAAATCCAGACATAACTGGTATTTCTCTGTAGAATAATTGATCAGTAGTTTGTGAGTAATACACATCCAGGTCGACGAACAATCTGTTGTTTAACCATGCTGATTCGAAACCTGCATTCCAGGCAGTTGTTTTTTCCCAACCTAGTTCCTCATTACCAAGTGTTGTTTGATACATTCCATACTGTATTGTTCCTTCCTCATCGGAAAACTCATAGGTAGCAGAACTAGAAGTACCATTAGTCACTTGAGATGCTGTAGAATATGCACTAATACCTTGGTTACCATTCTGTCCCATTGATAATTTCAATTTGAAATCGTCAAGAAATGAAACGTCCGCCATAAAGTCTTCGCTAGTAAGTCTCCATCCTAAACCAACAGAAGCAAAATTACCCCATTTGGTATCATCTCCAAAAACAGATGCTCCATCGCGACGATAAGAACCCGTTACAAAATATTTATCATCGAATGAATAATTTACACGACCTAAATATCCAATATTTGTTTCTTTGGTTTCGTCGATATAGTATAGTTGAGTGGTAGCGAAAGCCAATCCGGAAACTCCAAGAGAAGTATTTCCATTATCTGAAAAATCGTCTCCTGTCAATTCAACTGCACTTGTTTCAGTTTGGTCACGAGTTGCAACCAAAGTACCTTCAACGGTGTGCTTTCCAAACTCTCTTCTATACGATAGAATATTATCAATAACATAAGAATCTGTAGTAGTCGTAGTGATATCACCATTTGCTTTAGAAAGCAATCCTACTAAAGTAGAAGCATCGTAACGACTATCACTAGCTCCCTCAGCTACATAGTAACTTTCGTGATAGAAATTTTTCTGTTCCGACTTTAATCTATTAGCCAAATAGTTCACTCTGAAATTTAAACCTTTTACCCAAGGTACATCTACTGACATATAGGTATTTAAACGATATGAATTTCTAATATCAGAATTATCACGAGTACCATCATTTACACCCCACATTGGATTTATAGTACCTTCTTCGCGAGGATATTTTTCTAAATTACCTTCATCATCACGGTACATTCTACCATAAGGAGTCATAATTTTTGCATTATAAAGGCTCGCATCAACGCCAGAATAATCACGTCGAGAGTAGCTACCATCTATACCAATTTTTAACCAATCGGTAATATCGGTATTAACTTTACCCATTATCGAAATACGCTCAAAATCATCACCAATAACAACCCCTTTACTATTATTATAAGAAGACGATAAATAGTAATTTAAGCCTTCATTAGCTCCTGATACAGACACTTGGTAATCTTGAATAACACCAACTTCTGTCACATCATCTAACCATTCACGCTCTATTCCTGCTTCATAATTTTCTTGTTCAAAAGTTGAACTCAACCAAGTAGTAGTTCCTTCATCAAAGCCATTACGATCGTTTACTGTTTTAAACCATTGTTCCCCTTTCATTAGGTTTGGTTTGTTTTGCCATACCTGTATACCAGAAGAAACATTAAATGAAACAACTGGTTTTGCAGATTTACCTCGCTTAGTAGTGATTGAGATCACACCATTTGCAGAACGAGAACCGTAAACAGCAGCCGAAACAGCATCTTTTAAAACATCGAAAGAAGCAATATCATTTGGGTTAATATCACTCAAACTTCCTAAATAGATAACACCATCTAAAATTACCAATGGATCATTATCTCCATTAATAGAGTTTGTACCACGAATCAACATACTTGGCTCATCACCTGCTGAATTCGAAGCTCCAATATTCAAACCTGTAACAGAACCTTTTAATGATTCCAAAAGATTTAAGTTTGGCATATTAGCTACCGATGAATTTTCTAATTTTAGTGAACTAACAGAACCAGTATAATCCTTACGCTTGGTTGTACCGTAACCAATAACAATCACTTCCTCCAAACCTGCTACATCATCTTCCATAACAATAGCGAACTCAGATTGACCACTTAAAGTGATAACCTGTGTTTTCATTCCAATAAAAGAAAAACTAAGCTGCTTGGTACCATTAGGAACTTTCATAAGAAAATTACCATCAATATCAGTAATTGTCCCCTCAGTAGTTCCTTTAATTACAATACTAACACCAGGCAAAGCTACACCAGAATTATCTGTTACTTTTCCTGTGATTGTTTGTACTTGCTGAGCAGACTTAATAATCAATTCATTTTCTTCTAAGGAAGAAAATGCATACGTTTGAAAAAAACCAACCATCAATATAAATATTGAAAGGCTCGTGATTTTAAACATTTTCGACAAGGAAAAACTACCCCATGCCGAGAGTCCATGTAAAAATTTCATAAAATTACGTTTTTTAAGTTAACACTGATATGTTTCCATCATACCATAATTGGTTAGATTTAACTGATATAAAGCTATCACTACCTACATTCGTATTCATCAAACTTTGGCTCAAATAACTCTTCTATTACTAACTTGACCGATCTGTTTAATTTTTCACTACTGTAATTAGATTTTTCAATTCAAACGATATAAACAAATTGAAAAATACTCTAGTCGTTTAATGAAAAAAACATCTTTTAACACACATCCTAATCTAAAATCTATTCTTACAATAAATTAAAAATAACGTTTGCAAAATAAATAATATTAATGATCTGTCTATACCTTTTTAATTATTTTTCTAAAGTATATCTACATTCGAATCTATCATCTTGATTTTCTTCCAATTAGTAGACTTGTAGAATTCCTATTTAATTGCAATGCAAATAGTATTTTCTCTAATTCTTTATGGATTTCATCAAAAAAACTAGATTTTCATTCTATTATTCTTCTACCAATAAACAAAAACAAGAGCCGAATTGTTAAAAAGTGTTACATTTCTTTAATAGATTCAGAGATCAAATTTCGCCTTTCTAATAAACTACTTTTACTATTGAGAACACAAATTTTCTCTGGCAATCATTTTTTCAGCCTAAAAATTCACATAAACTTATTTCAGAAAATAGAATGTGTAGCAGGAATCATTTCTAAATTGCTAAAAACCTCTAATTCAGGCAAAAATGGCACAAAAGGTGCATTCAATGACAAAATTTCAGGGAATACACAAAGACAAATTGACAATATTGCTCATAAAGTCACAACAAAAGAATCTTGTCCACTTATTTTTAAACAGATAACATCACAAATTCCATTTGGCATATCCTTTGTTCATATCAGTACGAATCGCGATTCAAACAAAAGTACTTACCAATAAATAGTTGATAAGATTTAGTATTAATTGTAAAATTAGGAGGATTTATCATGTCACTAGTAAAAAGAAATTCAGACAATTTATTCCCATCCTTTTTCGACAATTTTCTATCGAAAGACTGGATGGATTGGAACAACTTTAACTACTCGAACACCAACACTACATTACCTTCGGTAAATATTAGTGAAAGCAGTAGTGAGTTTGTTATTGAACTGGCAGCTCCAGGAATGCACAAAAATGATTTTAAGATCAATCTAGAAAACAATCAACTCAACATTTCTTCGGAGAAAAAGGAAGAAAAAGAATCTAAAAAAGAGAAATACACTCGCAAAGAGTTTAGCTACCAATCTTTCCAAAGATCTTTTCAATTACCTGTGGAACTTGTTGATGCCAACAAAATATCTGCAGAGTACAAAGAAGGCATCCTTCGGCTTCTTCTTCCTAAAAAAGAAGAAGCGAAGCCACAACCTGCAAAAGCAATCACAATTAACTAAGATAAAAAATGGGCAGAATCAATTCTGCCCATTTTTATTCGTTTATAGAATAAAATCCTTTTACTCGAAAGCAAATTGCTTACACCTTTTCTACCTTTTTAATACCACGACGATTAAAGATAATGCGATAACGACGATAACTAGTTTGATCATCCAACTTAAAACGCAATATCATATTCACAAAGTAGACCTTCTCTCCTAATATTTTTTCAAACCTGTCCTCTTTTAAATAGTAAAGTGGAATTTCAGGATTGTCCATTTTCTGAATAAAACGAGAAACATTAAATCGAATAATATCAACCACACCAGTGATATTGTAATCTCCATAGGAATTATCAAGCGCAGTTTTGTCTAATCGAAGCAATTTTCTGTAAAAGATAATTTTCTCACCAACACCTCGGCTTTCCACATCAATAATTCTAGATCGATCTCGGTGTTTCATCACTCGCAAAGGGACACTATCCTCTCGAACAAAATCAAAACTTTCCTTACACCAACCAATCCTCTCATCACCCTTTACACGAATTGTAGTTTTATGGTCGAAGAATCGTTTGTTAATTTTCCCGACCAAATACAATCGCGTAAGATCTTTGATCCGATCTTTAAGCATATAAATAATCACCAAAGCCACAAACAGAGGCATGGTTAAGTTGCCCAAACTTTTCTGAAACAAAAAAGTTAAAGCGGCACCAATTATCATCGCCAAACCAGCAGCAATACTATATAACAATTGCATGGCAAAAACCCCCTCTTTTTTCTTCCTGGAAGATAACAAAAGCTGACCTTCGAAATATTTCTTAAAAGCGCCTCTTCGGTGCACCAACCAACGATTTTTATCATGCGCTTTCTCCTCTACTACCAAATACCCATTACTTTTTTTATAGGCAATTTCTTCGCGCATAAGACTTATAATTTCCGTCTTACTTTGTTCAAAATCGGAATGATGCCTTTTCTCTAAACCTCTGTGCAAATAAAAAGAATGCTGCTCAAACTGATTACTCATAAACTCATCTCCAAACAGATAGTAATCAAACATCTCTTTTCGGATGGTAGGAACATTTATGATTCGACGCAAATCACGGTAGCGTCGGCCAATCTTCTTTACATTCGATATGTATTCATTGATCAGATACTGCCGGTCATCAGCCAACTCGTTTCGCAGGATATGCTGTATTTCGCGACGAAGTGCTGAACGGGTAATAATATGAAACATACGAATATGATATTCATAATTCGCCTCGCTTTTGGCTGAAGGCACATTAGCAACTTTATGAAAAGCTTCCTCTAATCGGTTAAATACAGAATGAGTTCCTAAGGCAATATCTCGCAGTAAATAAGTAGGAGTAATTAAGCGAATGTTAGAATTAAAATCATTGTAAAAGTCCTCCTTTTTATAAGTCGAAGAATTAATATCCAATCCACTCGGAATAAAAAGCCAGGTTTTAATAGAAAACTCACTCACCTTTCGATCCTTACGAGGCTCATAGCCCATTTTAATTTCTACCGAAAATTTGTCATGAACTTTTACAATTTCTTTTATCATACGCGCTTACTACTTTTAATTTCTAAAAATTATACTAAACACAAAAGTACTCATTTTCATCTAATGTTTATTAAGAGCCAAACCCTAATTTTAAAGGCATAGCTCTACTTCCATTTTCGGCAAAATAAAATCACAATCGTTGTCAAACCACCTAACTCATCATTGTAACAATTCACATAATTTGTAATCAATAAATAGTTCATTCATACACCTACTACAACCCTCACTATAAGATCAATATAAAAGCTCCTTCTTTACTCATCTTTCCCCTTATCCGACCAAATTCAGCCATCTATTATTTATATACATTTCAAATAACAAAAACAATAACTACTAAAAACCTTACAAATAAAGAGACTAAGTGTACTTTATACAATTTTATATGCATACGTTTTCGAAAAGCAGGTAAATATTTTTTGAAATTATTAAAAAAGAATTTACATTAGCAATGTAGTTACTTAGTGTTGTTTTTACACTCTATTTAATTTTAAAGATATTAATCTACATCAAAAGAATGACTAACAGAACTCTTAATGACTATATTTCTGTCGATTGCGTCATATTTGGATACAATGGCCAGGAGCTACAAATTCTACTTGTAGATAGAACACTTACTGATAATTCCACAGGTAAATCTGAATTTACTGATTTAACTCTAACTGGAAACCACATTTATGAAGATGAAACCATTGAACAGGCAGCCTATCGTGTCTTATTCGATTTAACTGGTTTAAAAAATGTATTTCTTGAACAATTTAAAACATTCGCACATCCCGAACGACTCAAAAAAGAAAACGATAGAAAATGGCTACTTCACGATGGAAGAGACCCTGACAAAAGAATCGTATCTATAGGTTTTTTCGCTCTATTAGCTACTCAGGATATTACTCTGGAATGGAAAGGCAGAAATGTAAAATGGGTTTCCATATCAGAGGTTGGCGAACTCGCCTTCGATCACAATCTAATTTTAAATGAAGCTTTAATTGCACTTCGCAACAAAATAAAACACGAACCAATTGGTTTCGAATTGCTGCCTGAGAAGTTTAGCCTAACACAAATGCAAAATGTATACGAAGTTATTTTAGGTACCGAACTCGATAAGCGGAATTTCAGAAAGAAAATTGCACGCATGAAATATTTAATTCCTACCGACGAAAAACAAACAGGAGTTGCACACAAACCAGCAAGACTCTATGTTTTTAGTCGCGAGGTGTATGAAAAAACAAAAAAGGAATTATTTGATTTTACCGTTTAATAGAAAAAAATGTCAGACACAAATAAAATATCGATTAGAGAAAAAATAGGCTACGCTTTGGGCGATGGCGCTGCAAATATTGCCTGGAGAGGTGTTGCCACCTTTCTCTTCATCTTTTACACCGATGTTTTTGGCATCAACCCGGCAGCAGTTGGCTTACTCATGCTAATTGCCCGTTCTACCGATGGAATCAGCGATGTTCTCATGGGCGTTATTGGCGATAGAACCAATACAAAGTATGGCAAATTTCGCCCCTGGATCTTGTACACAGCCGTTCCTCTTGCCATCATTTTATCCTTACTATTTACAACACCAAATTTATCTGAAACAGGTAAAATTATATACGCCTACACAACCTACATTCTTTTCACATTAATTTATACGGCCAATAACATCCCATACGGAGCATTAATGGCAGTTATGACTGGCGACGATAAGGAAAGAACAAGCATAGGCTCGTATCGAATGGTAGGTGCTTTTGCTGGTGGTATGCTAGTACAGGGAGCCCTACTTTACCTGGTGGCTCATTTCGGAAATATCGATCCTAACATCAAGATAAACCAACTGGCCAACGATAAATATCAAGTGAGTGTTTCGGCTCCTGAAGATGTGGAAAATGTAAACATCAAAACAAAAAATGGAATTGCAAAATTCGTTTGGGACGATGCAAGCAGCTCCGAAAAAACGCCAACACAAGGCAAAAGCTTTTCCATGACTGCTGACAAAAGCTATTCTTTTATTGTTAGCGGAGAAGAAAAACTAGATCAGGATCAAATCCTTATTATCGATCAAAAAAGTGGCTACAGTAATTCCATTTACTTAATGTCGGTATTTTTGGCCGTATTTATGTTTCTGACTTTTTGGAGTACAAAAGAAAGAGTTCAACCTCCAAAACAACAGGAAAGCAACCTGGCGGGTGATCTTAAAGATTTAATTCGCAACAAACCTTGGTTGGTACTACTTACCATTGGCTTACTGTTCAACATCTACAACTCCATAAAACAAGGCATTGTAGTTATCTATTTTTCACACTACCTGAACAACCAGCTACTTGCAGCCTCCTTTATGGTCGCTCTTATGTTTGCATCCATTGCAGGTGCCATGATTACAGCTCCACTCAGCAAAAAATTAGGCAAGAAAAAACTATTCATCTACGCTTTAGTGTTTTCTGCACTAGTAAATGCATCCATTATTTTCTGCGGTCCAAACGACATTACTGCCATTTTCATTTTAGGTATTGTTTCTGAATTTGCAGCAGCCATATTTCCAACCCTATTTTTTGCCATGCTTGGCGATGCAGCGGACTACTCCGAATTTAAAAATGGCCGACGTGCTACCGGATTGGTTTATTCTGCAGGCTCCTTTGCAACAAAATTTGGAGGCGGCTTAGCAGGAGCCATCATCGGTTTTGTATTGGCAGCCTTTCACTACAACGGACAAGATCACATGGCCATTCAAGGTGCAATACCTGGCATTAAAATGCTAATGAGTTGGGTGCCTGCAATCATTGCCATACTCGCAGCCATTTTTATGGGATTTTACCCATTAAACCAAATGAAAATGGATGAGATTACTCAAGAATTAAACAGCCGAAGGGCTAACGAATAAAATAGAAAATAAAGAAAATTACAGATGCTTTTCATCTGACAGAATAAACATTTTAATTGAAGAATTATGAAGTACGGTTTCTTTGACGACGCAAATAAAGAGTATGTAATTACATCTCCTAAAACTCCTTTTCCATGGATCAACTATCTTGGAAACAAAGACTTTTTTGGTCTGATTTCAAATACTGCTGGAGGATATACTTTTTATAAAGATGCCAAATTTCGTCGTCTTACCCGATATCGATACAACAATGTTCCTGTAGATATGGGCGGCCGCTACTACTACCTAAAAGACGAGGATTGCACCTGGAATCCAACCTTCAAACCTTGTCAAACAGAATTAGATAGCTACGAATGTCGTCACGGACTTAGCTACTCACGATTTTTAAGCTCAAAAAATGGCCTTTCTTCCAACTTACTTTGCTTCATCCCACTCGATTATATGGGCGAAGTACATCTTTTAAAACTAAAGAACGAAAGCAATCAAACAAAAAAAGTAAAACTATTCTCCTTTGCAGAATGGTGTTTATGGAATGCGGAAGATGATATGACCAATTTCCAAAGAAACCTGTCTACCGGAGAAGTGGAAGTAGAAGGATCTGCTCTTTATCACAAAACAGAATACAAGGAAAGAAGAAATCACTACGCTTTTTTCTCGGTGAACACCAAAATTAACGGTTTCGATACCGATCGCGAAAGCTTTATTGGCATGCACAACGGTTTCGATAAACCTCAGGCAGTAGAAAATGGAAAAGCCACAGATAGCATAGCTCACGGATGGTCGCCCATTGCCTCGCACTATATTGAAGTTGAACTGAAAGCTGGAGAAGAAAAAGAATTCGTTTTTGTTTTGGGCTATGTAGAAAACAAAGACGAAGAAAAATGGGCTTCGAAAGGCATCATCAACAAAACAAAAGCCAAAGCAATGATGGCTCAATTCGACACGACCCAAAAAGTAGAAGCCGCTTTCGCCAACTTGCAGAATTACTGGTCGAATTTGCTGGATAAATTCCAATTAGACAGTCAGGAAAGCGAACTAAACAGAATGGTGAGTATCTGGAATCAATACCAATGCATGGTTACCTTTAACATGTCGAGAAGTGCCAGTTTCTTCGAAAGTGGAATAGGCCGTGGCATGGGCTTTCGCGATTCCAATCAGGATATCATCGGATTTGTGCATCAAATTCCGGAACAGGCAAGAGAACGAATTTTAGATATCGCGGCCACACAATTTGAGGATGGTGGATGCTATCATCAGTACCAACCCTTAACAAAAATGGGAAATCATGCTTTAGGTGGCGATTTTAACGATGATCCTCTTTGGCTGATTCTTTCGGTGAGTTCTTACATCAAGGAAACTGGAGATTTTGCCATTTTAGATGAAATGGTGCCTTTTGATAATGATGAATCGAAAGCTCAAAGTTTATTCACTCACCTAAAAGTATCTTTCAGCCATGTCATCAACAATTTAGGTCCTCATCAACTGCCACTTATCGGTCGTGCCGATTGGAATGATTGTCTGAACCTGAACTGCTTCTCAACAAACCCAAACGAATCCTTTCAAACCACAGGAAATAAAAAAGGAAGAACTGCCGAATCGATTATGATTGCAGGCCTATTTGTGGTGTATGGAAAAGAGTTTATCAAACTGTGCAAACAAATCGGTAAACGGGAAGAAGCCCAGGAAGCAAGTCTTCATGTAAAAGCCATGGAAAAATCCGTAAAGGAACATGCCTGGGATGGAGAATGGTTCCTACGTGCCTACGATTACTACGGTAAAAAAGTAGGGTCGAATGAAAACAAGGAAGGCAAAATATTCATCGAATCGCAAGGCTGGTGTACCATGGCCGAAATTGGCAAAGAGGAAGGCTTAATGAAAAAATCACTCGACAGTGTGAAGGAACGTTTGGACACTCCTTACGGTATTGTTTTGAACAACCCTGCCTTTACCGAATACAAAATTGAGTATGGTGAAATTTCGACTTACCCTGCCGGATACAAAGAAAATGCTGGTATTTTCTGCCATAATAATCCATGGGTAATCATCGGGGAAACATTATTAGGACGAGGCGATCAGGCTTGGGATTATTTCCGAAAAATTTGTCCTTCCTATTTAGAGGAAATTAGCGATTTGCACAAAGTAGAACCCTATGTATACTGCCAAATGGTAGCCGGAAAAGATGCTTTTAAACCTGGCGAAGGCAAAAACAGCTGGCTTACCGGAACAGCATCCTGGAATTTCTATACCATTTCGCAATACATTTTAGGAATCCAACCCGATTACGATGGACTCAAAATAGATCCTTGCATTCCTTCCGATTGGAAAGAGTATTCGGTTCGCAGACAATTTCGTGGCGCAATGTACGAAATCAAAGTTCTGAATCCTTCCGGAATCAACAAAGGAATAAAATCGATAGAACTCGACGGAAAAGCTCTCAATGGCAACATTTTGCCAATACTAACTTCAGGTACACATCAGGTAAAAGTTATTCTAGGATAATCGTTGAAAATGATGAATATGAAAAGCAATAAAGCCTACTTCTTATTTTTTTCTTTGCTACTAACAATGGCTTGTTCTTGTAGCAAGAGTATGAAACCTGTTCCCAATAACGAACAGCTCATCTTATGCAATCAGGTTGGATTTGAGAGTAGCGCACAAAAAAAAGCGATACTAAGAAGTAGTGCTGAGTTTTTCAATCTTAAAAACAGCAATGGAGAAGTCGTTTTGGAAGGCAAAACCGGTATCAAACAGTATTCTCCCCTTTCTGGAGATACTGTTCAGCTAATCGATTTTTCGGAAGTAAACAAAGAGGGAGACTACTACCTTGTTGTAAATGATAGTATCATCTCCAACAAAATCATCATTACAAAAAGACCTTATGCCGAGCTTGCAAAAGCTTCTCTTAAGTCATTCTATCTGAATCGCTCAGGAATGAAAATAGACAGCCTGTATGCTGGCAAATGGGCTCGCCCTGCGGGTCACCCCGATACGCTTGTTTATTTTCATGCTTCGGCAGCAGATCAAAATCATCCTGAAAACAGCATTATTTCATCACCGAAAGGTTGGTACGATGCCGGCGACTATAATAAATACATTGTAAACAGCAGTATTTCAACTTATACTTTGCTGCTCGCCTACAATTCTTTTCCTGAATATTTTGCCCAACTCGATATGAACATTCCTGAATCGACGAATGAAATTCCAGATGTTCTAGATGAAGCTTTGTACAACTTACGCTGGATGTTGAGCATGCAAGATCCCGTTGACGGAGGAGTTTATCACAAACTAAGCACCAAAAATTTCGAAGATTTTGTGATGCCACAAGATGCTATAAGTAAAAGGTATGTCGTTCAGAAAAGTACAGCCGCAAGTTTAGATTTTGCCGCTACCATGGCCTACGCTTCTCGCCTTTTCAGTAGCTTCGAATCATCTTTACCTGGTTTAGCCGATTCTTGTCTTATTCAATCGGAGAAAGCATGGAATTGGGCACTAAAAAATCCTGCTATTCTATATGAGCAAGCTGCTGATATAAGCACAGGAGCATACGATGATACTGACTTAAGTGATGAATGGTATTGGGCATCTACAGAATTATTTTTAGCCACAAATAAGGAAACCTACTTACAACGAATCACAAATAGCAAGCTTACCATTAGCACTCCTTCATGGCTAAACATTGGCTCATTAGGAGTTTTATCCTTACTAAGTTCTGATAAAAATGAAGAATTTTCTGAATTACAAAAACAATTTCTCAATCATATTGATGAACTCATTGAGATGGAACAAAATTCTCCTTATCGAATTGCCATCAGTAAATATGAATGGGGAAGCAATTCTGAATTTGCCAATCAGGGAATGTTAAAATTATTGGCTTACCAAATTACAAAGGATCGCAAGTATCTCGATTCGGCAAGAGAAAGTTTAGATTATTTACTTGGCAGAAATGCCACAGCATACTGTTTCGTTACCGGATTTGGTTCCCTATCACCAATGAATATTCATCATCGACCCTCTGCAGCTGATTCTGTTGAAGATCCTGTTCCTGGTTTTATGGTAGGCGGACCAAATCTTATTGTACTTACCGACTGCGGTTCGAATGTTATTCGCTCCGCTTACCCTGCTAAATCATATGTCGACGAGCAATGCAGTTACTCAACCAACGAAATTGCCATCAACTGGAATGCGCCACTTGTTTATTTAACCTCTGGAATTGATGCTTATGAAGAATAGAGAAAAAGATGCCGGAAAGATTACGTTGGTCCCATCCTTCCGGCAAATAATCCATTTGTAATAATACGCTAATGAATCACTACTAAATTAGAAAAAAAAATGGAATTGAATAAAATAGGATGGTACGTATTTCAGGCGAAAACAAAACACATATCACACAATTAAAATGTTTTTTCCTTTCAACGCTTCGCAATCGATAACGAACCTATCTGATAAAGGAATAATCAAGAGAAAAAAAATAACGTCATAATCAATTAAAAATCTGAGAATGGAAACATAAAAAACAAACTACACTTTGAATGTAACGATTAGTTGGTCCTGTCCTTACAAATACAATTCATATACTATAATACGCTAATGAATCAATTTAATTTTATGAAAAAATCTAAAAATTTAAATGCCCCTTTGTATTCTCATCAAAATGAGAAACAAAACAACAGCAGTTGGCTTTTAAAATCAGCAACACTGTTATTGATGGTTATTTGCAATATTGCCATAGTATTTGGTCAAAATGCAAATAAAGAAATCTCTGGAAAAATCACCGATAGCTCAGGTGGTGGCATACCAGGAGTAAACATTTCTCTTCAGGGAACCACAGTGGGAACGGTTTCCGATATTGATGGAAATTATTTTATTTCGGCCAATTCCGAAAACGTTATTGTGTATAGCTTTATTGGCTATACAAGTCAGGAAATCTTAGTAGGAGAACAAAACAAAATTGATGTTGTTCTTTTGGAAGATGCATTAAGTGTTGATGAAGTTGTTGTTGTTGGATACGGAGTTCAAAAGAAATCCTTAACCACAGGATCTATTTCGAGTGTTAAAGCAGATGACCTATTAAACGTTCCCGTATCTCGTGCCGATCAGGCCATGCAAGGAAAAACTGCTGGTGTATCTGTATTATCAACTTCAGGTTCTCCAGGAGCAAGTACTAAAATTAGAGTACGTGGAACAAACTCCAACGGAGATTCAAATCCATTATTTATTGTAGATGGAATGAAGACTGGAGATATTAACAACATTGATCCTAGCGACATTCAATCAATGGAGATTCTTAAAGATGCAGCATCGGCAGCTATTTATGGAACAGAAGGAGCAAATGGTGTTATTATTATTACTACTAAAACCGGAAAAGCAGGAGCTTCACGAATCACTTACGATTTCCAATATGGTATCCAAAGTGCACGAAGCAAGGTAGATTTGCTAAATGCTGAAGAATATAAAACATGGATGGAAGAATCTGGTGATGCAACAATCACTTTAGATGGTACCGATACAGACTGGTTGGAAGAAATATACGAACCAGCATCTGTACAAAAACATCATATTGGCTTTTCTGGAGGTACTGAAAAAACAAGCTATATGATCTCTACATCTTACTTTACTCAAAATGGTATTATCGGTGATAGTAAAGCAAAATACGATCGTCTTACAACAAGAGTAAATGTTAAAAGTGACGTGAAAGATTGGTTAGAAGTTGGTAATAATTTTAGTTACGCACACTCTAAACAAAAATCTGTAGATGAAGACGATGTATACGGAGGGATAGTAAACAATGCTTTATTAACAGACCCAACAACTCCAGTGGTTTACGATGATGCAACCTTATACGCAGACCGAATTGATGACATGGAGGCTCTTGAAGAAAGTGGATATGTACCTCTTAAAGATGGTAATGGTAATTATTATGGAATCTCTACACAGGAGTTAGGTGAAGTTGTTAACCCTATTGCAAAACTTCAAACCTACCATAACAAAACTACTCAAGATAAATTTTTAGGTTCCCTCTATACAACATTAAAACCAATTAAGGGATTAAAAATAACTTCTAGAGTTGGTCTTGATTTAACCTACCAAACCAATCATTCATGGAATGGTGAATATTATTTATCAAGCCAAACTGTTAGTAACAGTACTGCCGTTACCGACGATATTAACAAATGGTATACCTGGTTGTGGGAAAGTTTTGCTTCCTATGATTTTAAAATAGACGAACACAACTTTACCATTTTAGCAGGTTATTCAGCGGAAGAATATACTTGGGATGAATATAATATGACTTCAGGTTACCTAGTAGCCGAAGGAGATTCTTATGCACATCAAGGTTATGCTGATTCAGACTCGTATGATGATGTAGACGGTACATATGACAACCAGACCATGACATCTATGTTCTCTCGTTTATCTTACGATTATAAAAATCGTTACATGTTTGAAGCTTCTTTACGTCGTGATGCAGCTAGTGTTTTTCCTGAAAAAAACAGAGCTGCACTATTTCCTGCAGCATCAGTTGGTTGGATTTTTTCTGAAGAAGATTTTTTCGATCTTCCTTATTTAGACTATGCTAAACTTAGAGCTAGTTGGGGTCAAAACGGTAGTAAATCAAACCTTTCTGGTAATCAAGATATAGAATATTGGTCTTTTGATACACCAACTGTTGATGGTGATGATAATGTGATTTCAGGATCAGAAATCGCAACTCTTGTAAACACAGATCTTAAATGGGAAAAAACAGAACAGTTTGATATAGGTATGGATTTACGTGCGCTAGATGGCAAACTTTCTTTAGGAGTAGATTACTATAAAAAAGTCACCAAAAATCTAATCGTTACAGGTAGTGGTCCATTATCTGTGGGTAATGCATACCCTGCTGTGAATGGTGGAGATGTAACCAATAAAGGTCTGGAATTTGAGGTGGGTTACCGTAATAGTGATGCCGACTTTAAATATAGTATCAATGCGAACGTATCGACTTTAGATAATGAGGTAACTAAACTTACAGCAGATTCTCCTATTAGTGGTGATAATCTACGTGGATATGACCTAACTTGGTTTGAAGAAGGTTATCCTATTTGGTATTTCAAAGGTTACAAAACCGATGGTATCGACCCAACAACAGGAAATGTGAACGTTGTTGATGTAAACGAAGATGGCGAAATCACTTCAGCTGACCAAACCTACATTGGCGATCCTCATCCTGATCTTTTATACGGATTTACTTTCAATGCACAATACAAAGGCTTTGATTTCAATTTATTTATTCAGGGAAGTCAAGGAAATGACGTATTTATGGGTTGGTTCCGTACAGATAGACTTACTTCCAACAAGCCTAAGTTTATGTATAATGATCGTTGGACTGCAACAAATACCGATGCAAGTAATCCTACAGCAAATAATGAAAGCGATTATATTTACCGAAGCGATCGAATGGTAGGAGATGGTTCATATTTAAGATTTAAGCAAATACAGTTAGGTTACAATCTATCTCAAGATTTATTGAATAAAACCGGTATTATAAAATCGGCTCGTGTATATGTTTCTTTAGATGATTATTTCACAATTACAAATTACAAAGGATTAGATCCTGAGGCAGGTAGTAATACAGATAATCGTCAAGGTGTTGATCGCGGTATTTATCCTGTTGCTGGTAAAATAATGTTTGGTTTATCAGTTAATTTTTAATCAGTAAAAAAAATCAAGAATATGAAAAAGATATCATTTTTATATAAAATTCCATTCTTGCTATTAGTGCTATCACTGGCTTCTTGCAATGAGGACGAATTTTTAAGTATAGACGAAACAGGAGCATTAAGTTCTGATGTATACTTGTCTACAGAAGCGGAAGTAGAATCGGCAATGGCAGGAGTTTATAATAAAATACAACTACTTCAATCTAATGATTCATGGCAAAGTCTTTATCTTGCGAAGAATCTACCTGCTGATGATTGCCTTGCAGGATCAAGCTCAGGTGACCAAACTGATTATCAATATTTAGATGATTTTCAAATCTCTTCTGATAATACCAAAGTTGAAGCGATATGGACAAACCTTTATACCGTTATAAACAGAGCGAACACAATTATTAACGATGCAGATCCTACAATCTCTGATAATGTTGTTGAAATGATAGCAGAGGCCAAGGCGATCAGAGCTTATTCTTATTTAGAATTGGCAACCTTATTTGGTGGAGTACCAATAAGAACAGAGAATGCTGTAGAAGCATCAGATTATCACCTAGCACGCTCAACAGCTGACGAAGTATACGCTCAAATTGAAACAGATTTCTTAGAAGCGATTGAAGATCTTCCATTAAAAAGTGAATATGCTTCTGCAGACAAGTATAGAATGTCTAAAGGTGCTGCTCAGGGCTTTTTAGGAAAAGCATATTTATATCAGGAAGAGTATGCTAAAGCAGCTACTCAATTTGAAAATGTTATTAGCAGTGTAGAGTACGATTTAGTTTCAGATTTTTCAACTGTTTGGAAACAAGCTGAAGAGTTCGGAAACGAATCTTTATTCGAAACTTCCTATACTTCAACAATGGCTTATACCTGGAGTACTTACTCTTGGGATAGCTCTGAAGAATGTAATATTGAAGTTCAACTTCAAGGTCCTCGTTCTGCTATCTTTGTTTTAGGTAATACCTCTCTTGAGATAAATAACGGTTGGGGTTTTAATATGCCATCAGAAAAAATTGCTTTAGCTTTTGATGCTGAAGCAGATGCAGTTCGCAAAGCCGCTACCGTAATGTCGGCCGATGATTTCATTGCTACAGGTGGTAGTATTGCAGATGGTATAGAAGCTTTTGTTACCCACGATTACGAGGGGTACATGAGATTGAAATACGCAACCTGGAAATCTGAAACTGATAACGATGCGACTCCTGACCTAAACTACACTACGAACTTTAGATTGTTACGTTATGCAGATATCTTGTTAATGGCTGCAGAAGCTCATAATGCACTTGGTGAAGATGCAACTGCCCTAACAGAATTGAACGAGGTGAGAACCCGTGCGGGTCTAGCTAATGTTTCTGCTAGTGGTGATGCTCTTTTTGATGCAATTGTTACCGAAAGACAATTAGAGCTATGCTTTGAAGGCGTAAGGTATTGGGATTTAATTCGTTGGGGCTTAGCTGAACAAGAATTAGGTAGCTTGGGTTACGAAAGCAACAAAAATGAGTTATTCCCTATTCCAGACAATGAGATTATCTCAAATAACTTAATCGATCTTGCGGATCAAAATCCTGGATATTAACAGATATTTTGAGTTCGAATTATTATATTAGACTGCTCATTATAGAGCAGTCTAATATTTATTTTAAAATCCAAATATGAAAAAAATTATTCCTCTTATTCTACTAGCGCTTACGGCTTGTTCACAAGAAAACAAGACCAATAATATTGATTTGGTAAAAAGTTTTAATGCTGATGGTAAAACAGCAAATATTATCACCACAGCAAAAAATACAGACCTACGACTAAGTGCAACCGGTCAAGCTAAATTCGGAAAAGCAAAACAGGCTCTGGAAACAGAAAATGCGATTTTCGTAAACCCAAACAATACTTTTCAAACATTTATTGGTATCGGAGGAGCCATTACCGATGCTTCAGCAGAAGTTTTTGCCAAACTTTCCGCAGAAAAACAGGAAGAACTATTAAACGCATACTACGGTAATAAAGGAAATAATTATAATATAATCAGAACATCAATTCACAGCTGCGATTTTAGTAGTAGCAGCTTTACCTACATCAACGAGGGAGACAAAGATCTCACCTCCTTCTCTATCGATCATGACAAAAAATACCGCCTACCAATGATCAAGAGAGCCATTGAAAAAGCCAGTGAATCAATCCTTTTTTATGCAAGTCCATGGAGTCCTCCTGCCTTTATGAAGGATAATAAAAACATGTTACATGGTGGAAAATTACTACCTGAATATTACGATACTTGGGCGAGATACTACGCCAAATTTATTAAAGCCTACGAAAAGGAAGGAATTCCTGTTTGGGGACTTACCATTCAAAACGAACCTATGGCAGTTCAAATTTGGGAATCGTGTATTTATACTGCCGAAGAAGAAAGAGATTTCTTGAAAAACCATTTGGGTCCAATCCTTGAAAAAGAAGGATTAGGCGATAAAAATATTGTAGTTTGGGATCATAACCGCGACTTAATGACCCAAAGAGCCAACACTATTTTCGACGATGCTGAAGCTACTAAATATGCCTGGGGAACCGGTTTTCACTGGTACGAAACCTGGCGCGGTGGAAAAGCCATGTTCGACAATGAAAAAAAGATACAGGAAGCATATCCTGATAAAAAATTACTTTTCACCGAAGGATGCAACGAAAAATTCGATCCTGAAAAATACCAGTACTGGCCAAATGCAGAACGATACGGAGATGCAATCATTAACGATTTTAATTGCGGAACAGTGGGCTGGACCGACTGGAATATCTTGTTAGACCAAACCGGAGGACCAAATCATGTGGGTAATTTATGCTTTGCTCCTATTCATGCTGATACTCAAAAAGACAGTTTAATTTACACTCCATCCTATTTTTACCTGGGACATTTCTCCAGATACATTCTACCTGGAGCAAAAAGAGTAAGCAATTCGGTGAGCAATAGCTTTCTTCAAAGCACTTCATTTATAAACGAAGATGGAAGCCTTGTAAATGTTGTGATGAATTCTTCGGAAGAAGCAATCACTTATAAATTGTATATTGGAACTGCAACAGCCACAGAAATTGAAATACCAGCAAGAGCAATACAAACCATTATCTTATAAAACGAGCCTACAACTTTAAAACTTAACTTATAATAAATGAAAAAATTATCATTTATAATCATCCTACTAAGTCTAATGGGAACAAATCAACTTCTAGCTCAGAACAAAGCTACAGACAAAAAAATAGAAGAAATACTACAGCAACTCACTCTAAAAGAAAAGCTTGACATGTGTCATGCAC